>NZ_JADVOP010000005.1 GCF_016508585.1 Acinetobacter baumannii
GTTTAATATCTCTATTGATATGATTATATCTATTTTTCTATTTTTTAATCAAAGATTAAAATTCATAATGTTCTGTAAATATAAAAAAGAAAGCCAACACCTATAGAAAAAATTGCATCGAAAAGATCAAATTGTAAAGACTACGCAAAAAATTTCATTTTGAGTGGTGTGGCATATTTTCTCGACAGATCATCCAATCAAATCGCCAAGACAAATCATGCGGCAAATAAATATAGTCAAACCATCTGATATTCATACAGGCGATTTGGATGATTCATTTATTTTGTACTTTTGGATCATAGATAGCCTTGTATCATGAGTCGCCATGTTGAGCGGGGATATGAACAAAAACAAAGTACTGCTTTATTTGTAGCGCAAGAACCCCGTTAGACGGAAGATTTTTGTCATTTTTCATCTCTGAAAAGTGAAGCATCGCCTATGCAAAAATAATTTAAATTTTAGAGCTAAAGCGTGGCAGTGAAAGCTTTATACCATCAAACAATATATTGATTGCTTTCATTTTATTGATCAAGAGAAATGGTATTCTACTGTATGAACTTTTTAGCAGATTGACTATAGCGGCTGTTTTTACACAATTCTGAATTTTTGAGGAAGCCGATCCATAGCCGATCAAGCCAAGAACAATGATGAAATTAAAAATAAATAACAGGCTAAACACAATCCAGAGAATATCTATGCGTCTAAAAAAGTTTTTTTATGCACACTATTTATCTTTGTTATGAAAATATTTAAGTCGAGTATCGTGTTAAAGAAACCTTGGTAAAATTATTTTTCCCAAGGTTTGAGTTGGTGAATTAGTGTGAGCTCACCACTCGCACTGAGCGCATAGCGATGGAAATCATCAGCAATATAAAAATGACCATGGTAATGCTGCGCAATTTCATCATGAATTTTCTGAACTCCAACAGTATCGTGATAACGCGGACTGAGATGCGTAGCAATCAAATTCGGCAGACTCATCATTTGCGCAAATTCTGCCACTATTTTTGCAGAGCTGTGCATTGGACCAGAACCAACTTTATCTAATACTGCTTGAGTATAGGTGGTTTCATGAATTAACAATGAGGCATCTTTACACGCATCTTTCAATAATTCAGGGTGGTCATTATCTCCACTGACAATCGCAGATACATGTTGCTTATTTTCAATTACAAAATCTTTTCCGTGAAGAGGTTGTCCGTTCCATTCAATCGTCAGTCCTTGTTGCAAATCTCCCCAAAGTTGACCTTTCGGAATCTCTAATTGAACTAACTTTTCATGATCGAGTTTGCGCTGAAGCGAAGTTGCTTTGAAAGCATAAGCATAACTTGGTACACGATGATGTAGAGGATAAATATCAATTGAAAGTTTTTCATCTAATTGAAAAGTGCTATTCAGTGTATGGCTATCGATAAAATGAAGTGGATAGGGCAAAAACAATTCAGTTAAGTGACGAGTAGCTTCTAACCATTGTTGAATCTCTTTGGGTGCAACGATGGTGATGGGGTCTTTACGTCCATTCATCCCTGCACTGGCGAGTAAGCCCATCAAACCATAGCAATGATCGCCATGGACGTGGGTAATACAAATCGCTTTCAAGTGTTGTAAAGACAGTTTGGCTTGTTGTACTCGATGCTGGGTTCCTTCACCTGCATCGACAAGAATCCATTCTTTAGCTTTGCCATAATGAATCGCTAAACCTGAAACATTGCGGGTCAATGTGGGTACGCCAGAAGATGTCCCTAAAAATGTAAACGCTAACATGGGAAATATATGCCTGTAGAATAATAAAATTTTATCTATGGTTATTGTTGTGACAAAGCAAGGCAGTTCCATCAAGAGAAGTGTCGAATCAGACAAAGATGGAGGAAAATAAGTTAAAACTTTGTACTGCAGCAGTATAGCATGATCATGTGTATGAAAATAAATAGTGATTTTTAAAATATTATGCTGAGCACAGCGAATAATATTTGCTTATTGATAAAATAAAACTATGATTTAGGCAAGATATATAAATTTTTATAGATTTATAGCAATATGCAAAAATTTAAAAAAACAGTGGTCATTGGTTTTGTGGGTTCTACTTTGGATCAAGGCAAAAAGCCTGAGCGTTGGCAACGTTGGCGTCCAACGCTAAGCTTATTGATGCATGATGATTTGGTTGTCGATGAGTTGGTGCTATTGCATGATCGGCGTAATTCAAGCTTGATAAAGCATTTACAGCAAGATGCTTTTGAAATTTCTCCGCAAACCAAAATTACAGGACATCAGGTCAATATTCGCGATCCTTGGGATTTCTCGGATATGTATGGTGCTTTATATGATTTTGTAAAGTCCTCTTCTTTTGATACTGAGAATAATGATTATTTATTGCATATCACTACGGGTACGCATGTTGCACAGATCTGTTGGTATCTATTGATTGATGCACACTATTTGCCTGCAAAATTGATTCAAAGCTCACCTACAGGAAAACAGCAACCGGAAGGCGAATACCGTATCATTGATTTGGATTTGTCACGATATGCAGCATTAACGCAACGTTTTGAACACGAGCAATCAGAGAATTGGCAACAATTAAAAGCCAATATTGCGACAAAAAATAAAGGCTTTAACCAGTTGATTCAAGAAGTTGAATTGGTGGCAACACGTTCGAGTGCACCGATTTTAATTATGGGTGCTACTGGTGTGGGTAAATCACATTTAGCCAAGCAGATATATCAGCTTAAAAAGGAAAAATTTCATCTATCCGGTCGTTTTATTGATGTGAACTGTGCAACATTGGTGGGGGACAGCGCAATGTCAACGCTGTTTGGTCATCATAAAGGTGCGTTTACGGGTGCGGTTGCAGCACGTACTGGCTATTTAAAAAGCGCAGACAACGGTATTTTGTTTCTCGATGAAATTGGTGAATTAGGGCTGGATGAGCAGGCAATGTTGCTTAAGGCACTGGAGGACAAGTCTTTCTTCCCCGTGGGCAGTGATAAAGAGGTGCATGCCGATTTTCAGTTGATTGCAGGAACCAATCGAGACTTGCGAGAGGAAGTTCGAGCGGGTCGTTTCCGGGAAGATTTATGGGCACGATTAAATACCTGGACTTTCTTTTTACCCAGCTTAAAAGACCGGGTTGAAGATATCGAGCCGAATATCGCATTTGAATTACAGCGCTTTGCGACAGCACATCAGCGACAATTAAGATTTCATAGTGATGCGCTTGAAAAATATTTAAAATTTGCTCAGTCGGCAGAGGCAATTTGGCAAGGCAACTTTCGGGATTTGACTGCAAGCGTAACCCGGATGGCGACACTGGCAAATGGAGAACGGATTGGTTTAAATGAGGTCAATACTGAAATTCATCGGCTTCAGCGTATGTGGAATATTTCTGAGCAAGAAAAAGAGCTTAAACAGTCGGTACTGACGAATATTTTAACGACTGAACAATTGGCGCAAATCGATGAGTTTGATCGTATTCAGCTACAGGGCGTCATTGAGATATGCCAAAAGTCAAAATCCATGGCTGATGCAGGCAGACGCCTATTTTCAATATCTCGTGAGCATAGGCAGAGCACCAATGACAGTGACCGTGTGAAAAAGTATTTAGCGAAGTTTGGTTTACAGTGGAGCGATGTCAGTACATCAATAAGGTGAGTATTTCACCTTATCGATTTTATTTTCCATCCACACAACTCTAAGGTACCAACAAGAAACGTGATATTGCAACACGTAGTTGTTTTAGATACCCAGTAAAGAAATGGTTTGCACCCGGTAATACCGTAATCAAATGGCGCTGTGGTTTTGCCCATTCAATTAAATCACTGAGTTTGGTGGTTGGATCAGCTTCACCATGGACGAACAGGATATCACCTTTAATCGGAGGCGTAACATAGTGGCGTAGCCCATCGACCGTAGAAGTTGGCAGACCACATAAAATCACTTGTTTGGGCTTAATTTCATCAGGTAAGGCGTGATAAGCCTTTGCCATCACATGCGCACCAAAACTAAATCCACCGACATAGAACGGTAGACTTTTGTGTAATTGTCTAACATGTTTGATGACATCTAAAATGTCTTCAGTTTCGGCAAAACCTTCATCATGGACACCGTCGCTTTGTCCTGAACCTCGAAAGCTTGGGCGATAAACAACACAGCCCTGTTCGCTGAGGATTTGTGCAAGTAAAGCTGGAACTTTATGTTGAGGAGTACCACCTTGTAGTGGGTGAGGATGACAAACGACGGCAAATCCTTTTACTTCGCCCACAGGATAGTCAACAAAAACTTCAATTTTGCCAACCGAACCTTGAATGAACAGTTGTTCGGACATAATTTAAACGATCATAAAGCAGGGAAGTGATATAGTTTACCGATTCTGCTCACAGAAAACATGAATTGGAATTAAAATATTCCGACTGTTATAGTTTGATTAGTTATTTTTTGATCAGGAAGACCATGCTCGCCTTAATTTCCCCTGCTAAGACGCTCGATTATGAAACCGCACTGCCGACTGACAAGCATACTTTACCAAGACTGTTGGACCAATCTCAACAGCTTATAGACCTAAGTCGTAAACTGTCTGCTTCTGATATTGCCAGTTTGATGCATGTAAGTGACAAGATCGCCAATTTGAATGTTGAACGTTTTCGTGACTGGAATGCTGATTTCAATTTTTCTAATGCACGACAAGCAATTTTTGCCTTTAAAGGTGATGTATATACTGGACTGGATGCGTATAGCTTGTCACAAGATGATTTAAATTTTGCGCAAAATCACTTACGCAGTCTTTCCGGACTTTATGGTTTATTGCGTCCTTTGGATCTAATGATGCCATATCGTTTAGAAATGGGGATTAAACTCGCCAATCAGCGTGGACACAATCTCTATGATTTTTGGGGAGAGCGAATTACCCAACTCATCAATGAGGATTTACAGCAAAGTGGATCTAAATTGTTGGTCAATATCGCTTCTGATGAATACTATAAATCAGTCAAAGAGGCAAAAATTCAGGCGGACATCATTAAACCTGTATTTTTAGATCAGAAAAATGGTAAATATAAAGTAATTAGCTTTTATGCAAAAAAAGCACGCGGATTAATGGCACGTTATATCATACAAAATCAATTGCAAAAGTTGGATGATTTAAAATCATTTAATCTGGATGGTTATTATTTTGATGCTGAGAGTTCATTGAAGGGTGAACTTGTATTTAAGCGTGATGAGCAAGTTGCTTAAAATAGCCTTTATTTTCGGAATTGGCTGAGCATTAAGCCAATTCCCGTTCAAAAATACTGTATTCATGTCCCGGCGAATTCATCACATTGATTTGAATAAACTCAAATCCGTCTGCTTTGAGTTGATCGGCAGAAATAATTTTTCCTGAAATCAGTTCAATTTCACCGGTTGTATTGCTCAAACTCTCCACTTCATCATCATAGTCAATATTGTGATACATCTTGATAATCACTTTAAAGATATCTTGCTGATCTTGATCTATGAATTGATGAATGACAGGTCGGTGCATGAGCTGTTCAGGTGTAAATTCATCACAAAACATGGGATCACAACCATGCTGTGCTCCATCAAAAAGTAATATTTCTTCCTTGCTTTCTGTATCGACTGCATAAATCAGTTCTGGTGCAGAATCTGTTGCGCAAATGAGCTGATAATCATCAAAGATCTCCCCATAATATCTGATTTTAAATCGTTTTGAATGTGTGGGTGATTGTACTTGTCCGCACCATTCAATATCTATTAAATCTTGGAAATAAGGGGGCATGCAGATAACAAACAAATCTACTTAAATGCGATGGTGCTGAAAATTTTGATTTATTGATCATGTGATAACTGCCAAAAATGTTGTATTAATATATAGAAGTCTATTATTTTTGATAAATATGATCATAGATAGTTCAGAAAAATACGTCAATTCATTCAATCAATATTGGGATGCGTTCATCAACAAAATCAATATGTCAAAAGCGCAAGCTGATATGTTATATGCGGTTTTATTTAATGCTTATACTGAGCCTCAACGTTATTATCATACACTGCAACATATTGTTGAGTGTCTTGATTTATTTCATCAAGTCAAAGCACGGTTAGATGATCCTGATGCTGTTGAACTCGCGATTTGGTTTCATGATGTGGTGTATAACCCTCAAGCTAAAGACAATGAAGAACTAAGTGCCCAACGCATGCAAAAACTATGTCAGGGTATTTTGACTGAATCTGTCATTGAGAAAGTTTATTCATGGATTCTTGCGACTCGGCAGCATCAACCATCTCAGCAACAGGATTTAAATTATCTATTGGATATTGATTTGGCAATTTTGGGCAGTTCAGCAACCCGCTTTCTTGAATACGAGCAGCAGATTCAGTGCGAGTATGCATGGGTAAGTAAAGAAATTTATCGAGTAAAGCGAGCAGAGGTGCTGCTGCATTTTTATCATATGCAGCCTTTGTATCAGACTGAATATTTTAGGATGTATTTTGAGGAAAATGCTAAAATAAATTTATCTAAAGCTTTATCATCCATATAAACAATGGCTTATTATTAAAAAGATCTATGAAAAAGAGCAAGTAATATTAAGGCATGTTTATTCGACATGAATTCAGGCACTGCATTTTATGGGGCACTGCAACACAAGCAAAATGATATTGTCAAAGTAGATTGTGATTATGCCGCTTTATTCAAGAGCAATCATATAGAAACACTGAAAGAGAGAAAATCTTGAAAATTTTAAATCTTGTTGTACTGAGCAGTATTATAGTGATGACTGCCTGTCAGAAACACAATCAATCACCAGAAGATATAAAGAAACACGAGCCGGTAATTGATGCTCAAGCCACAGCAAGCCAAGTGAAAAGTGATTCTGAAGCAGAAATTCCAGCAACTGTTTCCAAGACTGAAAAGAATCCGGATAGCGCTAGGTTGACTTATCCAGAAGCATTGATCAAGCAAGTGAAGGAAGCTGAGGAGAGCTGTCAGACACCTGCAAAGGTAGAAATGAGTAGCGTCATTAAAGCTGTTGATTTAATCGGGGATGAACAACCAGAATATATTTATGAACCTGATGCTATGACGTGTGCCGAAGATGGGGTGTTTAGAGGACATGGTGGTGATCAGTTGGTGATCTATCAATCTCAAGATGGTAAAAGCATTCAAGAAATTTTTAACAGCAGTGTTTTTGCATATCAAGTTTTAGATCATCAACCCAAGGCGATCGTGCAAATAGAAGTTGGCGGTGGATATTGTGGTCAAAATATGGATGAAATCAGTCGAGCCGAAGCAATCATGTGTAAGCGTAATTTGGAATGGGATGATGCATCCAAGCAACTTAAAATGGGCAAAATCCAATTGATTGACAAGCCAGCTGATGCTGAATAAGTGCTATTCATGATGAATAGCACAACCGATTTATTTATGGTCGAATAATCATACAGGTCGCTGTTGCATGTGCATATAATTTGCCATCTTCATCGACCAATTTACCTTCAGAAATTGCGAGATTCTTACTTGAATTAATCAGCTGTCCAATCGCAAATAAAGGTTTATTTTGTGGTACTGGGCGGCACATTTTAACATTTAAGTCGATGGTGCCGTAACCTACACCCGCTTCAAGGGTGGTATGTACTGCACAACCAGTTGCAGAATCCAAAGTTGTAGCAGCAAAACCACCATGTACACCCCCTAATGGATTTAAATGACGTTCATCAGCTTTGACAATAAAGTTTGCATAGCCTTTAGCAATTTCATGCAGATCCATAGGAATGGTCTCACTGATGGATGCTCTTGGGATATCACCATCTATCATGGCTTGTAAAAATTCGAGTCCAGTCATTTCTTTTAAAGATTTCATCATTTTGTCCTAGGTTTTTAGTTCTAAAAAGGAACTTGATGATTAAAATAAAATGCTTTAACAGATGCTGTCAAATTCTTTTTAGTATTCGATATCGTAAAACCTTTCGATATGGTCGGATTGATGGAGGATTTTTAAGGCTATTTTTTCACCGGTTGCCCATGTGGCGCTTGATTGATTCAAATCAACATCGATGATATCCAACTCTTTACATAAAGTCTGACGGCTTTCAATGACAATAAACTGTGGTGACTGGGTTTTTAGACATTTTGCAATATACCGTTGAATATCATGAAGCTTATAAACATCTATAATTTTATAACGCATATTTTTCCAACTGTTTATTTAAGTTGTTGTATTGGATAATCTAGAGCTAATTATTCCAGTTTTCAATGATAAAAAGATTACAAAAACCACATTTGATTAAAAAATATTGCTTAGAATATAACTTCAAGCCGCAATAGGGGGACTGCTGACAATTCGTCTATGTTTGCGACTCTAATCTGTTTTTTTAGACGATACCAGGTACGGAATACGAAATTTAGTCATTCTACATGAGTAGTCCGTAACGACGTAACGGCAAAAAACCCAAGCCATTTATGAAATGCCAGCAGCCCCTAGTATGTTATTTGAACATTTTTGAGAACATGGAGATTCCTATGAAAGGGCAATGTGTTTGTGGGGAAACAACGTTTAACGTAGAATTAAAAAATCATGCGGTACATGCATGCCATTGCTCAATCTGTCGTAGACAGACCAGTGGTGTAATCATGACCATTGATGTGGAGCAAGATGGGTTAAACTTTATTAAAAAAGACCACTTAAGTATTTATCACTCATCGGAATGGGGGGAGCGTGGTTTTTGTAATGCCTGTGGAACGAATCTGTTCTGGCGTACTAAAGATCAAAGCTATTGTAATATCAATGCTTTTGCTTTGGATGAACAACCACAAGATATCAAATTTGATATGGAAATTTATATCGACAATAAACCCGCTTTTTATAATTTTGAAAACCAGACGAAAAAGCTGACTGAGGCTGATGTTGTCGCCTTATTTACAGGAAATAATGAATAGTCATTTTTATTAGGGTTTGATTTTAATCACAGACAATCTTAAACTTGTTCAGCTTAAAAACGCCAGGTAATTTGACTGGCGTTTTTACTGGGATCTTTAGGGTTTATATATGCCAAGTTTAACCAGATGTAACCTCAAAATACGGCGGAGCTCCAATACTGCTTCAGGTGTTTCCTGAATTGAATGTCCACCTTTGATAATGACTTCCGAAGCTGCTCCATCAAGGTGTGAGCTGGTATAAGGAACTACACCATCAGTCATGATTTTAGGATCCTGACTGTCGGTAATATTGCCCATGATTGAATGATAGACCATGGTCTTTTTAGGCATCACATTTTCTGTTAAATGAGTGAACTTGGAGTTATGGCTGAGATCACTTGGTCCATTCTGAATGATTCCATGTCCCACATCTTTTAGAAAGTTTTTTGCATTTAAATCACGTTCATCAATGGAGTCCGCTAAAGCTCCGAGAAATGCACCAGGTAGTTTGATAATACGACGAGCCGCTAAGGTGAACCAGCGATCAGCAAATGCTGTACCACGGTGAGGGGCTGATATAAAAATGGCGCGGTCGAAGTTCGGTACAGATTGAATGCTCAGACGTGCTTTAAAGATCGGGTCATCTTTGAATTTATCAAACTTACGGTTATTTAACATTTTTAAAGCAGGTTGAGTGAGATCAGCATCGCTGACCAACAGGCGCGCAATAATGCCGCCCATACTGTGCCCAATCAATACAGCATCTTTTGCAGAAGCTGATTTTTGGTCAATCGAAGCAAATGTTTGATTGATAATCGCATTGATTTGGTAACGGCTTTCCAAGATTGGCATGTTGGTGGAATAGAAAATTTGCCAAACCTGATAATGTTCGCGGAGTACATTGTCTCCCATGATGTCATTGGTTAATCGAATCCATGCTTCTGGACTACTGGCTAAACCATGGACCAAAACAATAACTTTCTTATTGGGGTTATACGGCTCAAGCATGTACAGGTGTGGCATGGTCAAGCTCTGATCTCGATCAATCAAGCTCAGGTATGCAGCAATCCCTAAATTATTCTGCGCTAACCATAAGCCGTATGGAGCAGAGAAATTGGCTGCTAGAGGATATTGTTTTCCACCAATTTTAATGTTTTCAACACTATATGGATCGTAAATATTTAACTGGAAGTTGGGGGTGTGCAAAATATTCTGCAATGATTCATTGGCATTTTCAGGTTGAGCAGCAATACTTACAGATAAATAACGCGGTGGGTGAATATTAGGATTTATGCCATGTTTATATTGGTAATCAAATGGATTAACAATATATTTGTTTTCTTCAGGGGCATCGGTCTTCGGCAAAATTGCGACAAATTCCGCACCGAAACCATCTCTACGGTTAATTGAGCGTAAACCTGAAAAGTTAAGGTTGTAACTGGAGACGAGATCTTCTAATTCTGTATTGGCAATCGCAGGATAACCATTAAAGTTGATGCGATACGTACTGGTTCCAACTTTAATCTGCTTGGCAACTTTTTGGTTTTTATGGCGTGCCGCATAGGTGGAAATGAGCTTTGCCAACGCTTGATTGTAAAAATCACGTATTTGAACCTGTCGGTTGTTGAAAATACGGTCTTGTGGTTGGCGTTCTGTTTTAAACAAGTAAGCATAACTATAACGAATACTGTTATCGAGCATGACCATTTGTTGGTCTAGGCATTGATCATAATTTTTCTGTGTGTTTTGCTTTTTTTCTGTAGATTGATGTTTAGAAAATACACTGATTTTACAATTGGACGAGTCTGCTAGATTAATCGCTTTGGTCAGGTAGATTTCACTGGCTGTCGAAAGCAGCTGTTCATCTTGTATCTGCGGTATTTTGGCTAAATCAGCGACACATTTTTCTGCTTCTTCCGCGCATGATTTTGCTTCACGCCCAGTCATGGAGAGCACATTTAAACTTGCCTCACTCATTTTGGAGCGTGTTAAAATGCTATCACGCTCATTGGCGATCGTAACATTAACCTTTTGATTTTTTACACTTACAACCTGACATCCAGAGAAAATCAATGGGCTGATGGCTAAAACATAAAGCAAAATTTTATTTTTTGAGTTTTGCATAAACATTAACGAGATCAATCTTTTCTGAATAATACGATAGTTTTCTAGAATTTCAATTTATAAGCAAAAAAATAGACTGAATGCTCAGTCTATTTTTCTAGCCTAGAAATTATTTCGTCAGAGCCGGGTTTTTCATCACTTGCCAAACATTGTAGCGACCTTGTTTTTCAATTTCTTGAATCAAACGATCTGCAACTTCTGCTTCTTCAGGATATTTCACTTTATAGTTTTTTAGTGTTTGCACCGCATTTTTCTTTTGTTCCATACCAATATAATTATTGGCAGAAGACAAATAAGCTTCCTGCACACCCGCTTTCATGGCTTTATCTAAATATGGCATTGCTTCTTTTTGACCGCCACCTTCCGATAAAGAGAAACCAAACCATAAGTTTGCTTCAGGATCTTCTTTATTGATTTTAAGAATACGTTGAGCATAATCTAATGACTTAGTGGTATATGAAGAACCTAAATCAAGGTTGCGTCCAAGAATACTGGCTTTAAATGCACGAATCAGAATATCAAATGATGCATTTGGCGCAGCAGCAAGCTGGTCTAGCTGCGTAGATACTTCTTTTAATTTTCCTTCAAAACCTTTGCGTTCTTTACGGTCACTAAACTGTGGTGGATAGTGGCGTGCTTTACCTTCTACCATTTGTAAGAAGTCATCAATTGCAGTGATATCGATTTCGTTATCACCCGCCAATACAGCATATTTCATCGCACGCTGTGAACTGTTTACCGTTGGTACAATTAATTTATTGGTATCAAGCACAATTTTTTGATTTGGATTTGCTGGATCGGTCACTTCCAGTTTATTGACAGGCTGAGCTGCTGCTTTTTTTAACTCCAACTCAAAAACAGGAGGTTGGGAGTAATCAAATGGATTTAACGCATAGAAGGGT
The DNA here is from genome assembly GCF_016508585.1 of Acinetobacter baumannii. Lineage (GTDB taxonomy): Bacteria > Pseudomonadota > Gammaproteobacteria > Pseudomonadales > Moraxellaceae > Acinetobacter > Acinetobacter nematophilus. Next base: position 11,935 of record NZ_JADVOP010000005.1, read on the forward strand.
GGAGATAATTCTGGCTCAGTGTAAATGAAAGGCTCATTCGCATCTATTTTTGTGCTTTGTTTGGTTGGTGTAGTTGAACACGCAGTTAAGAATGATGTAGCGAGCAATGCATATGCCAAAGGCTTAATCGTCATGTGTTTCTTCCATTAATTTATATTAAAAAATGTGCATGCGCATCAGTCTATGAAAAGACGTCTGAACATGCAACTTGATTTGGTTCGTATTATTAAAAATTATACATTAAGTTTTTGATGGCACTTTTTGGGCTTCACACTCACGCCTGACCTCTTCAATAATTTTGATTTCCTCGTCGCTCAAAGGTTGTTCAATCGTCTGAGATAAATTAAATGTAGGATCTAAAAGTGACAAACGTTTACACAGGCTATGAATACGCTGTTCATTTTGTTCAAGTCGATCTAACAGAACACGCATGCCTTCGAGCATTGGATCCTGTTGCTCCTGAGTTGCGGCATAAGCCTGAAACTCTGTGTTTTCAGTTGTATTAGCGACTTCTTCTGGACAGCGAGTCTCTGTGGTTGAAACTGTTTCTTTATCTTTGGTAATGAATCGGGCCGGATTGCCAACCGCGGTGGCACCATCTGGAACAGCTTTGGTGACCACTGCATTTGAGCCAACTTTAGCATTTTTACCCACCACAAAAGGTCCTAGAATTTTTGCACCAGCACCTACCACTACACCATCTGCAAGTGTGGGATGGCGCTTGCCGGTATTCCATGTTGTGCCGCCTAATGTGACGCCGTGATATAAAGTAACATCATCTCCTATTTCAGCAGTTTCTCCGATCACCACCCCCATACCATGATCAATAAAGAAACGCTTGCCAATTTTGGCGCCTGGATGAATTTCAATACCTGTGGCAAAGCGACTAAAAGAAGACAATATTCGCGCTGAAGTTTTACAGTTTTTTTCCCATAATTCATGCGCTACACGATGCATAATCAATGCATGTATACCCGGATAAGTTGTTAAAACTTCAAATGTATTTCGCGCAGCAGGATCTCGCGCGAATACAGCTTGGATATCTTCTTTAAGCTGCTTAAGCATTAGTTTTGATCCTCATGTTTTGACTTTTTCCATGTCCCGTTATTGAGAGCCTGAACTCGGCTAAAAATACCCCGTAATAAATGATATTCCATCTTATCCAATTGTATACGTCCAAATAATCGACGCAAGCGCAATGGAAGAAGGCGCGGATTTTTAGGGTCTAAAAATTCAATTTCAGCCAGCATTTTTTCAATGTGAGGATAAAATTGTTCCATCTGTTCATGCGTGACCAGGGGTTCGTCCCAGTGCATATCTGCTGAGTCTGTTACATGCATTACAGCTTGAGTATCAACAGTTTTATCTGCAAATGCCAAAGTTGCCATACGCATTTCATAGCAGATCACCTGGATAGCTTGAGCAACATTCAATACACCATAATCACTATTTACAGGAATTGTGACATGATAATTCGCAAGCGCAAGCTCTTCATTGGTGAGCCCACGGTCTTCTCGACCAAAAACGACAGCAACCTCCTGCTGACTGTAAATGACAGACTGCATTGACTTTTCTGCGGCAGGGCGTGCATCCAGCAAAGGCCATGGAATCGTTCGGCTGCGCGCACTGGTACCAAATACCAGATGGCAGTCTTTAATTGCATCTTCCAGACATTCTACGATTTCAATAGACTTGATTAAATCTGTAGCACCCGCTGCCAAAGCCTCAATATCGGGATGCGGATAGGTTTTCGGTGCGACTAGAACCAGTTTAGATAATCCCATTGTTTTCATTGCACGTAATGCACTGCCAATGTTTGCAGGCAGTGTGGTATTGACCATCACAATACGTACATGACTTAAATGCTGTGAAATCACAGCATTGTCAAAAATGTCCATTGATGTTCCAAAATTAAATAAAGAGAAGATTAGGTATGTTAAGAGTATTGACCGGCATCAGCGAGATACTCATCCATTGCATCCTCCATGCTCATATTGTCTGGAGGAGGTGCAACTTGAGTAGGCTGTGCCAATTCACGATGATCAACCGCCTTAGCTGCCTTGGATTTGACCTGATATTCAATATGAATCGATTCCTTACCAAAATAATCACGTAATTTTGATAAGAGTTCATCTAAAGGTGCGACTTTCCACTGTTGTCCAAAATGTAATTCAGCAGTGGCATAATCATAGTCCAGCAAAATTTGCATAGGAATATGTTGACACATATCGACATTGCAAAAAGGCAGTAAAATTTTTTGAATATCCGATGCTAGGGTTTTACTGATGACTTCTGGGTTTAGTTTAACGGCAATACTGTTGGCACGTTTTTGACGAATTTCATTTAACGTGAATGCTTTGGTTAAGCGTCCCATTGGACGGTCAAAGCCTTCACGCTCATAAATTTCACCCTCAATCACCACCACTTTTTCATTCTGAATAATATCTTTAAAGCGCTGGAAACGTTCATGGTTGGAGGAAACTTCAATACGTGCTGTGCCATCATCCAATGTGACGACCATTCGATTCGGGAAGTTGGCAACGTCAACGACCAAACCGGCAAAGACTGTGGTAACACCACGACGGGTTGGTGTCAGCTCATTAATTTTATGGGGAATAAATGATTTTAACTCAGGACGATATACATCGATGGGGTGACCCGTGAGGTATAAGCCAAGCGTATCTTTTTCACCTTTTAAACGGACTTCATCTGACCATGGTTTGACCGGTTTGGCAGGTTTACGTTGAACCTCCTCAACCTCGCCAAATAAATCCATAATGCCTGTTTCACGATTTGATCGAGCCTGTTCTGCAGCTTGAACAGCTTCAGGAAGCTGTGCCATCAAACTTGAGCGTTCGATGCCTAAACAATCGAGTGCACCGGCACGGATCAGGGCTTCCAAGGTTCGTTTATTAATTTTTTTCAAATCTACACGATGGCAGAAATCAAATAGATCTTTATATGGACCATCCTGTTCACGTGAGTCAATCACAGACTGCATGGCTTGTTCGCCCACACCCTTGATTGCACCTAAACCATAAATGATGGTTTTCGCATCACTGGCGTGGAATTGATAAAATGACATGTTGACAGATGGCGGCAGTACATCTAATCCATTGATGCGGCAATCATCAATTAAGAATACAATACTGTCTGTATTCTGCATTTCTGACGACATCACTGCCGCCATGAATTCAGAAGGATAATGTGCTTTTAGCCAAGCTGTTTGATACGCAACTAAAGCATATGCAGCCGCATGTGATTTGTTGAAACCATAACCTGCGAATTTTTCCATATAGTCGAAGATATGGTTTGCCGTAGCTTCATCAATATCTTTTTTCGCCGCACCTTCAATAAAGGTTGCGCGTTGCTTGACCATTTCCTCGACTTTCTTTTTACCCATTGCACGACGAAGTAAGTCGGCACCACCAAGGGTATAGCCTGCACAGAACTGTGCAGCCTGCATAACCTGTTCCTGATACACCATGATGCCGTATGTCGGTTCAAGTACGCTTTCAAGTAAAGGATGCAAATACTCAAATTCACCACCATGCATACGATGGATAAAGTCAGGAATCAGGTCCATTGGACCTGGTCGATATAGCGATACGAAGGCAATAATTTCTTCAAATTTACTTGGGCGTGCTTCTTTGAGCATTTTTTTCATACCCACGGATTCAAACTGGAATACCGCAGTGGTGTTCGCATCGGCAAAAACGGCATATGCCTTTGGATCATCCAAAATAATATTTGAAATGTTTAAGGGGTGATCTGATTGAATTCTTTTATTGATATTTTGAACTGCATCTTCAATCACCGTCAGGTTACGTAGACCTAAAAAGTCAAATTTAACCAAGCCCGCAGCTTCTACATCATCTTTGTCGAATTGCGCAACACGACCGCTACCATCGGCTTCACAAAGTACAGCGGAATAATCGGTAATTTTTGTGGGTGCAATCACTACACCGCCTGCATGTTTACCGGTATTTCGGGTTATGCCTTCGAGTTTCAATGCCATTTCCCAAATTTCAGCTGCATCGTCATAATCCGGATTGGAAGGATTGGTAACGATATCTTTGAGTTGCGGCTCTGCTTCCAGTGATTCTTCTAAACTCAGCCCCAGAGGTTTGGTGGGAATCATTTTAGAAATACGATCAGCCAATCCATAGGATTTACCCAATACGCGTGCAACATCTCGAATAGCACCTTTGGCCGCCATGGTACCAAAGGTCGCAATTTGTGAGACTGCATCACGTCCATAGTGACTTGCTACATAGTCGATAACTTTATCTCGACCGGCAATACAGAAGTCAACATCGAAGTCGGGCATGGATACACGTTCTGGATTTAAGAAACGTTCAAAAAGTAGATCATAGCGAAGTGGATCTAAATCAGTAATTTTCAAACTGAACGCAACCAAGGAGCCTGCACCCGAACCACGCCCAGGTCCAACTGGAACACCATTATTCTTAGACCATTGAATAAAGTCCATCACGATCAGGAAGTAACCAGGGAAATCCATTTTATTGATGATTCCAAGCTCATATGCAAGGCGTTCATCATAAGGTTTACGTATTTCAGGCCAGTCTTCGTTACGTTTTTCTACAGGGTAGAGGACATCCAAGCGCTCTTCTAAACCTATCTCTGAAACGTGTTCGAAATAGGAGTGAATCGTGTGACCTTCAGGAATTGGATAATCAGGCAGGTCATGGAAGCCCAAACGCAAAGAGACCGTACAACGTTTTGCAATCTGCAGTGTATTTTCGATAGCACTTGGAAGATCAGCAAATAATTCAATCATCTCAGTCGATGTTTTGAAATACTGTTCTGGACTATAGTTTTTAGGGCGTTTATCGTCACCTAAAACATAACCATCGGCAATACAAACACGTGCTTCATGTGCTTCATAATCTTCTGCGGTGATAAAATGCACGTCATTGTGTGCAACAACACCAATCTTATATTTTGCAGCGAGTTTTACAGCTTCTTGATTAAAGCTTTCTTCAAGTGGTCGACCAGTTCGAGTCAACGCCAAATAGACCCGATTGCCAAATTTTTCAATCCACTGCTCAAGTAAAGGTTCAGCTTTTTCTGGGTAGGCTGAGCAGAGCATTTCACCAACATCACTGTGCAAACCCAGGAGAACGATAATATCTTCTGATTGCTCAAGTATCCATTCCTTTTGAACGCATGGAATTGAAAGTTGTTGACCTTCGATAAAGCCACGAGACACGATTTCAGTCAGTCCACGCCAACCTTTATTGGTCATTGCAAGTAGGGTTGCTTTATGGTTGGCATCGTTGAGACGGATCACACTGCCGAAAATAGGCTTAATGCCTTTCGCTAATGCCTTGTTATAAAATTTGACTGCGGCATGGAGATTGGATAGGTCTGTGATGGCTAAAGCAGGCATTTCATCAGATGCAGCAGCTTTAATCAGATCAGGTATACGTACAATCGATTCCGTAATCGAAAATTCGGTATGAATACCAAGATGAACAAACTGCATAGACCAATCCTATATGAAACTGCGGGTTATTTTATCATGCTTAAACAGTGATGTGCTGAAATATCATCGGCTGATGAAATTGATAGTGGAATTTTAAATAATTGAAATATATGAAAAATATAATGTTTTATCATATTTGATGTTCAATTGCATGTAATTCCAACAATTCTTATATGCCACATGTCGCAGTTCAATAGGTTCGGATACACTGGTTTCTAATACACGCTTTTTTAAGTAAGAAACAACGTTATCAAAGAAATTCCCCAATATTCAAAGCAGGGTATGGGTTTGCCTCGACTGGAAATACATTCGAGTCTTGATATTTCATAAATGGTTTGCGTTGAAGTTGAAATTGAGCAGGCTTGAGGAGTTGGCTGCGCAAGGAAACCAGAAAATAGTACGACTATTTTCGAGTTTCATGAGCTAAGCTGAGATAATTTTAACCGTAACCTAAGCAACAACAGCGCATTGTTTATTGCTGCATAAGGCGCCGTAAGGACTGGCTTTTTTGCCACTTCGTCGTGATTTTGCTAAACTGTGTTCTCATGATTTAGAATGATTGAATTTGCTATTTCCACTCGTTTTTCTAAAAAACACAGTTGATCGCAACCATAGATAAATTCTCAGCACACCCTATGAAGATGAGGTTGATTTTAAACGCTCAGAACCAATCCAATGCTTGGAAAATTGGTATGCGGCTCGACCTGAACGTTGTCCACGCGCTTGACACCATCTGAGGGCTTCTGCACGGACTTCCTCACCAAACGGCATGTCTTCTTTTTTAAGATAATGTTCAACAATTTCCAAATAAAGATTTTGATCCATGGGATAAAATGACAACCACAATCCAAAGCGATCAGATAGTGAAATTTTTTCTTCAATGGCTTCTTGAGGATGGAGCTCTTTATATTGTGGTACATCAACTTTGGTAACGGGGGTATTCTCGTGCATGAATTCAGGCAATAAATGACGGCGATTACTGGTTGCATAGATCACAAAGTTACTCGAGCCTGATTGTAAAGACCCATCCAACACGCTTTTTAAACTACGATAGTTTTCATCTTCAGCATTAAATGCCAGATCATCACAATAAACGATAAATTTTTCAGGGCGGTTTTGGATAATTTTTTGAATCTCGGGAAGATCTGACAAATCATCTCGTTCAATTTCAATAAGACGTAAACCTTGTTCTGAATACTGAGTTAACAAGGAACGTACAATAGATGACTTTCCAGTACCACGCGACCCAGTCAGTAAAATATCATTTGCGGGTAAACCATGCAGGAACTGTTCGGTATTTTGTAAAATTTTGGCTTTTTGCCTTTCGATTCCTTTAAGATCATCTAGATGAATGGCTTTCGGGTTGTAAATGGCTTTGAGTTGTTGATCATGCCACCGAAAAGCAATTGCCGAAAAGTCAGGTTCTTGTTTGGTTTCAGGTAAAATTTGCTTTAATTGATCAAGGACTTGAGATAATTTTTGGATGATATTGTCTGGTAAATCTAAAGTTGCCATATCCGTTCGCTATGTTCAGAAATTACTAAGTGTGGATGATATTAGCACAGTATTTTTATTGAGCTCATCTCAATTGGTGATTATCGGAGTAGGTCGCCAAAATTAAATGACTTGTGGCAATTGATTATCTGTTTATTTTTAAGCATAGTTTATAGATGAGTCTTCATCCTCGGGTTGAAATCAAAGGAAAATTAGAAATGCTATTAGAACTCACTCAGGATTTAAATCCGCATCAGGCCTATCGAATCAAAAAATTAAAAAGAAAACTGGAACATGCGGAAAATTATGAAGAGTGGAAGTCGATCGCATTAAAACTGGATGAAGAAACAGGTGCACAAGAATGGAAATTTGATAATGGATCACCTTATTTTGATGCCGAGATCATTTCACATCGTTTAAATCTTTTGCGGCGCTATCGACAGCAAAATCGTACACATGATTTGATGTATATTCTTAGAGAAGGTTTTAGTCATGATGTTGCAAATATTGGACATCCAATGTTATTTGCACATACTTATGTGGGGACTAAAAAAATCATTGAAGATTATATAGATGAAGTAAGCAACAGTCTGGCATTTATTGCTTCTGAAAGTTGCCATTCATTATGTTTAGACAGTAAACGAGATTTTTTTAAAAACTGTGAAAAAGCCTATGGTCAACCTGCACTGATGTTTTCAGGTGGCGCGACATTGGGTTTGTTTCATAGTGGTGTGTGTAAAGCACTGATGGAACAAGACTTGATGCCCAAAGTGCTTTCAGGTTCAAGTGCTGGAGCGATCATGACTGCGCTGTTGGGTATCAATGAACCCGCAGAAATTCCTAATCTTTTGTCTGGGGATCAATTCTATAGTGAGGCTTTTCATTTTCGTAGTTTTAAGGAATTGATTAAAGGTAATGGTGGATTTGCCGACGTCCGTTACCTGAAAAAGTTTTTGATCGAAAATTTAGGAGATGTCACTTTTGAAGAGGCTTTTGAAAAATCTGGTTTAGACATCAATGTTACTGTTGCACCATATGATGTATCTCAAGAAGATGCACGGATTATGAATAAATATACTTCGCCGGATTTGTTGGTATGGAGTGCTGTGCTGGCTTCTTGCGCAGTTCCGATATTATTTCCACCCGTCCGTTTAATCAGTAAACGTTATGATGGTGTTCATACCCCCTATCTTGCCAATACACGTTGGGTTGATGGCAGTGTGCGCAGTGATTTCCCTCAAGAACGCATGTCCCGTTTATATAATTTAAATTATACCATTGCCAGCCAAGTGAATCCGCATATTGTGCCATTTATGCAGAATGATGAAGAACGCTATCGTAAAGATCTATTGAGTTGGCCAGAGCGAATTGTACGGATGCAAGGGCGAATGGCAGCAATGGGGGTTATGGATTTTGCTCGTGGTCGAATGGGACGTATACCGTCAATGAGACGTTTGCTTGATCATGGGTATGGTGTGATTGATCAACGCTATTATGGTGATGTGAATATCATTGGAAATTATAGCCTGCGTCATTATAGTTATATGTTGCAGAATCCACGTCCCCATTTATTCAAGTTGTTGCAAAGAGAAGGCGAGCGGGCAACCTGGCCGAAAATATCGAGCATAGAAACACATGCGCGTATTGGTAAGACAATTCAACATTGTCTGGAAGTGCTGAACCATTCTATAAGTCATTCTCAAGCTGTTGGGCAGCTATCGGAAGTATGAGCCTAAACAAAATTACGCTTCCAGCAGCTTCAAATTCTAGTCAAAGTCAGAAATTTGGTCGCCGTGTTTATCGACTTAAACAGGGCAATCAATTTTTTTGGCTGAAGTTACAAGTAAAAAATATCAATCACCATTATGAGCAAGGCTTTTTAAACGAAGTCAACTGTTATGCTCAATTAAATACTCTAGAGACACCCACCCACGAGGTGCTGTGCAATTTTTCAATCATTGAACCATATCATCAATTTCAATTGGATGAAGCAGTGATTGAGCAGGCGATCTGGATGAATGATACAGATCTTCTGTTTGAGCCTGCGAGTGATCAATTAATCCGAGCGGATGTCTTCAGTAAACTGAGGTTGAGCTTGGAGGTGCTGGAAAACTTGCATAACTATGGTTTTATCCATGGTGATTTAAAGCTTCAGCATTTTCGCTATCAGCAACAACGAAGCTATCTGATCGACTTAGAGCAATCTTGCAGCATTGACCAGGACCTTTATCAATTAAACCCCATAACGACTGCAACGCCTCGTTATATGGCGCCTGAATTATTTCACGCACAACAGAAAACCTTTCAATCTGATATCTACGCATTGGGTATTATTTGGTTGGAATGGTTAACCCATCAACGATTGTCTGCTAAAAGCTATCAAGATTGGGCAGTTTTGCATTGTCAGCAGTTGAATGTGCATTTGCCCGAAGCCTTTAAAGATTTGGAGGATATTTTAAAACTCATGCTCAGTAAAAGAATAGAGCAACGTTGTTCAAATATTTATCAAATAAAACAAGTATTAAGCCAAATTGTCTAAACAAAAAGCAGTATGAGCGTTTTTTGTTTTTTATTTAAACAAACAAGTCATTTTTTCGAAAAAAAGGCTTGTCATAATAAAACGATCTCTATAATATACACAGCCATCGGGGACGTGGCGAAATTGGTAGACGCACTGGATTTAGGTTCCAGCGCCGCAAGGTGTGAGAGTTCGAGTCTCTCCGTCCCCACCAAGCAATTCATTTGGTGGTATTAAAACGAAATGAAATTGTTATAGAGGATTGGTGTAATGGTAGCATGACGGTCTCCAAAACCGTTCGTCAAGGTTCGAATCCTTGATCCTCTGCCAACTTATTTAAAAAACTATATCTATAGTTATTTTATCCGGGGACGTGGCGAAATTGGTAGACGCACTGGATTTAGGTTCCAGCGCAGCGATGCGTGAGAGTTCGAGTCTCTCCGTCCCCACCATATTCAAAAAAGCATGATTTTTATCATGCTTTTTTATTGTCTGTAGTTTTGTATTGAGTGCAATAAAAAAGACCGAATTAAAATTAATTCGGTCTTTACAGAGAACCTTCATCCATTTCTGAAATAAAAACTATGCTTTTAGATGATCCTCAAATTCTTCACCCAGTTGCATTGCCAGATTATTTCCAGATAAGTCACAAGTAACCAAACCATATTCTTTTTTAAAGCTGAAAGTAAATCCTTTACCATCTGCTAAGTTTTTTACTGAATAGCCCAATTTTTCTAACCAAATACGGAAAGCAATTAAATTTTTTGCCTTTACAACTTTTTTCACAGAAGATCTCCTTAATTCCTGCCTATAAATTTAATAGGGATGACCTTTAAAATTTTAAAGGGGGAAATTCGTTGAATTTTATTTTTTATATCAATATTTGAGCGCTTAGAGAAATGGCGCTTTTGTATCAATGCGTATTTTTTTAGGATGAGTGTGAAGTGAATATGAATACTTAAATAAATATTCATGTAAAACAATGAATTATTTAATTGTGTGAAATGCGGCTGTAATATTTTGATGCAAAGATGTCATTTTTAAAAACTCTTAATTTTCTCATTCTAGCCGCTTTAAATGTAAGTAAATTTAACAAAAATAAAGGGCATTCAGCATATATCGCAGATACCGCGCTAAGAAACCTAAAAATCCTACCAAGTCGCTCTGTTTCAACACGCTCCCTGCATCATGTGCTATAGGGTGTGAGAATAATTCTTAATTTTTTTCAGTAGAATTCACATGAATGTAAATTATCTGAGTAGTCGGTTGATATCATGAATCATTCAGTTCTCCATGCAATGGGAAATCGGTGCTGATATTGAAACAGCGGCTTGAATTGTTGTTTGAATCATTTGTACAAGTGTTTGAAGCTGGGTTTGCGATGTTTGCGTAGTGTATGGATTTCTTGCGTAGCATGCAGCGTTGAGCGCTGTATTTTCATTCTGAAAGGGTTAGGGTGGTAATGGTTACTTACGCTTAATGCTTGAGAAGATCATATATGCTTCATGCCTGCGATGCAGACATGTTCAGCTATGCTAAAGCATTTTAACGAATAAAATCGTGTCCAAAGATATCGCGATGACAACAATAAGCAGCTAACCCTATTTTCCTCGGAATTGACCAGTCTTAGGATTGTCTAGCAAGCAAACTGCTGAAATGTAATTTAAAACATCCTCAACTGTTAAACCCTACATCGAATAAGCAGATGTATGACATGTTTACCGATATCGATACAGGAATTCTGCCAATATCTTCATGCCTTACATAGCATGAGTATCGATATATTGTGACAATACTGCACACTGAAAGGCTTGTATAAACTCGGATTGAACACCTGAATTTAGCTCAGTATAACGAATTAAAACTGATCTTTGAGCGCCCGAATTCGAGCAAATTCTTCAGCACTTTCAACGCGCAAAAATGGATTGGTTTCAAGTTCAATCTCAATTCTACTGGGCAAGGTAATTTTTCCTTGTTCTCTCAGGTGTTTAATTTCTTCTGCGCGCTGTTGAATGGCACGATTCTCTGGTTCAATGTGTAAAGCAAATTGTGCATTAGAAAGCGTATATTCGTGGGTGCAGTAAACTTGTGTTCTTGGCGGGAGCGCTGCAAGGCGATTGAGCGAATGATAGAACTGTTCTGCAGTTCCTTCAAACATGCGACCACAACCCATAGCAAAAAGCGTATCACCGCAGAATACACTGTCGAGCGCATCTATAAAATAAACAATGTGCCCTAAGGTATGTCCAGGTACAGCGATAATGTCAATTTTGATACCGTGGAATTCAAATTGATCATCATGCTGTAGTGGATGAGTTATAAAGGGAATATGGCTCAATTCTTCGCGTGGTCCATATACTGGAATGTTGCGATCTGCAATCAGCTCTGGAACTCCACCAATATGATCTTTATGCCAGTGTGTAAGCCAGATTTGCTCCAAATTAAGTTGCTGTTCTTTGCAATAATTCTCAACCAATGATGCTTCAGTCGGATCAATCGCAATAACATTCTGGCTGGGTTGATGTTCTATAAGCCAAATGTAGTTTTGTAATTGGTTTTTGACATCGATGACGTGAACTTTAAATTGCATCATTGTATTCCCTGTAAACGGTGACTTAAATTTAATATCAAACTCACTCAATAGACAAGTTGGAAAGTGACTGAATGATTGCAGTGAGTATGAAAAGGCAAGCCATTGAATGATATAGAGGGGTTTAACTGTAAAAGTATCGCCAATCGATGATTGGCCGTGCTACGTCGATTTAACACGCCATGCCTCGGTTGATTGCAAGTTTATTCAGCTTACCATTTTTGAAATCAAAATTGACATAGGCGGTGTAACCTATCTCGAATTCAGAAGGGTTTTTTAAATATTGTCTAGCTTCAGCAGGCGTTAAAATCAGAACGTTGGTGCCATTCTTTGCGCTATTTGGAAAATCTTTTTTAAATTGATTCAGGGTATATTGAGGGGTAATGACTTTGTTGTTAACCAAAATACTGTCATTCATGTGCTGACTGTTTGACCAGGATAACCAAACACGTCCTTTGGTTGTTCCCAGTTGTTGAAAGTTCTGTTTACTTTTATAAAAACTGTCGGATTTAATTTGTGGATTGTCTTCTGCAAAAATTTCAAAAGTTAAATTTTTCCCAGACGGTATGGATGTTGAATATTCATAATTTCCTGTACATTCTGCGTACTCTTTGGTGATTTTCTGACTATTTTTTCCCAATAGCTTCTCAACTTGTGCGGCACTTAGGGCTTGATTAAGTTCAATACCATTGACTTTTACGGTTGTGGTGTAATCTTCTGAACCATATGCAAAACTAATCATGGAGAATAGAACGAGTACGGCACTAATTGTTCGGTTAATTATTTGACGAGTTGGATTCATTTTAGATGCTTCTTAAATTTTCCATAACTTACTCAGTTGCGTGCTTTTAATCAAGAGAACATGCAGTCAATAATCACATTGAGCTATAAATCTTTGATGAAAGATGCTACTTGGAAACAGTATCGGCAGATATCTGAGGCAGGCGTTTTTTATGAAGTATGGTTTCTGCAACTTATTGAATACGTTGCTGGTGGTTGAAAATTTATGCGGTGCACAGCAATGTGGTGCGCAAGACGGTTGCCTTTGTTCATGCTGAAACAAAAATATGGTGCGCCGTAGGCTGATCCTAAAATTGAATTAAAACACACTAAATTGAATCAAACTATATTGAATCAAACTACGCTGCTAAGATCATTGTTCTTCAATAAATCAAAATGATCTGATTGCTTCGAATTCAGGTTAAATGTTAAGTTTAAATCAAAGTTTGCTTGATGGAATCAAAAAAATACCCTCAACAGGAGAAGGTATTTTTAGAATTATGATTATCTCAGTTTAGATAACCAATTTCCTAAGCTTTGCACAATCTGAACCAGAACCAATAATACAATAACGGTAAGATAGACTACACTTTGGTCAAAGCGTTGATAACCATAAGAAATGGCTAGGTCTCCAATACCGCCCGCACCAACAGCTCCTGCCATGGCAGTTGCACCGATTAAGCTAATCGTGGCTGTGGTTAGACTCAGAATCAGAGAGCTGCGTGATTCTGGGATAATAAATTTAAAAATGATTTGCCAAGGAGATGCACCCATTGCTTGAGCAGACTCAATAATTCCCTCATTCACTTCAAGTAACGATGTTTCCACCAAGCGTCCTATATATGGACCGACATAAATCGTTAACGGAACAATCGCTGCCCATGTGCCGATGGTGGTACCCACCAGTGCTTTAGTAAGCGGAAATACAGCAATAAGAAGAATAATGAAGGGGAGTGAACGTAAAGCATTTACAATCGGGTTGAGGATTTGATAAACAGCACGATTCGGCAGAATACCATTCGGACGAGTGACCAGTAAGATAATGGCTTGAATAAAGCCCCAGATTGTACCGAACAACATGGCAAAGAAAACCATTTGTAAGGTTTCTTGCATAGCTGTAACAAACTGGTCAATGCTGAGTGAGCTTTTCCAAAAGGGCGCGGTCAGGGTTGTCAGCCACTGTACGATGAGGTCTCTCATACTCTCACTCCTGACTGTTCAACTTTTACACCATTTTTCTCAAAAAACTCGAGCGTCTGGCGGATGTTTTCTGCATCACCAAGAAGCTGAATAAACATTTGACCGATCACTGAACCATTAATTTCAGTCATATTGGCAAACAGTATATTCAAACTCACGTCGAATTGTTTAATTGCAGCCTGAACCACAGTTTCCTGAGCAGAAGTTCCAAGGAATTGAAGGCTGTAGATACTTTTATGATTCTGATTTTCTAAATTATTTAAGATATTCACAGGCAGTTGTTGCTGTAAAACTGTCTTTATAAAGTTTTTTGTCGTAGGATGTTGGGGCTGGCTAAAGATTTCAAGGGTTGAGCCTGTTTCGATGACTTTCCCTTGTTCCATTACGGCAACATAGTCACAAACAGATTCGATGACATCCATTTCATGGGTAACCATCACCACTGTGATTCCTTGCTCCCGATTGATTTTTTTAAGCAAAGCGAGTACGGATTTCGTGGTTTGTGGGTCTAGTGCGGACGTTGCTTCATCACAAAGCAAAATTTTGGGATGATTTGCCAATGCACGAGCAATACCGACACGTTGTTTTTGACCGCCTGAAAGTTCATCGGGATACGCATCTTTTTTATGCTTCAAGTCAATAAACTCAAGCAATTCATTTAAGCGCTTTTCCCGTACGGACTTATTCACACCCAGTAATTTTAAAGGCATTTCAATGTTGTCTGCCACTGTTTTGGTTTGTAGCAGATTGAAATGCTGAAAGATCATCCCGATGTTTGCACGTTCTTGACGTAATGTGCGTGCATCAAGTGCCGTAAAGTCTTTTTGATTGATGATGACCTGACCTTCATTGGGGCGCTCAAGCAGGTTAATCAAGCGGATTAAGGTACTTTTACCAGCGCCACTATAGCCAATAATGCCAAAAATACTGCCTGCAGGAATTTCCAGATTAATCTGATCCAGCGCCCGTATGGTTTGACCTTTTAACTCATAGTGTTTTGAAATGTTTTTAAATTCAATCATATCGTCAAAAACTATACTAAAAAGAAAAAACAGGCAAAGTCGCTTTGCCTGTTTTGTTTATAAGCCATTATAAGGCTATTTTGCTTCGGTAAGGTAGCTTACTGGTTTATTCACATCAACTTTAGTACCGCCAAAGTGTTCTTGAACATATTTACCAACAGCTGCAACATGATATAACTCACCCACTTTTTTCAAAATAGGGTCATCTTTACGTGCTTCTGCTACGGCCAATACATTGACATTCATTTTAGTGGTTTGGTCTACTGGCTCATAGTAAATAGAATCTTTAAGTACATTCAAACCACCTTCCATTGCAAGCGTGTTGCCTAAAACAATCGCATCAACTTCATCTTTCGCACGAACAGCTGTTGCCATTTGAATCGGTTTGATAACGATTTTTTTAGTATTTTCTGTGATGTCAGCAGGCGTACCTTTAACCAGGTCAAAACCGTCTTTTAATTTGATTAAACCCGCAGATTGAAGCAACAATAAGGCACGTGATTCATTTGCCCCATCGTTAGGAATAGCAATCGTTGCACCATTCGCGAACGCATCAACTTTTTTGACCTTACTTGAGTAGATCCCCATCGGTTCTAAATAAGTTGTCGAAATCGGTGCAATTTTTTCTTTGTTAGAGTCGTTGAAAGCCACAAGATAGGCATAGGATTGGAACGCATTAATATCGACTTCTTTGTTGGCAACAGCAGTATTCATCGCAACATAGTCAGTGAAATTTTTGACTTCAAGCTTAATGCCTGCTTGTTTGGTTTCAGGAAGGGTGGCGATATATCGCCAAATATCTGCATCAGAACCCGTTGAAGCCATAGTCACAACTTGTTCTTTGCCAGCCTCTGCTTGAGCAGTTTCATTTTTTGGAGCTTCTTGTTTTCCACAAGCAGAAAGAGTGAGCACAGATGCGCTGAGTAAAACGCCAAACAGCTTTTTCATGAATCAGTCCTAAGTAGGAAATGCAATCGAATAGAGTCCCTTGCATTCTCGATGGTTTAAATCGAATTTTTAACATCTTTTTGAAAATAAATAAGGCGTTGACGTATATGTCGAATTGCACTATCTATATTCTATACATTTGGGAATTAGAGTGAAGTTTTAAAAGAATTTTAATTGTTTAAAACAGACCCTAAAGATTTGTTCATCATATCAATAAATCAATCTTATACATAGTGGTTGTTTTTTAACAACACATCCTGCCGTATCGATTTGAATATCAATGTTTTTATCAATTTGTGAGTGAAAACAAATGCTTTTGTTGAATTCTTTCATAACGTTGTTTAAATTTTATGCTTATTCCTTATATATAAATTTTTTTGGATTTTTTATCTAAATTTTAGATATATAAATCTAACAGGAATAGCCAAAAGACAGAGGGGAATTCAAGATATTTTTATATCTGGTGTTTTATGGGTTCCATAAAAATATCAGTTTAGTCGATTTGCTGGGTTGTCCCGGAATATTTCAAATCATGGTTTCAGTTAGGCATACATTGTGTTATTTCGTTTTTTGATTACTCAGAATAATTTCATTTCTGACACGAACCAGGTGCTAAATGTGATGTTTTCAATGCTGTATGAATTCTCTTGACACTTACACTGCTGTCATACTTTAGGATGGTGAATGTCTTGTAAATAAGGTGCTAAACTTATGAAATTCATCATTATTATATTTAGTTATTTTCTATTGGTCAGCATGGCAGCTGCACAAAATAATATTTATGTTATCCATGGCTATGCTGCTAATGTGAATGATCATTGGTTTGGTTATATTGAGCGCCACATCAGTGGTTCAAATAACCGTGTTATAAAAATTGCTTTACCAGATTCCCGCCATCCTCATCTTTTAGCGTGGAATAAAGCGTTAAGGGAAAATATTCCACGAATTGATAAAAATACCTTTTTCGTTGCCCATAGTTTAGGCTGCATTACCTTGCTTGATTTTCTTGCACAATCGAAATTTCAGCAGATCGGTGGGGTGGTCTGTGTATCTGGATTTTCTGATCGATTAACAACTTTACCTCAGCTGGATGAATATATTCTTGCTGCGAAAAAAGACTTTTCTTTTAAAAATAAAATTCGTCAGGGGCAGATGTTTATTTCTGATCACGATCAATATGTCCCCGCAGAATTAAGTCTAGCATTGGCTCGGAAACTTAACTTTACCTATACGGTAATTCCAAAAGCAGGGCATTTCCTCGCCAGTGACGGTTATATAGAATTTCCACAATTGCTGGATTGGCTAAAAAATGCAACTGATGCTCATGATTGATTGATTTGAGGGTTCAGATTGATAAAGTAATTAAAATCTATCTTTGATGGGACAATAAAAAACCCACATTAAGCGGGTTTTAAAGTTCTTTGAGATTAGAGGCTGTGACCTTTTCACTATAATCCTACGACGCAGGAGCATTTTTTAATGCTGCGAAGTTGGATTTTGATGACCGGTTATAAATAAGTTTTACAAAACCGGTCATATGCCGTCTAAAATAAGTCCACTGCCACTGCCACTGCCACTGCCACTGCCACTGCCACTGCCACTGGCATAGCAAGGGTCAACAGACTCTAAGCATTTTCACGTGCAATTGCGCGGTAACCAATATCTTTACGGTACTGGACTCCGTCAAAAGACACTTTTTGACAAAGTTCTAACGCTTTTGCTTGTGCTTCACCGATTGTGTTGCCTAATGCAGTCACGCAAAGTACTCGACCGCCCGCAGTGACAATCTCACCATTTGCGTTTTTCGCCGTACCTGCATGAAATACTTTGGCATCAGTCATTTCTGTATCTAGACCAGAAATGACATCATCTTTGCTTGATGTTTCAGGATAACCTTTAGATGCGAGAACGATCCCCACGGTTTTACGCTCATCCCATTCTGCTTCTGCTGGAAGCTGACCTTCAATCCCTGCTTCAACCAACTCCACTAAAGAAGATTTTAAGCGCATCATGATCGGTTGGGTTTCAGGATCACCAAAACGACAGTTGAATTCAATCACACGTGGTTGACCTTCATCATCAATCATTAAACCTGCATAGAGGAAACCTGTATAAACATGACCATCTGCTTTCATGCCATCTACAGTTGGACGCATGACTTCTTTCATGACTTTGTCAAAGACTTCAGCTGTGACCACAGGGGCAGGGGAGTATGCGCCCATACCACCGGTATTTGGACCTTGGTCGCCTTCAAAAATACGTTTATGGTCTTGTGATGTTGCCATTGGAAGAATATTTTCACCATCAATCATGCAAATGAAAGATGCCTCTTCACCCGCCAAGAATTGTTCAATCACAACACGAGAACCTGCATCACCGAACTTATTGCCTGCGAGCATATCATCGATTGCATCGAAAGCTTCTTGATTGGTCATTGCAACAATAACCCCTTTACCCGCAGCAAGACCGTCGGCTTTAATTACAATCGGCGCGCCATTTTTTTCTACAAATGCTTTCGCAGCATCTACTTCTGTAAAAACATCATAGAATGCAGTTGGAATGTGATGACGCTTAAGGAAATGCTTGGCAAAAGCTTTTGAACCTTCAAGCTGAGCAGCGAATTGTGTAGGTCCCCAAATTTTAAGTCCAGCTGCTCGACCTGCATCTACAACACCATTTACAAGTGGTGCTTCAGGACCAACAATAATTAAATCGACCGCATTATTCTGGGCAAACTGAATAATTGCAGGGTTATCGAGGATGTCGAGTGCAACATTTTCACATTTATGTTCTGTAGCTGTACCTGCATTGCCAGGTGCAACAAACACTTTTGTGACTTTTTCATCTTGAGCGATTTTCCATGCAAGTGCATGTTCACGACCGCCATTACCCAAAACTAAAATGTTCATTGAATGTATCCTTTTTAAATTCTTTCCTCTCGTAAATTCGTGAGGGAATGGTGAATTTAAAGCGTCCTGTATGTCGTAACAAATCCCCCTTTGTTAAAAGGAGGATTTGGATGGATTTTTTTAATTTGATTTATCGTAAATTAGTGACGGAAATGACGCATGCCTGTAAAGACCATAGCGATCCCAGCTTCATCGGCTGCTGCAATAGTTTCTTCATCACGCATAGAACCACCTGGCTGGATAATGCATTTAATACCAGCTTTTGCAGCATTATCGATACCATCACGGAATGGGAAGAATGCATCTGATGCCATCACGGCACCTTCAACCACCAAGCCAGCATGCTCAGCTTTAATTGCCGCAATTCGTGCTGAGTTCACACGGCTCATTTGACCTGCACCAACGCCAATTGTTTGACGACCTTTGGCATAGACAATCGCATTTGATTTAACATATTTTGCAACTTTCCATGCGAAGATCAAATCATCGATTTCAGCTTCAGTTGGGGCACGTTTTGTTACAACCTTAAGATCATCTTTGGTAATCATGCCAAGATCTTGGTCTTGAACAAGTAAACCACCATTGACACGTTTATAGTCATATTGTGCAGCACGTTCATCAATTTTTGGTAATTCACCACATACCAACACACGAACATTTTTCTTTGCACCTGTGACTTCAAGTACACCTTCAGCAATGCTTGGTGCAATGATCACTTCAACAAATTGACGGTCTACAATCGCTTGGGCTGTTGCAACATCAAGTTCACGGTTGAATGCAATGATACCGCCAAAGGCTGATTCTGGATCTGTTGCATAAGCAAGATCATAAGCTGTTTGAATGCCATCGAGCGATACAGCAACACCACAAGGATTCGCATGCTTAACGATCACGCAGGCTGGTTTGGCAAATGACTTTACGCATTCTAAAGCAGCATCTGTATCAGCGATATTGTTATAAGAGAGTTCTTTGCCTTGCAATTGTTTTGCCGTAGACACTGATGCTTCAGTTGCAGTTGCTTCAACATAGAAAGCAGCGGATTGGTGTGGATTCTCACCATAACGCAAGTCTTGCACTTTGTTCAATTGTGTATTGAAAGTACGAGCAAATTTGTCTGCTTGACCTTCTTCTTTACCTACTCGAGCACCTAAGTAAGATGCAATCATGCCGTCATATTGTGCAGTATGCTCAAAAGCTTTTACTGCCAAATCAAATCGAGTTGCATAAGATAATGCCCCCTCGGTTTTGATTTCATTGATCACGGTTGCATAATCTGCAGCGTTGACCACGATACCCACAGATGCATGATTTTTTGCAGCAGCACGTACCATTGTCGGACCGCCGATATCAATATTTTCGATTGCGTCGGCAAGAGAACAATCTGCTTTGGCAACAGTTGCCGCAAATGGATAAAGGTTTACAACAACAAGATCAATCGCATCAATGTTGTGTTCAGCCATCACAGCCTCGTCTAGACCACGACGAGCCAAGATGCCACCATGAATTTTAGGATGCAGTGTTTTTACGCGACCATCCATCATTTCAGGGAAGCCAGTGTGCTCTGAAACTTCAACTACAGCGATATTGTTGTCTTTAAGCAACTTATATGTACCACCAGTAGATAAAATTTCTACCCCAAGAGCAACAAGGTTCTGGGCAAATTCAACGATCCCGGTTTTATCGGAAACAGAGATTAAAGCGCGTTTAATAGTCATGATCTTCGTCAACAGTTTTTAAGTCTAGAGATTGAACAGGTAGGCAAAAGGTAGGTAAAAAAAATGCCCACGCAAGCCGTGAGCATTTTATCATTTATTCACTCATTAAACCGTGAGCTTTTAACTTTTTACGTAAAGTTCCGCGGTTGAGTCCGAGAATTTCAGCAGCGCGTGTCTGATTCCCGCGCGTATATTCTAGAACGACAGATAAAAGAGGTTTCTCCATTTCTGCTAGCACCATATCGTACACTTGAGATGGTTGCTCACCTTGCAATTGTGCAAAATAGTGACGAACTGCGCGATCTACGTGAATACGAAGAGCGACATCAGATTGTGCAGTAAAAATAGGAGATTTGCTATTCATGCGAGTTAATCCGAAAAATCAAAATATTGCTTGGGTAAAACAATATAAATGTGGTCTAAAAAAATCTGAGCCCCGTTTTAGATCCTAAAACGGTTGGCTCTAAAACAAGAACAATTAGCTTGCCACAAATCGTCGAGTTGAGTGAAAAATAAGCGTAACAATAGATTAATATTTGTTACTTCACTCTTTTAAACAAAAAAATGTTCTACTTGCGCGATATTGGATATAAAGCACATAACAAAACAGTAGTTTTTGTGAAAAATTGCGAGGAGTTTGCAGGACAAAGCTTTCGTGGCGCGTATGATAGCATTGTCTCAGAAAAAATGAGCAAGAAAACTACATTTTTTTTCATTTTTTTGTAGTTTTTTTTAATTTTATGGATGAATGACGTCTAATTGATAGTCATCAAAACTTTTTCTGGACTCTGTAATGACAAATTTAAATGGATATGGACTGTTTTGTGGAATTCGTTTAATTCCAATCAGGCTCTTGATGAGATAGTCTTCGGCTGAGATTGTATAAGTCTTGACTATTTTATCATTTGCTTTGAGTGTGACCCTTATCATCGGGAGTTCTAAACTTTTAGAGTACTTATTATTGATTTGACCCGAGAATTGAGTCTGTTGTGAGTCGATTGCTTTTACTTTGAGGTTACTAATTACGATATGTCTATAACGTTGATCGACAGTGTCACAATGAAAAACTGAACATGCTTTGGTAAAAACAGTATTGATTGCAGGATAGCGGTCAGTCAAGTTCGGGTTAAACCAAACAATTTGAAACATCAAAATACTGAGCAAAGACAGGTTGATAAAACTCCAAGCCAGATAATATAGGGTGCTTTTCGGTTTTAGCAGATCATCGCCTTTGTGAGTCAGCCCTTTAGATAGATTTAAACTGGGAATATTATGAACAGGATCATTGTTAAAGTAGTTCAAATTATTTAAGTAGGTTCTCAGATCAATATTGGAATGTTCAACTTTACGATTGAATATATCCAGTACACTGGTTTCATTTCGACGATTATCAAAAGGCTCCTGATCCAATTTGCGTTCAGGTTCGGATGTATCTGTCACCTGTTTTTCAGAAGGAGCGGGTTGGAGATGAACCAGCGCATTGAAGTTATGACCGCATTTTGGACAACAAACCATACCCTGAGCAACAGTAAGCTGTGTAACTGACACTTTATAAATTGAAGCACAATTAGGGCAGCGGGTTTGTTTTTCAGCCATAGATAGTTAAATTTTCATCGATTAAAATTTCTTACGCGAACCAGAAATTCTGCACCAGTTTTCTTCGCGTTTCTCTACCTCTACTATATCAAAAAATTCAGAATAAACACTAGAAACATCAGCAACTTGCTCTTCAATTACACCTGCAAGTGCGAACTCGCCCTCAGATTTAATTAAAGTTGAGAATTCCTCGGCAAGGGACATAAGTGGACCAGCCAGAATATTTGCAACCAGTACATCTGCTTGCTGGGTTTTAAATGTTTCATTAAATTCTTCAGGAAGTCCGACATAAAGATTTTCAAGTACGCCATTCAATTCAGCATTTTGTTTTGTTGCTAATACTGCTTGGGGGTCAATATCTGTTGCATAAACCTTTTTCGCACCTAAGAGCAATGCTGCAACACCCAATATGCCTGAGCCACAACCGTAATCAATCACAACTTTATCTTTAACATCGGTTTTTCCTAACCATTGCAAACAAAGGAAAGTTGAAGCATGGTTGCCTGTACCGAAAGCCAAGCCTGGATCAAGCTTGATATTGACTGCATCAGCTTCAGGCGGTTCTAACCACTCAGGCACGATCCAGTATTTTTCACCAATTTGAATGGGTTCATAGTAGTCCATCCATGAACGTTCCCAAACCTGGTCTTCAAGGAATTCACTCTTCATTGGAGCAGTCGGGAGCTGAGTACGGATAAATGTCTCTAAAGCTGCTACATCGATTTCTTCATGGTCGTCTTGAGCATAAATGCCTGTGACAATGACTTTATTCCATAGAGGCGTTTCACCTGGAAGTGGCTCAAGCAAGTCTTGGTTTTCAGCATCATCGAGAGTCACACTTACTGCACCTAAAGAACTTAATAAAGTTTCAGTAAAATCAACTTGAGCTTGTTCAACTGTAATATGAATTTGTAACCACTTCACGGTAAAGACCTAAATCGTTTTCTTAAAGCCCATATTGTAACGGAAACTGTCAAGGCGCGCCTACCTTCCACCAAAATAAAAAAGTGGATGCATCAACACCCACTTTGGTTTTACAAAATCATCATTTTAAGCATGTTCAATTACAGAATCTTGCGTGGCATGTTTGGAAATCAATGCACCAAAGATTGCTGCAAAAACATACATAAATATCGAGTAGACTGCAGCAGGCATCGCTACAGTTGAGTTTGCCATGACTGTCAATGCGATGGTCATCGCTAAAGTGCTGTTATGAATGCCTATTTCAAAAGCACACGCACGTGCTTGCGCGCTATTAATGCCAAGTAATCTTGGGACAAAATAACCGATCAGCAAACTGCATATACAGAAAATCACTGTGGCTAAACCGACTTGGGTGAGATATTCCAGAATGTGTGTACGCTCTTTGGCGATTGCTCCGATAATGATGAGTATCAAAAAAACCACAGAGAAAATACGCAAGGGTTTATTGAGTTTCTCTGTAAAATGGGGCGCATAGTGTCGAATCAACATACCAATACAGACAGGAACTAAAATAATTGCAAAAACCTGAATAATCTTGCTGAACTGCATACTGATTTGCTGTCCATCATTCATAAAGTACTGGATGGAGAAGTTTACAATCAAGGGTAGGGTAAAAGCTGCAATCACAGAATTAATAGCTGTCAAAGTAATATTCAGTGCAATGTCGCCTTTAAATAAATAACTGAATAAATTTGCGGTACTTCCACCTGGTGATGCAGCGAGTAACATTAATCCGACTGCGAGTAAAGGCGGTAGGGCGAGTACTTTACAGATAACAAAGGCAATGCCGACCAAAAGTACCAATTGACAAAATAAGGCAATTAAAACGGCTTTGGGATGTTTTGATACCCGAGCGAAATCTTTCGGAGTGAGCTCTAAGCCTAAACCAATCATAATGATGGCGAGGGCAAGCGGAAGCATGACGGTGATTATTCCTGAATCCATAGTTTCTTCCTTTTTGTTGTTTTAAATCATTTAAACAGTTGAATATTCCTTACTCAAAATTGAGTGTAATCGAAACTATAAAAATAGAAAAATAAAAAACATGACTCCTCAATAATTTAAAATAACCATCATTTGGGTAGGTCATTAAGTTGATTTAAATATATTTTAAATACAATTACTTATGTAATTCGCAAAGGTCGGTTAATTCGAAAGTGGGTAATGACGAGAGGGATCAGATAGACATTCAGAATATAAAAAAAGAGATTCCGTTAACCGGAATCTCTCTTGATTTCAACAATCATCCATCGCGTTTCAAGCTTGCTGAATGCAGATATCATTCACGCAATCAAAGTCGATGAATTGCTGATTTTGAGGAAAATTATTGAGCTTGGATTGGATCTTCGCTCGGTACAGCTTGGCTAGGTTGTTCGACTGCCGGCTGTTCTGCTTGAGAGGCGTCATTGGTTGCCGGTGCATCAGCACTTGCAGGAGCCGCTTGTTCTACAGCAGGACGATTTTCCATTGCAGGTTCTGGTGAGACAGCAGCACCGGTGGTATTGCTACCTGCTGGTGGAGCAGGGAAACTGAATTGGAGCTTGCCATTCTCATTTGGTTCACAAGTACCATTAAAAGTTACACCTTTATTGGCATAAGTGACCCAGTCACCTTGTTTTTTCTTGGCACAAACTTGAATTTGCTTTTTCACTTCAGCTTTACTGGTGTTTTCCTCAGCAGCATGAGCAAAACCGATTGCCATACAACTTAACAATGAAGCCGTCATCATCTTAGACAATGTATTTTTCATAATCGTATTCCTTGTATTCATGATGGAAAATTTAATTATCTGAGTGATTCTCATGGTATAGCGGTTTTTTGCTAAGTTAAATTCGATTTGTGGGGACTTACTGAAACGAAGTGTCAATTTATGTTGCCTGTGTATCTAAATGTTTAATTGGAAATATATGTCTTTAGGGGATAAATTTTTGTAAAACCGCCTAAAACTCACGGTAAAATTTTGCTATAATTTCCTGTCATTCTTTTTATCTCTCATTTATTACTATGCATTATCCTAAAGTTTACGATGTCATTGTTATCGGTGGCGGTCACGCAGGTACGGAAGCGGCACTTGCTGCGGCGCGTATGGGTCGACAGACTCTGCTTTTGACTCATAACATTGAGACTTTAGGGCAGATGAGCTGTAACCCTGCTATCGGTGGAATTGGTAAATCCCATCTTGTTCGCGAAATCGATGCGTTGGGTGGAGCAATGGCTCTCGCTGCCGATAAAGGCGGTATCCAGTTCCGAATCCTGAATTCTCGTAAAGGGGCTGCTGTACGTGCAACTCGTGCCCAAGCTGACCGTATTCGCTATAAGGCGGCAATTCGTCACACCTTGGAGAATCAAGCCAACCTAGACATTTTCCAACAAGCTGCTGATGATCTTATTGTTGAAGGCGATACCGTTAAAGGTGTCGTCACTCAAATGGGTATTCGCTTCGATGCGAAAACGGTTGTGTTGACGACTGGTACCTTCTTGGGTGGTGTTATTCATGTTGGATTAAACAATTCTTCGGGTGGTCGTGCAGGTGATCCACCTTCGATTTCTCTGGCGGCTCGTTTACGCGAATTAAACTTGCCAGTAGGACGTTTAAAGACAGGTACACCACCGCGTATTGATGCACGCTCAGTTGATTTTTCTGTGATGATCCCACAACCGGGTGACTTCCCATCTCCAACCATGTCATTCATGGGAGATGTGTCTATGCATCCAGAACAGGTGAACTGTTATATTACCCATACTAACGAGCGTACCCATGAAATTATTCGTGGTGGCTTAGATCGTTCGCCGATGTATACCGGGGTGATTGAAGGGGTAGGTCCACGTTATTGCCCATCCATTGAAGATAAAATTCATAAATTTGCTGACAAAGACTCGCATCAGGTTTTCTTGGAGCCTGAAGGTCTGGATACACATGAGCTCTATCCAAATGGTATTTCTACGTCATTGCCATTTGATGTGCAGTTTGAGTTGGTACGTTCAATCCGCGGGATGGAAAATGCACATATTCTTCGCCCGGGCTATGCAATTGAATATGATTATTTCAACCCGCAGTCGCTGAAATTCTCTTTGGAAACAAAATCCATTAATAACCTCTATTTTGCTGGTCAGATCAATGGTACAACAGGTTATGAAGAAGCAGGTGCCCAAGGTTTACTGGCAGGATTAAATGCTGCCCGCCGTGCTTGGGATCAAGAGCAATGGACACCTAAGCGTGATGAAGCGTACATGGGTGTCTTGGTTGATGACTTGATTACTTTAGGCACAAAAGAACCGTACCGTATGTTTACTTCACGGGCAGAATACCGTTTGATGCTTCGTGAAGACAATGCAGATCAGCGTTTAACAGCCATTGGTCGTGAAATGGGCTTGGTAGATGATGAACGTTGGGCTGCATACTGTGAAAAAATGGAAGCAGTCGAAAAAGAAACAGGTCGTTTGCAACATCTTTGGGCGGCACCAAATAATCCAATGGGCAAAAAATTCGTTGAAATGACCGGTGCAGATTTGTCCAAAGAATGTTCTGCGATCGACTTGCTCAAACGTCCAAATATCAATTTCTCTCAAATTGCGGAATTGACAGGCTCTGAAGTGTCTGCATTCGTTGGTGAGCAAATCGAAATTGCAGTGAAATATGCGGGCTATATCAATCGTCAGCAAGAGGATGTTGCTCAAATGAAGCGTTTGGAAGATACTAAAATTCCTGCCGATTTTGACTATGATGCTGTTTCAGGTCTTTCTCGTGAAATTACCATGAAACTTAAAAATGTATTGCCAGAAACGCTTGCACAAGCGAGTCGAATTCCGGGCGTAACACCTGCGGCTGTTCAATTGGTGATGATTACCATTCGTAAACATAATCAAATGAAAAAGTCATCGTAGATGATCATCGGTAAAGAAGCCCGCTTGATGCGGGCTTTTTTATATCTGAAATAATGCATCTTCGTTTGTTGAAAATATATGGTCTTTATGACAATATAAAATAAAGTGATCAGTTTAGAGAACAACATGAACAAGCAAGATCGAATTAAAGGTGCGATTTATGGCTTATTGGTCGGGGATGCCGTCGGTGTGCCTTATGAGTTTAATCTACCTGAGCAGTTACCTGAATATGATCAAATTGATATGCTGCCCCCTGCTTGTTTTTCTAAGACCTATCCAGAAATTCCTATAGGAACTTGGTCTGATGATGGAGCGCAAGCCCTGAGTTTACTGGATTCACTCCTGTATAACCATGAAATGGATGCAGAAGATCTGATGAGGCGACTGTGTAACTGGTATCAATACGGGTATATGGCAGTTGATTATGAAGTTTTCGATGTGGGGGTGCAAACAGCTGAAGCGATAAGAAAGTACAGGTCGGGCGTCCCTCTATCTCAGGTTGCTAAAAATGATGAATACGCCAACGGTAATGGTTCTCTCATGCGGGTATTACCTCTAGCCTTGTGGCATCAAGGTTCAGACCGACAGTTGATTGAAGATGCATATGCGCAATCGCATGTGACCCACGCGCACCTAAGATCAAAAGTATGTTGTGCTCTATATTGTTTATGGGCGAGAGCCATTTTAAATGGTTTAGGGATTGAAGTTGCCTGGTCGGATGCAGTGGAAAAATTACGTAACTGTTTACAGGATCGACCTGAAGATTTGCAACAGCTTGAATTTCATATTCGTCCAGACGAATTAAGTCAGGGCACAGGGAGTGGTTATGTGGTTGATTGTTTAAAATCAGCCAGATATGTCTTACAACAGCAGACATATCAAGATGTGATTAAAAGCGCAGTTGCATTAGGACGAGATACTGATACAACAGCATGTGTGGCTGGCGGTATTGCAGGACTATATTTTGGTTATCGTGATATTCCTCAGTCATGGCTGGATCAATTAAGAGGGAAACAGTTGGTAGAGCCTTTATTGGAAAAACTTAATCTTCACATGACAACCCAGAAATGAAGATGGATATCAATCAAGAGATTATTGTGCTTGTACTGTCTTGATTTATCTACTTTAAAATCGAGATGTTCCCTAAAACATGATGAAACAAGACTTTAAGTTGTTGAAAAAATAATCTGGGTAAAGTCTTGTTGAATAGTCTGTTAGTTTCATATTCAGCCCTCGGTTTGAACTCTTTTGTTCCAATATGATCAGTTAAGTCTGCTAAGGGTGACATTTTGCATACCCATATCGAAGCTCACAGCAAAATTTTTCGCTGAGCAGCAATATATTCATTTAATTAAAAAACAACATTTTATAAAAGCAACCATAGCATGGACAGTTGCTAATGATGTTCCGAGTATCGTATTTCAACAAGACGGGTATAACGTTATCAAAATAATTCTTAAACAGAATTGGTGAAAAATAAAGCAATTTTAATTATTTTTCAGTATGAACAAACGCGGTTATAGTCAATCTACATTCAAACGAGAGGTGGTGACTATGACGATGAAATCAATCCGTTACAACAATGCTGAACTTGCGTGCTGTCTGATGTGATGTTCAACTTTCTCCAATTTAAACTCATGTCTTGTGGACATGTAAAAATGTGACGTGAGTTTTAATCAGCGCAAAATAATAAAATTCAAAAAAAACAAAAACAATAAAAGATCAGAGCCGAGAGGCTCTTTTTTATTGAGTACTTGTATCTAGAACTTATATCTATGTTGGTTAAATTGAATCATTCGATTTCATGAACTGCATTAAAAACTTCTAAGGGTTCGATTCTAACAATCTTTTTACCAAAACTTCTCAGCCACCATACCAATTGTGAAGTAAAGGGAACTACTGCACTTACTTGATACAGTTGCTCATTTAATTGTTCAACTTTTTGCTCTTTGCTGAGCTGACTTTCTGTAAAGTATTGCGCATCATCTTCGTGCATCACGAGTTTTAATTCAACATGCTTGGTGGGCTGAGAAAAATCAACTCTAAAGCCAAGCGCTCCTGAATCAATATATTCATCAATATCAAATTTAACGGGATGTAATGCCCGAAGATCTAAAACCGTTGCGGATTTAAAACGATGTAAGGCAAAGGTTTGGACTTCGGTTTTATCATGTCTGGTACAAATCAGATAAATAATTGCACCTTTTTGCACCAAGCCTAAAGGATTGAGGATATAAGTTTTTTCCTCACCTTGATGCCCTCTTGAGCGATAGACACACTCAATTTGCTTATCTTGGAGTAATCCTTCATAGATAGCCTGTTGTGCCTGTCTCTCAACTAAAGGCGGGATCACAGGTTGACTTGCAGGTACAATACGAACACGATTAATCCATTGTCGAACATTATTCTGAGTTGACAAGCTACGACGAGCCAAATCAAACCAAGGATTCATTTCATCAATCAAACTTGGTGGTAAAAGGTGCTTTAAATGTTCCTCAACCATCATAAATGTGACTGCTTGAGAACTGGTCATATGCGGTAAGCTTTGAATTGGTGCATCTGAGCGCCAACGCCAACCTTGAGGCACAGTCTTATTGCTTTCAATCGGAAAACGTTGCGCGATTTGATTGAGATCTCGCTGAATGGTACGCAGACTGATCTCAATTCCTTCACGTTCTAAGACTTCTTGTAATTCACGTGTGCCCATCCACTTACCCGTAGAAAGTCGGGATAAAATTTGCCATTGGCGATAGAGGCTGTTCGAGGTTTCTTTTTCTTGTGCAGACATGTCAAATATCGTTGAAATCGTGAAGGTTTAAGGGAAATAAATCAGCTACACAATAGAAAAATAAAAAACTTTCTGCAAGTTCTATCCTTAAATTAGTTTGTTAGACTTTGAAAACACTCACTAAAAAATTTTGAAACAAGTTCAATCAAAACTCACATTGAGCTCAACAGTAAACAATGAATTAATAAATGATGGTTAAAAGATTTAATCCTGATGCTGAAAAAACATTTTAAGGCACAATGATTGTTGGCATTGATATTGCTTGATTGATCCTGCCCCCAGAGAACATAAGAAGAGGTTTGTATGCTAAAAGAAACGATGGATACAAATTCAAGTAATGAAAATTATGCAGAACGTTTTGCTGTGCCAATGATTGAAGAACAGACTCAGGTGAAGACAGGCGAATTAAAAGAGATAAAAAATATTCAAGCAGGTGTTCATTTAAATATTGATATGCAGCAACCAGCTATGCATTTACTTAAACAACTCGATTCTATTTTCTTTAATGAAATGACTGACGATCATGTCCTTTGCACTGAGACAGCAGAAAAAATTGAGCATTGGTTATCTCAGCATAGTATTTATGCACTTGAAAAATTAAATGAAACAGCAAAAGCACATTTTTTATATCAAGGGATTACCTTCGCTGTATATGGAGAACAATCTGGAATTGACCGCACCATTCCCTTTGATTTGATTCCACGAGTAATTGCCAAACAACAATGGAACAAAATCGAGGCAGGCTGTAAACAGCGTATTCAAGCGTTAAATTTGTTTCTTGCAGATATTTATCATCAGCAAAATATTTTGAGAGAGGGGCTTATTCCCGAGTTACCTGTGCTTTCACATGAAGCGTATCAGCCGATCATGATGAATCACTGTTTGAATGGAAATATATATAGTCAAATCAGTGGGATCGATATTGTCCGTGATCGACAAGGGGAGTTCTTTGTCTTAGAAGATAACCTGCGCACTCCATCAGGTGTATCCTACATGATTGAAAGTCGCAAGATGAGTCAAAAATTAATGCCTGAATTATGCAATCAACAGGTTGCAAATATTGAGCAGTATCCGCAGCTTTTGCGTGAGATTCTTGCTGAAAATTCAAGAGTAAGTACACCTGTAATCGTAGTGCTGACACCCGGGCGTTATAACAGTGCGTATTATGAACATTCATTTTTGGCAAGGGAAATGGGTGTACCCTTAGTGACATCACGTGATCTTTTTGTTGAAAACGACAAGGTTTATGTGAAAACCATCCGAGGTCGCCGGCAGGTTGATGTAATTTATAGACGTTTGGATGATGCTTTTTTAGATCCTTTATGCTTTAGACCTGACAGTTCTTTAGGTGTTGCAGGGCTGATGTCTGCTTACTTAAGTGGCAATGTGGTCATTGCAAATGCACCTGGTACCGGGGTTGCAGATGATAAATCCATTTATCCATATGTGGATCAAATGATTGCTTATTATTTGAATGAAAAGCCAATTTTATCCAACGTACCAACTTATCAATGTCGTGAAGCTGAAGCATTGGATTTTGTTTTGAAACATATTGATCAATTGGTGATTAAAGAAGCGCAGGGTTCTGGTGGTTATGGGATGCTGATCGGACCTAAAGCCACTGAGCAAGAAATTGATTTGTTTAAAATGAAATTAATCGCTACGCCTTCAGCATATATCGCACAACCGACGTTAGATTTATCAGTAGCGCCAACATTAACCTCACAAGGGATTGCTGAACGTCATATAGATTTACGACCATTTATTTTAACCTCACCTGAACGAATAGAAATCGTCCCGGGTGGTTTGACCCGAGTGGCAATGCAACAAGGTTCATTGGTGGTTAACTCATCACAAGGTGGTGGAATTAAGGATACCTGGGTGATTGATGAATATTCAATTTAATCATTCCTTAGTCATCCCAACCAAAGGAGAGTACAGATGATTTTACTCAGTACAAATGCACAAAATATATTTTGGTTAGGGCGTTATTTGACCCGAATTCAATATTTATGTAGCCAGTTCCCATTCAAAACCAATGAGCTGGCTCTAAGTTATGCAAACGCATTTTGCTTGCCTGCATTTGATGCCAGCTCTTTGAATGAACTTATTTTGGATGCTGAACAACCTGCATCATTTCACCAACAGTTTTCTTGCGCGAAAAATAACATTCACGACTTACGCGGCGTTATTTCTGCAAAATCATTTGCAGAGTTAAATCAACTGTTACATCAAGCAGAGCAGAATGCCAGTTTTATCTGTGATGTTTGTGAAGAATGTAATGATGTATTGGAGGCTGAAGATGACGAGTTGCTTTTTCTATTTTTTAGTTTAGGGCAAAAGATGGAACAATTTGATCGACAGCTACGTTTAGATCAAGATAAATCAGCCACAGTTGCTCAATTGAATGCGGTAATCAGTAGTTTGAATCAGCATGGGATGTGTAGTTTGCCTGAAGTTTGGGAGGAATTAAAAAAGCAGCCTAATCGAATGAATTACTATCATTTTAGTGATCATATTGATTCCTTGTTTGAATTGGATCGCTTATGAAACTTATGATTAACCATCAAACCCATTATCAGTATTCTGACTGGGCAAAAAATAGCATTCAGTATATAAAAATGACGCCACAGTCGAACCGGCATCAACAGGTGACAGGTTGGCAAATCAGTATACCTGGAGAAAAACAGTATAAAAAAGACGCGTTTAATAATATTTGGTTGACCAGTTCGCAAATAGAGTCTTATCAACAAATGTTGATTATGGCACAGGGTATTGTTGAAATTAATACAGCTGACCAGTTTGGATTGCAGGATTCTCTTTCTCCTGCCGTGTTTTTACAACCTACCAATGCGACACAGTGCAATGATGAAATGATTGCTTTTGCAGCATACTATTTACCAGAGAAAAGTTGGGCTAACTTTCAGAAATTAGCTGCTGCAATACTGCAGCATATGCCGTATATGACGGCAAGTACGACTGTGACTCATACGGCTATAGAATCCTTTTCTGCTCAGCAAGGGGTTTGTCAGGATCATAGTCATGTTTTGATCGCAATGGCGAAAGCGGTGGGTGTTCCGGCACGCTATGTCTCAGGCTATTTATATGTGAACAATCAATCGCATCTTGCAAGCCATGCTTGGACAGAAGTTTTTTTAGCAGGGCAATGGCATGTCATTGATGTAAGCAATCAACTATTTTGCCCACACGCTCATGTATATGTTGCCGTTGGACGGGATTATTGGGATGTGGCTCCCGTTCGTGGTGTGCGTGAACATGGCGGAGTAGAAACCATGTATTCTATCGTTCAAGTGCTTGCATGCTAATCAGTTGAGTGGTAAATAATGTCTTTATTATAAAAGTGATCCATTTCGATTTTTAGTTGTATAGGTAGTTCCATGACATATT
The DNA here is from genome assembly GCF_016508585.1 of Acinetobacter baumannii. Classification (GTDB taxonomy): domain Bacteria; phylum Pseudomonadota; class Gammaproteobacteria; order Pseudomonadales; family Moraxellaceae; genus Acinetobacter; species Acinetobacter nematophilus. The sequence continues at coordinate 45,281 of NZ_JADVOP010000005.1, forward strand.
GCTGTGCTTTAAGACTCAAACAAGGTTTAGTATTTATCAGTGATACTCGAACCAATGCAGGAGTCGATCACATTTCGGTATATCGTAAGCTCTATACATTTGGAATTGAAGGTGAACGATTCATTTGTATTCAGACCTCAGGGAATCTCGCTACAACCCAAGCCGTGATTGGGTATTTGGAAAATCACTTGGCTTTAAAACAAGAACCTAATTTATATAGCGTCAATACCATGTTTGAGGCAGCGGGTCTGATTGGACAGACTTTACGTAAAGTCATTGCAGACGTAACTGAAGATACACAAGAGCAGAGTAATTATTACTGTAGTTTGTTGGTGGGTGGACAAATCAGTGGCGAAGAGATGCAACTTTACAATATCTACCCACAAGGAAACTTTATTTCTGCGACCAGTGATACGCCGTATTTTCAGATTGGTGAAAGCAAATATGGTAAGCCGATTTTAGATCGGGCATTGAGTTATGATATGCCTTTGGATGAAGCATTGCGCTGTAGCTTAATTTCATTTGATTCAACATTACGCTCGAATGTTTCAGTCGGTATGCCGTTAGATGCCATGATCTACAATAAAGACTGTTTAAAAATTCCTAAAGGAAAACGAATTGTGGAAGATGATCCATATTTTCAGCATATCAGTAAGCAATGGTCTGAAACTCTAAAAAAAGGGCTGCAAGATCTGCCAAAACCCACAGTAGATTATTTTGAGTAAGCTTTTGAGTGAATCGAAAGCGGCGTTAATTAAAATTTAATCTTTATGGACTATTTTCATATCTATGATCATTTATAAATGTTAAGAACATGGAATTAGTTCAACTTTGTTATGTTTCAAGCATTAACTTAAAAGACCTCCATCTTGTTGCTGAATTTAAACAGGCTATGCGTCGTGCTATGACATTTTTTTCTGAACAGCATATCCATGGTGTTTCATTTTATGCAAATGAATATTTTTTACATTGTTTTGAAGGTGATGCTAAATCGATAGATTTAATTTATCAACATATCTTGAATCACCAAGATCAGCATTGTCGTTTTTGCTTCCTTAACACTATTGATGAGTTTCACTTTGCAGCGTGGCAAATGAAGTACGTTGATCGCAATGGATTGGTCAGTATTTTTTGTAAAAAATGTGGTCTAAATCATTTTAAACCCATGAGCCTGACTGATCAACAAATCGTCGAACTTATGCAAATACTCTCTGCTCGAACAACAGTAAAACAGAATTAAATTTTTGAATAATAAAATGTTAAAACTTGTATATTGAATCATAATTGTTTATAACACTATAAAGATAAAATTAGAAGAATTACATGACTTTTCAACTATGCTATGCAAGCAAAACAACAGCACCTCATCATCAATTACTCAATGACCTAAGAGAAATTTTTGGTGAAGCGAGAGACTTTAATATTCTGCATCAAGTGCGAGGTGTTCTTTATTTTGCCGATGAGCATTTTTTTCAATGCATTGAAGGAGAAGAGTCGGTAATTCTACGTCTGCTAGAGAAATTGCATAAAGATCCCAGACATCAGCAAATTAAATTGTTCAGTGCTTTAATGATTGAGCATGCTCACTTTACTCAATGGTCAATGAAATATGTCAGGCGCAACAGTAAAATTCAGCAGTTTTTTAAAAACAGGGGGTTGCTCCGTTTTCAACCATTAAAGTTAGACAGGCAAGATGTCCCTCTATTGCTTCAGTTGCTTTATGAAACCGAATAGTTTGAAGATATGGTTTGATCATCGTATTTAAAGCCATTTTGTTTAATTCTATTTTGAAAACCATCTGTATTCTCGTGACTAAGTTTTGAGCATGAGTTTTGGAAAGGATAAAATTAAATAACCAAGCTGTGTGTTATTTTAATGAGTAAATAATTCAATTGATTATAGTCAGTAAATCTTCTCTGACAGTTTTGCCTATGCTACCAAGCATCGCATCTTTTTTCTGACTGATAGAGATATTGGGCATATCTCTATCACATTCATGATTTTTATTCTGTACGGCACGCACAACAAAAACAGCAAAATATTTAAATTTTTTTACGTTTTGGACGACCAGTCATACGGCATAATAATTCATAGCCGATTGTACCATTTGCTGTCGCTACATCATCGACTAAACGATTTTTACCCCAAAGCTCGACCACTGTTCCAATCGGTGCACTCAATCCAGTGACATCAATGGCGATCATGTCCATGGCGACACGACCAATAACGCGTGTTGCTTTTCCATGAACAGAAACATAGTTTTGTTTGAGATAGGCACGGGGATACCCATCGCCATAGCCAATAGATACAATGGCAATATCCATTTCTTGCTCGGCAATGAAAGTGGAACCATAACCTACAGATTCTCCTGCTTGAATATGATTTAAAGCAATGATCTCTGCGGTAAATGTCATTACGGGACGAATATCAAGATCATGTGCGGATTGGTCAGCAAATGGTGAAGCACCATAAAGCATGATTCCCGGTCGAACAAAATCAAAATTGAGTTCAGGCCATTTAAAAATAGCAGCAGAGTTACAACATGAGGCTAAAATGGGTGAACAGGCTGTTTTAACCCGTAAAAATTGTTGCTTTTGCTGTTCATTTAACGGATGAGATTCGACATCAGCATTGGCAAAGTGCATCGCCAAGACACAGTTAAAGCCATCTGCTTTGAGCAAATGGATGACTTCAATTATTTCTGGAACTTTAAAACCCAGACGGTTCATGCCGCTATTGAGCTTGACCCAGACTTTAAGCCCTTTTTTGATATATTGTTCTTTATGGGTACGCAACCAATCAACTTGTTGTTGGTGATGAACCATTACTTCGAGGTAATTGTCGAGAACGATTGGCATTTCATCTGTGCTAAAAATACCTTCAATCAGGGTAATCGGTTGTTGATATCCCAATTCACGGATTTGCAAAGCTTCCTCAAGACAGGCGACTCCAAAAGCATCGGTTGAATTTAAGGCGGCTAAGCAATCCTTGACGCCATGACCATATGCATTGGCTTTTACCATACTGACAATTTTAGCGGTTGGGGCAAGTTGTTTGACACGGTTTAAATTATATTGCAGCGCTTCGCTGTCAATATAAACTGTTGCTTGGCGCACCCTGGTTACTCCTTGGGAATGGCAAATACAGCATAAAACTGATGAAATTATGCTGTTGAAAATGTAGGGATGGTTCTATGTTGTCTTAAAAAGATCATGATCAGAACCAGGATTATTGTAGTCCGATCAAGACTAAATGGACATGAACATTTGCGTTTTTAATGGGTTATTGATTTTGTATCGATAAAATTCTTGTACTTTTGGCTAAACATAATTTGTAAAAATATTGATCTTTATTTTTTTTACAAAATCGTACATTTTATATTCAATTTCATGATTAAGGTGGACGTGTATGGGAACATGGTCACATGAACCTTTTGGGAATGATACAGCCAGTGATTGGGCATACGAATTCAAAGAGCATGACGGTTATGACGTAATTGAGGATGCATTTGATCAAATCATCGATATGACCACAGAAGAGTTTATTGATGCTGATCTGGGATGTATTGCCTATGCAGCAGCAGAAGTTTTAGCTAAATCTTTTACAGAAGAGATTGCGGATAACGTATACTTTCCTGAATCTGTCGAAAAATGGTTAGCGCAGAATAAAAATAAGCACAATTATGCCTTGATTCCAAAAGCTTTACTTGCATTAAATTTATTGACTTCTGAAAGTTCTGAATTGGATGAGCTATGGCAGGATTCAGATGACTATGACGACTGGATCAGAAATATTGATGAGTTGAAAGAGACTTTAAAATCCAAGGTTTGAGTAAAAGTCTCTTTAGGGCTAAGATCAAACTTATTCTTCGTCTTCATACTGAGCATAGTACTCAGGAGATAGGTTGCTGAATCGCGTATACTGACCTTCAAAGGCGAGGCGTACTGTACCAATAGGTCCATTACGCTGTTTACCAATGATGATTTCAGCAGTCCCGGCTTCTTTTGATTCTTTGTTATATACTTCATCACGGTAGATAAACATAATTAAATCGGCATCCTGCTCAATCGCACCTGATTCACGTAAGTCTGACATAACTGGGCGTTTGTTTGGACGGTTCTCCAAAGAACGGTTAAGCTGTGATAATGCAATGACAGGGCACATCATTTCTTTAGCAAGCGCTTTTAAGCTTCGTGAAATTTCACCAATCTCACCTACACGGTTATCGCCCATACCGGGCACTTTCATTAACTGTAGATAATCGATCATGATACATCCCAGCTTGCCACCGTGTTGTTTGGCAATACGCCGTGCACGGGCACGAACCTCTGTTGGCGGGAGTGCAGAAGAGTCATCGATATAGAGGTGCTTTTCTTGAAGCTGTAAAATTGTACCGGTCACTTTAGACCATTCATCACCATCCAATTTTCCTGAACGTAAATGTCCTTGATGGACTTTACCGTAAGCTGAGATCAAGCGCATTGCAATGGAATCTGCGGGCATTTCCATTGAGAAAACCAATGCCGGTAAATCACAGTTGAACAAAACGCTTTCAACCAGATTCATGGCAAATGTGGTTTTCCCCATGGACGGACGTGCTGCGACAATAATCATATCTCCGGGTTGCATACCTGAAGTTTTATTGTCTAGCTCCATAAAACCTGTGGTTAAACCTGTGATATTGCCGTCCAGCTGCGATAGTTCATTTAATTTATCAAATACGTCAGCAACTACTGAAGTAATTGCTTTAGGACCTTGTGCCTTAGCATTATTGTTATGTTGTTCTGCAATAGAAAAAATATTGGTCTCAGCAAGATCTAAAATTTCACTGACATCACGGCCTTTGGTGTCATATGCATTTTGCAGAATCTCATTACCGACCTTAATCATATTTCTTAAAGTCGCAAATTCCTTAATTTTCCCAGCATAGGTTTCTAAGTTATAAAAACTTGAAGGGGAATCTGCCATCAATTGCATCAAATATTCTTCACCACCGATAGCATCCAATAGATTTTGTTTAATTAGCCAATCATTGACTAAAACTGCATCATAGGGAGAACTTTCTTGAGCGAGTTTCTCGATTGCTCGAAAGATATATTTATGACGCGTTGCGTAAAAATCATTTTCATTTAAAGTATCGCTGACTTGTTCAAAAGACTCAGCGACAGTCATTAATGCAGCAAGTACAGCTTGTTCAATTGCCAGATTATGGGGTGGCGTACGAAATTCTTTTAACTGTGCATTGTCTTTATTTTTTGCATCAGCATTAAAAGAATTCTGTTGAGCTGTGGCGGTTGCCTGTGACATATAAGACCTTGATTTTAAATCGTGCGAAAACGTGATTAACGTAATGTATGGATATACTAGAGTATTCACTTATCTTAATGCAAAATGCGAAAAGTATCTAACAGTAATATCGATAAGCTAGGGATGCGTAGAGTAAAAGACTTGAATGAAAGTCAAAATTTAAAGATAAAAAAAGAGCATACAAAAGTATGCTCTTTTTTTTGGTCGGAAATTACTCAGATACGATTGTAACGAGAACTTCAGCAACAACATCATGATGCAATTGGATTGCGATGTTGAATTCACCAGTGTGACGAAGCGCACCGTTCGGTAAACGAACTTCTGCACGGTCTACAACAAGACCAGCATTTGTTAAAGCGTCAGCGATGTCACGAGTACCGATTGAACCAAATAGTTTACCTTCATCACCCGCTTTCGCAGTGATAACGATATTCACTTCGTTCAATTGATCAGCACGTGCTTGAGCAGCAGCTAAAACTTCAGCTTCAGCTTTCTCAAGTTCTGCACGACGAGCTTCAAAAGCAGCAGTGTTTGCTTCAGTCGCAGCAACTGCTTTACCTTGAGGGATTAAGTAGTTACGGCCGTAACCAGCTTTAACTGATACTTTATCGCCTAATTTACCAAGGTTTTTAATGCGTTGTAATAAGATAATATCCACGGCTCAACCTCACTTATGATTGTCAGTGTAAGGAATCAACGCTAAGTAGCGAGCTTGTTTAATAGCAAGCGCCAATTGACGTTGGTAACGAGCTTTAGTACCTGTAATACGGCTAGGAACAATCTTGCCATTTTCAGTGATGTACTGTTTTAAAGTGTCGATATCTTTGTAGTCGATGTACGTAACGTTCTCAGCTGTAAAGCGGCAGAACTTGCGACGACGGTAAAAACGTGCCATTGATGTTCTCCTTATGCTTCAACAGAATCTTGAGCTTGTTGTGCTTCTTCACGTTGAGCTTTACGCGCACGTTTTTCTTCAGCACTCTTAGCAAGTAATGATTCTTCAGTGATTGCGTGTTCACGACGGATAATCACGTTACGAAGGATTGCATCGTTATAACGGAACAATTCTTCTAATTCATTTAGCGTAGTTTGGTTACATTCGATGTTCATCAAAATGTAGTGCGCTTTATGAATTTTGTTAATTGGGTAAGCCAATTGGCGACGGCCCCAATCTTCAAGACGGTGAATTTGACCTTCAGCATCTTTGATGTGAGAAATGTAGCGTTCTACCATTCCCACAACTTGATCGCTTTGGTCTGGGTGTACCAGAATTACGATTTCGTAGTGACGCATTGTCAGCTCCTTACGGTTTATACAGCCCCATTCAAAAGAATGAAGCAAGGAGTCACAATCTGTAATGCTTTAGACAACAGTTTAAAGCAATAGATTATGCCGCAAAAATTGCGAGCGCCTATTATAGGAAAGTTTGTAAGCAAACACAATTTATTATTCAATTATTTATTGGGAGAACCCGTGAATATTATACAGCACCAAGATTGAATTTCACGGAGCAATTATTTAGATTAAAAATAATAAAAACATGGATATCCATTATGACAAATTACAGTGCTGAAAAACTTGAAACTATTGAATCTTATATTGAAAACCCTACCCAAGACTTCTATTTCGATGTTTTTGATGGACGCTATGACATTGTGATGGTGGTGGATTGGGGAGAAGAAGATAATGCAATTATTGAATATTGTGAAAAAATTCTAGAAACGGGTCAACTGTCCGCAAAACTAGAAGATGCTGATAATAAACAGGGATTTACCATTACGATTCAGTTCGGTGAAAAATCATTGCTTATTCCCTATCAAGGTAAAGGTGCTGATCGTGATACAACTTTACGAGCACTCAATGAAATTTTACATCCTGAGTATGAAATCCGTTTCTGTAAAGCTTCTGATGGTTCAGACACATTGGAATTTATCCCACTTCCCCAAGAACTATGGCATCAATTGGATCTCAAATATGCTGAAAGAATGGATGATTTGTTTGCTCGGTTTGAGCAGGACTCAGTTTTTTTTGGAAGTTAATTTAACCGATAGATTCGCCATTCGAACTCATCCAAGTGTTTATTTATCTACATGATGCTTACATATTGAACTCATTAAATGGTTTTTAAAAAAGGAAGTTGAGTATCTAAGATCCAGTTAAAGAGGGTTGTTTTCCAGCAAAGATAAATCATTTTTATATAAACTTTTGGAAATAAATAAGCAGCATTGGCGTTTAAACACGTATATTTCTTTTTAAAATATAGCTACTGAATTTTAGTAAGTTAAGTGCTGAAACTACACGGACAGTTTCTCTGGTTTATAGGTCGAAATTCAGGCCTAAAAAGTAGCATTCAATGATCAAATCTCCAAGTTGATTAAATAGACAAAAGTGGTAGCTTACAAATTTTTATAAGCTGAAGATATGATCAAATCGCTTTTGATTTATTAAGGTTATGTGAAATCAAATCATTTTATTTAAAATAGATATGGATAGAATTCCTTATATTCAACAGGGCTAAAACTTAAATTTCTCGTAAATAACGACCATAAAATTTATTCATGATTTAAACCACATTCCATTGCCACTTGCTTAATAGCCAACTGATTTTCTCTAAGAAAATTTTAGCCAATTCTAGACACATTGCTTTTGACCATTTTGCTGAAAATCGTCCAAATTCTATTGAAAAGATTGGTGATTGGTGATGTGCTGTAATTCCAAATTTATCGGCTAAGATTTGTCTATTCATCTTTTTCACGAAAGAAAAGTAGCGCGAACTTTAGGCTGATCCTGAAATTGAGTAAAACCCAGCAAGACTGCGAAGCAATTTATTTTTTCAATAAGTCAAAGAGTTGGTGCGTCGAAATCAGGTTGGATAGTATTCAATTAAATATAATGGCAATGTCAAAAAATTAAAAATTTTGCTCGATATAAATTTTTACAGGATGAATATTTTCAAACGTAAATAAGATTTCAATTATTTTGAGAATGCATTTATGGAAAATTAAAAGATCAAAAAAAAGATAGAGTGAACTCTATCTTTTTTAAAACAATGGCAAATGTGGTGCAGGGGAGACGTAACTAAAACTAAAGCTAAAACTGAGTGCTGTAATTAAAATTACTGAATACAAAAAATATTTTTTTGCCCAAACTTGATCATTTTCTGCTTTAAACCCGATAATTGACAGATACAGCCAATAAGCACACAAAGCATTAAAGGTGATTAAGAAAAAAATGTTGGTATAGCCAAAACAATATAAACCATTTAAAACCGCAGCAAAAAGTACAACATAAATCAAACTTTCAACTTTGGTTCGAAAAATCGAACGTGCTACAGGTAAAATAGGAATATCTGCATTTTTATAGTCGTCAAAACGATAGATTGCAATTCCCCAAGAATGTGGCATTTGCCAAAGCGCATAAGCTAAAAAAATCAGCAAAGCAGCAATATCAAATTCATTGGAAACAGCAGTATATCCAATTACAGGAGGGCTTGCGCCAGAAATACTTCCAATCACAGTTTGATGAATTGTAGTACGCTTACTCCAAAGACTATAAAAAATCACATACACAACAAAGCCAAGTACAGCGAAGCCAAATGCGTAGGCGTTGACAAAAAACCACAACAAAGCAAAGCCAATTAAACCCAGTACAGCAGAAAAAATTAAAGCAACTGTTGGACTGATGGTCTTTTTGACAAGCGCACGATTCATTGTGCGTTGCATTTTTTGGTCAATGTCTTGGTCAATGACATTATTCACAACACAACCGGAAGCAACAACAAGTGTTGTACCAATGAGTGTGATGAGAAGTAAAAGGAAATCTACTGAACCTTGAGCGGCTAAGAAAAAGCCGCCCAAAGTGGTAACGAAGTTACCAAAGAGAATTCCTGGCTTAGTCAGGAATAGATATTTTTTCAACATGACACCCTAGAGCATCATGTTTGAATGTAAGTAGTTCATGATCCATACAGAACCAATTAAGAGAACTGCAATCGTCAGAATCGTATAGATGAATGCAATCACATTCCAGCGCTGTTCAGAAGATGAGTTCATGTGCAAGAAGAAAATTAACTGTACAAGAACCTGAGCAACAGCGGTGATCGCGATTGTTGCAACAACTGCACCACCAGTCATGCCTTTCATCACCATCCCAAATGGGATGATGGTCAAAACGACAGAAAGGATGAAACCGATCGAGTATTGTTTGATGTTTCCGTGCGAAGCACCAGCAGCATTATGATCATGACTCATTATAAAGCTCCCAGTAAATAAACTACACTGAATACACAGATCCAAACGATGTCAAGGAAGTGCCAGAACAAGCTTAGGCAAGCAAGACGACGTGTATTTGGTAGTGTCAAACCATATTTCTTGATTTGAACCATCAACACGATCATCCAGACTAAACCAGAAGTTACGTGAATACCGTGCGTACCAACAAGTGTAAAGAACGCAGATAAAAACGCGCTGTGGCTCGGACCATGACCAGCGTGAACTAAATGATTGAACTCATAAAGTTCCATACCGATGAATGTTGCACCAAATAGCCATGTGATAATTAACCACATAAGCACTTGGTTGACATTTTTCTTGTAAGAAGCAAGAACCGCAAAACCAAAAGTCACAGAAGAAATCAAGAGAGCAAAAGTTTCTACAAGGACGAAACCTAACGACTCACCAAATAACTCTTTTGGACTTGGCGTACCAGGCGGAATATGACTGCTTAATACAGCGAACGCGATGAAGAGTGTACCGAATAAAATCAAGTCACTCATCAAGTATGTCCAGAAACCAAAGACGGTGATGTCTGTATCATCGTGATGATGATGTTCATCATGTCCATGGTTGTCGTGATGAAGTACTTCAGCCATATCCTTAGTCCTTCTTCAAGTGTTTTTCAAGTAAAGCATAACGTTCATTTTCGATACGTTCTACTTCAGCAGCAGGAACATAGTAGTCCACTTTCTTCGTGAATGAACTGACGATGAAGCTAATAACAGCACCAAGGAAAGTTACAACGACTAACCACCAGATATGCCAGATTAAAGCAAAGCCCATTGATGTAATGAACAACGCAATAACAAAGCCTGCAGCACGGTCGGTCGGCATATGAATATCTTCATATTTCTCAGGACGTGCATATGCAACACCGTTCTCTTTGTCATTCCAGAACGTATCAATACCATTGATTTTTGGAATTTCAGCAAAGTTATAGAACGGAGCAGGGGAAGAGGTAGACCATTCAAGTACACGACCATCCCATGGATCGCCAGTGTGGTCCATGTTGTCGTGACGTTGTAAGAAACCTACGATCACTTGCATTAAGAAACAAGCAATACCGATAGCGACAAGTACAGCACCAAACAAAGCGATTGCTAGGTACGGATCCCATTCAGGGTTGTCATATGTATTCAAACGACGAGTCATACCCATGAAGCCAAGGATATAAAGTGGCATGAATGCAAAATAGAAACCAAAGAACCAGAACCAGAAAGATGCTTTGCCCCAAGTCTCATTTAACTTCCAACCAAACATTTTTGGCCAGTAGAAAGTGATACCTGCGAACATACCGAATACTACACCGCCAATAATTACGTTATGGAAGTGAGCAATTAGGAACAATGAGTTGTGTACCAAGAAGTCAGCTGGTGGAACAGCCATCAATACACCAGTTAAACCACCGATACCGAAAGTCACAAGGAAGCCAAGTGTCCAGTACATTGGTGATGTAAATGTAATACGACCCTTATACATGGTGAATAACCAAGAGAAGATTTTCACACCAGTAGGAATCGCAATAATCATGGTCATGATACCGAAGAACGCGTTAACGTTGGCACCAGCACCCATGGTGAAGAAGTGGTGTAACCATACGACGAATGCCAGTACAGTAATTGCAATTGTTGCATACACCATAGATTTGTAACCGAATAACGTTTTACGGGAGAACGTTGAAACGATTTCTGAGTAAAGACCAAAAGCAGGCAATACCAAGATGTAAACTTCTGGGTGACCCCAAGTCCAAATCAAGTTCACGTAAAGCATTGGGCTACCGCCAAGCTCATTGGTGAAGAAGTGGAAATCGAAGTAACGGTCCAGTGTTAACATTGCAATCGTTGCTGTTAATACTGGGAACGATGCGATGATCAAAACGGCTGTACAAAGTGCAGTCCAAGTAAAGATCGGCATGTCCATAAGTTTCATGCCAGGCGCACGCATTTTAATGATGGTAACAAAGAAGTTAACACCCGTCAGGAGCGTACCTAGACCCGAAACCTGTAGTGCCCAGATATAGTAGTCAACACCAACACCAGGGGAATAATGAATACCTGAAAGTGGAGGATAAGCCATCCAACCAGTCGCAGCGAATTCACCCAATACCAGTGAAACCATCATCAAACCAGCAGCACCGGCAAATAACCAGAAGCTCACGGAGTTCAACAATGGGAATGCAACGTCACGTGCACCAATTTGAAGTGGTACAGTAATGTTCATCATACCTACAACTAGACCCATTGCTACGAAGAAGATCATGATTACACCGTGTGCGGTGAAGATCTGATCGTAGTGGTCTGGATGTAAATAACCTTCACCGCCACCTTTCGCAAGGAACAGTTGAAGACGCATCATGATTGCATCGGCGAAGCCACGAAGTAGCATCACTACAGATACAAGGATATACATGATACCGATTTTTTTATGGTCTACTGATTTAAACCATACATTCCAGAGATATCCCCATTTTTTGAAATAGGTGATACCGCCTAAAACTGCAATTGCGCCAAGGGCCATAACGACCATTGTCACAAGTACAATAGGCTCTTTAGGGATCGCGTCCCAATTGAGTTTACCTAATAACAAAGACATGTCTTATTCCCCTACAGAAGCAGTTGCATGTTCAGCACCTGCATGTTCAGCACCTGCATGGTCTGCACCATGATAGTTGCTCATGTAAGTGTTGATAATGCTCTTGAACAAGTCAGGCGTAACTGAAGAATAATAAGTCACAGGATGAGGCTTAGTAGGGAATGGACCTTTACGTTCAGCTTCGTGTGCAGCTTTAATTTCTTCTGGCGTATGCGCATTGTTCAGCATTGCTTCAATCTGGTGTTTAGAACGGTCACCATCTTTGAGCGTAGCAAATTCAGTCGCATCAAGTGTAGTTTTCTGGATAGCTTCAGGATTAATTGAAGTACCTTTGCCTGCCTTGATTGCTTCTACCCATGCGTTGAAATCAGCATCAGAAACAGCGTGAGCACGGAAACGCATTTGCGTAAAGCCATAGCCGCTATAGTTCGCTGAGAATCCACGGTAGCCTTCTGCTGGACTTGGATGTTCTGCAAGCATATGTAACTTAGTTTGCATACCTGCCATTGCATAAACCTGACCTGCTAACTTAGGAATGAAGAAAGAGTTCATTGTGAAGTTAGAAGTGATTTGAAATTCAATTGGTTTATTGACTGGGAAACGAACTTCGTTAATTGTAGCTATCTGTTGTTCAGGATAGATAAATACCCATTTAAATTGTTCAGCGACAGCTTGAATTTTTAAATGTTCTTCCATCTGACCTTGAGTATTTGTTAATGGTCTGTAAGGATCATACTTATGTGAACCCCACCATGTTAAATACGCAAGAATAGCAATAATAATACACGGGATACCCCATACTACAATTTCAATTGCAGTCGAGTGTGCCCATGTAGGTTTATAGTCTGCATCTTTATTCGACGCGCGATATTTCCAACCAAACCACAATGCCATTAAGATCGAAGGAATTACGACCAAAAGCATTAAATAGATCGCAGTCATCATCAGGCTACTTTGACCTTCAGCAACTGGACCTTTCGAGTTTAGAAGTACTAAATCACCACCACACCCTGTTAAGAGTGCAGCCATCGCAGATAAAGACAATACAGCTAAAGTCGTTTGTCTCATTTTACAACCTCGGTGAAGAGTCCCATTCCCTATATAAATATGGGATAGCGATTAAAGTGTCGCATGATTGAAAATGACTATTGTTTACAAATAGAAAACATTCTCAATGATCTGACACCGCTACGTTGTAGGGCATTATGCCTCATATCGGCAAACTTAGCTATAGATAGGGTGTGAATATATTAATGTAAAAATACCTGATATTTTTAGTCGGAATTATAAAAAAAACAAAAACATAAATTATTATTTTTTCGTAATTTAGTATCAAAAATGGCGGGGTCACCGCCATTTCATTCATTCTGCAAGATCAATCACTTTGGTCTTGGCGAGACGATCATGTAACGCATAATTGTTTTTCGAAAAAAACATAAATAAATCAACGATAAATACAATTGCAATAAGGGGAACAATACTCATCAACTGAGAGAGAATCAGAAATAAAAATGAACGTACAAAAAAGCCTCTGAATGCCCCTGGTAATTGGTTGCTATTCACATCAACAATTTGAAGTTTGAATATTTTTTTACCAATCGACTGACCAGATTTGGTAATCATAAAACATTGAATAATCAAGATAGCCAATACAAATACCATTAAACCGATATTGACATAGCCAGGCATGCTTTTACTGATCATTTCAGCGATTTGCATCTGGCTTTCTCTTGAAAATCCACCTGCCGCAGCATTGACTGCACTTTCAGGCATAAAATAAGCAATAGCAAGAATTTGTGGTAAAAACAACAATGCAAAATCAACGAGCTTTGCGGAAATACGCTTGCCTACAGGTGCTGCTTTAATTGCTTTTTTAGTGGATCTTTCAACTTTTATGTTGGTAATTGCTTGGTTTTGCTGAGCGGGTTGTTCAGGTGTAAAGGTTGTCGGTGCAATATAACCAACAGGTTCATAGACAAGTTTACCTTGTGTAAGTTCACCAAGTGCTTTCCATTCAGTCATTCCTTGATGCCAAGCTAAATCAGTTAATAATACCTGCTGGTTTGCAAGCATCTGATTCAGTTGTTCTATTGAATAGGGTCCAGCTTGTTGGTTATTTCTCGCCAAGTAAATTTGCATAAAACTCAATTCTCAAAATAAATCTAAAATACAAAAACAGCAGAGCTTGGCTAAACAGATCAATCGCCATAGTCATCTACCTTGTAATTCACTATGTATACTCGATTTTTGCTTATATTAATATTAAATTTACACGAAATCTTAAAATATGAAGCAATATCATGTTGCTTTTATAAAGAATAAATATTTTGAAGATACGTTTAACTTTGAATGTCTGTGGGGAGAATTTTAATACACAATCACATGTTCAGCATTTGAAAGTAAATGTATTCAGGAAATCGGTATGATTGTTAAAAACAAAAAAGACCCTACAGGAGGGTCTTTTTTGAGTGTGCTCATTAAGCCTGTTTGGTTTTTTCTTCAGCAAGGAAGAACCAAGTATCTAGTACAGAGTCAGGATTTAACGATACAGACTCAATACCTTGTTCCATTAGCCATTTTGCAAGATCCGGATGGTCAGAAGGACCTTGACCACAAATACCAACATATTTACCTGCTTTACGGCATGCATGAATTGCCATAGAAAGAAGGGCTTTAACTGCAGCATCACGTTCATCAAATAGATGAGAAACGATGCCTGAGTCACGGTCTAAACCAAGGGTCAATTGAGTTAAATCATTTGAACCGATTGAGAAGCCATCGAAATGCTCAAGGAATTGTTCAGCCAATAATGCATTGGTTGGCAATTCACACATCATGATCACTTTGAGACCGTTTTCACCACGTTTCAGACCATTTTGAGCCAATAATTCAATTACACGTTTAGCTTCAGATACAGTACGTACAAAAGGAATCATGATTTGAATATTGGTTAAGCCCATTTCATCACGTGCTTTTTTCAATGCGCGGCATTCAAGTTCGAAACAGTCACGGAAGTTGTCAGATACATAACGGCTAGCGCCACGGAATCCGAGCATTGGGTTTTCTTCTTCAGGCTCGTATAATTTACCACCAATCAGGTTTGCATATTCGTTTGACTTAAAGTCGGACATACGAACAATCACTGGCTTATCTGCAAATGCTGCTGCAAGTGTAGAAATACCTTCAACCAATTTTTCAACATAAAACTCGATTGGAGAAGCATAACCTGCAGTACGTGCCATCACTGCTGCACGAGTTTCACGTGGTAAGCTGTCGATATTTAACAATGCTTTAGGGTGTACGCCGATCATGCGGTTGATGATGAATTCTAAACGTGCAAGACCGATACCTTCGTTTGGAATCTGAGCAAAGTCAAATGCACGGTCAGGGTTACCGACATTCATCATAATTTTAAACGGCAGTTTAGGCATAGATTCAATAGAATTACGTTGGATTTCAAAATCTAACGAACCTTCATAAATAAAGCCTGTATCACCTTCAGCACAAGAGACAGTCACTTCCTGCCCATCCACAAGTACTTCTGTTGCATTGCCACAACCGACAATTGCAGGAACACCTAATTCACGAGCAATGATTGCTGCATGACAAGTACGACCGCCACGGTTGGTGACGATTGCAGCTGCACGTTTCATCACGGGTTCCCAGTCTGGGTCAGTCATGTCTGAAACAAGTACGTCACCTTCTTGTACTTTATCCATTTCTTTAATAGACGTTACGATTCGGACTTTACCTGAACCGATACGTTGACCGATTGAACGTCCTTCACAAAGAACAGTGCCTTTTTGTTTAAGCAGGTAACGTTCCATTGTGCCAACATTTTCACGGCTTTTGACTGTTTCAGGGCGTGCTTGGACAATATAGATCTGACCATCATCACCATCTTTTGCCCATTCAATATCCATAGGCGCTTGATAGTGTTCTTCAATGATCAATGCCTGTTTAGCAAGTTCTTGAAGCTCTAAATCATTAAGAGCAAATTGTTGGCGATCAGCTTTTTCAACATCAACCACAACCACAGATTTACCAGCTGAACCTTCTTCACCATAAATCATTTTTTGGTGTTTAGAACCAAGGTTACGGCGGATAACAGCATGTTTGCCATTTTTAAGAAGTGGTTTTGAAATATAGAATTCGTCAGGGTTGACTGCACCTTGTACAACCATCTCCCCTAAACCATAAGAAGCAGTAATAAATACTGCTTCACGGAAACCAGATTCAGTATCGAGTGTAAACATTACACCTGCTGCTCCAGTTTCAGAGCGAACCATGCGTTGAACGCCTGCAGACAGGGCAACGATATCATGTGCAAAGTTTTGGTGTACACGGTAAGCAATTGCACGGTCGTTGTAGAGTGAAGCAAAAACTTCTTTAATTGCGATCAAAACGTTGTCGATACCGCGAATGTTTAAGAAAGTTTCTTGTTGACCAGCAAATGAAGCATCAGGTAAATCTTCTGCAGTTGCAGAAGAACGAACAGCAACGGCAATGTCAGGATTGCCATTAGAAAGTGCAGCAAATGCTTCGCGAACTTCAGCCTCTAGACCTGTAGTAAGTGGAGTTTCTACAATCCATTGGCGGATTTTTGCGCCAGTTTCAGCAAGTGCAATCACATCATCAACATTTAATGTTGCAAGCTCTGCATTGATTTTAGCATTTAAGCCACTTTGCTCTAGGAATTCGCGATATGCATCAGCAGTCGTTGCAAATCCACCTGGTACAGATACGCCAGCATTTGCTAAATGGCTGATCATTTCCCCAAGTGAAGAGTTTTTACCACCCACGATCTCAACGTCGTGTTTACCTAATTTTTCCAGACCGATTACGCGTGCTTCCAAAGTTGTTACTCCACTTATGCAGTATTAATCACTATCTTGGCATGAAATTATAACAAAAAACTTAGCATTTTGATTCAACTAAGTGATAGTCATGTAAGATGGGCTTACTATAAAGATTATACATCGCTAAGACAAATGTTTGAGGAGATTTTTAATGTCAGAAAGTAACCAAATAAAGCGGAGCGTATTTTTTATTTCTGATGGTACAGCGATCACAGCTGAAACCCTTGGACATTCGTTATTAGCGCAATTTCCCCATGTAAAGTTCGATATTCATATCATTCCCTATATTACGTCTGAAGAAGCGGCGATGAATGTAGTTGAAGAAATCAATCGAAGAGCCGATAAAGATGGTCAGCAACCCTTGGTATTCGATACTTTGGTTGACCCTTATGTGCGTGACATTATCAATACGGCAAATGCAGTAAATCTTGATGTTTTTGAAGGGCTTATTAGCAAATTATCTGATGTTTTAGGAACTCAGCCTACAACTTTAGTCGGACAGACCCATGCAGTAACCGATTCCGAGTCTTATAAAGCACGTATTGATGCCGTACATTTTGCTTTAGACAATGATGATGGTGCACGCACACGGCACTATGACAAAGCGGATTTGATTTTGATAGGTGTCTCACGTTCAGGTAAAACACCAACATCCATTTATCTCTCTTTGCAATTTGGAATTCGCGTGGCGAACTATCCATTAACTGAAGAAGATTTGGACGATAATAGATTGCCTGCGGTACTGAAAGAACACAAAAATAAGTTGTTTGGTTTGATGATCGATGCCGAGCGTCTGGTCGCAATTCGTTCAGAACGAAAAGCCAATAGCCGATATGCAAGTTTTTCACAATGTCAGATGGAACTTCGTGCTGTAGAAGGAATCTATATTTCTGAAGGAATCAAGTATTTGAATGTTTCGGAAATGTCGATTGAAGAAATTTCAACACGTGTACTGCAAATGACAGGCTTAAAACGCAGAATCGGATAAGTCGTCTTTCATAATTATCTTGCGGATATAATAGAATCACTACAAAGAGCAGAATGCACATTTTGCTCTTTTAAAAAAAATTATGGAGGATCAAGATAATGTCTAATAGTTATATGAAAAAGATATTAAAAATAAATTCAATTTCTATGTTTTTTTGCCTATCGGGCATGATGACAACGCAGTTACATGCCGAAACTTTAAAGGATTTTGAAACAACTCTGATTCAGAAATATTATCAAGCAGGTTGCTCATCACGAAACGAGTGCGATCAGTACAATGAAAATATTTCCAACTCAATTAAAACTAAAATAAAAAAGGATCCTGCAAGTTTCGCTTATTCTTTTCCTAAACTGACTGAAAAGAAAATGTTGAAAATTCATTTTAGCCCAGATCGCAAAATTAAATTTTATACGATGGATATTTCTGGTGGGGGTACCATGCGGGAGTTTACCAATTTGATTCAATTGAAAGCTAAAACTGCGCCAATCACTCAAGATTTAGCAGAAGTTGGATTTATCGATAACATTGCGCAAGTTAAAATTGAAAATAAGGATGTGTACTTAATTACCAGTCTTTTTGTTGGGAGTACATGTTCAAGAACTTATCGTATAAATTCATTCATATTGAACCAAGATAAATTCGCCCCAGTGCAAATTTTTGAAACGAAAACGAAAAATTTGGACTCAATAGACGTTGCAAACGATTGTCAGGATTGGGAGCGTCCGTTGAATGACTTTATCCGTATTTCTAAAGACTTGAAGAATGTCGATGTTATGCTCATCAGTCATTCTGGAAAATTGACGGATCATTACTTACGCTATCAAAGGACTGGCAATCGTTATCGCTATATCGGACAGACAAAATAAAAGGAAGCAGGGAATGCCCCCTTCTTTTAATTTATTCATGTTTACGATGTGTAGGTACGAATAATTACATCAACGACATACTCTGTTCCATCCATGCCTAGTATTGAATGAGAGGTAATTTTTACAATCGGCCAAGCAATGTGCTTGCAACGAGGGTGCTGTAATGCCGTGTAATAATCATCGGATTTCAAAAAGACTTTATTTTTCATTGCCAGATTAGGCATAAGCTGTCGTTTTAACCACTGATCTTGAACTTGAGCATCTAAATATCGGATTGCCAACATTGATTTAATACGATGATTAAACAAACGACGATTTTTAATAATCAGAGGATGTGAAATAAGTTTATTTATGCCTCGTTCTGTTTGGGGTAATACAAAAACAGGAGAAATTTGAAAAACTTTGACGCGTTCCGCATGCTGTAAAAGCTGATCAAGCTGCGTTACCGTAAACTGATCAATCCCAATAATTGCAACTTTTAATCCAGAAAAGTCATGTAATTTAATTTCTGAAGATGCAATGATTTTACCTGTGTATTGTTTAAAAAACTCTGATTGGTTTTGAAAAAAACCTTCATTTTGGCTCTTGTTCCTGGTGAGCATAATTATTCCTTTTTTTATTTATAAGTCGCAGAAAATCGTGACATTTACTGATATAACCCACTTAATCTACGGAGGTAAAGCTTTTTCAAAATCTCCCCAGTCATATTTTATAGATATAACGCTGTAATAAGAAATCTGCTAAAACAGCATCTAAAGCATGATCTTGCAATTCTCAGATTTAAAAATTTTTCTATTTCTGATCTGCCCGAATATCCGGATTGTTGTCGATATCTGTCCATGATATCTGGGCAGAGCTCAATTGTTCTGCATGATCATTGGTCAATACCGTTGCTTATTTTATTTCATTTAATTTTAAATAGATTGGCGAAATTATTCATAGTGAAGTGATAAAAATATCAATTTAACTACAGCCCATTAAGATACAGTCAAGCAGCATAATTATTCATGCAAGTCTTTTATTTCAATCATTTATATTTATCTGGCTTTATGGTCTTATACAGGTTGTGAGAAAAGTGTGTGGTTCATTTATTTTTTACGTTTGATTCATCTTTGGTTTTTGTAGGATGAAATGACATTGATGTGGCGATGTTGATGGGATGGGAACGATCCCTCGTTCAACGAAAGATTTAACTCTTATTTTCATCTCTGGAAAAACTGAGCTATCGTCTATGCGAATTTAGCTAAACTCAGGATTCAAAGCCTGGCAATGATAGCTTTGTATCATTCACAATGAATTAATTGCATTGATTATTGGGTGATTTATTTTTCAACAGATTGAATCTATTTAAATTTAAAGTTCAAAAGAGTGATAATCAATGAGTTGGATTCTCACTGCATATTTTTCGATTTTAAAAAGCCCAACAAAAAGTCAGGCGAAGTGTTCAATCAATCATTTACTTTAGGGATTGAAATGGAAGGGTCAGATTCCTCATTTTGATTGCTCATCAAGGTATGGGATAAATTAAAGTTTATCCTCTTGTGTTTCAATTTCTTTTATTTCCATTTGCGGTGTAACTGAATGTCCCAATTCAGGCTGTGTATGTGTTCTCAGGTATTCCAAATCACGAATATTTTTCTGTACGGCAACAGCTCCGAATAGACTGAGCAAAAATGCCATGATATAAAAACCCTTTTCGCTCAGCGTCATGTTGGCATTCCATAATCCTAATGCCAAAAGCACAACACAAATTATTACTGAAGCCCAGCATAAGCCATAATATATGGACGTTACTTGTTGTCCTTCTAGCTTGTCTCGAACAATTTTCTGTAATGAAACGGCAGAAAATAATCCATAGAGAATCAAGATGAGGTAATAGCCTTTTTCATTTAAGAGAATTTGTGCATTAAACAGACCCACACAATAGGCGGCAGCACCAGCAAGCAAAGCCACCCAGCTTACGGCAACAAAAGCGGGTGTCGGCTTATTGATATATTGATTCATTGTTGTTCCTTGTTGATATTCTACTGATTTTTATATGTTCTATTATGCTGATTTGAAAAGAGATGGCAAATCTTTTCATTTTTTCTGCTGCATTGATTCGTGCTTTAAAAAATAGTTAATTATATATTCATATTTAAATTAATGACTTAATAATATTGAAATCAAAAAAAACCAAAATGAAAACTCACATTTCATTTTGGTAAAGAGGAAAAGGCAATAGGTTTGTATTATTTTTTTAAATCCATTAATAAGCTAAAGTTATCTAAACGTTTCGATGTGTCATAGATATCACAAGTAAAAATAAATTCATCCACTTGATATTGTTCAAGAAGTCGGTTCAAGCCTTTTTTCACTGTTTCTGGCGAGCCGATTTGTGCCATCGCGAGGAAATTTTGCACAGCCATTTTTTCTGAAACAGACCATCGACCTTCCATGCTTTCAACAGGCGGTCTGAGTTTTAAACTTTGCCCAGTCAGCAAAGCTTGAATTCGCAAATAGACACTGGTTGCAAGATATTCAGCTTCTTCATCTGTTTGAGCGACCACAGTTGGTACACCCATGGAAACAAAAGGTTGATCCAAATATTCGGAAGGTTGAAAGTTTTCACGATAAAGCTGAATGGCTTGCCCCAACATTCTCGGTGCAAAATGTGATGCAAACGAGTAGGGAAGTCCTAATTTGGCAGCAAGTTGTGCGCTAAATAGACTTGAACCTAAAAGCCACACAGGAACATGTGTGCCTTGTCCAGGAGTAGCCTTAATTCTTTGATTTGGATGAGCATCTGCAAAATAGCTCAAGATCTCCAAGACATCTTGTGGAAATTGATCTTCGGTTTCTTGACGACCACGTCTTAATGCACGCATGGTCTGAGGATCAGTCCCGGGAGCACGTCCTAGCCCTAATTCGATACGATTCAGATAAAGTGTTGCCAAAGTACCAAATTGTTCTGCAACAACGAGCGGCGCATGATTGGGTAACATAATTCCGCCTGAACCTACTTTTATAGAGTCTGTATTTGCCAAAATATAGCCCAATAGTACGGCTGTTGCAGAACTGGCAATGCCGTCCATATTATGATGTTCAGCCAGCCAAAGACGATCAAACCCTAAACTCTCGGCATGTTGTGCAAGTTCTAGTGCGTGTTTGAGAGAGAACGCAACCGTTTGATCCTCGCGAACAGGTGCAAGCTCTAAAATGGAAAACTTGGTATTGTTTAATGCTGAATCATTCAAAGATGTCATTTTTCAACTCGATATAATCATATATCGAAATAGTACGATATAAGTTGAGTAAAGTATATCGAAAAATGTCGATATTTGTAGGTGCTGATGTAATTCCTATTAGAGTAAAAACAAATCAAGCACCGATAGGTGCTTGATTAAAAAGCTTTATATCAATTGAATAATGGAATTAGTTTTTCCAATTGTTCCAACGATTCTTGTTTTTGTATTGACCATAGTGATGCCCGTTATCATGACGATAGTTACGATCGTTATAACGGTAGTCAACATTGCGGTAGCCATATCCTCGATCGTAACGATCATTATAACGCCCATAGCGACTGTCATAGCGGTCATCATAACGACGATCTTCACTGACTTTTTTACCTAAAGCTGAACCACCAGCAGCACCGAGACCAGCACCAATATAACCACCTGTTGAGGTACCTGTCACATTACGACCCACCGTATAACCACCTGCACTGCCTAAAGCACCACCAATGATTGCACCATTGCGGTCACGTTTATTGGATGCAGCACCGGCACCAACACCGCCACCAATTGCTGAACCGATCATTGCGCCAGTTGAGCCCCCCATTTGTTGACCAATCGCTGCACCGACTACACCGCCAAGCGCAGATGTTAAGGCGGTATTGGTTGAATTACCTGCATGTGCAGTTGTCACCAGTGTTGCTGCAAGAACTGTTGCACCAAGTATTGCTTGTAGTTTCATTTCAAACTCCTTCTCGAAGCTTCTTCAAATTATTTAACCTGAGTGCAGAATAGCGAAACATATAGCAATAATTATGGATTTGAATGTAAGCAATTTCTGTGTTTTGTTTCTAGATTGTATTTCTTCGTCTTTAATTGATTCATATGATGTGAATATTAAATTTTTTCAATAGAACCCGTAGTATTCAGAGCCCATACTAAAATAGCAATTATGGCAATCATGTCGAGGCGAAAAACATAGAGTTAAATTAAAAAAGTTGAAATGATGGTGGAACAATAAGCAAGCCCATACATTGTTGGATTAACCTTTATCAACTAAACAAAATTCTTTACAGTTTACACTGCCTACAATCCCATTTTAAATCGATCTGACTTTAATATTTGAGATTTAACCAAAACTAAGATGCAAGGTTTGCCCAGGGCGAGGGAAGATCTTATACCTCCACACAAAAGATGAATTGTCTAAGAGGAAACAATACAAAAAGCACCCGAAGGTGCTTGATGATATTGTCGATCAATTAGTGGTGGCGACGATGTTTTTTGTAGTACTTTTTATTGTACTTGCGTTGATCTGCATGACGGTCTTGAGATACTTTTTTCCCTAAAACAGAACCACCTGCTGCACCCGCTGCTGCACCGATGTAGCCGCCAGTAGTACCCCCCATATTTTTACCGACGGTATAGCCACCAACACCACCTAAACCACCACCGATGGCAGCAGCTGTACGGTCTCTTCTATTGGTTGAAGCTGCTGCACCACCAGCACCCCCAACGGCTGAACCGATCATTGCACCAGTATTGCCGCCAATCTGTTTACCTACAGCTGTACCTACAACACTTCCTAAAGCCGAAGTTGCTGCAATACGTGTTGAGTTGTCAGCATGGGCACTTACTGTAAACATTGATGTGACTGCTAATGCAGTACTAAATAAGATTGTATTAAATTTCATGTCTTGCTCCATGTCCTTAGTTGGACAGCTCTATCTGTATTCGATGAAGCAAATGTAACAAAAGTTTTTCCAAAAATTGTGGAGATGAATCCGAAAATTGATAACGTTTGGTATCTGAATGTATGTTTTCTATTAAAAGTGATTTTAAAACATGCAAACAGCAGGACAAAAAGGAGAAATGATGAAGACAATGCTGGTATGAATAGGCATAAAGCATATAGATCATCCCATAAATTCGTTAAGTTCACGGCTGAGAGCCTATATAAATGTGTCATTTAAATGGCAGAATCGGTAAACTATGCACAATTATTTTAGAATTTTCTTAGCTATGTGATTGAGATTGTATTTAAATCTTGAAATGTGGCTGAGGCTTAGCTTGAGAATGTATTTAAAATGAAAGAATCGTTACGTTTACGATTAGATCAACTTTGTGATCGACATGAAGAATTAGAGGCATTATTGGCAGACGTTGAAGTGATTTCTGACAATAAACGCTTTCGCAATTTATCACGTGAGCATAATGATTTATCAGAAATTACTGAAGTGTGGAAAAAGTATAAGCAGGCTGAAGAAGATATTGAAACAGCTGAAGTGATGTTAAGCGATCCAGACTTTAAGGATATGGCTGTTGAGGAAATCAAAGAGAATAAGGCTTTAATTGAACAACTCGAATCTGAGTTGAATATTCTCATGATTCCTAAAGACCCCAATGACGCTAACTCGGCATATTTGGAGATACGTGCGGGAACAGGTGGCGATGAAGCCGCGATTTTTTCAGGTGATTTATTCCGTATGTATAGCAAATATGCCGAGTCACAAAATTGGCGTATTGAAATTTTATCTGAAAACGAAGGTGAACATGGTGGCTATAAAGAAATCATTTGCCTTGTCAATGGTGAAGGCGTTTACGGACGCTTGAAGTTTGAAAGTGGTGCGCATCGTGTACAACGTGTCCCGGCGACAGAGTCGCAAGGCCGAGTACATACTTCTGCTTGTACAGTCGCAATTCTTCCAGAAGTTGATGTTGATACTACAGTCGATATTAATCCTGCCGATTTACGTATCGATACGTATCGTGCATCCGGTGCAGGTGGTCAGCATATTAACAAAACGGATTCAGCAGTCCGTATTACCCATATTCCGACGGGAACAGTCGTAGAATGTCAGGATGAGCGTTCACAGCATAAAAACAAAGCCAAGGCGATGGCGTTATTAGCCTCACGTTTAGAAAATGCAAAACGTGCTGCTGCCGATGCTGCAACTTCTGAAATGCGTCGTGATTTGGTCGGGTCGGGTGATCGTTCAGAACGAATTCGAACCTATAATTATCCACAAGGTCGTATGACCGATCACCGCATCAATTTAACTTTATATAAGTTGGATGCTGTGATGGAAGGTGATTTGACTGAACTTTTAGACAGTTTGCATCGTGAATATCAAGCTGATCAATTGGCAATGCTCGCTCAACAAAACGGTGGCTAATGAATATTGCACAGGCACTGGCCTTACGCGGAGAGGCAGAAAGTTATGAGCGTCAAGAAAATGCTTGGTTGCTCGAACATATACTCAAAATTGATGCTTTTGATTTGACTCTTAAATCAACACAGGAATTAACGACTGAGCAAGTACAGCAGTATACCGATGGTTTGGCACGTATTGCCGATGGTGAACCGTTGGCATATGTGACGGGTTCGCAGCCATTTTGGACTTTAGATTTAACAGTCACCAAAGATACTTTGGTGCCTCGTCCTGATACGGAAGTTTTGGTTGAAACAGTACTACATTTAGATTTACCAGAAGATTGTCGTATTGTTGATCTTGGTACAGGTACTGGGGCGATTGCTTTATCATTGGCAAGTGAACGTCCGAACTGGTCTGTGATTGCTACGGATATTTATGAGCCGACATTGGAGGTTGCATTACATAATGCTGAAAAGCACGATTTGCAACAGGTGAAGTTTTACTTGGGTAGCTGGTTTAAGGCATTGAATCGGCAGTATTTTGATGTGATTGTTTCTAATCCTCCTTATATCGATGCTGAAGATGAACATATGTCTCAGCTTGCTTCTGAACCTGAACGTGCATTGGTTGCTGATCATCATGGTTTAGCCGACATTGAACATATTATTCAGCAAGGTAAAAAATGGCTTGCGACGCAGGGATGGATCGTACTTGAACATGGTTATGATCAGGCAGAAGCCGTACAGCAGATATTTAAAGGTGCGGGTTTTAAACAAGTTCGAACGGTCAAAGATTATGGTGGCAATAATCGTGTAACTTTAGGTCAGTGGCCAAATTAATCTCTTGTTGTTCAAAAAAGTTTGACCAAATGTTTGATTGGATCACTTGGTCAAGCTTTTTTATTTATCCATGTTTTATTCTAAACATCTAGGGCGTATCAAAAGCAGTTTTTTACTGAACCGTATCAAAAGATCATTTTCACGAGTTCAGTTCAAATATATTGCGGTTTATCTGCATGCTGATTGAAGTTAAAATCATGCAGTGTTAAAACCGGACAATTAACAAAAGTCATGTTAAGTCAAATTACTTTTGACCAATTGAATCGGTTCGAGCAATTCCTCGCCCAGTGAGCTCAGCATTTCTCTTTCGATTAGCCGGGTAATTGCATCCAAAGGCAAATCATTTTCTTGTAGACCAAAAGGTTCTTCAAGTTGCGCACTTAAAGCATCTAAACCTAAAAACAGATAAGCAATCAGACTCACAATGACAGGTGTCCAGATACCGAGACTGGCTTCTAGGCTAAAAGGCAAGATTAAGCAGAAGCAATATAC
This sequence comes from Acinetobacter baumannii, assembly GCF_016508585.1. Classification (GTDB taxonomy): domain Bacteria; phylum Pseudomonadota; class Gammaproteobacteria; order Pseudomonadales; family Moraxellaceae; genus Acinetobacter; species Acinetobacter nematophilus. The sequence goes on from NZ_JADVOP010000005.1 coordinate 71,865, forward strand.
GGTACGATGCAACAACACTGAGTAAGAATAAGGTAATGGGGTGCTGAGTATGCGATCACAACCTGCTTGAATATTCCCCAAAGCAACAATATGTTGATTTAACCCCTGATAAATAATATCCGAAATTTCACCGCGATGAAGCGAGGACACCAAGGATTTTTGAATATGTTCTAGAACATATTGAGCAGCATTCATGTGTTGAGAGAGATAGTTAAAAGTTGAATCATCAAAGCCAACTTTGTTTATATAAAATTCAATGGATTGATTTTGATTGCGTAGACGATTCCTGAGTAAGCATGTAAAAAGCATGACGCGATACATGAGCACTTGGCGTTGCTGTTCTGATAAAACATGACTGTCACGTGAAATATGGCGGGAGGTAGCAATCAATGCACCCCATAATTTACGACCTTCCCACCAGCGGTCATAACAAGCTGTATTTCTGAAGCTTAAGAAAATAGAAAGGATAATACCAAATACGGTAAATCCAATTGCAGGTACAGCAGGAAAAGTAAAATAATGGTGGGAAGATAAATACACTAAAACGGTGGAGATCAGCACAACGAATGCCAATGCAGGCAAGACTTTGGGAAGAATGGTGCCATGCCAAGCAAAAAGAAGGGCGAAGCTATTGCTTTTATCACGAATGATCATACGGTCTACCTATATGTAACGGCAACAGTGTTCCATAGGAAAAACCATAAATGCAAGTTTCAGATAGGGAAATTAAAAATACGGCTCAGCAAAAGCCGTATTTAGCTTGATTTAAGTGCGCCAACGTAAAAACCAGTTTTCAATCCATTTCATCAGCGTATCTGTTAGTTTACCCAGTACAGCCAATAAAATGATCGCGATAATAACAATATCAGGTCGTGAAGTTTCTCGACCATCACTGAGTAAATAACCGATCCCTTGTGTTGCTGCAATCAGTTCGGCTGCAATCATAAACATCCAAGCCAAACTTAAACTATTTCTCAGCCCCACTAAAATTCCTGGTGAAGCAGCAGGGAGAACGATTTGAAAAATTGTTTGTATAGGGCTTAGTCGATAGACTTTGGCAACTTCAAATAATTTTTTATCTACATTGTGAATGGCTGAAACTGTATTGGTATAGGTGGGGAAGAATGCACCAATGGCAATTAAAGTAATTTTAGAAGCTTCATCAATTCCTAGCCATAATAGCAATAGAGGAATCCATGCAAGGCTGGGGATTGATTTAATTGCAGAAAATGTTGGTTCTAAAAATGCTTCAATCTGTTGGTTTAGACCTACAGCGATTGCAAAGATAAGCCCAAGCGCACTTCCTACAAAAAAGCCGAAGAAAACTCGCCATGTACTGGTATACACATGTGTGAATAAGTCACCGTGTGCCAGATCTCGAAATGATTCAAGTAAACTGCTGGGGGCTGGGAGTAAATAGGGTTCAATCCAGCCCGTTCGAACAAGATACTCGCATATGAGCAAGATCAAAACAGGGACAGTGATTGCTTTTAGCCATTTCAATAAATTGGCTTTGACTACAGAACTTTTAACCGCTGTAGGCACAATTGTATTTGACGCTGAAGCAGAGATTTTGTTCATTATTTTCCAACAACTTTTTGTGCATATTTACTGTCAAATAACTGATCAACGACTTGGTTGACATTGGTACCTTTGCGTACCAACTCTTCTTCATTCAAAATTGTTCCAGCTTTTTTTAAGGCATTGATATGTTTTGCAGTTGGAATGTTTTGGTCGAGATTGGTTCGGCTAAGCTGAAGTTTGGCGACCTCAAGTGGTAATTTTGCTTCACGCGCCAACAACTCTGCAAGTTTATCAGGATTTGCTTTCGCCCATTGACGTGCTTGCTCATAAGCTTTGATCACGGCTTCTATAGCCTCAGGGCTTTGTGTTGCAAATTGATCTTTAACACTTAAAACACTATAGCTATTAAATGAAATATTACGATACAGAAGCTTAGCACCTGACTGTAACTGCGCTGAAGCCATCAATGGATCAAGCCCAGCCCATGCATCGACCTGCCCACGTTCCAGGGCGGTTTTACCATCTGGATGCTGCAAATGGACCAATTGAACATCGCGTTTACTTAAACCAACAGTTTCAAGTGCCTGAAGCGTGAAAAGGAATGGGTCAGTGCCTTTGGTTGCTGCTATTTTCTTACCCTTTAAGTCTTTCAATGATTTGATGGTTGAATTTTTAGCGACGACCAAAGCTGTCCATTCTGGCTGGCTTTGAATATAAACCGTTTTGATTGGACTTCCATTGGCGCGACTCAATACAGCTGCCAGACCAGCGGTGGATGCAAAGTCAATACTACCACTGTTTAGATACTCAAGTGAACGATTACTACCTTGACTAAATACCCATTTGATTGCTGTTTTCGGTAAGGCTTTTTCTAATAGTTTTTGCTCTTTAACCACTAAACTTGTTGGAGCATAGTAAGCATAGTCAAGTTTTAGTGTTGTTGGGATGACAGCGAAAGATGATGTCACCGCTAAACTCAGTGTAAAGCCAGAGACTAAAGCCACCATTTTTTGAGTAAAAAATTTCATAAATACCCCATTAAAGTTCAAAGAGAAAAACAGAGTAGATTTGTATATTTTTTATGACATCAGCACAAAAAATAATAATTGATAAGCACTTCAATAAAACAGAATTATCGATATTTAATTCATTAATATTTTGATTTTCATCAATAATATTTATATTTATCAGCTTGCTTCAGATAAAGTAGATTAACTGAAAGCTATAGTGAAAAAAATTCTTAGCATTTTTTGCGATTTAGACATAAAAAAACGGCTTCATGATGAGCCGTTTTTTTTTGAGCCTGTCTTTATATTGGATAATCTTCGAGGCTATCCGCAATTTCAACTTGGTCCAAGGCGTTGGTTTCAAGCGCAAGACAGAGTGCTACAATTTTCGCTGTATCTGCAATATTTTCTTTTTTCATCGCCAAACCAGATTGAATCGCTTCAATACGTTCTTGCTGGATATCAAGTGCTTGAGCAAGATCCGAAGCATTGTTCATATTCAGAAAGTCATTGATTGCATCTGCAACATCAGGATCTGAAGCTTTTAAAATTCCTTCTATCAACTCATCTAAATGTTCAGTTTGAGCAGAAAGGGAGTGGATAAAATTTTGAACTAGATTTTGTTCTAGTACATCAATCATCTTAATCATGTTAGTGACCTGAAAGCTGATTAAAGGGGAGGAGGGTACCACAGGGAGTAAGCAGAAAAGACTGCTTTGAATTGGGTGAAAAATATACTAATAATGGTGGATTTGCAACCATGTTCAGATAAGCTGTAAATCAGAGTACAGCTTTTGAAATTTATGCGAGTAAAATACCTTTGATGTCTGTTTGATCAAGATGATGATCTCATTCCTTGAAAGCCGTCTACTTTCACCCGTTTTAGATTCAATGTTTATGTTCTCGATAAGCGCCAGGACTTACCCCAGTCCATTTTTTAAAAGCACGGTGAAATGCACTCGCATCTTGAAAATTCAATAATTCACTGATGTCTTGTAAGGTATGCGTTGTTGTGGTTAGAAGATCAATTGCCATATCGCAGCGGATATCATTTTTAAGCTGTTGATAGCTTGTACCTTCGCTTTTTAAGCGACGTTGGATCGTTGCTTCCGAAATATTCAGTTGTTCAGCTAATTCACCCAGTTCCAACCAAGCACAGGGTGAAAGAGAAAGTAATTTTTTGCGTACTATAGAACTCAATGCCAAAGGATTCTTAAATCTTAATAGCAGACTTTCAGGGCTGCTTTTGATAAATGCATGCCAAGATTTTTGGTCACGTTTAACGGGAATCTTTAAGTAACTTGCATCGAATTGCAGATAGTTTTCATCTGTTTGATAACTGATATTGTCACAAAAACGAACACGATAATCTTGATCATCTTCAGGGGCTGTGCATTTTAATTGCAATTGTTTAAGCAGAATGCGTTGATCAGCTAACCAACAGATCAAACTGTGAATCAGCATGATATAGGTAGCATAGCAAAACATGGCTTTGGGTTGTAATTTATCTGTAATGACAATGTAGGCATAATTTTCATCAATCAGCAATTTACTTGAAAAATCATCAAGTACAAAATTAAAAAATTGTAGAATTTGTTCAATGGCAATATGAAGTGTTTCAGCTTGCATGACCATTTTTGACAGTAACTTATAGCAGCCCCGACGCATCTGATGAGAATCCATACCAAAAAATTCATCGTTCATTTGATCTGCAATTTCAGTCCAAAGTTTTGCATAGCTTGAAACTGCAATCCGTGCCTTGGGTGCATTGAAAAGCTCAAGTGGTATCTCAGCATCGGCCAAGATTTTTTCAATGTTGAATCCTTTTTTTTTGGCACCAATCAGTGCCTCATGGACGAGTGCAATTGATATGGTTCCTTTACTTTCAATGAAATGTTGATTGTTCACATTATATTCCATTATCTTGTGAGCGCATTTAATGAGTGGTTAAGTTACTTGAAAATTTTAAATTGTCCAAATCCATCATACAGGATGCAACTTTTGGAAATTGTACTCAAGCTTGACTATGTTTACTCTTCATCTTAAGTCGAAAATAGGTTTAATTTAAAATCTATCGCTATTTATTTAACAATCAATAAGGAAGAAAAATGAAAATTGAAGGAAAAGTCTTTGTTGTAACAGGTGGAGCATCTGGTCTCGGTGCTGCAACTGCATCACATTTGGTTGCTCAAGGGGCAAGCGTGATCATGGTGGATATGAATCATGAGTTTGGTGAAGAAATGCAAAAGCGTCTTGGTGAAAAATCCAAATTTGTTCAATTGGATGTGACCAATGAAACTGCGGTAGAACAATTCTTTAAACAACTAGAACAAGATTACGGACAGCTCAATGGTTTGATCAATTGTGCAGGTATCGGTCCTTCTGCAAAGGTTCTAGGGAAAAACGGCATTCATGCCTTGGATGCATTTCAGAAGGTTTTAAATATTAACGTTTCAGGAACGTTTAATATGCTTCGCTTTGCTGCAGATGTGATTTCACGTTATGAACTCGCAGCCGGAGAAGAAGATCGTGGCGTCATTATCAACACTGCTTCAGTGGCGGCTTTTGATGGGCAAATTGGGCAAACTGCATACGCGGCGTCCAAAGGTGCTGTTGTTGCAATGACTTTACCTTTGGCAAGAGAGCTGTCGCAGCATGCCATTCGTGTCATGACCATTGCACCTGGTATTATGGAAACACCGATGCTGAAAGCTTTGCCACAAAATGTTCAAGATGCTTTAGGTGAAATGGTGCCTTTTCCAAAACGTCTTGCCAAACCTGAAGAGTTTGCACAGCTTGTGGGACATATTTGTGAAAATAGTTATTTAAACGGAGAAACAATTCGTTTGGATGGCGCAATCCGTATGCAACCTAAGTAAGTCTAATCTCATTTATGCATTTCAAATGCACTTAGCTTCAGCTATTGATCTTGCCATTTGTAAAGCAAAACACCTTAAAAATAATGTCCCATACTGCTCAAAAGGCGGTATTGGACAAATTTGACCTTAATTTCATTGATTTATTTACATGCTTGAGCTTGGCATCAGGACAGTCATGTTCAAAATCTTTGAAAACCCACTGAGAGGGATACTCGAATGATACTCAATGATGATCAAAAGATGGTTCAGGAAATGATGCGCAATTATGCTCAAAATGAGCTCAAGCCAACGGCTGCTGAGCGAGATAAGCATTCACAATTTCCGAAAGCGCAATTAGCAGCATTGGGAGATTTGGGAGCATTGGGAATGACCGTATCCGAGCAATGGGGAGGTGCTGGTTTGGACTATATGTCTTTGGTTGTCGCGATTGAAGAAATCGCAGCAGGTGATGGAGCAATTTCTACGATAGTCAGTGTACAAAACTCATTACCTTGTGGGATTATCCAAAAATATGGTTCAGTACAGCAGAAACAAGATTATTTAATTCCTTTGGCAACAGGGCGCTGGCTTGGTTGCTTTTGCTTAACAGAGCCACAGGCAGGTTCAGATGCTGGTGCTTTGTTATGTAAAGCTGAACGTGATGGCGATGCATGGGTCATTAATGGTACCAAACAGTTCATTACGTCGGGACAAAATGCACAAGTTGCAATTGTGTTCGCCATGACAGATAAGACAGCCGGCAAAAAGGGAATTTCTTGCTTTATAGTTCCAACTGATACAAAGGGATATATCGTTTCCCGCATTGAAGACAAAATGGGGCAACGTTGTTCAGATACTGCGACGATTGTTTTTGAAAATTGTCGAATTCCTGCTGAAAACTTATTGGGCAATGAGGGTGAAGGCTACAAAATTGCCTTATCGAATTTAGAGTCTGGACGAATTGGTATTGCATCGCAATGTGTAGGTATGGCTCGTGCTGCATTAGAAGCTGCCGTTGAATACGCCAGTCAACGTAAAGCTTTCGGTGTAGAACTGGTTCAGCACCAAGCTGTGGCATTTCGTCTTGCCGACATGGCAACTCAAATCGAGGCAGCACGTCAGTTGATTTACCATGCTGCAAGTTTGAAAGATGCGGGTTTGCCTTGTTTAAAAGAGGCATCGATGGCAAAACTTTTTGCCTCGGAAATTGCAGAAAAAGTCTGTTCTGATGCCATACAGATACATGGTGGCTATGGCTATGTTTCTGACTTTCCTGTTGAACGGATTTATCGAGACGTTCGTGTCAGTCAGATTTATGAAGGAGCATCCGATATTCAACGTTTAGTGATTGCACGCGCCGTAACTGAATGATGCAAAGCTGAAAGATGCTATCAAATTGATCGAGAGGCCAGCGTCATGCTGGTCTTTTTATTGGTTTTTTTGCACCGTTATACATGTCCAAATACCGCAGCAGAATTGAGGTATTTGGAAATTGTGTATGAATTCTAATCATGTTTATCTATTAGCACGGGAACAGATGCTGAATGATTTAGCAGTTCAATAAAAGCTAGAACGCAGATATGGAATTGCACATCGAGATGGTGTGTTGACAAAGACAAGGATATTGACATGAAAACACTGGAACAGGCTTATCTGGAATTTGATTATGCCAAGTTGATCAATGAACAATTGGTTGGAAACCCAGAGTCGATGAATGCCTATGAAGAGTGTTGTGGGCGTTTTGTTGGTTTAAATAAAGTTGCTTTGATCTGGGAAGGAAAAAATGGCGAATCAGCACAATGGGCATTTGAGCAGCTTGCAGAGGCTTCTGGACAGTTGGCAAATTATTTCCAATCAATTGGTTTAAATTCTGGAGATTGTATTGCTGGATTATTGCCACGTACGCCTGAATTACTTATTACCATTTTGGCCACATGGCGAATTGGCGCAATCTATCAACCTTTGTTTACTGCTTTTGAATCTAAAGCAATTGAACATCGTATTACAGCTGCCAATACGCAGTTAATGGTCACCAATCAAGAACAACGTAGCAAATTGGATCAAATTGAATTACCTCATATTCTGACCGTTCATGCCTCTGATTCTAGTCAGAGTAAAGAAGCTGATTTTTGGGGGGAGTTGACCAAGCAATCAGCAGTACATCATCCGGTTATGTTAAGTTTTGAAGATGATTTCTTAATGATGTTTACTTCAGGAACCACGGGTTTAGCCAAGTCAGTTCCTGTGCCTCTCAAAGCTGTTTTAGCATTTAAAGAATATATGCGTCATGCCGTTGATCTACGTGAAGAAGACTCGTTTTGGAATCTGGCGGATCCGGGGTGGGCATATGGCTTATATTATGGTATCACCGGACCATTGGGATTGGGACACAGCATTATCATGGATGAACATGCCTTCAGTGTAGACCATGCATTGGAAATTATTGCAAAGTACAAAGTCAGTAATTTGACTGGATCTCCCACAGCTTTTCGTATGTTCTTTGGTTTTAAAGAAAAATTTGATGCTCCAATCAAAGACCATTTACGTGTAGTCAGCAGTGCGGGAGAGCCTTTAACGCCTGAAGTAATCCATTGGTTTAATCATGATCTTGGCGTCAACATATATGATCAATATGGACAAACAGAATTGGGTATGGTGATCGGTAATCATCATGCATTATCTCACCCCGTCAAGGTAGGTTCTGCGGGTTTTGCAAATCCTGGACATCGTTTTGCAGTTTTAAATCAAGACCACAAAGAGGTGGAGCCTGGAGAAATAGGAACTTTGGCAATTGATTTTGAAAAATCACCACTCACCTGGTTTAAAGGGTATGGCGGAAATAACCGCAAATCTTTTGTCGGGAAGTATTATTTAACAGGTGATACAGTTCGACTCAATGAGTTAGGCGGAATTGATTTTATTGGGCGTGCAGACGATGTCATTACAACGTCAGGCTATCGTGTTGGACCCTTTGATGTAGAAAGTACACTACTTGAATGCAGCGAAGTTTTAGAATCAGCAGTTATTGGAAAGCCTGATCCAGAACGAACAGAAATCGTTAAAGCTTTTATTGTACTCAAGCCGCAATTTTTAGCCTCAGATGAATTAAATGTTAAATTACAAAACTACGTTCGATCACGTCTATCCAAACATTCATACCCACGTGAAATTGAATTTGTCGCAAACTTGCCAAAAACTTCCAGTGGAAAGATTCAGCGTAATCTACTCAAGCAACAAGAAGTGGCTAAATTACAGCAAATGCAGTGAATGATTTAATTTTCGATCCATCATATTTTTATTAAAGTTCCATGCTCTTGCACCCGAAAGGGTGCTTTTTTCTGCAAAACCATCTGAAATTCAAATATTTCAGCACTCTATTTTAAGTTGCTGTAATATTTGATCACCCATTCCGAGTCAAAAGCTTGCAATCGGATGATCTGAATTCACGATATTGTCATTAATAAAAATTAATCTGCTGTAAATTTCAACAAATGTTAAAAATCATGCAAATTTTAAAACCACATACTCTATGTTTAAGCCTTGCTTTATTGGGTTGTTCATTTTCAAGCCATGCACAATTGATGTTTAGTCAATATATCGATGGTGCTGCCAATAAAAAAGGATTAGAAATTTATAATCCAGATGCAACAGCAGTTAATCTCGCGGATTATGAAATTCAGCAATACACCAATGGGGTAACGAGCAAATCAGCAACATTTGCCTTACAGGGAAATCTCGCCGGCAAAGCAAAATTTATTTTGGGTCGCAGTGAATTACAAGCAGAAATTGGAACTAAGGTAAATCAAGTCGCTGGTTTGACATTCAATGGTGATGATGCATTGGTTCTTTTATATAAAGGAACTCCAGTCGATCGTTTTGGGCGTATTGGTGAACGTCCAGCAAGTGGAGGTTGGGGAACAACGATTACCAGTTATCAAAATAGCCTAAGCAGAATAAAAAATAAAAATGATGTGAGTTCAGTAGATCCCGATAGCGCCTTCGACTTGGATAGCGAGTGGACAAAATGGTCAGATCGTAATGCCTTCAATACCTATTTAGGTGCAGACACAACAACCCCGCCAACAGGAAATGCTTTGAGTTGTAGCACAGCTGATACTCCTATTGCAGATTTGCAGTCTGCTACACAGAATCAGCAGTACATCGTTCGAGGGGTCATTACCGCCGACTATCGTTATCAGGATGGATTTTCAGGTTTTTATATCCAAACGCCTGACACAAAAGCCAAAGCGAATTTGAGTAATGCAATTTTTGTATATATTCCTGCTGGAAGTCCAGTCACTGGCGGAAAAGCGGGTGAGGAAGTGATTCTTAAGGGACGTTTAACGACTTATCAAAATCAGTTACAGCTTGATCAGCTCAGTAACAATATTGGTACCTGTAATAATCAAGCTGCCAACTTAGTCAGTGCAACACCGGTGCAACTTCCATTTTCAAGTTTAACAGATGCAACTGGTAATTCACCTAAACGTTATCAAGGGATGTTGGTGAAAATGCCACAAACTTTAACGGTCAGTGAAAACTATGATTATGGTCGTTATGGTCAGCTGTCATTAAGTCTGGGACGTTTATATATCCCGACCAACTTATATCCTGCAAAATCAGCAGAAGCAGTTGCACTAGCCAAAACCAATCTGTTATCAAAAATTATTTTAGATGATGGTTATAATAATCAAAATAGAACACCTTGGCTTCCAGTAAATTTTAATGCTGCCAATACCTTACGGACAGGTTATCAGTTAAAGAATGTTGAAGGGATTTTGGAATATCGTTTTAACGCGTGGCGTATCCAGCCGGTTGAAAATAAAACCTTACCTGAAATTGTCAAAGACACCAATCCTCGAAATGCAAATGTTCCTGCTAAAGACACTAAGCAAGTCCGTGTTGCTGCATTCAATGTCTTGAACTATGACAATTCTCCTTTGATTGGCGTTAAACCTGATCGTGGTGCAAACACTGTTTCAGAATTTAACCGCCAACATGCAAAAATCGTCAACGCGATTAAAACCATTGATGCAGATGTATATGGTTTGATGGAAATCGCCAACAATGGTTATGGTGATAAAAGTGCCGTGGCTTATCTGACGAAAGCTTTGGGTGCAGATTGGAAATATGTCATTCCCCCAAATATGGACAAGTTAGGTACTGATGTGATTGCTGTTGCGATTATCTATAACAGCAAGCGTGTAAAAACTGTGGGTAACCCCGTGGTTTATGATGACTTGACGCAAAAAAACCGTGTCACTATGGCACAAAGCTTCCAAGCCGTGACTGGCGGAAAAACCTTTACCGTTATACCCAACCATTTAAAATCTAAAGGCAGTTGCCCTGATGATAAAGCATCACCTGAAGCCAACCAAAATGATGGACAGGGATGCTGGAATCCTACCCGTGTAACTGCGGTACAAAAATTGATTCAATGGATTGCAACCAACCCGACCAAAGCTGAAAAGCCTCATTATTTATTGGTTGGAGATATGAACAGTTATGCCAAAGAAGATCCAATCTTAGCCTTTGAAAAAGCCAACTATAAGGTATTGTTAAATGATGAAAAAATTGGTCAAGGTAAATTCGCTTATAGTTACGTCTTTGGTGTTGCGAGTGATGCAACAGGGAATGGTGGTGCTGGTAATTTAGATCACGCCATTGCAGATGCCAACTTATATCCAATGGTTAAACGTACTTTTGCATGGCATATCAATGCGGATGAACCTACAGCTCTTGATTACAACGAAGAGTTTAAAACAGATGAGCAAATTGCATCGTTCTACAGTTCAGATGCATTCCGTTCTTCTGACCATGATCCCGTTGTTGTAGATTTAGACTTAAATGATTCCGTTACAACAGGGGCTAAAAGTAGTGGGGGAAGTACGGGGCTGTGGTCTTTACTTGGCTTGGTGTTATTGACGGCAACATCGGTATTGGCACGCTCTAAACGGAAATAGGCTCAAACGATTTAAACAAAGAGAAACTGGGGATCTAGTTTCTCTTTTTGATGTTCAAATCTGTTCATTCTTATCTTTTAGAGGCAAGATGGCACGTATTACAGTAAATCCATGCTGTGAATGTATCTCAAAGCTCCCTCCAATCCGTTTCACGCGAACCTGCATACTTTGTAAGCCAACATGCAGCCCTGACTGGACTTGATCTACTTCAAAGCCAATGCCATTGTCCTGAATAGTTAAAATCAATTGTTGACGTTCATTTTCAACCAGAGCAACCTCGACATCTGAAGCTTGGCTATGTTTTATAATATTGGTCAAAGCTTCTTCCGCCACACGTGACAAGGTCAAACAAATCAATGGTGGTGGTTTTAGCAGCCAATTCTCAGCAAATATCCATGTCGATTCAATTTCCATGTCTTCGAAAAGTTGAACAAAACGATGACGTAAAGGTGCGACCCACATGATCGGATTTTCAGGAACTTTCTCACCTAAGCTTGTACCTGAATCAATCACTTGTCTGAGATCATTCCGTAAAAGTTTAAACATCGAGAGGACCTGTTGCTTTTCAATATGTTCACTGTGATCGAGTAGAATCATTGAACGTACAATTGAGCCACCCAGTCCATCATGCAGTTCATGTGACAAGTTCAAGCGTTCTTGTAAACGCATATTATCGATTTGTAGCTGGTGCTTTTTCTCTAAAGACTGTTCCAAATGAAAAGTTACCGTCTCAACCGTTTCTTCAAGTGTTTGATTAAACTTTTCAATCCGAGAAACATTCTGTGAGATTCGATAAGCGAGAATAAATGAAATTGCCAAACTCGTGATGGGTGCTGCGAATGGTGTCCAATAGAGATCCTGATCATCATGATTAAGCATGGTATAGAGGTCATGAACGATAATCACCAGATAAATCAGAAAAATAAAGGCTAAAAGTAAAATGTCGACTTTGGGTTTTTTTAAAGCAATCCATTGAAAAAGTAGGCAGTTAAAAATAAACACCAGACCTGCATAAAGAAATACAGTCAGTAGAATTTTGTCCAAATATGGATCAGGTGTAAACAGTAATGCTAGGATGCAAATGATGAAGCTGGCTAAAAGCAAACGTTCTATAGAAGTGTATTGTTGAAGTGCAACCCGCCATGCAAATAAACATAGACAATATACATAACCGGCTAAAAAAACTAAATTAAGTCGAGCTGTGAATAAAGTGTCAGTAAATGGAATCGGCACAGTCGATAGAATGTTAAAAGCAAATAATACCCAGAAAAATGAGGTTAAGCCAAACCAGCCAAAGGCTTTTTCTTCACGCCTAAATAGCCAAATCGTAAAGCCAATGGTACCAAGAACAAAGCTGATGATAATATTGACCAAAAATAAGGTACGCCGTTCGAAAATCAGTTGATCATGTTGATTGACAATATCATCTGCACGTCCGAATCGAATTTTGCCTAAGCCAGAATGTTGTGACGAAACACCAACAACACGGACTAAAACTTCATTTTGATGATTTTGAAAAGAGGAAGAAGGAAGGACCCAATATCTCGGCATATTCCAACTTCTTGATAAAGGCTCAACGAGGGACTTATCTTTCCATAACAATTCATTATTACTATAAACCGCACCGGCTAAATTGATACGTTCTATCAAAAGTGCAACGGCTTGATGGTCTTGATTACATTGATAACGCCATTGAATTTTATACCAAGCACTACCTGTATAATCATGCCAACGTTTTTCCCAGTCATCTGGTAATTGAACATGCTCCCATCCAGATTGAGGAACACGTTCCGGCTGATTTGCCTTCGCTTGAGTAACCTGTATATTGAGAATTTGAAAATGGCAGCGCGCATCAGCCTCAAGGCTTTGATTTAACAGATCTGCTTGAGCAAAAGATGCAGTTTGCAGAGTCGCTAAAAGCAAATACAGAAAACCCATAATATTGAGGATTAATCGAGTAATCCCATGTTGCGTGCTGTATCGATGGCTTTTGCTCTGTTGCATACCGCAAGTTTCCGATAAATATGTTTAATATGAGATTCAACGGTATAGCGAGATAAATTGAGTTGATCCGCAATTTCCTTATTGCTTAAGCCTTGTGAAACCAGCTCTAAAATTCCAAGCTCTCTTTTCGACAAAATACTTTCATTTTCAATCGATTTTTGGTTGTTTATAAATCTATTTCCATTGTTTTTTTCATTGAAGTGTAATTGTTTTAAAATTTTTTGGGCAATAAATGGATCAATAGGTGCGCCGCCCCGTAAAACACTTCTGATTGAAAGCGCGACTTCAATATCATCCCGTTCTTTAAGCACATATCCTGTTGCACCTGCACTTAATGCATTGAGAATAGCATCTTCAGTACTCCATGCCGAGATTACTAAAACCGTGATGGTTGGATCATAGTTTTTTAAAATTTCTATAAATTCAATTCCATTTCCGTCAGGAAGTCCCAAGTCAACCAAGGCAAAAGATGCAGAATGCGTTTCAAGTAATTCTTTGGCTTGTGCTAGACTTTGGGCAAAAGCTAAATCTGATGTTGAATACCCAATATTCACCAATATGTCAGCCAGTCTTTTTTGTATAAGCGGTTCATCCTCTACAATGATGACAGGTACAGGTAAACTTAACTCATTGTTCATGATGTCAAAAAGCTCGTTGATGCTTTAATGTATCTAGTTTTTCAGATATTTAGATACTGCGCTATACCTGATAATAGGTATTTTTACGGTTTAAACATGAAAATTTGAGTTTTTTATAAAATAAGTGGATGAAATAAACAGCATATCACCTAAGCTGATGCCGTTTAAATTTCAATCAGGTGATTTACCAGAAATGAAGAGACAAAACCTCATGCGCTATGCCGTTCCTCAAATCATGAAATTGTGCTTTCAGCTGATGGACTGAATTGATCTACAAGCATACGGCTTGCTTCATTCATACCAATCACTTCAACTTGAATATTATTGTGTAGAAATTTATTCTGTACCTGCTTTAACATATTGACCGAGGTGATATCCCAAATATGCGCATGGGTTAAATCAATGATGACTTTTTCTGTTGTTTCATGAAAATTAAAAAACTGAAAAAACTTTTCTGCACTGTTAAAAAAGATTTGTCCATAAATATAATAGTGGCGTGTACGATTCAACAGTTCAGAACGCACTCGTACTTCACTTTCAAGTTTATTCACCAAGAACAGCGCAGATAATAAAACGCCAACCAGTACGCCTAATGCCAGGTTATGGGTCATCAGCACAATGACAACCACTGTAAGCATGACCATATTGCTTTGTTTCGAATGTTTGGAAAAGTTTTTGACCGAATCCCAATTAAAAGTTGTGAATGCCACCATAATCATAATTGCCACCAAAGCAGCCATTGGAATATAAGCCAGCCAATCTTTTAGAAAGACCACCAAACACAGCAAAAATACTCCAGCGACCAGTGTGGACAGACGTGTGCGTGCACCTGAAGCAACATTGATAATCGATTGTCCAATCATTGCGCAACCTGCCATACCGCCCATACATCCACTGACTATATTGGCAATACCTTGACCACGACATTCTTTATGACGGTCCCCTTCAGATTGCGTGACTTCATTGACAATGGTGGTCGTCATCATGGTTTCAAGTAAACCGACAGTTGCCAAAGTGACTGCATAAGGAAAAATGATTTTTAGAGTATTAAGGTTGAGAGGAACTTCAGGAATAAGGAAAATGGGTAATGTATCGGGGAATTTACCTAAATCGCTTACGGTACGCATATCTGTATTGAACAGCATTGCGATCAAACTCAGAACAATGATGCATACTAAAGGTGAGGGAATCAGTCTGCCAATTTTTGGAATATACGGAAATAAATAGACAACAAGCAGTCCTAATCCAACAAATAGATAGGCGGTCAAATCCATCCGTTGTAATTCGGGAATTTGTGCGACAAAAATTAAAATTGCCAGTGCATTCGCAAATCCATACACCACAGACTGAGAAACAAAGCGCATTAATTTTGCGACTTTCAAATACCCTGCAAGTATTTGAATGGTGCCAGTCAGGATTGTGGTAGCAAATAAATATTGTAGACCATGATCTTTCACCAAAGTTACCATCAGCAATGCCATAGCGCCTGTTGCGGCTGAAATCATGGCTGTGCGACCACCAAAAAAAGCAATAGTGACAGCGATACAGAATGAAGCATACAGACCAACTTGAGGATCGACACCCGCAATTGCAGAAAAAGCAATAGATTCAGGAATAAGTGCTAAGCCAACGACTAATCCAGCCATTACATCTGTACGAATATTGGACAACCATTCTGCTTTTTTTAGACTAATCACTACAAACCTTTCATCATTCTTTAAAGATGCGTATGTTAAAACATCTTTTAGTGAAAATGCAGCCAAGTTTGACTTGAAAAAGTCTTCGTTTTGCTGAATATTCAAGTTGTAGCACTTTTATAAATTCAAGCAGATTTGCAAATTTTTATGTTTCTTAACTTGAAATTGCCAATAAAGCCATTTACAACTTAAACAGTCATATAACAAGGATTAGATATGAAGTTATATTATTCACCAGGTGCATGTTCTTTAGCAGCTCATATTCTATTGAATGAAATTAATGTTGATTTTGATCTAGAACGTGTTGATTTAAAAACGCATAAGACAGAAAAGGGTGCTGATTATTACGAAATTAATCCAAAAGGTTATGTTCCAGCTTTAGAAATTAATCCAGGTTTGATTTTGACTGAGAATGTCGCGGTTCTTCCTTTTATTGCTCAACATGATCCAAAACAAGATTTGATCCCACCATCTGGTTTGGGGCGTGCCAAAGTATTGGAATGGCTAGGTTATCTAAATTCAGAACTACATGATGAATATGCAGTATTTTTTGATCCAGCAATCACCGAAGATGAAAAAGTACGTGGTTATGCAACATTAGATAAGATGTTGAAATATATCGATGATTACCTCGCTGAATCTGAATATGATTATTTGGTCAATGACCGTTTTGGTCCGGCAGATGCGTATTTATTTGTGCTGACCAACTGGTCGAACTCTATTCACCATGATTTAACGCCGTTTACCAATATTGTAGCTTTACGCAATAAAGTGGCTGAACGTCAATCTGTACAGATTGCAATGCGAGATGAAGGGTTGATTCCTTGACGCAAAAATCATTTAAAAAAGACACCTTCGGGTGTTTTTTTATGCTTGATTAATTCCTATCGATTTCGCTTAGATACTTCAATCATTTGTTTAAGGTTATTATTGACTTTTAGTCAATAATATTTTGCTTATTCATGCATTTTTTACACTAAAAATTATCACTATAGTGACGCCATAGGTTTAAAACATTGACGATACACAGGTGAGTAATGAGTAATATTCTGATTGTAAATGGCGCGAAACAGTTTGCACATTCAAATGGTGAGCTGAACGATACTTTAACCGCTTTGGCTGAACAGGTACTTTCAGATTTAGGACATACTGTGAAAGTGACTCGTACAGACGCAAGCTACGATGCTCAGGAAGAAGTAGAAAAATACCTTTGGGCAGATACAGTGATTTACCAAATGCCAGGTTGGTGGATGGGTGCGCCGTGGACAATGAAAAAATATATCGATGATGTATTCACAACAGGTCATGGGAGCTTATATGCCAATGATGGTCGTACACGTTCTGATGTGTCAAAAAAATATGGTTCAGGTGGATTGATTCACGACAAAAAATATATGTTGTCACTGACATGGAATGCACCTATAGATGCATTTGATGATCCAGAACAATTTTTCCATGGTGTGGGTGTAGATGGTGTTTATTTATCTTTCCATAAAGCCAATCAATTTTTAGGCATGCACAGTCTAGATACTTTTATTGTGAATGATGTGATTAAAGCACCCCAAGTTAGGCAATATGAGCAGCAATATCGTGATCATTTGCATCGACTTTTTGCTTAAGTTGTGCAAATCATTAGCTGATTCAAAATGCTGAGGAACATAAAATGTTGACAATTATTGCTGAAATTTATGCCCATCCGAATGGCTCACATAAAGAACAGATCATTCAAGCCTTTAAAAAAATTACACCAACCGTACTGCAAGAACAGGGCTGTCATGACTATCAGCTTTTGGTGGATGCCAATGTAGATGTGAACTACCAAACCCGGGATGCCGATTTGATTGTAATGCTTGAAAAATGGGAAAGCATTGCGCATCTGAATGCTCACCTAGATACTGAACATATGCAAAAATATCAGCTTGAAGTCAAAGACCATGTGGCTGAAATCAAAATTCGAATTTTAGCACATGGGTTGTAAAACCACTTTTCATTAAACAGTTGTTTCCTGCTTTGCGAGAAGCTAGCGGTGGACATACAGCCCAAAGTTAATTTGCTCAAGTTTGAGCAAATCAGCTTTCTTTAATTTTGACTGTGATAGTTGTGGAGAATGTTTAAGGTCGAGTTCAGGAGTACTTAAACTTTTTCTGAATCTTCTTGTTAAAAAATCAGTACTTTCACTACGACTATTGCCTGAGGGTAGATCAAAATAATGTAAATCGTAGCCAATCAGATTAAATACTTGGTTTTGATAACGGAATGTATATACATTATTAAAAACCTCCCATGATTCACAACGAAATCCAAAATTCAAAGAGATTTTAAGTAATCCATTCTGGATGATGGGGGAGTGGTCTACAATTAGAGGATCGATTAGGCATTTTTTTTCACTGTTGCTTTCACTTGGCAGTGAATCATTACTGGCAATTTGGCGGTAGGTTTGATCATCTTTAAATAGAACCAGTAATTTGCGCGCATTTAGGTTGAGTCTTGAATTTTCTGGTTTTTTATCATATGAGCCATCATTAACAATATTTTTTGGGTCAGTGTTTTCAAGAATCAACACCAGATCTGCCTGCTGATCGCTATTTAAGTCACCTTCAGCTTGGCTGAGTATTTTCCAGCCTTTGGGAATGAAAGCCTGAAGTTTGGTTTCAATGGCATCTGCCATAACCAAGTTTGAGCAGTTTATGAATGCAAAAAATAGATAGAATAATTTTTCACCATACATTATTTTGATCCCATGAAGTTTATAAGAGTTTTCTTTGATTATTCCTTTTTCTAAATATCAATCAGCATATAATCTCCTGATCCGAGTCTTCTTTCTAACAGAGAAGAAACTTTTATTTATTACCCCTATGGCGTGTTCAATATGATCATATTTGATTTATGGAAGAGATCCAATGAATGAAGTTTGATCATCAATCTAATATGGGCTTGATCAGGTTTAAAACTATTTTATTCATATTCTCCATAATGCTTGAAGTCAATTTGTTCCAGTGTGAGTGTATATTTTTGTTTTAACTTTGACCAAGATTCTTGCTGAGTGGTTTTTTGATTTTCAAACGCACTGCCACCTGAAGTTTTTTTGATTTTTCCTGTTAAAAAATTGATACTTTTCGCATTGATTTCACCAGATGCGCGATGGAAGTCAGTAGCATCGTAGCCTATCAACTTAAAAGATTGGTTTTGGTAACGGAAAGTAAAAAGATGATTGCTTACATACCAAGAACCACAACTGAGCCAATAATGTAAGTTGATTTGTACTAATCCATTTTTGATGCTGAGTGAATTGTCTTCGCCTAGAGGATCAGCAAGACAGGGCGATTCTTGGTCTCCTTCGCTAGGTAAAGTAGAATTACTCGCTACAAGGCGATAACCTTGAGGGGATTTAATTAAAATCAATAATTTTCGATTGTTTAAATTGAGCTGAGGACTGCCTAAACGATCATTTTTGACAATATTTTTTGGATCAGTATCCTCAATAATCAAGGCAAGATCTGGCTGCTGATCACCATTTAAGTCGCCTTGTGCTCTGCTAAGTACTTTCCAGTTTTGAGGAACAAAGGATTGATAGCTTGTTTGAGTATCAGCCCAAAGAAGAGCTGAACATGTTGCTAGCATGCAAAATAAAATTAGCGGTAATTTATTCTTCATTGTTTTTCTCCAATCCACTGAACACTAAAGTTGAGCATTAACGCTTCATTCTCCCAAGGAATATTTTCCAGAGTATAGCTTTTTGCTGACTTGACTGTTTTCCAAATCACTTCAGGCGGTGTGTCAACTTCAGCGAAAATATTTGCAGTCGTGCTTAGTTTGGCTTTGTGCGTCAGAAAGTTAATACTAATTTCGTCTTGTTTACCATTAATTTTATCTAGATAAAATGAGTCATAACCAATTAAATGGAAGTGGCTATTGTTTAATTTAAAACGGTATGTCGTGATTAAACCATAGGTATTACTACATGATGACATGCTACTGAATATTAATTCTAAACGTTGATGGTTTATCCTCAATGAGGAATCATTCAAAGCATCGTCGGTACACGGTTCACTTGCATGGTAGGTCCAGTTTGGAATGTGTTGACTGAATTTGAGTTGCGGTCGTTGATCTTTATCGAATAGAACCAAAAGCTTACGGTTGTGTTGATGTTTGTTTTTGGGTTGAATCAGCAGTGCAATGTCGGTTTTCCCGTCCTGATTCAAATCACCTTTGGCTTGGCTGAGTATTTCCCAATCGTGTGGTACAAATTTTTTTAAAGCATCCGATGGCTGATTTGCAAAACTCATGATGGGTGAACAGGCGATAAGAAAAAGACTGGTATTTATTATTTTAAACATGTTTTTTCTCAATTGATTTATTAAGGTCTGTTGACAGTTCCTCAATGTTTGCGACAACACAAAGCATTTATGAAATGTCAACAGACCCTAAGATATTTAAGCCTAACAGAATTTCGAAAAATACAGTTAGGTAATTTGAGTCTTTCAGTGAATCATCAAGAAGCGATTCGATGGCAGCTATTTAAAGAAATAACCTGTCTCAGGTGAACTTGCATTTGCCATGCGTTTACGTGGCATACGACCTGCTAGATAAGCTTCACGACCTGCTTCGACAGCTTTTTTCATTGCTGAAGCCATCAAAATGGGATTTTGTGCGGCAGCAATTGCCGTATTCATCAAAACACCATCACAACCCAATTCCATTGCAATTGCTGCATCACTTGCCGTACCGACACCGGCATCAACCAATACTGGAACCTTCGCATTTTCTTTGATGATGGAAATGGTATGTGGATTTAAAATTCCAAGACCGGAACCAATCAGACTACCCAAAGGCATAATCGCAACACAGCCCATGCTTTCAAGCTCTTGGGCCACAATAGGATCATCCGATGTGTAAACCATCACTTCAAAACCATCCTCAATCAATGTGCGCGCAGCTTCCAGTGTTGCAGTTACGTTAGGGTAAAGAGTTTTCTCATCACCTAAAACCTCTAGTTTAACCAAGTTATGCCCATCTAACAGTTCGCGAGCCAACATACAGGTACGTACAGCACTATTGGCATCAAAACAACCTGCAGTATTGGGAAGGATCGTATATTTTTCAGGCGGGATCACCGACAGCAAATTAGGTTGATCTGGATTCTGCCCAATATTTACACGTCGAATTGCAACGGTGACAATTTCGGCACCACTGGCTTGGATGGCTAAATCTGTTTCCTGCAAGTCTTTATATTTGCCGGTACCGACAAGAAGACGAGACTGGAAAGTGCGTGAGCCAATTATCAGTGGAGAGTTTTCAATAGGTAAATCTAGCATGGGAGAGCTCCAAATTAGCCGCCACCAACCGCATGAATGATTTCAATACGGTCTTTTTCAGCAATAGGGGTGAGTTCAAGTTTGCTTTTGGAAATAATCATTTCATTCATTTCAACTGCAAAGCGTTTACCTTCCAGCGAAAGTTCTTGAACCAGTTGTAGAAGATTTTGGCAAGAGGTTTCTTGGGGCTCACCATTTAAGAAAATTTGCATAGACATTCCATTCGATTGCGCAAATTGTGATTTAAAAAAATCAAAACAGATTTATTTCGCGTATTTTAAGGCATTCCAGGCAAGCACCAGCCAGCCAGCGATCATCAGTGCACCGCCAATCGGTGTAATTGCACCCAAGCCACGCGGTAAACCGAGTGCCATGATATATAATGAACCGCAAAAAAATAGAATGCCAATCTGGATCAGCAAAAAACTGGCTTTGATTGGAAGTTGAGGAATGACTTTACTGAGTACTGCCAATGCCAATAAACCCAGGGCATGATAGAAGAAATAATCCGTTGCAGTTTGCCACCAAGCCAATTGTGCTTCTGTTGCTCGGGCTTTTAAGCCATGTGCTCCAAATGCACCTAAGATTACTGCAAGTGCTAAATTCAGTGCTGAAATTGCAATCCACATAAGCCATTCATCTGCATCAATTTGCGCATAACCATAACATAAAATTTAACTCGGATTAAAGGCAAAATCTATGAAGATGTGAGATTCAATAAAACGCTAGGTAAAATAAAAGGGCAGATCGCCCTTTTATTCAAACCAATGTATATACAGATGGAAATTAGTTGGATGACATGGCAATCTTAATTTTATCCATGGCATTTTTTTCCAATTGGCGAATACGCTCGGCTGAAACATTATATTCTGCCGCTAACTCGTGTAATGTAGATTTATCATCATCTAACCAACGGCGTTGCAAGATATTTCTTGAGCGGTCGTCCAACTGTTCCATTGCATCATGCAAAGCGGAGGTGCTTTGTTCTTCGTAATCTTCTTCTTCAACTAAGCGCGCAGGATCGTAACGATTGTCTTCTAGATATAGGGCAGGGGCAACATGGGTTGAGCCCTCATCGTCATCATCACCTTGAGCTTCAAAAGCTGCATCGTAAGCAGTCAAGCGACCTTCCATTTCCAAGACTTGCTCTGGTGTAACGTTCAAGTCCTTGGCAATCGATTGTGCTTCTTCAAGGGTAAGTTTTTTGCTCGATTTTTTGAGACTACGCAAATTAAAAAATAATTTACGCTGTGCTTTTGTGGTTGCGATTTTTACAATTCGCCAGTTGCGGATCACATATTCATGAATCTCAGCCTTGATCCAGTGCACTGCAAAAGAGACTAAACGCACCCCCATATTAGGGTCAAAGCGTTTAACAGCCTTCATTAAACCGAGATTGCCTTCTTGAATTAAGTCACCCTGCGGTAAGCCATAACCTGCATAACTACGGGCGATATGAACTACGAAACGTAAGTGAGACATCACTAACATTTTTGCAGCATCTAAATCTTGATCATAGAAATAACGATCAGCCAACTCTTTTTCTTGCTCAGCTGTCAAGATGGGAATCTGATTTACGGTGCTGATATAAGCACCTAAGTTAACACCTGGTGCAGATAAGGACAGGGGCATCAACTGATTGCTGCTGTCACTCATGAGTTCTCCTTATAGGAATTTGGTCGTATTACTAATGCATTCATCTTAATTCGAATATTGTACATAAGTAAGAAAATTTGGGTATAGAAATGTAAACATATATGCAAATTTGCAAAAATAAATTTTAATTGAAAATAATTAAGATTCAATTAAGTAATGAAATTCATGCTCAGATACTTGAGTCAATTGGCAGTCAAGCTGATGCATTTCACAGTAACGGGAAATGTCGATCTTACTGTGTGGATCAGATGACTTTAACAAGAACATTTGCTGTGGCACAGCTTTTTTTAATTCACGTTTCAACATTAACAAAGGCATTGGGCAAGGTTTGCCCATACTGTCAATTTCGGTTGGATTTGTATCAATAGGTGTCTGACCTAAAGTTTTATTCATTTTATGGCAAAAATATAACACTGTTAAAGACGTAATATTTTAGCAAGTTTCTTAGAACTACCCAACACAATTTGCAATATTCTTGCGTTGATAAAATATAATATTCAAGGTGTATAAAAAATAAGCTTGATATCGAAAATAATTATCAAAAAAAATTCTATTAATTGTCATAAACCCATGTTAAGCTCGTTGCGTATTTAGGATTTATCAGAAACAATTGTTGTTTTGAACCCTATTACAAATGGATGTAACCGGGATTTTGTTAATAGTTTTACAGAATGATTACAAGCTTTGAAATTACAAAATATTTTAAAACTTTGTTTGCTCTGCTGTTTGCAACACCGGGTGGTCCCTTTTCTTAATAACTGAGGATTAACTTATGACAGCTCGTGAACAAGGCGTAGTTAAATGGTTCAACGACACTAAAGGCTTCGGCTTTATCCAACGCGCAGGCGGTGATGACGTTTTCGTTCATTTCCGTGCTATTCAAGGTGAAGGTCATCGTTCACTTCGTGACGGTCAGCGTGTTGAATTCAGCGTTGTACAAGGTCAAAAAGGTTTTCAAGCTGAAGAAGTTCAGCCTTTAGACTAATCTTAAATTTTTAAAAATTTAAGTGGCGCTCCAATTTCTTATAAATTGGGGCGTTTTTTGTTTATAATGGGCACAATTGAAAGTGTCTACAGTTAGAGCTCGTATTTATGTCATCAGGTTTCGAAACCCTTAATTTACATCCGCAACTTAAACAAGCGATTGATGCTTTAGGGTTTAAAGAAATGACCCCCATCCAACAGAAAGTATTGAAATATACTTTGGCAGGACATGATGCAATCGGGCGTGCTCAAACTGGTACGGGAAAAACCGCTGCATTTTTAGTCAGTATTATTAATGATTTACTTAACAATCCGATTCAGACGCAACGCTATCGCGGAGAGCCGCGCGCTTTGATTCTTGCTCCGACACGAGAGTTGGCGATTCAAATTGAAAATGACGCCAAGGATTTGGTGAAATATAGCAATTTAAATGTCGTCACGTTGGTGGGCGGTGTAGATTTTGACAAGCAGAGAAAGCAGTTGGATCAAGGCTTTGTTGATATTTTAGTCGCGACACCTGGTCGTTTAATTGATTTTACTGAACAGAAGGAAATTTGGTTAGATCAAATCGAGTTTTTGGTTATTGATGAAGCTGACCGTTTATTGGATATGGGCTTTATCCCTTCCGTAAAACGTATTGTACGTTTCTCTCCTCGTAAAGAACAGCGTCAAACTTTAATGTTTTCAGCTACTTTCAGTTATGATGTGCTTAATCTTGCACAGCAATGGCTTTTCGAACCTGTCACCGTAGAAATCGAACCAGAAAAGAAAACCAATGCGGATGTAGAACAACGCGTTTATGTCGTCGAAAAGAAAGACAAATATAAGTTATTGCGTGAAATTTTAACGGATGAACCGATTGAAAAAGTAATGATTTTTGCCAATCGTCGTGATCAGGTCCGTAAATTGTATGATCATTTAAAGGCGGATGGTTATAAAGTGGTCATGCTTTCTGGCGAGATTGCGCAAGATAAGCGTTTGAAAATGTTGGATCAATTTAAAAATGGTAAACATAATATTATGATCGCAACAGATGTTGCTGGTCGTGGTATTCATGTTGATGGTGTATCGCATGTGATCAATTTCACCCTCCCTGAACAGTCTGATGATTATGTACATCGTATTGGGCGTACAGGGCGTGCAGGAACTCAGGGGGTCAGTATCAGTTTCTTGTCAGAAGACGATGCCTTTAATTTACCGACGATTGAAAAGGCCATTGGGCAGAAATTACCTTTGACGCGCTTGGAAGGTTATTGTTGAGCGTTTAAATTCAATCGATACAGATCAAACTAAAAATCCCACTTAATGAACTGTCCCAATAATTTAGAAGTTTGATTAAGTGGGATTTTTAATTGAAATCATCAGATTAATTGGCTTTACAGCTAAACGTTAAAGTGGTTTGGTAGTCGGTATCTTTTTCGATTCCGTAGTTTTTACCCATGACAGAACCGATCACACCAGCTGCAGCAGTGATCATTTTGCCAGTCTGTTCATCGACCACACCATTTAAAGTACCATGATATTCAGTTTTTTCATTGATTAAGACGGGTGCGGCTTTTTTGCCACAAGTTTTGTTGGCAGCAACAATGGCATTGTTTTTTGCAGTAATTTGATCTTTACCTAAGCCTGTGACTTCATATTGATTGTCGGCTTTTTGAATGGCTAATGTTTGAGTTGGGTTGGATGCACATGCGCTTAGAAATAGTGCAGAACTGGCTAGGAGCGAAAGCGCTGTTAATTTATTCATAATGACTCCAAATTATCGTTGAGGAAATAAAAGAATTTTTTAATTAGCCATGATTTGAACATAGAATATGTGCTAAATATTGAAAAACATGTATAATTTTTGCAGTTTTTATTGGTCTTATTGATAAAAGCGGCTATTGGTTGAACATGATAATTTTCAGAAATAAAATCCAGCTTGAGCGTTTTCTTTGAAAATTTGACATAGCTGTTGAGTAAATTTTTGCCGAGATAGCCTAATGATTTTAGAGTATGCTAATCTTACAAACAGTCCATTTAAATAGATTACAGCTAGGTCAATGTCAGATTTAAATTTCAAAGCAGTACATGACAATATCCACAAACGTCAATCCATTGGTCAATTGATTGAGCCTGCGCCATCACATCAGCAACTGAATATTGCATTTCAGGCAGCACTTGCCGCACCAGACCATCATCGTTTAAAACCAACACAATTTATTGTGGTTGAAGGTCAACAACGTGAGGCGTTTGGAGAATTGTTGGCTCAATCTATTGCGGATTTAGGGGAAACTGACCCAGCTCAAATTGAAAGGGTCAAACATCACCCGTTTCGCGCACCGATTTTGGTTTTGGCTGTGACTAAATTTCAAGATCATCCCAAAGTTCCATTCTTTGAGCAAACATTAAGCAGTGGTGCAGCGATTCAAAATTTTTTGTTGTCTTTACAGGCTCAAGGTTTTGCAACGATGTGGCGTAGTGGGGCAGTGGTTGAATCCAAACACTTAAAGTCCGCATTGGGTTTGGCAGATCGTGATTTAATTTCAGGTATTGTTTACGTGGGGACAGCAGCAAAAGAAATTGCGCCGCGTCCCGAAAATGACACGCAAGCATATGTTCATTTTTGGCAGGATTAATCACA
This sequence comes from Acinetobacter baumannii, assembly GCF_016508585.1. GTDB lineage: Bacteria > Pseudomonadota > Gammaproteobacteria > Pseudomonadales > Moraxellaceae > Acinetobacter > Acinetobacter nematophilus. The sequence continues at coordinate 98,134 of NZ_JADVOP010000005.1, forward strand.
AAATAACGAGAGCTCAAGTCTGAAAACTCGTTAAACGCTCACATGTAATATTCAGGATAAGTTTTTAGGATAATAATAATGTCGGATTTACGATTTAAAGATTTAATTGAACCCGTAGTATTGGATCAAAAGACAGCATTGCGTGTGACGGTATTGGGGGGCGGCAGTTTTGGTACCGCAATGGCGAACACGGCAGTACGCAATGGTTGTGATACCATGATCTGGATTCGTGACGAAGCCATCGCGAATGAAATCAATACTACACATATCAATAAGCGCTATCTTCCCGACTTTCAATTAGAAGCAGGTCTTCGTGCTGAGTCGAATTTGGAAAAAGCCGTGCGTGACCGTGACATTATTCTGGTTGCCATTCCCAGTCATTCTTTTCGAGATGTGTTGCGTCAGATCAAGCCATTCATTAGTGCACAAGCTGTAGTGTCTTTGACCAAAGGAATTGAAGCCAAAAGTTTTAGTTTTATGAGTGATATTATTCGTGAAGAACTGCCTGAAGTGCCTTATGGTGTACTTTCGGGTCCAAACTTGGCCAAAGAGATTGTGGCTGGACAACCTGCAGGTACAGTCATCGCAAGTGACAGTGAACTGGTTCGTTATGCAGTACAACAGGCTTTGCATAGCGCATTGTTTCGGGTTTTTGGCAGTGATGATGTGCATGGTGTCGAGCTGGGTGGTGCATTGAAAAATATTTATGCAGTGGCCATGGGGATGGCAGTAGCGTACAAAGTGGGTGAAAATACACGAAGTATGATTCTTACACGTGCATTGGCTGAAATGAGTCGATTTGCTGTTAAACTGGGTGCTAATCCATTGACGTTTCTTGGTTTGTCTGGGGTTGGGGATTTATTTGCAACCTGCAATAGTCCATTGAGTCGGAATTATCAAGTTGGTTTTGCCTTAGGGTCCGGAAAAACACTTGAACAAGCGACAAAGGAATTGGGACAAACAGCAGAAGGGATCAATACCATTGTACAGGTCAATGCACGCGCTAAAGAGCTGGATGTCTATATGCCGATAACCACAGCGCTCTATGAAGTCATTTTCGAAGGGGCGCCACCCCTTAATATCGCTGTTTCATTGATGAAAAATGGACATCGAAGTGATGTGGAATTTGTGTTGCCTCATAATGAGGTTTAATTCCTTATAATTTGGGATTTAGAGATAGATCTGTAACAAAGCCTCGTTATAATCAGTGCAGTATTCAAAAGGAAATCTTATGCAACTGACTTTGGTGCGTCATGGTGAAGCAGCCCCAGCAATCAATGGTGTGGACAGTAAACGTCCTTTAACAGAACGTGGACATTTACAAGCGGAACAAACAGCACAATTTTTGAAAGAAACAGTACGCCCAGATGTGTTTGTTGTGAGTACATTATTGAGGGCGCAGGAAACATTGTCCCATATACAGGCTTATTTTCCAGAGATATCGGTATTGGTCTGTGACAAAATTAAGCCTGAAGATGATGCAAAATTAGCAATTGAATGGTTGTCACAATTACCATTTGAACGTATTGTGGTGGTATGTCATATGAATGTGGTTGGGCATATTGCAGAACAACTGACACATGAGCATTTTAATCCCTTTGCCTTGGCAGAAGCTCGGGTCTATGAGCAAACAGTCATCGCAAATGGTCTATCGACTCAAAATAAAGCCTTTATTCCAACTGTATAAAAGCATTGTTAAAAGAACACACGGCAGAAAACGATAAATGTTGTACTTATGGATGCCTGAAGCCAATGGGGTTTGGCAATCGTCTCGAGGAAGTGATTGGACCACATCTTCGAGCCTAGAACAATTAATACAAGATATTAAACTTTACCAGGGCGAAGAAGCGGTTGTTTTCTTTCCAAGTCGTGAAGTGCAGATTCTTCAGCAAAAATTTAGCAAGACTCAATATAAACAGTTGGGTGCAGATGGTGTTAAGTATTTGCTGGAAGAGTACGTCATTTTACCGATTGACCAAATGAAAGTCTTTTCGCACTTTCAGCAACCAGAGCAAGTTTCAGTATTGGGGGTGAATCAACACACGATTACCACGATGCAACATTCATTGTCTTTGGTTCCTTTAAAGATCGTCGCTTTATTGCCGGACTTTTTAATGTTGCCCATTCCTGAAAGTGGGCAGGTGGTTTTAGCCAATATCAATGGACAATTGCTGGTGCGTGAGAGTGAGTTTCTCGGCAATTCGATCGATGATCTTGGTTTGTATCTGGATTTTGCGGATCGAGAAAAAACTTTTTTATATAGTTCCCTGACCGACGCACAAGCGACCAGTTTATTTGCTGTAGCAACAACTGAACAGCGTGAGCCATTTAATTATCAGTTTACGGAAATCAAAAAGGCGAAGCAGCATCCATTTAATGTCCTGCCTAAAGCCAAACAGGCAAATGAGGGAATATCTCGTTATTGGCAAGCTTGTGCAGTTTTAGTGGCGGCTTTGGTTGTTGCACAACTGAGTTACGATACATTACGCTGGTTTAAGCTGAAAAAAGTTGCTGATCAAACGGCATTGATTGCAGTAGATCAATATAAAAAATGGTTTCCCAATGAACAGCGGATCACAGAAGAATCTGTACAACGTCAGTTTAAAAACAAACTGGAACTCAGTCAGGGTGCGAATACACAGGCATTGCAATTGCTCAGTCGTGTTGGACCAATTTTGATGCAACATCAGATTATAGCCAATCGGGTTAATTATGAAACTTCCGTTTTAAACATGGATTTGGTTGCAAAGAGTTCGGAAGCATTGCAGACTTTGGTAAAGCAATTAAACCAACAGGGTTTCAAGGCGGAACTGGGTAATATACAGACACAGGGTGCAACTGTGGTCGGTTTAGTGAAAATACAATGATGAAAACGATGGAAAACTTTCAAAACCGCTTAGACACTTGGTCTGAAAAGATGACTGACAACTTGGAAAAAATGTCAGCACGCGAACGCATCATGGTTGTTTTTACAACGATTTTTGTGATTGTTGCCGCGGTTGGTGCGGCCTTGTGGTATACCCATAAAGCTGCAGAAAAACAGCAGTTGCGTTTAAATGAAATGAAAGATCTTGTGGTGTGGATGCAAAGTAATGTTGTCACCATGAAGCCAGCGGATGATTTGGCATTAACTACGGCAGATAAAATTCAACGTGTTGCACAGCAGCAAGGGCTTTCTGTTGCCTCTCAGCAGGTTGGTGAGCAGTTTCAAATTGTTGCGCAACATCAAAATTACGCTGTTCTGGCAAACTTTCTGACTCAAATTGCGCAGATGGGCGTCAGCTTGGAAAAGATGGAACTGGTGAAAGATGGCACGCAGATTAAATTAACAGCGACGGTGCAATAAGTACTGAAAATAAACACAGTTCAAGCATAGCCTTTTCGGCATACTGTGCCTATAATGTGGCAACTTAAAAAGCAGTAGACTTTTATAGCTATGTTGTATTCACTTGCTCGCCCTTTGTTGTTTTCTTTAGCACCAGAGCGTGCACATGAACTCACATTATCCATGCTTAAAGCTGCCCATAAAATGGGTGCGATGCGTCAAACCGTTGCGTCAAAACCAGTCACTTGTATGGGGATTGAGTTTCCTAATCCAGTTGGGTTGGCTGCAGGTTTGGATAAAAATGGTGCATATATCGATGCCTTGGCAGCTTTGGGATTTGGTTTTATTGAAATTGGAACCATTACACCAAAACCACAGGAAGGCAACCCGCATCCACGTCTTTTCCGTATTCCTCAAGCCAAAGCCATCATTAACCGTATGGGATTCAATAATGATGGGGTAGACAAATTGGTTGAGAATGTCAAAGCAGCAAAATTTAAAGGCATTCTGGGAATCAATATTGGAAAAAATGCCTCTACACCTGTTGAAGACGCTGTGTCCGATTATTTGATTTGTCTGGAAAAAGTTTATCACTACGCGTCTTACATTACGGTGAATATTTCTTCACCGAATACCAAAAATTTGCGCTCTTTGCAAAGTGGGCATGCACTGACTGAACTGTTAGAAACACTCAAAAAACGTCAGTTGGCATTGGCTGAAGAATTGCAGCACTATGTTCCGCTTGTTTTGAAAGTTGCACCAGATTTAGATGCAGCAGATATTGAATTTATTGCTTCACAATTGTTGCAGTTTAAAATTGATGGGCTTATTGTAACCAATACAACTTTATCTCGTGAAGGGGTGGAAGGTTTGCCGTATGGCGATGAAGCGGGTGGCTTGTCCGGTGCGCCTGTATTTGAAAAGAGTACAGCGTGTTTGGCTGCATTTTCTAAACTATTACAGGGTAAAATTCCTTTAATTGGTGTTGGTGGAATTTTATCGGGTGAACAAGCGGTTGCAAAACAACAAGCAGGTGCCAGCTTAGTTCAAATTTATAGTGGTATGATCTATACAGGTCCTGCACTGATCAAAGACTGTGTTAATGCTATGACCTAAACGATGAATACCCTAGACATTATCCTACTGATTATATTGCTCATTGGAGGGCTAAACGGTTTGCGACAAGGATTCGTGAAAGCCTTTGCGAACTTGATAGGATGGATTTTTGCACTGATTGTCGGTGCAAAATATGCCAATATCATCGCGCCCTCTATGTCTGCACTGAGTCAGGATCCTGTAGTGCAGAAAATTGCTGCGTTTGCATTTATTGTCTTGGTGATTATTGTTTTAACATGGATTGCAACAGCAATACTCAATCAGGTTTTAAAGACCTTAAAACTTGGACCGTTAAATCGTTTAGCCGGTGGTGCTCTGGGGACCTTGAAAGGTTTGTTTATCGTCCTCATAACTATGCAGGGATTAGGTCCTTGGGTTGACAGTTCACCGACTTGGAAACAGTCTAAAGTTATTCAGACGCTACTGCCGTTTGCCCCTCTGGCATCAGAAATTTCTAAAGATGCAGCAAACGAAGCATTAAATCATATACAGTCACAAGCGCATTCCGATGATGCTGTGAGAAATACTGATCGATCATCAAGAGCTGAAGATGATGATCAATCAGCACATTCGACAAAGAATCCGTTTTATTAGTCCTAGCTGGTCTGCGAGGTAGTTATGTGTGGAGTCGTTGGTATAGCAGGTAAAGCACCTGTAAACCAAATGTTATTTGATGCGTTGACGATGTTACAACATCGTGGACAGGATGCAGCTGGGATTGTGACTTGTCATAATGGGCGTCTTTTCTTGAGAAAAGATAATGGTATGGTGCGTGATGTCTTCCATACCCGCCACATGCGTGCATTGCTCGGTAACTATGGTATTGGTCATGTGCGTTATCCGACTGCGGGATCTTCAAGCAGTGCTGAAGCACAGCCTTTTTATGTAAACTCACCTTATGGGATTACCTTGGCACACAACGGTAACCTGACCAATGCTGCTGATATTCATGATGATCTGTTTAAAACTGACTTACGTCATATGAATACAGATTCTGACTCTGAAGTATTGTTGAATGTGTTTGCACATGAATTACAAAAATGTGCATCATTAACTCCATCACCTGAAGATATTTTTCATACAGTCAAACGTGTACATGAGCGTTGCAAAGGTGCTTATGGTGTTGTAGCAATGATCACAGGGCATGGCTTGGTGGGTTTTCGTGATCCAAATGGTATTCGCCCGTTAATCTATGGCTCACGTTTGACAGAAAGCGGTGAGAAGGAATATATCATTGCCTCAGAGTCAGTTGCGATTACAGCACTCGGCTTTAAAGTAGAACGTGATATCCAGCCAGGTGAAGCAGTATTTATCAATTCAAAAGGTGAGTTTTTTTCACAACAATGTGCGAGCCAATCACGTTATCGTCCATGTATTTTTGAATATGTGTATTTCGCTCGTCCAGATGCCACAATTGATGGTATTTCGGTTTATAAAGCACGTTTGAAAATGGGTGAAACTCTGGCGAAGAAAATTCTTCGTGAATGGGGAGATGATCATGATGTTGATGTGGTTATTCCAATTCCGGATACAAGTCGTACATCCGCTCTGGAGTTGGCAAATATTCTCGGTGTAAAATTCCGTGAAGGGTTTATGAAAAACCGCTATATCGGTCGTACTTTCATCATGCCAGGTCAACAGCAGCGTAAAAAATCGGTACGTCAAAAATTAAACCCCGTTGAACTTGAGTTTAAAGACAAGAATGTATTGTTGGTGGATGACTCAATCGTACGCGGTACGACTTGTAATGAAATCATTCAAATGGCGCGTGATGCAGGTGCAAAAAAAGTCTATTTTGCTTCTGCTGCACCGATGGTGAAATATCCAAATGTGTACGGTATCGATATGCCAGCTAAAGCAGAGTTGATCGCATCACACCGTAGTGTTGAAGAAATTCAAGATATTATTGGTGCTGATCGTTTGATTTTCCAAGATTTGGATGATTTAAAAGCAGCCGTACGAACCAGTAAAGTACCTGAAATTCAAGAATTTGATTGCTCAGTCTTTGATGGTATTTATGTGACGGGTGATATTAACGAACAGTATCTAAATGATCTTGAGCAAAGTCGCAGTGATACAGCGAAAAAGCAAAAAGATGGTTATATTGATGTCAACATTGATGCATCTTCAGTTGATTTATGCGGTATAAAAGAAGAGATGTAAGTCAGCATTGATTTTGATTGAGAAAAAGCGGGAAGTTCCCGCTTTTTTCATTTATAGTATTTTGCAATGTAATGAGGAATTTTACATTGAAAGATGTCAGCCATTATTTGATTAAAAACAAGAATATGTTGTGGTCTGCGAGTATTTGCTTACTTGCAGTCGTACTGACTATTTTTATTCTCAATACCGTTTTAGGGCTATTGGTCCATTACGTCAATCGTGAACAGCAAATTTGGTGGCATGTTTTAAGTCCTTACTGTGTTGGATTGATCATCATCATTATTGGTTGGTCCATTGCCTATGAATTTTACGTTTTTCGTACGGGTGGGCATTCATTAGCCAAACAGTTGAAGGCACGTCGTTTAAGTCAGGTTGAAAGTACCCCGGAAGAAAGCGTAGCACTTCATCTGGCAGATAAATTTGCAGAAACTTTTGAGATTGATGCACCTACTTTATATGTTTTACCAGACGAAGTGGGCGTAAATGCCTTAACTGCAGGTTTCCACCCAAGAGATACAGTGATTATTTTAACCTGGGGAGCCTTGCAGAATCTTGATGAATTAGAGCTTTACGGATTATTAGGGCATGAGTTTAATCAAATTCTTTCTGGTGAAGCACGTGAAAATACCCGGCTCAAGATTCTGTATAGCGGACTGATTACTTTTAGTCAGCTGGGAAGTAAAATTGCCAAACAGGGTTTTAATCGATACAACGCCAAAGGTAACCAACATAAATTTGAAACCAGTTTTGTTGCTGTCGGTGGTGTGATTTGGCTATTGGGGAGTATGGGGATTTTAATCAATCGTTTGATTAAATATTTCACCTTGGGCGGACGTACTTTTTATAATGACTATAAAACCAAGAAATTATTACTGAATAATGCCAATGTACAAACTTTGCTACGGATTTACGTGCATCATGCGGGTTCACAGATTCATAGTGAATTTTCAGAAGCGATAGCACATATGTGTTTTGCTAATTCGTTGAGTCCACAAAGTTGGTTGAATATCCATCCGAACATTGAAGATCGGATTTATGAGTTGAACCCCACGTTATTGCAAGATTTACAATTAGAAAATTTAAAGAAATTGCGCAGTCAGCCGTTGTTTAGTTTGTTGCGTCCATTAGAAGAGTCTTCTGGTGAAGTGTATAATCCGTGGGTCTCGCCACAGCCATTACCGCTGTTACGTTTATCGCCGATTAGCTTCGCCTTAAATGATGCAATTAAACCCTTGAACCCAGAAGTACGTCGTCAAATTGAGCGTTCAGATTTAATTCAGCGTGCAATGCAGACAGCAACGGGTTCTCGTGAAGTGATGGTTGCGATTTTAATGATCCGTCAGTACCGTGAATTTATTCCATCCGATGCAGCAGTCAGTCGAGCAATCATTGATTCATTGTTAAGTTTGGATGGTCGTGTCCATATTCAAATCTTTCATGATGCCTGTGAGAATCTTGGCAACATGCCTGCAACGAGTGCCCGCCAGTTTGTAACCAAACTGGCTAAAATTATTCAAGAAGATGGTGAGATCGGCTTATTGGATGCACTGTTAATAGAGCGAGTAAAAGCTGAACTACATTTACTGCCAATGCATACACCATCATCACTTGAGACAGTGAAGCCTCAGATTGTACGATTAATCGATGCTTTATTGCATGTTCAGCAAATCAATAGTGCCAATCAGCTGGATGTGCGTTATGAGATTTTGGAACGTGTTTTATCTAAAGATGAGCTGGAACTATTTGAAGAAATATCTGATGAGCCAATCGATTTAGGCGAAATCTTAAATGATATTGCAGGCTTATTGCTACGTGATCGTTTAAGTATTCTCGGGGTGGCTGAAATTTGTTTATGGAATGATCGGATTATTACTCAAGATGAACTGGATGTACTGCAATTGCTCTATTGGCGGCTTGGTTTTAAATCAGATGATATTGTCGATCAAATGCAGAAGAAAAACAGTGTAATGATTATTTAATCACAGCAATAAGTTCATTTTGAACGAGAAATAGTCTCTAACACCATGCAAAGACATGGTGTTAGAACGGAACTTTAATTAACTTGCCATTGCATCTACAGAAAGCTCAGCAACAGTAGGTTTTGCTTTTTCAGCCTTTAAACCTAATTTATTAAATAACTGTTTATCTTTACCTTCGCCAGCATTCGGTGTGGTTAATAGTTTTTCACCACTGAATAATGAATTTGCGCCTGCCATAAATGCAAGGGCTTGATCTGAATCACTCAGTGATTCACGACCTGCGGAAAGGCGAATATAGCTATGTGGCATAATAATACGTGCGACAGCAATGGTGCGAATCCACTCAGTGACATCAAGCTTTTCTACGTCTGCAAGCGGTGTACCTTCAATCGGGACCAACATATTGATCGGCACGGATTCAGGGTGTACAGGTAATGTGGCTAATTCATGTAATAAACCAATGCGGTCATTGCGGTTTTCACCTAAACCAACAATACCGCCGCTACACACTTTCATTCCAGCATTGCGCACGTGATCTAATGTATTTAAACGATCATCAAAAGTACGGGTGCTGATAATGTGCGAATAATATTCACGAGAGGTATCCAGGTTGTGATTATAGTAATCCAAACCTGCCTCATGTAGACGCTCTGCCTGAGATTGGTTTAGCATACCTAGCGTCATGCAGGTTTCTAAGCCAAGCGCTTTCACTTCACGCACCATTTCTAAGACATATGGCATATCACGTTCATGTGGATTACGCCAAGCCGCACCCATACAGAAACGAGAAGAGCCTGATTCAAGTGCTTCTTTGGCTTCACTGATGACTTTCTCAACGGCAATACGCTTTTCAGCTTCAAGTTTTGAGTCATAACGTGCAGACTGCGAACAATATTTGCAATCTTCAGGGCACTTGCCTGTTTTAATTGAAAGTAGTGTACTGACTTGAATGCTATTTGCTTCAAAATGCTCACGATGAATTTGTTGCGCCTGAAAGACTAAGTCTAAAAAAGGCTGATCGTATAAAGCTTGAATTTCTTCACGAGCCCAGTCATTACGTACTGTCATTAGTTTAATCCATGATCATCATTATCTATCCCTGTATATAATACATAATTCATGCCAATCCCATAGGGCAAAAGTGTCCAAATATGATGGTATCTTACGATTGAAAATTTGAATCATATAGAAAACTGAAATTATAAATATAGTTGCAAAGTTATTCGAATTTTCCGAAATTTGCTTACTAAATTCTATTTTTGGATTTTTATAATTTCCGAGTTATAGTCATTAAAAATTAAAAAAAGTAACAACTTTGCAGAGAACTGGACATTAAAAGGCAGTAGATTTACAGAAATAAAATAAGTCTAAGTCGTCGGTTTTTTGTTCGCTTGCTCTGTAATCGCCCAGTCAATATGGACTTGCACAACTTCATCATGCAATGGTCTATGTTGGGTCAAAGCTTGAATGATGGTGTTCGAATAGGGTGCATTGCCTAAGCCTATGGCAATATTGCGCATAAAACTTTGATAACCTGTACGGCGGATTGGACTGCCTTCGGTACAGGCTAGAAATGTTTGTTCATCCCATTGCCATAAATCTAATAAACTCATATGGTCTAAACCATGTCTTGGATTAAAATCTGCGATAGATGCAGTTTTAGCAAAACTATTCCAAGGGCAAATCAGTTGACAATCATCGCAGCCAAATACACGGTTTCCTATACCACGTCTCAAGTCTTCTGGGATGATTCCTTTATATTCAATGGTTAAATATGCGATGCATTTGCGTGCATCAACCATATATGGTTCAACAATAGCCTGAGTTGGGCAAATATCGATACAGGCTGTGCAAGAACCACAGTGTGAGGTTGCAGGCTCATCAAATGGCAAATCCAGCGAAGTAAAAAGTTCACCTAAAACAAAAAAAGAACCTGATTTCTTATGAATCAACAAGGTATGTTTACCAGTCCATCCCATTCCTGCACTTTCTGCCAGTGATTTTTCAAAAACAGGCGCAGAATCGGCAAATGGACGTGATTCGAATTCACCGACTTTGCCTTTGATGATCGTGGCCAATGTTTTTAAACGACCGCGCATAATTTTATGATAATCACGCCCACGTGCATAACGGGCAACAATTGCTAAATTCGGCTCATCCGGAACGTAGCGGGGTTTGGGTGTTTCGACCAAATAGTTCATTCGTACACAGATGATACTTTTTGTACCTGGAACCAACAGTGTAGGATCAGCTCGTTTTTCAAGATTTTCCTCTAAAAACTTCATGTCACCATGATAACCACGCTTTAAATATTCTTTAAATCTTGCTAATTCGGCTTGAGCATCGGGTCGTGCAATGACACAATCAGCAAAGCCCAATTGCAAAGCCTGTTGTTTGATCCAAGCTTTTAATTCACGAAGATCAAGCTGTTGCAAAGGAATCGATGATGTAGAAGATGTTGCTGACATAGTGATCAATGTGCTGGAAAGAGTGAAAAGAAAAGGATAAATACATGCAAGCCCAAGTTTATCATAGCCATGAAATTCAAGCATGGGAACGTCGATGGTTTAGTCAGCAAAATAGTGCTTTTGGTTTAATGCAACAGGCAGCATGGTCGATTGCTCAGCATTTGCTGCAACTCTTTCAAAATAAATATCCCGAAGTTAAAACTATCGCAGTATGGTGTGGTCGTGGTAATAATGCAGGTGATGGCTACTGTATTGCCAGTTATTTAAAGCAAAGTGGCTATGCTGTAGAAATATTTGCTACTGAGACTGGTGTATCGGCTGACTTAAAACAGGCGATACAACTGGCTGAACAGAATCAATTAAAAATCCATTCACATTTTGATCTTGAAGTGACTTTTGACTGTCATATCGACGCTTTGTTTGGAATTGGTTTAAATCGTGATTTAGATCAAACATGGCAAACCATCATTCAAACTTTCAATGCGCATACAGGGATTAAAATTGCTGTTGATCTACCGAGTGGTTTAAATGCCAATACAGGTCAGCCGCTACCCATTGCAGTCAAAGCAGACTATACATTTACTGTTTTGGGGCTTAAAGCAGGATTGTTTACAGGGCAGGGCAAAGAATATTCCGGACAAATAAAAACAATTGCTCTGATTCCAACCGACCCGGAATTGAGGGCAGTCGCATACTTAGCACCTCAACAAATTCAATTGCCACCACGTCAAGCATTTGGACACAAGGGCAGCTATGGACATGTACTGATTGTGGGTGGACATGCCGATATGGGAGGTGCGGTAATCCTTGCCGCAGAGTCTGCATTTTGTGCGGGTGCTGGAAAAGTGAGTATTGTCTGTCATGAAAAGCATCATACAGCTATTTTGGCACGTTCGCCCAATATCATGGTTAAAGATATCAATGCAATCTCAGAGCATGAGATTCAATCTCTACTCAATCATGTGGATGCAGTGAGCTACGGTATGGGTTTAGGTCGAGATGTCTGGGCTGAACAGCAATTTTCAAAATGGTTTAAGCCAATCTGTACAAGTACACATTTACAGGTGGTTTTGGATGCGGATGCTTTATGGTTTTTGGCAACCCAAAACATTCAACTGAGTTCAAATATTTACCTTACACCACATCCAGGAGAAGCCGCAAAACTACTCAACTGTTCCGTTGCCGGGATTGAGTCTGATCGTATAGATGCCATTCAAAGGCTAAAAAACAAATACTCAGGCAATTGGGTGCTGAAAGGTGCAGGCAGCTTAATTCTTGAAGATAAGTTGTGGATTTGTACTGCGGGTAATCCTGGTATGGGCACTGGCGGAATGGGAGATGTTTTAGCAGGAATGATTGCCAGTTTAAAAGCTCAATTTGCCGAAAATGTGCAATTACATGATATTGTAACTTTACATGCGCAAGCCGGTGATTATCTTGCACAACAAGGTATCCGTGGTCTACAGGCACAACATATGGCACGAGCTGTATATCATGTCATTAACAGTAGTCGGAGCTAAAAAGATGGTGGATGCGGTTAAACTTTTGATACATGGTAAAGTGCAAGGCGTTGGCTATCGACGTTGGTTTGAGAAAGAAGCACTCAAGTTGGAGCTTAAAGGTTATGTAAAAAATCTAGAGTCAGGTGAGGTTGAGGCAGTTGTCGCGGGAGATGAACATGCGATTCTCAGTTTAATTCGCCATTGTTACGTCGGACCTTTAAGAGCTGAAGTCACCCGTATTGAACAGTATGCAGTTAACCTTGATTTAGACTTTACTGGGTTTAAAATGATTCGCTAACTCGTCCATTTAACATGGATATATATAGATGATTTAAAATGACAATCAGCAAACTTTTATTCAGTTGTTTTCTCATTTGTAGTATTCACACTGGTATTTTCGCGCAGCCAAATGGAAGGGGCGCTGGGGATCATCATGTTAAAATTGTTCTAAAAGATTTAGACTTTAAAACGTTCATCCGTACTTTTTATCCTAAGCAGCTTCAAACCATCAAGATTGATCAATTGGATCAGCAAAATATTCCGTATATCGGCATTAAACATGCAGAATATACCAATGCTTTAAATAGCGATGATGCAGTGCTTGTCTTTAGCCCTGCCCATACCTATCGAAATGCGCAAAATGAATTACGTTATCTGTTCACAACCACTGAAGTTTCAGTGGATAAAAATAACCATATGCTCAATTTTTGTGGAGCATGCGCGACTTTTACACGAATCTACATCTTTAAGAAAAATGCTTCTGCACAATTTGAACTGCTCAGCCAAAGTGAGGATGAAAACAGCTGGATGAATGCTGATTTTAACTATTTGCCTTATCCAACCTTGGAAATTATAAAAAATATTCGCAAAGTAGGACCACAAATCAAAGCGTTTGTAGAAGAACAAGTGTTAAGCCGTCAAGGTTACTCTAGCACGACATTATATATCGTTCCTTTTGATGAAAAACCGCATATTAAAAAGTTGATTGTCGCAGAAATTGGCAATGACAATGAAGTCTCAGGCAGTGAGCAAATTTTCAATCGTCAAGGGAATTATCATTTTCTAACAAGCATACATGATGGTTTATATGATATTGAAATTACTTATACAGGTACCCAACGAATTTATGTAGGAGATCGTGCTAAGATTATTCCTGTAAATGAAACCCATGTTTATCATTATAATGAGCAACAGCAAAAATATATTCGAGTGAAATAAAATGTTAGAGAAGTATTTAATCGTTGGGATTGTTTTTGCAGCCTGTATCGTATTGATTATTTACACACAGCTAGATAGTAGCAAAAAACAAGACAAACATCTGAGCTTTAAAGAGAAATTACAGAAAGAATTTCCAAATTACAAAATACTGGAGCGTAATCAAAATTTTATTATTTCTCGGGAGAGTGCAAATCCACGCATTCCAGAAGAGTTGGTCTTGATTCGAATTGACCCTGAACAGAAGAAAAACCTGAGAAACTCTGGAAAAATGCTAATTGCAACCTATGCTAAGCAACCCAGTATCCGTGAGGTGCGCAAGGATGCATTGCCCTATTTAAATCAATAGTGCTGGTTGGACATGATGCTATTGGCTACAGCCTATTGCTTATCCCGTTATACACACTTTACAAGCCATATGGATGCTTTTTGCTGATCGGGTTGCAGCGAGCGCAAGATTTTTGATAAGCAGCAATCTGATTTTTGAATTCTCTGAATCTATAAAACAATAGAATTGCTGATAGATGTTTGAATACCCAGTGTTGTATGTTAATAAACTATATGCAGACGGGCTTTCATCTGCACATTGAATTGAAATGCTGTACAAAGGTATCAGCGTCTACGACTGCTATTGCGGCTACGTCCTCGCGCCATACCACCTAAAGCATTGAGCACTGCTAATTTACTCATGCTGCCTGAGGCATGGGCATGGCAGATCGCCGCAGCAAGCGCATCGGCAGCATCTTGTTGTGGTTTAACAGAAAGATTCAGAAGCTTCATGACCATCATTTGTACCTGTTCTTTATCTGCTGCACCATAACCCACAACAGATTGTTTGATTTGGCGGGCAGTATATTCAGCAACTTGCAAATCTAGGTTGACCAAAGCAGCGATAGCTGCGCCACGCGCCTGTCCCAGTTTCAATGCTGAATCTGGATTTTGTGCCATAAAAACTTGTTCGACGGCTGCTTCTGTAGGACCATGAAATTGAACGATTCGATCGATTCCTGCAAAAATTCGTTTTAAACGTTCAGGCATCTCTGTTGTTTCAGTACGAATTGTACCTGCATCAATAAAAGAAAGTTTTTGACCATCTTTCTCAATAATCCCATAACCTGTTAAACGTGAGCCGGGATCAATTCCAATAATTAAAGGCATAATACTGTTTATCGTAAATCTTATTTAGATTATATGATGCTATCCAGGGATTGAAAGTAAAATTTTAAGTTATTGGCTGTGTGATCAAACAACAAATAGGAGAGCTTGCTTGAAGAATTTTGTGCAAATCAAAAATCAGCATGTGTATTGGGTTCATCGTTTAATGACACTGATCTATCTGGTGGGATT
Organism: Acinetobacter baumannii; assembly: GCF_016508585.1. Lineage (GTDB taxonomy): Bacteria > Pseudomonadota > Gammaproteobacteria > Pseudomonadales > Moraxellaceae > Acinetobacter > Acinetobacter nematophilus. The sequence continues at coordinate 113,249 of NZ_JADVOP010000005.1, forward strand.
CATCTTGCTCGGTTTTGGAATATTGCAGAAATTTGACCTAGATGCATTGATGACTTTTCTGATCCTGATCTTGGTTTTCGGCTGGATGATGTATTTACATTTTATTGCCTCGATAGAAGCTGAAAAAGGTTCAGAAAGAGGGCGGCATATTTCGCGATTTATTGCAGTGATTTTACTGTTTTTATTTCCAATTGGAACACTATTGGCAATCTATCTATTTTATAAAACATCGTCCGGTGAATGGCAAAAATAAAGAAATTCGAGATTAAACACAAAATTACCCTTTAAAAATTCGGGAAAGCCCTTATAAATATAAAAGTGATGAAATTCATGGCATTTGATGTATGATTTTCCAAGCTGAAATTTAATTTATCTTTGAGATGCTTTGTTTCGATGAAACTTTTTCCTATTATTTTAATTGGTATCATTCTTGAAATTGCTGTGTGGATTGGCGTAGCTCAATTCATTAGTGGTTGGTACGTGTTCTTCTGGTTTATCATCGCTTTTGTGATCGGTTTAAATTTATTACGTTCCAGCACTGCGACGATTATGCCGCAGTTACAGCAAATGCAAATGACAGGAATGATGGGAAATGACCCTGCGATTGCCAAAAAAATGGCAACTGCATTTGCAGGCATTTTGTTGATGATCCCAGGTTTGATCACAGATGTTTTAGCATTGTTGGTGATTCTACCGCCTGTTCAGAATGCAATTAAAAATGCAGGAATGAAATATATGGCAAAAAAACAACAAGCCATGATGAATAACATGATGGGCAACATGGGCGATGCGCAAGGGCAAAATCCCTTTGCAGATTTAATGCGTCAAATGCAGGATATGCAAAACCAACAATCAGGTGGTCAATATCGTGATTCCACAATTATTGATGGAGAGGCACATGAGATTGAACCAGATCGTAAGCAAATTGAACTTAAAGATGTAAATAAAAAATAAAGTCATTTTTAATGTGATTGAATTTGAACGCTGAGTCTAAAGATTCAGCTTTTTTTATCGCTGAAATTTGTGGTTTTACAGTGCAATCAGACAAGTCTCTTTTGTTCATCTATTGGAAAACACAGATTTCATGAGGACAAATTATTTCTTAAATGGTTGATCAAACGGTATAATTGGCTCGCCCTAAGCAATAAGATTAAATTATGTCAATGTTATTGACCATTTGTGCACTGCATTTTGTTGCACAGCTCAGTCCAGGACCAGATGTATTGCTGGTTGCTAAAAGTTCAGCCTCTACTTCACGTGCAAATACCCTTAAAATTATTTTAGGCATATCAGCCGGTGTCTTGGTTTGGGTGATCTTAACGCTATTGGGCTTTACGGTTTTATTGGAGCAGTGGCCCTGGATTCAGCAAGTGTTGATGTTGATTGGTGGATTCTTTCTGGCTCGAATGGGGTATGCCATGTTGAAAGGGGGTATTGCCACACTTAAACAAAGGACCAATCTTGATGGTGTGATAGCGCATGCACCGAAAAACTATTTTCTTTTGGGACTTTTTACAAACTTGGCCAATCCTAAAATCGTGATTTATTTCAGTAGTGTTTTCTCATTGGCATTAAGTTCAAGTGCGGGATTAAACTTAAAACCGCAATTGGCAGTAATCATTCCGATTCAGACATTTTTAGTGTTTAGTCTATTGATGTTGATAATGTCGATTCCCAAAATAAAAGCGATCTATCAACGTTCCGGAAGCTATATTGATATTCTCTCTGGAAGTTTTTTCTTATTATTTGCAGTTTTCCTCTGGGTAGATGTGCTTAAAATGTTTTATTGATTTTCATTGTTTCTAGGCGTTGTTTTTTCATCGTTCACATGTTGTGCCGGGATATTACCAAGCTGTTCTTGTGTCTGATAGCGACGCGGATCTAAAGTTTTGATCTGGTTTTCGGATTCAGAATATCTACGGCTACGGTTGGCGCGTTCACGCAAGCCACCTTTTTTGATCAGTTGGACCAAAATAATCTCCCAAAATCTAATATTTGCCTATGCTTGAATTATACCTTGAATACACAGGATACAGAATATTGATCTCTGGGTATTGAGTGAAGAATAAGTTTGAATTGAGGCTGATTTCTGGTTTTCGCTAATATTTATATAAGTTTATGAATTTTATCAAAAATAAATAGAAACAAAATTTGCTTGTCAAATACGGTGAATCATGTAAACTTAAAAATGTAGTTAAATTTTTACATTACTTATATGGATATAATGGTAGTGTAATAAATAAAAACAATAATAGTGCCATAAAAAGGAGATCCAAAGATGATTCTACAATATCATTGCGCTTGCTGTAATGAAGCAGTGACTTCGACCCAAAAAGTTTGCCCGAAATGTGGCTCTCAACATATTAAAAGCCCATATGGGTTATGGACCTTTTGTCTAGTGGCTTGCTTGGTTGTGGCAGTCACCTTTAAAGTCGGGCATTTATATATTCAAAATCATAATACTGAAGCACCTGAACAAGTTTCGATATTGAGTGTTTTACAACAGGATTCTAAGCCCAGTCCAGACTAAGCGGGTTTTATTTTCGAGAATAAGATGAAGAACATGCAAATAAAAGAAAAAAAGACGACAGGAGTTTTTGGATTTAGTTTAAATTGAAGCTGCTAGAGAGGAGGGATTTTTTTGAGGTATCTATTTCCATAATCTTTAACAAACAAAAAGCTCGCATCTGCGAGCTTTTTTGCTTTGGATTTTTGAGCAATTATAGATTTGCTGATGCTTTAAGTGCTTCAACTTTATCTGTTTTTTCCCATGTAAATGCAGTGTCGGAACCTTCACGACCAAAGTGTCCATAAGCAGCAGTCTGCTTATACATTGGCTGAATCAAATCAAGCATACGAGTAATGCCATAAGGACGTAAATCGAAGTGCTCACGAACCAATTGAATGATCAATTCGTCAGAAACTTTACCAGTATTGAAGGTATTGATTGAAATTGAAGTTGGTTCAGCCACACCAATCGCATAAGACACTTGAATTTCACATTTATCTGCAAGACCCGCGGCAACGATGTTTTTGGCAACATAACGACCTGCATAGGCTGCAGAACGGTCAACTTTTGAAGGGTCTTTACCAGAGAAAGCACCGCCACCATGACGAGCCATGCCGCCGTAGGTATCTACAATAATTTTACGACCTGTTAAACCACAGTCACCCACAGGTCCACCAATCACGAATAAACCTGTTGGATTAATATGAAATTTCGTTTCAGCATGGAACATTTCAGCAGGGATGATCTTTTTCACGATTTCTTCAATCACTGCTTCTTTGAGGTTCGCTTGTGAAATTTCAGGATCATGTTGAGTCGAGAGTACCACTGCATCTAAGCGAACGGGCTTGCCATTTTCATAAGCAAACGTAACTTGGCTTTTGGCATCTGGGCGTAACCATGGCAATGTACCGTTACGACGCAATTCAGCTTGCTTTTCCATTAAACGGTGTGCATATGAAATTGGCGCAGGCATCAACACATCTGTTTCACGGCTTGCATAACCGAACATTAAGCCTTGGTCGCCTGCACCCTGATCTTCAGGTTTTTGACGATCAACACCTTGTGCAATTTCTGGTGATTGTTTGCCAATCATGTTGATCACGGCACAGGTTGAGCCATCAAAACCAAGATCTGTATGGTGATAGCCAATACCATTCACCGTGTGGCGAACAATCGATTCAAAATCGACGTTTGCTGTTGTGGTGATTTCACCCGCAAGAACGACCGCACCAGTTTTTACTAATGTTTCGCAGGCAACCCGTGCATATGGGTCTTCTTTTAAGATTGCATCCAAGATAGCGTCACTGATTTGGTCAGCCATTTTATCTGGATGGCCTTCGCTCACAGATTCCGAAGTAAAAACAGCATACTCGCGCATGAAAGTCCTATCACAGTAATTTATAAAGACGCAATATGTTACATCGACTTCAGCCTGAGGACTAGCATTACCTGATTAAAAATCATGAATAAAATTCATTTTAATGTGTTTTTAATTGATATATTCATTAGGAAAACTGATAAAGGTGGCGGATTTTGTAACGTCGGCGCTTTTTAAAACCGCTTAACTTGCTTTTGATTGAATGATTTAAATGTATTCAGGTTGAAATTAATTTCTCTTTATTGCCACTATGTGCTTATTGCGATGGTGATGAAAACTCATGTTTAAAAATGTATCGCATAATCATGATGAGTGTATTCAAGTTTTGATCCAAATAGCCAACCGATATTTATCATTTTTAAACAGACAATGCAGTATTGCGATCATTTTTTAATTAATTTGCAACCAAAAGGGATAAATATAGACTTAAGTCTTTACCCTGATCGTTTTTTTTAAGACAATACAGCACAGTTTTTGAATTTTTATTCTTCTTCCTAAATTTTTATCTATTGGATCTGATCTATGACAACCCCGTTGAATGAACGTCGTATAGCTAACGCAATTCGTGTATTGGCTATGGATGCTGTGCAAAAAGCAAATTCTGGACATCCAGGTGCACCAATGGGGATGGCTGATATCGCTGATGTCGTATGGCGTGAATTTCTGAATCATAATCCGACAAACCCACAATGGGCAAACCGTGACCGCTTTGTATTGTCAAATGGTCATGGTTCCATGTTGCAGTACGCACTGTTGCATTTAACGGGCTATGATCTTTCCATTGAAGACATTAAACAGTTCCGTCAATTACATTCTAAAACGCCAGGTCATCCAGAATTGGGTTATGCGCCAGGTATTGAGACGACAACTGGTCCTTTAGGTCAGGGGATTGCCAATGCGGTTGGTTTCGCACTTGCTGAAAAAACTTTAGCTGCTCAATTCAACAAAGAAGACATCAAAGTTGTAGACCATTTTACTTACTGTTTCTTGGGTGATGGTTGTTTAATGGAAGGCATCTCTCATGAAGCATGTTCACTCGCAGGAACTTTAGGTCTAGGAAAACTGATTGCTTACTATGATGACAACGGTATTTCTATTGATGGTGAAGTAGAGGGTTGGTTCTCTGACGATACTGAAGAACGTTTCAAGGCTTATGGTTGGCAAGTTCTGCGTGTAGACGGTCATGATGCTGATGCGATTCGTGCTGCAACGGTTGAAGCACGTGCGGAGACTGCAAAACCAACCTTGATTATCTGTAAAACCATTATTGGTTTAGGTTCACCGAACAAGCAGGGTAAAGAAGACTGTCACGGTGCACCATTAGGCAATGATGAAATCACACTCACCCGTGAAGCATTAGGTTGGAAAGAAGAAGCATTCGTTATTCCTTCTGATATTTATACGGCTTGGGATGCTAAAGCGAAAGGATCAGCATCAGAAGCGACTTGGAATGAAACTTTTGCTGCCTATGCTGCAAAATATCCAACGGAAGCAGCTGAATTTAAACGCCGCGTAGAAGGTGATTTACCCGCAGATTTCTTGGCTCAAGCAGATGCATATATTGCTGAAGTGAATGCGAAAGGTGAGACAATTGCAACACGTAAAGCGAGTCAAAACGCAATTCAAGCATTTGCACCTTTACTTCCTGAAATTTTAGGTGGTTCTGCTGATTTGGCAGGATCAAACTTAACCTTGTGGAAGGGGGCCAAAGGTGTAGAGTCAGATCCGGCAGGTAACTATGTACATTATGGCGTACGTGAGTTCGGTATGACTGCAATTGCCAATGGGGTTGCTTTACACGGCGGTTTTATTCCTTATGTTGCAACTTTCCTGATGTTTATGGAATATGCACGCAATGCTGTTCGTATGTCTGCATTGATGAAACAACGTGTGATTCATGTTTATACGCATGACTCAATCGGTCTGGGTGAAGATGGTCCTACACATCAACCTGTAGAACAGATTGCTTCTCTACGTGGTACTCCAAATTTAAATACGTGGCGTCCATGTGATACGGTTGAAGCATCGATTTCTTGGAAATCTGCATTGACACGTAAAGAAGGTCCAACAGCATTGATCTTCTCCCGTCAAAACCTCCCGTTCCAAACACGTACTCAGGCACAAATTGAGAATGTTGCAAAAGGTGGTTATGTATTGGCTGAAGAAAAAGGTGAATTAAAAGCAATCATCATTGCGACCGGTTCGGAAGTTTCATTGGCAATGGAAGCTCATGCACAGCTTGAAGGCGTACGAGTTGTATCTATGCCATGTGCAGAAGAGTTTGTTAAACAAGATGCTGCGTACCGTGAAGCCGTACTGCCTTCAAACATCCGTGCACGTGTTGCCGTTGAAGCAGCTCATGTTGATTACTGGTGGAAGTTTGTTGGTTTAGATGGCAAAGTTATTGGTATGACAACTTATGGTGAGTCTGCTCCAGCAAAAGACTTGTTCCAGTTCTTCGGTATCACGACTGAAGCTGTGGTTGCAGCTGTAAATGAGTTAACTGCTTAATATTCTGCTTTTTAAAGCGATAAGAACGCCCCCAAGTGGGCGTTTTTATTTTGCAGATGTTGCATCGATGTTGTGGAAAAATTCACCAAATTTTAGTAGCAGTTTTTAGCAAAAGGTATATAGTTGTGCCATTCATTCAGTAATCATGAAATATGGTGATACATATACCATAAGTGAGGAAAATATGAGCCTTTATGAGCAGATTAGTGATGAAATCACCTTGATGGATGCAGGTGAGCAAAAATGGATTGGACAGGATCTGCCACTTGAGTCTATGGTTGCAGTTGAGTTGCTGTTACAGGACTTTCAAGAAGACAAAATCATCAAGATTCGACGCAAGAACCATGAAAAGCATTCTGGCTTAAAACAGGTTGATCGTGTTTTGGTTGAAAAGCTCTAAAATTAAAAAGCCCCGAAAGGGGCTTTTGTTTGATATGGATGAAAATAAATCCATCTAAATAAAGATCAGTGACAAAAGTTTTAACTTTGAGGTGACTTAATAAGACAACTTGTTTAGTCCTCTTTTAGAGGATGTTGATCAAGGTCGAGCACAGTCTCAATCTGGATATTCGAGGTTAATAGTTTATGTACGGGGCAGCTTTCAGCAACTTTAAGTAAACGTTTATGTTGTTCTTCAGTGAAATCGCCTTTGAGTTGAATTGTTCTTCTAATATTGTTTTGACAGGCTGCAGGTTCATTTTCTGGATTTAATGCTAAATCAAGTTGGACATGTTCAATTTTCAATCCTTTATGCTTGGCATACATTTCCAATGTGATGACTGTACATGCGCCCAAAGCAGATAAGAGAATTTGAATGGGATTTGGTGCAGTATCCTGTCCTCCTTTATCGTTCGGCTCATCGGCATGCCAGATATGCCCTTGAGGGTTGGTTAAGGTGACACGATAGGGAGTTTGTGTGCTGTGAGCTTGAGCAATGTTCGCCATAAAATTGTTCATCATATAAAAGTCATGAACTATAAATATAAAATTTTCACGTCATGATCCAGTGCAATTTATTTCTTTATCGATTGTAGCGACTTGATCCAAATGTGGATTTTTGATCGTTTGAAGTGTCATTTTCTTATTAAACCTCTATAAAACAAACCTTTAGTTGTGAATATAAGGTTCAAGTTTATGTCTCTCGAGAGAATCATTTGAATCGTTGCATATATGCAACATATCGTATTATCAATAACAGTGAATTTGTAAAGGAAGCGTATAGAATAATAGTCATTCGATAGCGAGATTAACAATATGAACTTTAAAGCATTAACATTAGGTTTGGCGGTAGCTTCAGTTGCAACTTTAAGTGTTGCAAAACCAGTTGATTACAAAATTGATCCAACGCATACAGCGACAGTTTTTACTTGGAATCACTTTGGTTTTTCAACTCCTTCAGCAAATTTTAGTGACATTCAGGGAACAATTTCGGTAGACAATGCAAAACCTGCCGATTCATCTGTCAACGTAACTATTCCATTATCAAGTTTAAATACCAATGTAAAAGCATTGGATGAACATTTAAAAACCCCTGATTTTTTTGATGCTGAAAAATATCCAAACATCACTTTTAAAAGTACCAAAGTTCAAGCTTTAGGTAAAAATAAATACAAAATCACAGGTAATCTTACAGTGAAAGATGTGACCAAACCTGTGGTATTAGACGCAGTTTTAAATAAGCAAGGTGAGCATCCAATGACCAAAGCACAGTCTATTGGTTTTAATGCGACAACTTCGTTTAATCGTTCAGCATTTGGTGTAGGCGCATATGTGCCAAATGTAGGTGATAAAATTACCGTAAACATCACTACTGAAGCTTCAATTCCAGCAAGCAAATAATGATCAATACCGGCTTACATTGACAGAGTTCGATGTAAGCCATTTTAGCTACATCGAATAAATAATCTGATGATTTTCAAAAATTCAATATCAAAATACCTGACTCAAAAATCACAACTGTTTCATGCGCTTTTGAATATTGCGACGCAACGATTTATACCATGTTTTGCAAGGTCAATTACCAGCATAAGATTTCAAACCGTTTCAATAAAACCTTGATGATTCTATTCTTTTTAAAGAGCTGTGCGAATGAGCCATGAAAAACAGTTGCTCAAAAGCATGTATTTCAGAAACGCTTTACGCAAATATTATTTGTCCATTAAATCAATAATCAGGCATGGTTAAATAACCAAATGAATTATTTTCATTTTTAGCTGAGTTTTTATAATTATTCTTCATACAGGAATTGAGTTAATATGATATGGCGCAATGGAATTGCATATTTATAATATCTGATCATTAAAATAAGATATTGCGCATACCAACTTTAGCAAGTTGGTTTTTTTTCAATATAACTTTATATAACATCGGCTGGAAAACAAAATTTTAAATGTAGTGTTTTTCTGGTGTAGTAAAAATTTACTGCAAAATAAATCTCTTATGCATAATTTTCAAAATCTGGATGAATTTATTGATTTTGTATTAGATTGTTACGGCAATATCTATTTTTAAATAGAAAGTTTAGTGTTGGTTTTTTAGCTTTGTTTTTATTCATCATTTTTTGAAATCAATTAAAAATGATAAGGAAGATCGTCAATGTTCAGTCAGGCAAATGATATTTTAATGATCGCTGCATTATTTGATGCTGCAGCTGCAATCGAGCACTTGGCTTGTATTGCTATTGGTGGATCAGCTTTTCGGTTTTTAGGAGCGGGTGAGCGTTTAGCACGTGAATTTGAAGCAGGTAAAATTCAACCTATTTTAGTGACCATTTTGATCGCTTTTATTCTTTTTTCATGGTCGGCTTTTGCACTTTCTGGTGCAGGGATGTTGGGGCTACTTCCATTCACCAAATGGATATTGATTGCAATTTCAATGGTATTGATTACGCGTGCTTTGGCATTTCCCTTATTAAAACCCTATTTTCCTGAAAATTCCATGAAGTTTTGGCTCATTTCATCAGGCATTTGTTTTGTGATGGGGATGGCACACTTATATGGTGTGATAACACAATGGAATCAATTATAAATCATAGGTGAGCGGGAAGTTTGAATCTAACCTTGATCCTCATCGCGAATCCTTAGAGATTGTTTTGATCAGGAATTTGCTTTTCGATTTGAGAGGGAATTGAAAGAATTATATTTTGTAAATGATTTTAATTATCATTTGAGGTGTTGATCCAATGAAGATGAAGTTAAAAGTGGCAGTGCTTGCGGTTACTTTGGGGTTCAGTTTCTCAGCAAATGCTGAGTTTAAGCAATTAGCATTACCTTATGGTGCGAATGCATTGGAGCCTGCAATAGATGCAACCACCATGGAAATTCATTATGGTAAACATCACAAAGCCTATGTTGATAATTTAAATGCGCAAATTAAGAATTATCCTGATCTGGATCAGCTCAGTATAGAGGCTGTTCAAGCACAAATTTCAAAATACAATACAGCAGTGCGTAACAATGCTGGTGGACATTTTAAACATACATTTTTTTGGGAAAGCTTATCTCCCACTGAATTTTCAGGAAAGCCTTCAATGAAATTATTAAAACAGATAAAAAAAGATTTCGGCTCTTTTGAAAATTTTCAGACTGAATTCAATGAAGCTGCAACAGGAAGATTCGGTTCAGGTTGGGCTTGGTTGATTGTGCAACCGAGTGGTAAATTGACAGTGAGTTCTACAGCCAACCAAGATAATCCTTTGATGGATATTACCGAACTAAAAGGAACGCCATTATTGGGATTGGATGTATGGGAACATGCTTATTATTTAAAATATCAAAACCGCAGGGCAGATTATACCAAAGCATTTTGGACTGTTGTGAATTGGAAAAAAGTCAGTGATCGTTATGCGCAGGCAATCAAATAATCCACCAGTGAAACCATTTTCGAGCGGTTTTTAAAATTCTGGGATAAAAGGAGGGAGGATGAGAAATAAAATCATTTTTATTGAATAGATATATTGCACATCTAATGAAAAGGGTTGTAGCGATTCTTTCTAAGTTCTAGAAATGCTAATACAGTTGCTACAATCGCTAGAATCCCGACAAACAAGATGATGAGATCAGACAGATAAAGTCCAGCCAGGATACCGAGCAAGGCAATAATAAAAGATATGATCAAAATAACTTTGAGTAGGATATTGCTCATGAGACATTCCTCGCGGGGTAAGTATAATAAGGTTTAATTGATAATGATAATCAATAACAATATTTTACATTAATTCTAGATCTAATGAAATCTAAGCGAAAGATGTTAAGTGCATATGAATAAGATCATTAAATCTACTCTTTCATTGGGTTTACGTGGTATCTAGACTAAAAACAACGCAAAATTTGTAAGTTTATTTTAGCAATAGTGCTTTCTTTTATTTAAGCTAATGTTTTAGCATCAGAGTTTTAAGATTTTATCTTTGGAAAAAATTATATATTTTCTAGCACTTTTGTTATGCAGACGATGTATAGAAGTAAAAATCAATTGAAAATTATATTTTTAATCCCTTCCATAATTTCATTTGCTTATTGAGATAATCAAAACTGAAATATCATAGGGCTGAGAAAAAATAATGCCATGACAACAAGATGTTGTCATGGCATTAAAACGTTAGGCATTCATTTAGCGTTTGTTATGGCTGTGCTTTTGGGTCTTCTTGCTGCGCACTTCTAAATAACTCCCATTCTTCTACGACTTTGCCATCGGCTAAACGACAATATCCGACTTCATTACCACGTGAATCTTTCTTGACAATTGATGTACCGCCCACTTTATTACAGTAAACGCTGGCAGGGTTTGCCATGCCAAGAGATTGAGGTTCAGGTGTTTTTTTCACTTCAGGTGTTGAACAAGCTGAAATCAGCATCGTAGTGAGCAAAGCTGCTCCAATCAGTATTTTTTTCATTGCTACATGGATATAAGTTTTGAAGGATAAATTATAAAACCCTCAATTCGACGCAATGTATTTAATATGTTATCTATTACGCACAAATTAGACATTCTTTATCGTTGCCCATTCAAAGGTTTTTATATTGATCAAAGATGAGTCATTTATTGGAGGCAAATATTGTTAATCCTAATATTTGCCTAAATTAATCAAGGAAATTATTGATCAAAGTTTTTGAGGTAATGCTCAATAACAAGAGGCGCCTTTAATTCTAAGTGAGGAGCATAAGTTTTATTATCTGCTCGCAGTTGAGAAATATTTATACCTGCTTGACGCAGTTCACAGGTATGGCCAATCAACCATTTTTCCATGTATTCCGCGGCAACTTCCAGATGAAATTGTAAGGCAAGAATATTTTGCCCAACTCTGAAAGCTTGATTGGTATACACCGATGAGCTTGCGAGTAATTCAGCAGAAATGGGTAAGTCAAAACTATCCCCATGCCAGTGTAGAACTTCCTGATTGGCTAGCGGTAATAATGGATTGTTCTTTACCAAGCTAAGTTTTAACCTGCTCCATCCAATTTCTTTTTGATGTCCTGGATACACTTTTGCCCCGAGTGTATGCGCAATTAATTGAGCACCTAAACAAATTCCAATAGTCGGGAGGTTTCTAGCGATACGTTGTTCAAGATAGCTAATTTCATCATTTAAGAAAGGGTAATCATCCGTCTCATAAACTCCAATCGGTCCACCTAAAATAATGGTTAGTCCTTCAAACTCAAGTGCGGGTTTTAAATTATCAACGCCTGCTTCAAAATAACGAACACGATAACCGAGTTCATAAAAAGTATCTTCGAGAGTTCCTAGATCTTCAAACGCTAAATGTTGGATGGCATAAATCGTTTTGGGAAGCGTTGTGTTAGAAGTAGCCATAATTTGACAGTGGATTAAGTAAGCTTATTGCTATTTATACCAGTTTATACATCCTTGAACACGCAGTTTATGCTTTAATTTGCAACATTGCCTGTATCATTTTTTTACTCGATTCTAAAATGACCAACTTGATCTCTTCATCTGCAATGCTACGCGCCATAAGAATTGCACCGACCAATTGGCATAAAACAGCCCAAGCTTTTTCATCACTGGCTAAATGTTTAGAAAATAACGCATGCCCGCGTTGTAATTCTTTTTGATAGAGCTGTTTAATATCTAGGTCTGAACGGGAAATTTCAGTGGCTAAAGCAGGTAAAATACAACCATACTCAGCATGCTCGACATGTGAAACTGATAGGTACCGATTCAGTTCGAACTCTAGCCATTGTTCTGCTTGGTCGTATGGATTGTTTTGCCATTTTGCAATACTGTCTTTTAGCTCATTTTCTACAAGTGCCTTGAATAAATCCTGTTTAGACGAAAAGTGTGAATAGAATGCTCCGCTCGTTACGCCTGCAGCTTTCATGAATCCGTCTATACCGGTTGCAGCAAAGCCATTCTTTTTAGCGAGTTGCCCACTAACTTCAAGAAGTTGCTTCCTTTTTTCTGCTTTATATCCAGACTGGTATCGCATAATTTTACATCAATCTTTTCTTGACCTTATTTTAAAACTATAACATAGTAATCGTTATAATAACGATCGTTATGTAAAGGAATGAGCTTATGCAAGATCATATTCAAGGACACAATAATAAAGTCGCGTTGGTCATTGGTGCTGGAGATGCAACAGGAGGAGCAATAGCCAAGCGCTTTGCTCAGGGGGGGTATATCAGCTGTATGACACGGCGTAATGCTGAAAAACTAACACCCTTGATTGAAGAAATTGAAGCGGCTGGTGGTCGTGCATATGGCTTTGCCTCAGATGCTCGCAAAGAGGAACAGGTTGTTCAATTGATTGAGGATATTGAAAATAATATTGGACAAATCGAAGTTCTGGTTTTTAATATTGGAGCAAATGTACCATGCAGTATTCTCGAAGAAACAGCACGTAAATATTTTAAAATTTGGGAAATGGCATGTTTTGCGGCTTTTTTAACTGGGCGTGAAGCTGCGAAGCGTATGGTCACACGACGACAAGGGACCATTATTTTTACTGGTGCAACTGCTGGGTTGCGTGGAGCTGCATATTTTTCAGCATTTTCTGGAGCAAAGCATGCACTTCGGGCACTTGCACAAAGTATGGCTCGTGAGCTAGGTCCACACAATATTCATGTGGCGCATGTTGTAGTAGACGGTGCAATCGATACTGACTTTATTAAAAATTCTTTCCCGCAAATTTATGAAAAGAAAGATCAGGATGGTATCTTGAATCCTGAACATATCGCAGAGAACTATTGGCATATTGCACAGCAGCCAAGAGACTCATGGACCCATGAATTGGATTTAAGACCTTGGATTGAGAAATGGTAAGTGACTTTCTAAAAGAAAGTTTTACTCAGGGATTTTTTAGAATAATAAGCCGAGTTGGCTAGAGGATGACAGAATATGAAACAGATTGAATTTTATTTTGATCTAGGAAGCCCATACAGCTATCTTGGTTTTTATCAGATTCAGAAAATTGCAAAACAGCATCAAGCACAATTGGTTTGGAAACCCATATTACTCGGTGGGGTATTTAAAGCAACTGGAAATAGTAGTCCCATGACTGTCCCTGCCAAAGCCCGCTATTCAATGGTTGATATGCAGCGTTGGTCAAATTTATGGGATATTTCAATCCAAATGAATCCATATTTTCCTATAAATACGCTGAATTTGATGCGAATAATTACTGCGGTTCAGCTTTATCGCCCTGAATGTTTTTTAACAGTATTGAATGCTTTGTTTGATGCCATGTTTGGACATCCGCAAAATTTAAATGATATGGATATATTAATGAGCTTGATTGAATCACTTGGCTTTAGTGCCGAACAGGTGCAAATCTGGCTATCCGATGATCAAGTTAAACTGCAGTTAAAGCAGATGACTGAAGAGGCGATTGAACGAGGTGTGTTTGGTGCACCCACGTGGTTTGTAGGCAATGAAATGTTTTGGGGGGTGGATCATCTGCATTTTGTGGAAATGGAATTGAATAAATCATGAGGTGATTTTTATGATTGATAAATGTATCGTTGTTGATGAAGTAACAAGACCATTTCGATATATGATAGAGATTGCTGTAATGTAGCCATTTCACTTTTTATCATTTATTCAGCAGATTTCAGAATATCTTGTACACGTGAAAAGCTTATTTTCAATATTTACTTGAGCAACATTTCTCATCCATGATTCAAGCTTCAATAATAAAAATGTTGTAACAACCCAAGAATCAGCGCTAGAGTAAATACAGACAATACAGTTTGCATACTGATGGTTGCCGCCATCAGTTGGTAATCGCCATTTAATAATTTGGTTAAAATATAGGCGGATGACGCGGTTGGAATCGAAAAGAAAATCATGATGGCAATCACTGCTGAAGCATCTAAAGCAAATAATTGCATGATGATAAATGCGAGGAGTGGAATAATCAGTAATCTGATTAGGCTAATCACCAGTGATTTTTTCAGATAATGCTTGAGCGTTGAAAATTGTATTGCGGTTCCCACACATAACAGCCCTAGCATTAGACTACTGCTGGAAAAGGCACTGAGTAAATTTGTAAAACCTGACCAAATTGGAATATGCAGTAAGTTAAATGCCATGCCAAGAATGCATGAGCTAATCAATGGATTTTTAATCAAAGAAAAAAAGATAGCTCTAATGTTTAACTGATTTTTAGGGCTTAATGAAAGAATGGAAATTACATTGACCGCAGGAATTGCGATCGCAAGAATGTTGACCAATATACTTTTGATTTCCGGATTGTTCAGACTTGTCGCAATAGATAATCCTAAGTAGGTATTAAAACGAATCAAGCTTTGCATGTATACACCAATCTGTGCTGCGGGTGCTTGCGTTAATCCTGCCAAAAGATAGACACTGCCAACGATCAGCATCATCACTAAAAAAATCATGCCCAGAATACTGTGTAGATGTCCCATATTCATATCAGCATTGGCCAGAGAGCTAAATAACAAGGCTGGAAATAAAATATAGTAATTGAGCTTTTCTGCGCCATTCCAGAATTTTTCATCAAGCGTGCCAGATTGGAATAGATAAAAACCCAAACCAATTAATGCAATAGATGGAAACAGAATTTGAATCATTTGCAACATGATGAATGCTCTATACAAAATTGGTCAAACGAGTAATTTTGGGACGTGTTTAAGCGAGGCTTGTATAACTTAAGATAAAGAATATGACTTATGCCTATTCATGGTAAAATGAGTTTTTACTCATGGATAGAGTCGCCATGACATTTACTCAACTCAGCATCTTTGCCGTGCTGGCTGAACAAAAAAGTTTTACGGTGGCTGCACAACGTTTGCAAATTACCCAGTCTGCAATTTCCCATGCAATCAAAGTCCTGGAGCAAGAATGGGCTGTGACTCTGTTTTATCGCAATCATAATGAAGTTGAGCTGACTGAAGTTGGAATCAGGCTTTTGGTGCATGTCAAAGAAATTCTCAATATTTCAAATCTTTTAAAGCAAGAAATCTCTGATATACATGGTTTTCATTCAGGCACGTTGAGAATTGGGTCTTTTGGTGCATCTTCTTCTAATGTACTCATTCCCTTGATACTGGAAAAATTCAGTTTCCAGTTTCCCAATATTGAAGTCTTTATCAAAGAGGGCACAGACAAAGACATTTCACAATGGATTCATGACCGCACAATCGATGTAGGCTTTGTGGTATTGCCAGAAGAGCGTTTTGATACTTTTCCTGTCATTGAGGATATTTTTATTGCACTTATTCCCAAGTCTAACCCATTGGCACAACACAGTGCTGTGAGATTAAATGAATTGGTCGAATATCCTTTTTTGATGACTTCAGCGGGTAGCCAGAATCATGTGACGGAGATGTTTAGAAAAGCAAATTTAAGTCCAAAAATTAAAAGCTATTTTTCGCAAATTTTAACCATCATTAATATGGTAAATAATAATGCTGGCGTATCCATTGTTGCAGATATGGCATTGAACAAGGATTTGATGACCCTTTTCCCCAATGTACAAAAAATGCCTTTGTCTCCCAACATAAAGCGATCCATAGGTTTGGCTGTAAAGAATAAAAAGCAGATCACTCCAATTGCACAGGCATTTATTGATATTGCACAAACAGTTTAAGGCGTTATTGAAAGTAACAATCTCTTTGGATGTTTCGCAAAAAGGTGGAAAATATGATGGCTCAGTTATTCTATAAATTACTAGAACAACCCCAAAAAGCGTTTGTATTTTGCCTCGTTGTTGCCAATCTGTGTTTGTGGGTAATTGGTTCGATCAAAAGTTTTGAGGTCTTATGGGTACTAGGTTTTCTATTTTTTACCGCATTTTCTGCATTTTTCATGTCTTTAGCATTGAGCGATATCGTGGAAAAGAAGTTCAGCCATAAAATCTACTTTCAATTGTTCTTTTATGGGTTGTTTATAGTTCTATATTTAACTTTGAATAGATATAAACTGCTGTGGGATCAGAGTTTTCATGCACAGCGAATAGCCATGTTTGGGCTTGTATTTCTAACCATGTTGTTGATGTTGAATTTAAGAGCTACACTCGGCTATAGTTTTGAAGTCATAAAAATATTGTGGCGGAAATATAGGTAAACTGTTGAATAAACCCATCATGAAATGATTGTTTTATCGCTAAAAACAGTGAGTGTTGATATTGGGTGTTATGGGTTTTGATCGATGCGTTTGGAAGATTTACAAAAGCAAATCTGTGAAAAATATAATTCAAAATATATCCCGCTTGATGGCGGGGAAATGGTGGCTTTTGCCATGCAAAGTTTAGGTCAACAACCAATTTATGCAGTGCGTATCCTTCTTGAAAAAGAAGAAAATGTATCTTGGTTCATCCATTGTGGGGAATATTCTTCAGCATCTGATTTTTATCAAGCGATGCATGTATCCCATCTACAAGAATACCTACCTAAAATTTTACCTTATTTGGCGCTTGAACAAGGCTTTCACGTTATTATTGATGAACATGGCTATGAAGATGTCTGGTTAAATCCTGCAGTAGAATAAAAATCTGAACGGGTTATTTAAGATAAAACCATGCTTAAACATTTAAATCATTCAAGCAAAAAAGCGAACCGCAGTTCGCTTTTTATGGATTAAAATCAAGTAAGAACTTAGAAGAAGCCCATTGCTTTTGTTGAGTAGCTGACCAATAAATTTTTGGTCTGCTGATAGTGATCTAACATCATCTTGTGATTTTCACGACCGATACCTGACTTTTTATAACCACCAAATGCTGCATGTGCAGGGTAGATATGGTAACAGTTGGTCCATACACGACCAGCTTCAATCGCACGACCCGCGCGATAGGAGGTATGTGCAGAACGTGACCATACACCGGCACCTAAACCATACATCGTATCGTTGGCAATTTTGATTGCTTCATCATAATCTTTAAACGTTGCGACAGACAATACAGGTCCAAAAATTTCTTCTTGGAAAATTTTCATGCTGTTATCGCCTTTAAAAATCGTTGGTTCAATATAGAAACCTTGCCCAACTTCTTGGCGATCGCTACCGCCTGTAAGCAGTTGCGCACCTTCAGCACGACCAGTCGCGATACAACCCAGAATTTTATTGTGCTGCTCTTCAGAAGCTTGAGCTCCAATCATGGTATCTGTATCGAGAGGGTGACCCGTCTTGATGCGTTTTACCCGTTCTACCGCCAACTCCAAGAATTTATCGGCGATACTTTCCTGAACCAGTGCACGAGATGGACAAGTACACACTTCACCTTGGTTCAATGCAAACATTGCAAAACCTTCAAGTGCTTTGTCTAAATAATCATCATCTTTATCCATCACATCTTCAAAGAAAAGGTTTGGAGATTTACCGCCAAGTTCAAGCGTAACAGGAATAATATTTTCGGTTGCATATTGCATAATCATCTGTCCAACAGCTGTCGAACCTGTAAATGCAATTTTAGCAATGCGTGGATTGGTTGCGAGTGGGCGACCTACTTCAACACCATAACCATTGACGATATTCAATACCCCTGGCGGTAGAATGTCTTGGATCAGTTCAGCAACGACTAAAATACTTGATGGCGTTTGTTCAGCAGGTTTTAAAACCACACAGTTACCTGCTGCAAGGGCAGGTGCAAGCTTCCATGCAGCCATGAGAATAGGGAAATTCCATGGAATAATTTGACCTACTACCCCTAAAGGCTCGTGAAAATGATAGGCAATCGTATCTTCATCAATCTCGGATATGCCTCCTTCCTGAGCACGTAAACACCCTGCAAAATAGCGGAAGTGGTCAATTGCCAAAGGAATATCCGCAGCAAGTGTTTCGCGAATTGGTTTACCATTTTCCCATGTTTCAGCAACTGCCAGTAACTCTAAATTCTGTTCTAGACGATCTGCAATTTTTAACAGCAAATTAGAGCGTGTTGTTGGAGAGGCTTTGTTCCATGATGCTTTCGCTTTATGCGCAGCATCTAAGGCAAGTTCGATATCTTCAGCAGAAGATCGTGGAATTTTGGTAAAAGCTTTACCGTCAACGGGTGAGATATTGTCAAAGTATTGACCTTTGACGGGTGCTACCCATTTGCCATCAATAAAGTTTTCATATTGAGCTTTAAACTGAACCTTTGAACCAGGTTGATTTGGATCGACATAACGCATAAGAGTATCCCTTTACTTATTTTCATGATCTTTCATGATTTGCTGGATATTGCATGTATCAACAGTGATTGTTTACATGATAGCTTGAGCATAGAGAGTCAAAGGTAGGAGAAAGGTTGGATGAAAATACTGGGATATTTGCGCTATGATTTAATTTTTGAAAGTGTTTTCTTGTTTGTTGAAAAGTAGCTAAATATTGACAAAAAAAGATTTTATTCTAACGCTTTGGTATGAGTTGTGTTGACCAAAGTGAATGTAAAGTTGATAGTGTGCTAGAGTGATTTATAGGCAGTTCCGTTGGATAAAAATAACAGTAGGGAATAGGTATTTTTGGACAAATTACAGAGGAATGTAGCGTATGTTAAGCCAACAAGAGTTAGCACATAAACGAAGTTTAATTGAACAGTTACGTCAAAGTAGTAGTTTGTCATTAAAACATGCTGATCAACTGGGACAGAGTATTTTGAGTTCATGGCAGCGTTCCAATTCAGCTGCAATTCCGAAAGATCGAGAAGCTGCGCCTTTGATGAGTGTCAAGCAAGATCGTAAAACTGTATTGGAAAGAGCGATTGAACATTGCAGTGATGAATTGACGCATATTGCGGAACAATCTGCAATGGTGGCTGCTGTAGGGGATATCGGTAGTACAATCATTTGGTCAGCTGCAAGTGGTCAAATGCGGAATGCAGCAGAACGCGTGCATTTTATTGCAGGTGGGCAGTGGCGAGAGGATTTGGTTGGAACGAATGCCTTGGCGCTTTCATTAAAAACCCAGCAATCGAGTTGTGTTTTTTCCAATGAACATTTTATGTCTTCTGTGCATGATTGGGTATGTTATGCATCACCGATTATAGATCCATATTCCAAGCAAGTTTTAGGAGTGATTGATCTTTCAACAACATGGAACTATCACAACAGTTTGGGTTTACTGGCTGCTGAACGTTGTGCTTCAATTATTCAATCCGCATTACTTGAATTCCAGCAACAACATTTATTCATTCGCGCTTTTGCTGTGCCGCAAGTTTTATTCAACGGTAAGATTGTGGTCTTGACGCCACGTCAAATCGAGATTTTGACCATACTCGCGCTATGCCCACAGGGGATGAATTTAGAAAATTTACATCAGGCGTTATATGGTGAACGTAAAGTCAGTGTGGGTACATTGAAAGCAGAAATGTCTCAACTGCGAGATATTTTAGGGGGAATGTTAGGGTCTCGACCATATCGACTGCTGGCTCATGTTGAAGCTGACTTCTTGCAGGCTGAAAATGCATTGGATGCAGGTTATATCGAATCCGCATTAAAATTATGCAAAGGTGTGTTTTTAGCGAAGACAGAAAGTCCCTTTTTATCTGCATGGCGAGATTGTCTGGAATCACGATTGAGCGAAGCGATTTTTAAAGCCAGTGAAACGGATGTGTTATTGAAACATTTAGCGCACTTCCCTGAGGCAATAGATGCAGTAGAGCGCTTGATCGAGTTAACACCGGTCGGGCATCCTGCCCATCAGATGCTCACAAAATATAAAGATGAGCATTGATTGGCAGGCTTTTACGCTATCAGCACATAAAATTGCATGATTGAACCCGTTCAGATTAGTTATGTTTTTGTGCGAGCCAGGCAAAAAGTTGTTGATAGACTTGTGCTCTTACTGGGGGAGCAGATAAAACTAGATCATGTAAACCGTTCTGTATCGTCATCACATTTACATCCCCCTGAATTTTGTTGGCATATTTGATGATGTCTTTTACTTCTAAAATGACATCTGTGGATTGTGCATCCCGATTGAATTTTTTGGGATAGGTGGTTTTATGTGAATGCATAATTAAGCTCGGTATATTGAGTTTTACCCCCTGGTGAATTTCTTTTTGTGCTTCAAAAATCGCATGGACAAAGCTTAAATACACTTTTGGATAAGTTTTCTTTTTCCACTCTAGACTAAAGTTCCATTCTCCCCCTAAATCTTGATGTAAACTCGTGACGTACCATTTATTTAATTCACTTGGAAATTTTAAATTTGGTAAATGCTTACCCAATGCACTGAGTCTTGGTAGTGCCAATTTTTTTTTCCAAGAAGGCATGTTGAAATCATAAAATGGACTATTACACCATAAAGCATGAAGCAGCGGGTGCTGTGGATTGTGTGCGGCATACAAGGTCGAAATTAATCCTCCTGTAGAATGTCCTGCTAACACAACCTCGGTATGACCTTCTTGTCCAATCATTTCCAATGCTTTGGTAATTTCTTCATCATATTCGTTTAGATTAAGAACATAGTAATATTTTTGATGGGGCAGATGGGAACGTCCATATTTTCTTAAATCAAGCGCATAAAAATCATAACCATGTTGATTGAATTGTTCGGCCATTTCAGTTTGAAAAAAATAGTCAATAAAGCCGTGAATATAAAGCACAGCTTTCTGTGTCGATTGAGATGCTTGCTTGCGGACTAACGTTGCAGTGACTTTCCCTTCATAATCATCAGGAAAATTCAAAGTCAGTTGTTCATAACCTGCACCAAGAATATCTGCTTGGTATTGTGGAATTTGAGTGGTCATGGTGAATTCCTGTATATTTATTTGCTTAGTATTTATTTCGACTTCACAGATGCTTGCAAAAAATATCCCTGCGCTATAGGGCTATAATTAAACCACCATAAACTGCGTTATGAAGTTTGACAAGGGGATGGTCATTGCCAGTATTTCATGCCTTATCAGGTTTTAACCGATAAGGCAATATTGGGTTGAAATGTCAACAGACGCTTATAACATCCGAAAATTAAAGATAATCTTTTACAAGATTATAAGCGACATCATACAGTTGTTGGGCAAGTTGCATATTTTTTGCTTTTGTTGAACGAAAAGCTGGTGTTTGTAGACTCGCATAGTCCCCATTGCGTTTTGACCATGATGGATCAAAAGCCATTTTTTTTATTAATTCGGCAGGTTTTGAAGGGGGAATTAGTCCGAGTTTAATGATTGCATATTGCCATTTCGGCAGTTCGCGATAAATTTCTGAGTCAACACCACCTGGATGTAATGCATTGCTGGTGACATTGGTTCCTTGTAGCTGTTGAGCAAGAATATTGCTGAATAATAAATTAGCTAGTTTGCTGTTTGCGTAACTCAACACACCATTGTATTTTTTAATTTGATCAGCTTTAAAAATTTCTGGTTTGATATTGCCCAGTACATGCATCATGGACGCTAAATTGATGATGCGCCCCTGCGCTGAGTTTTGAACAAGTGGAAGTAGCTTGAGTGTCCATAAGAATGGTCCGAGAAAATTCACACCGATCTGTTTTTCAAAGCCATCTTCCGTTGCTTCAAGTTGGGGCGTCATCATACCTGCATTATTTACCAATACATCTATTTTGGAATATTTGGATATAATTTCATTCGCTGCCGCATTGATTTGCGCCAGACTATTCAAATCAAGGGTAATATGATCGACCTGACCTGTCCCAAATGATTGTAAGTATTGTTGGGCTTCTTGAGCTTTTTCGGGATTACGGCAGGCAAGAATAACATGATGACCTTCTTTGACAAATGCTTCAGCTGTTGCGAGTCCAATCCCAGTATTTGCACCCGTGATAACGATGGTTTTGATTGTTGTTGTCATTGCTAAAATAATCCGCTTTTGTTTTAAGCATCATAGACAGGGTTGCTGCTATTTTCAATATTTTTGACAATTGATATTGTCATTTTTAGGTTAATATTAAAAAAGACATAAAAAAAGGAATATTGTCGAAACAATATTCCGGAACACAACGTGAGCTAGCCAAAAACCAATCGCTAAATTAGTCTAGTAAAGTGCAACTGTGATGAATTACATTGCGGATTCGAAGATCGCAATTACTTGAGCATCTGTTGCTTTGCGTGGATTTGTTAACATACAGGCATCTTTTTGAGCATTCGATGTCATCACAGCATGATCCTCAGCTTTAACTCCCAATTCTGTCAAGCCCGATGGGATACCAATAGAGGCTGATAATTCTCGGATTGCATCAATTGCTGCAAAAGCAGCTTCTGTGGTGGTTAAACCGTCTGTATCTACACCCATCAGCTGTGCAATTTTTGCATAGCGATCAGGACATGCAATTAAGTTAAATTCACACACGTGCGGCAATAAAATCGCATTGCATACGCCGTGAGGAAGATTATAGAAACTGATGCGCGACGAGATAATTTAAGTGTTTTTTTGAGATAAATGAAGAAAGAAATCTTTTCAGTAGTAGAAAAGATTTTTCATTTTTAGGGATTAAGCAGTTTACCTAGACAAGTTGTTGTAATGTTGAGCGAGGGATTGCCGTTATTAACCGAATTGACGCTACCACTCAAGTATCTAATTTCAATTGTGCAAGTGTCAGCATCTTTTCTAATCCATGCATATAAAACTACCGCAATTCCAGCCTGATATGCATTAAAAGTACACACATAATGTCCACCGTTATTTGCTGGCTCACGTTTCAGTCGAGTATATCGTTGATCAGTCAGCGCAATATAAGCTTGATTTGATGTCTGATTTGAGATTGGAAATATTTCTCCTCTAATCCATATATCTCCATTAATTCTCGCGAATTCTAAATATGATCTTGAGCTATCAATAGTTGAGCTATCAAACCAAGTGCCTATCGAACGCCCATTGACCCATTCAACCTTTGAGCCGCTATTGATCTGAGCTTGTAACTTTCCAAGCATTTGACCAAGTGTATCAGTCGCAACTAATGCTGAATTTGAACCAATTTGATAAGCACTATGAACAACATCAAATATTTTATTTTGACCATTCAAGCTGCTGAATAAGCCGCTTAAAGCAACTGGTGCAACATCAGCACTTTGAAGTGCTGTGTCAGCTTTCGCACCTTGAGCAGCTGTTGCAGCTCCCAATGATTGCGCTGTGATTTGACTTACAAGTTGTTGAGCTGTACCCAACTTTTCAGCACCAATATTCACACGTGCGTTTTGCTTTTGAATATCAGTTAAAGCTTGGGTAGCAATATCAAAACGTACTCGATTCGCTACAGACTGATTTAAGCCTTCTACGATGCTCTGTTCACTTTGTAAAGCAGCCGCAAGTTCATAAATCGTATCCAGTGCTTCAGGTGCAGAACCAACAAGTTGCGCAATTTGTTGTTGTACATAGGATTGGCTTGCTTTTGTATCAACAAGCAACGCTAGTTGAGCTAATGCTTGAACGTCAGCTTTGCTTAGAACTGCTAAACGATTTAACTCGACTTGTTCTTGAGTTATCTCAAAGTCATGCACATCAACTTTCTGAGTTAATTTAAGCTGATTTATTTCTGCAAGTGTTTTAATTTGTTGAATCTGTTGTGACAGCTGTTCTTTAACAATATTTGCTGAACCCATTTGATCTGCACCAACATCATCAGCATTCAGTACAACATGCCCAGTTTTATCATTTACAGACTGAACTGGAGCAACACCAGTACCTGTGTTTAATACTAAAACATTGCCAAATGGAACATTTAGGACAACATCGGGGGTTTTAATTTTTTGTTGTATTGGCATTGGACTATTTGTCCAAAAAACCTTGAGCGCTATATTGTTCATGTAATACTCGCTTCAATCAAAAATTGAATTGTTTGAGAATGACGAATTTGACCGTTTAGCAACAACTTAATATCTAACTGAGCTGCTCCAGCTTTCCAGTTTTGGGTTATTGATGGAGAAACTTCTATATAGATAAAGCCAGCGTTATTGACTTGGTCTTGATCAATATTTATTACTGGTTCCGCGATAACTTGCTTAGATGAATTGACAATTTTTGTCGATAGAATTGCACCGTCAGGAATAGCAAAGCCTTTATCAGTTTTGGTGTCGTAAAACTGAATCGGTATAGCAAAACTGTCGCCGATTTTTATTGATATTTGACTCATGCGATTCGTCTCCAACGTGCATCAACAATAGAAGGTTGGACGATGTTATGTGGTAGATCTGCGCCAATTTCATTCGTTTTTAAATTCGCTGGACGGTCTGTAGTAAAGTTAAATGATGGTCGAGCTGAACCAGGACTATCTGTAGTTGTTGCATCAATATTCAGTGAAAACTTTGGAAGTTCAGAAGTCGTTAATTGATGTGTAAATGAACCGAATGTACTCCCGACAGTTTTTGTCCACGCTGGCGCAGTCGGGTCTGCATCTTTCACCAAACCTACACTTGCACGTCCCTCACCATGTCGCACCCAAGTCGTGCCTACAAAGCGTACATTTGGATCAATATTGAATATTCCAAAATCTACAATGATGCCCACTGGATAGAAGAAATCAACGCTGTTTTCAACAAAATTTTCGAGTAATGCGACACGCTGTTCTAAATTATTGGATTGCTGAGAAGAATCTTTTAAGACTTCAAGAAGTTGAGCATTATTATTGGGGTTCAGTGGTTTTCCGAATCCTTCAATTGCATTTGCCAGCTCTTCTTGAACAGTATTACACCAGCTTGGTGTGACATATGTAGCATCTTGACCAGATATATCATTGTTGTCATGAAAACCGTTTTTGCCCGCGCCATTGACGTTTGGACGGGCATTTACACTATCTATTCGTTTCATTAAATAAACTCCAAGTCATAACGCAAGTAAGCAGGTAAATAGTTTTTGATGATGCAATTCATGTCAGCATTAACTGGCGTTTTAAGTCGAAGTTTGACTTTGTATCTCAATAAATCCGTATTGACTGCTGAGGTGCATGAATGCGTACATTGCATTGGTCTATAGCGTACCAACTCAATTAAATTGACATGAAAGATTGCTAATAATTGCTCTAAATATGCCGTGTTTAAGACATTCTTGGTGCGACGTATCCAGTTGACGATTTCCAGACGTTCTTCGATTGTCTGAGTAACATTGACTGTGCATTTCATCGGTAGACCGTATTCGTTTTCATATTCTTCGAGCAGCTCAATTGGAATTGATTCAATAACACCCAATAAGCGTTTTGCATCAAGATCTGCTTGCGCTAAAGCTTTCGCATGACCGCGAACATCATCCGAAATCACTGTATTGGGCGCACGGTCATAACCGCCTTCAGGTAATAATTGACGTAATAAAATTTCATATAAATCGGTAAGTTCATCGAGTGTCATCATGCTGCGCTCACTGTCAACATACCGAGCCTAATCCAAGCTGTTACAAAGGGATTGACCACTGGAACAATGTTTGTTGATGGACTCAGTACCACATCTGTAACACCCGCAACTGAGATAATTCGAGCAGATAAAACAGCAGCTTGATAAGTCTCTACTGGCGCAAGTTGCGCAAAATAATCACGAATGACTTGTCGTACTGTATCTAAATTCACATTGCCTGATACCATCGCAGAAACGGGAACAATCTGTTCAGTCGGTGCATAAGCTTTGCTATCTGCCCAAAAACCCGTATAAGCATTTAAAACTGTTTGCGCTTCAGCCAATAAAGCCGCTGAGGGCAATGTCGGTGGTGTACCAACCGCTGTAATTGCTGCATCGAGTGAACCTAGCCCACGACGTTTAGGATAAACATAGACATCTTGAATGCCAGAAATGCTTTTGAGATCATTGATCAAGTCATCTTCACGATCTCGCGAGATACCCAGCTGTTTACGTTCAAGTAAACGCAAACGCCAAGCTTCAAGTTCTTCTAAATCTGAACCGCCACCGATATTGACTTCAGTTGCAGTACCGCTGACACCCGCTGGAGGACTGACCCAAAGCAATGTCCCGCTATAATTCCAACTCGCACCTTTTTGATCTGCAACAACATCAACCGACGTGCGTGTATTTGCTTTGAGTTCAGTATTATTTACCGCACTCCAGTAATGACCTTTACCATCTGTTAATTTCGTTCCAGCGGGCAATGTCGTTGCAATATTTGAAAGTGCTAATACCGTGCCTGAAGCGATAGTTCCACCTATTCGCGATAGCCCTAGTTCTTCAGCATGTACATATAAATACGGCTCATCAGCAGTCTGAATAAACAGCTGGCGTTGTATATAATTTTGGTGCTGATATAAACCTTCGACAGCAGCTGCCGTACCATCAGCACGGATCGACGCATCTGAGTCGGGTGTAATTGAAAGACCCGTTTGATTGCGAATCTCTTGAATAATAACTTGATGAATTTTTTGGAAGCTTGGAATTAAAAACATTGCTTAACCTCCAACTGGCACAAAGTATTGAATGGTTTGTTTTTGACCCGATAACCGCGTGGCATCAATGATTAAATTAACTCGGTTTTTTTCACTTTGTGTTGCAGTGACAATGATCGACTGAAAACGCGAAGGCACTAAATCAAGCAAGGCTTCTTCAGCATATTGTTTGGCAAGTAAGACATTGCGTTTTAAGTCTTTAGCACGTTTGAGCAAATACAAACGACTCCCCAAATTCGGATTCGCCCAATACTTACCACGATGGATATTTAAACGCTGGCATACGCATTGCACATCATCTTGACCAAATGCAGCATCAAGACTAAGCAGCACATAGTCTTTATTTTCTAAGCTAATTAATCCCATGATTTACTCCATTGGTTTATTTGGTACTGGGCTATTGCCATGCACATGACCGTTATAAACATCACGCATACCTTGCATTGAACCTTTTTTGTCAGAAACTTCTTGAGCAGCTTCAATGCTTTCAGTGACTTTTAATTTGCCCTCAATTTCTGTATCACCTTTAATTTTTACACCCGATGCAGTCAATAAAACTTGATGCCCGAATTGGTCATAAATACAGGTTTCGCCCTCTGCAACATTGACGACAACTGCGCCTCCCGTGGTTGCAACCACGATAGATTTAGATGTTTTGCCTTGTAATGGAACTACTACAACTTTGGCGTCATTGGGAATATGTGAGTTAAAGCCGACATGCTGATAGAGTTCTATTTCTTGTAGGGTTTCATCAGCAAAGCCACGTAATTGCAGCGTTTTTGATCCGCTGCGAGCAACGATACCCAAAAACAATTGGCGGACTTGGTTTAAGCCTTTTTTGATTTGACTTTGAACTGCCTCGATCATCTGCGTTTCTCCTTATGAACGAGGGGTTGCGCCCAATCACCTTGGCGTTTTAAACGAAGTTTTGTTGTCTTGCCTAAATCACGTGAAAGCAGCAAAGTACGTCCATAAACCGCCCATTTCGCGGTGGCATTACTGATTGCATTGGTTTCAACGTTCACATACCACGCGGGTGTCCAGACTTTTTGATCAATCTCCCAGCCGTTGACTGTCGCTGAAAGACTATAAGCTTCTAAATCATTGTCTTTTTTGATTTTCGCAAGTGCTGCTTCAGCTTCAGCTTTAGTCTCAACATCACCCAAAGTCACGATTTTTAAGCGATTAAAGCTGTACTGCGTTTTAGCTTTAGACTCTGCAAGAATATGTTGAGCATTTGCATCTTGACTTAACACTTTGATTTCACTGAATACAGATGAAACATCATTGTCATACTGTAAATCTAAGATATTGTTACTGTTTTCTAGCGGTTTAATTAAACGTAATGGGGTTTGAACTTGATATGGATTAGCGAATGGATCGCCAATCACTAAAGTGCCGTCTGGCTCTAGCCATACATGTTGACCTGTGACAGCTGCTGCTTTAGCAATGGAGTCCCAAACCGACTCACTTGGTTCAACCGAAATTTTATTTTTCAGCCAAGCATTGTTTTGAATTTTTACCTCTTTGAATAAAGAACCGAAATCACCGCCACGCACATATTTATTGAGTAATTCTTCAAGCGTAATTTGGCGACCATTAAAAATCGGGACTGAGCAATCTATCAATTGACCGACTAAATCACGCCCTGAGATTTGCAAGCCGTAGCCATCACGATTGACAGCTTCAGCAACTTGTACTTGATCTGCAATACTTTTATAGATTGCAATTTGACTCACGCTGTCAATTGAATCTATCAAACGTTCTTCAGCGATTGCCTGTTGTAAGGTCTGGCGGTTTTGTTGACGAATTAGCGCAAGATCAATAGGTGTTAAGCTGATAATTTTGTCTTCAGCCATTTCTTGACGTACTTTACTGACGATTTCTTGTGTGACCGCAACAATTGTTGCAACTTGAGTTGCGCGCCAAAGCTGTTTGACTTCAGCGGGTGAATCATCATTTTGAAATAGTTTTTCAAAGCGTTTTACGCGATGAATTAGATCACGCCATTTTGAGATTGCAGAAATATTTGCATCGAAAGTCACCAGCTTGGTCACATCATCAACGAGTCCGACAATCACTGAAGCGGGAGAAAGAAGATTATCGACTGTTGTTTTGACAATGTTCATGCCCGCGCGAAATTTGTTAATTCCATTACGTAAATTATTCACAACATTAAAATATTTATTTGGGTTGATTAGTTCGAGCTGTTTTAATAATTTTTCGAGTGATGAGGCGGGTACATCTACGATTGAGGGAATGGCTATTTTTTGTTGTACAACAACGGGAACAAATAACTCGCGCTTTTTGTCTTTTGCAAGAATGAACTTCATTGCAATGGTGCAACTATCAAAGTTATCAGCATTGTGTGTAACGTTGTAATTCACAACATGAACTTGCTGAATGCCGTAAACTGGGTGAATCAATTCACCCGATCCAGTGGCTAGTAATGCTGCTTCAAGTGCATCTAGCCATGTTTTATAGCCTTCACCCGAATACAGTGCATTGATTGAAATATCACGCGGGTTATTGCCCATATCTTCGATAGAAGCATCATTTGAATATGGGGCTTGTTTGATGCTGAGGGCTTTAGACACACTGTCATCTGTAGATGTACATTCAAATTGCACACCACGAAAACTTGCATCAAGTAAATCAGTTGACCAACCCATAAAAATAACCTCATATGAATGAGGTTATTTTGTAAGACTGAAAGCGAAAACATCAGGCGGAAGTGTTTCCTTTTAATTTTTACTTTGGTTTATACATCAGCAATGCTGCACCGTGTCTTTTTTCTTCAGTGACTGCATTTTTTGAAATATCACCAAGCAAACCGCCAACATTGGGCATTGTGAATGGAATCGGTTTATTTTGTTGTGTCACGTTAATTAAAGAATTGAGTTTATTGACAATATCACTTAGAAATTTACTTGCTTCTTGTTGTTGGGCAATCATCTGACTATTGTCTTGTGATTGCTTATCTTTCTGCGCGTCCATGTAAATTTCCATTGGACTGCGTTTGTCAGATTTATATCCTGTCACTTTTTCAATCGCTTTATCAAAAAGTCCTGTCACTGCGTCATCAGCAGCCACAACTACAGCGCCAAGTGCTGCGCCTTTTAATAATCCTCCAATTTTTGTTGCTTTTGATGCAGCTCCTGAAGCTGCACCAGCAGCAGCTCCACCACCAGCCGTGGCAACCGCTCCGCCACCTTTACTGAGTAATGCGCCACCACCAGCTACACCAGCGAGAACAGTTAAAGCACCAGTTGCTGCAACAGCTGAGGCTGCTAAACCTTCATTACTGCGCATTACATTGACAATACCACCCTCGAAATCCGAAAGCTTTGAATTAACTGATTCGTAAATTTTTATTTGCGCTAAAATTGTTTCCTGTTCCAAAGCTTGAGCCTGAGCAAAATCGTTTTCACCTTTAATTCCAGCTAAAGGAAGTGCCAACACTGCTGGATTATTCAAAAACTTACTGGAACGTTTAGACGTTACTTTTATTGCTCACGCAACGGGAAATTCACAAGCCAAAGGACAAGTGGAAAATGCCCAAAACATCGTAGAAACCCAATTTGAAGGTCGTTTGCGTTTCATGCAAATCAGCAACATTGAACAACTCAATGCAGCAGCTGAAAAATGGCGGATTTTTTGGAATGAAAGCAAAGTTCACAGCAGAACAAAACGTACTCGGAATGCTGTTTGGCAAACCATCAAGCCTGAGAATTTACGCAAACCACCAGCAATCGAACTTTGTAGAGATTTAGTGAATACCTTCCCAGTTGAGAAAACAGTGACAGGTAACTTAACAGTCAGTCATTCAATTAAAGGCTATGGCTCACAAGACTATGACGTTCGACATGTTGATGGTGTTTATCCTAAAGCAAAATTGAAAATCGTTGTAAATCCATTCCGCGCCCCATGCATTGATGTTTTAACCAAGGATCAATATGGCAATGAAATTGCTGTGACTTGCGAACCTAAACAAGTGGATTGGGTCGGTTTTAATCATGATGCAACGGTAATTGGTGAAGAAATAAAAGCCATGCCACAAAGTGCGATTGACGAAAATCGTAAACGCATTATTAAGAAAGCATATAACGCTGAAACGCTTGAACAGGCTGATAAAGCAATCGCTAAAAAACATGCTGCTTATGAAGGTCAGCTCAATGTGATGGCAGATGTCAAAGCTGTAGAAGTACCAACCTATATTAATCGAGCTGGTGAGCAAATGACGACACCAGAGCAAAGACGCCAACTTGCACCAGTGACATTGACTGCTGCTGTTATTCAAATCAAGGGATTAGTTGGTGACGCTTGGACTTCTGAACATTCCAAATTATTGAAAAAGGACTACCCGTCAGGTCAAGTTCCTCAAGAAGATATTCAAAAAATTATTGATGGCATGAATCAGCCAGTAAAAACCAAATTACGAGTGGTTGGAGAAAACTAATGAGCGTATTGAAAACTCTCTTAAAACAACATGATGTTTCACAAAGCTCACTCGCCAAACCGCTTGGAGTAAGTGTTACAGCAATCAATTTATTTGTTCTTCATGGTCTAAAACCTAAAAAGAACCCTGAACGTTTTGTAAGCCAATTCATTGAGCAATTAAATGCAAAAGGAATTGAGGACACAAAAATTAATCAAGCAATAGATGCTGTACTGAATGCTTCAAATGTCGAAGTTCCAAGCATTCAGTCAGCAAATACTCGACTTACAGAGGAGCAACTTATGCTACTACGCAAACAGACCCTAAGCCAAGAAGCAAAGGAGAAATTCGGCTTATTTAACAACATTTTCACTACAGATGTACGTGATCCAAAACAACTATTTTGCGCGTCGAATACCCGCTATGTGCTTGAAGCAATGTGGCAAGCAGCAATTGGAAACTCTTCCTTTATCGCTGTAATTGGGCAATCAGGTTCAGGCAAATCAACCTGTCGAGAAGAAACACATGATCGTGTTCAACGCGAAGGTGCAAATACCATCATTATTGAACCGTATGTCTTAGCCACAGAAGAAAATGACATTAAAGGTAAATCATTAAAGTCATTACATATTGCTGAATCAATTCTTAATGCCCTTGCGCCTAGTACCAATCCTAAACGTTCACCTGAAGCGAGATTTCGCCAAGTCCATAACTTGCTCAAAGAATCAAAACGCAATGGCAATCACCATGTATTGATTATTGAGGAAGCCCAATGTTTACCAACTGCTACGCTTAAACACCTAAAGCGTTTCTTAGAGCTAAAAAATGGTTATAAGCCTTTACTGTCAATCATTTTAATTGGTCAAGATGAATTAAAAATTCGACTTTCTGAAAACAATCCTGAAGTTCGTGAAGTTGTACAGCGTTGTGAGATTGTCACGCTTAAACCATTCACCCCAACAACTTTGGTCGATTATTTAAACCATCGTTGTAATTCAGCAAATCGCAATTTAAAGGAATTTATCGACGAATCAGGACTCAATGCCATCTGTGAAAAATTGCACCGCAATATCGACAGACACAACGAACATGAAAGCCTTTTATACCCACTTGCGATTGGGAACCTGATTACAGCTGCTCTAAATAAAGTTGTAGAAATTGGGCTTGAGGATTACATCACAGGCGATCTTATTCGGGAGTTACGTGCATGAGTTTTAATTTTAAAAATGCTGCAATCGTGAACTTTATTCTTTCAGGTTTAACATTTTTTTTAATTATTTTGGTGGCATCGCTTGGAGGTTGCAATGGTTGATTTAGTCGATATGGCTGAAGAGTTTCAGGCAATGCAACTGCAAGAAAAAATTGTGGCTCGTGCGCAGTTTCAAGGTGCAAGCCTTTATGACTGTGCTGAATGTGGCGATGAAATTCCCGAACAACGCAGAGCAATAGGCGGTGTGACCTTATGTATTAAATGTCAATCCGACCTTGAAGCAAAACAAAAGCATTTTAAAAGATAGGTGGCAAATATGAACATCAATAAAAAACGCAAAGATTTTAAAAAAGACTTAGACAAGTTGGTGAGTGATCAATATGTCTTAGTCCCTAAAAACTTAGATTTAGATGAATCATTTGATCTTTACATTGGTGATGTTTGCGGCATTGAACCAACGGATCATGAGAACGAATACGGATTTACAACAGATGGTTTACGTCAATTGTGGGCAGCAGCAGTTGCCCATGCACAAGCACAACCAACAAAACATTATTAATTTTTAAGGAATTGTTATGGCACGTACAAGTTTAAAAGAACCTCAACTTAAAAGTTGGGAAGCTGTAGATCAGGTCTTAATTCAGGTAGCTGAAATTAAGCGTGACATTGATTTAGAACAAGCAGCTTGTAATGAACAAGTTGATCAAATCAAAGAAGCCAGTAAGAAAAAAATTAAGCCCTTAGTTGATCAGCTAAAAGCACATGAGCTGAAAATAAAAGAGTTTTGTGAGCATCGTAAAGCTGAATTTACTCAGCTCAAAACGAAAAAATTGACGCATGGTTCTGTGGGTTTTCGTTTATCTACCACTGTGTCAATTCCAGACCCAACTTACACATGTCAAGTTCTCAAGGAATTAGGACTTGACCATTGTATCCGATTAAAAACTGAACCTGACAAGGAGGAAATTAAACAACTCACTCAAACACAACTTGCCGAAATTGGGGCAAGTGTAAATACACGCAACTCTTTTGGATATGAGATTGCAATCGTTGACCCTACTGCAACATCAGCAAATTAATTATTTAGGAATAAACAAATGAACAAATCAGAACTTATTGAACATATTGCTCAATCAGCTGGTCTTAATAAAACACAAGCAACAGCTGCTCTACAAGCTGTCGAAACAGGTGTCATTGATGCTTTGGCAAATGGCGGAACAGTAGAGCTAAAAGGCTTTGGAACTTTCAAAGTCAACCAACGCGCAGCGCGCAAAGGTCGTAACCCGAAAACTGGTGAAGAGCTTCAAATCGCTGCTGTAAATGCACCAGTTTTCAAAGCTGGCAAGGCATTTAAGGATGCTGTGAACTAATTGCGAAACACAGGCATACGTGCCTGTGTCTACCAGTTGTCGTGAACTGGTACTGACGAGCAGCGAGGAAAATATGGGTATTAAAAAATTAGTGACAATTACGGTAGAAGCTCAAATAGAAGTAGAACTTTCGGATGAATTTCAGAATCTTACACCAGATTTAATAGAAGGAATTAAAGCCTGTGGGTATGAGATTCAATCAACTGATGATTTGTATAAGTATGCAGCTGAATTGATTTTAAACGGCGGTGAAAATGGCAATTGGGACGTATTTGGTTATGTCCTTCCAAATTGGAGAAAAGGAATGTCGGGAGTTTCTGAAAACAGTACGTTTTTTGATAGACGTGATTTATATATCGAAAATTGCGAAGTGGAGAGTTTATAAATGAAAAAATGCACTGTTAGCAGCCGCCATAAATGGGAACACGTCAAAAATGTAGAGTTACGTACACAAACTGCACGCACTATTTCTATCAGCTTGAAAGGCTTATACAAATGTTCTTGTGGTGCAACTAAATATGGTTTTATGCAGTAAGGAAATGAACATGATAGAAAGAAAAATACAACTTACCCCTGAAGAAGTAAAGCGAGACAAGTTTGGTTATTGGATACATCCTGAGTATCAAAAATACTTAATTTTTAATCACCCTGAAAATGAAAAGCTTTCGCAATTTGACTATGAGCAAATGCAGAACTTCTTAAATGTTGACTTTATTGATTCCGATATGTATGACGAACTCACAGATGATCAGATTGATCAATATTTGAATTATGGCGATCAATCCATTGTCATCAATTGGACTCCAAAACAGCCAAGAAATGATGCATTTTTAGTCCGCATCTTTGTTTGTGAGCATGGCGTACTGGCTCGTTGGGCTGTATCACGTCCAAGCACACATACAGCTCTTGTGCAAAGCATTGGAGAAATAGCGTGACTAGGTTAGATCATAGAGAATTAACACTGATTAAACGTGCTGCTGAAGATGCTATTCACGCATGTAACAGACATTATGGTCCATTTGTAGATGTTGTGGCTCATCCTTTAAATATCATTGCATTGGTTGAAATGGCGCAATCACATCAATCAGTACAATCAGAAATGGTTCGACTCAAAGTAAATATAGGTCAAGCGACTAATGATCTTGTTAGATTTATGGAAGAGGGTTGCGGAGAAGATTTCGAGCGCTTAAAAGGTGCAGTGCTTCAGACTTGTAGACGCTTGGAATCCTTGCGAGGAGTGAATAAATGATGAAACTAAAAAAACTTACTCCAGCAAGAGATAGAATCTCAACACAATATTGTCATGAAGAATTGGCGCATTTAAATCAATTTAAAGGTAATGACATGCCTGAGATTTTAAAGATGTATCTAGAGCTTGTTATTCATTTATTAATCGAACTTGGTGCAGCTAGAAAGAAAATTGCTGACATGGAGTGTAAAAATGAAATTTAATAAAAAAATTAAACTTATCCAGCTCATTCATGTTGGTAAATCTAAACTTGGACTAGATGATGAGCTATATCGAGAAGTGCTTGAAAGCACGACAGGTAAAACTAGTTCTAAAGTAATGACCGTCGCACAGCTTGAAGCTGTGCTGGATCGTATGAAGCAGCTCGGCTTTGACATCGAGTCTAAAAAAAACACTGGTGTTAAAAATCTTGCCGATGATGCACAAAGTAAATTGATACGTCATTTATGGCTCAGGCTTCATGAAGCGGGTCAAGTCCGAAATAGTAGTGAATTAGCTTTAGCTAAATTCGTTGAGAACAAAGTTGGTGTAAGTGCTTTGCAGTTTCTAAGTAGTCATCATGCAGACATGATCATCACTCACTTACGCCAATGGTGCAAACGTTGCAAAATAGAACGTGTTGAACCTACAGCATAGGAGGCATAATTTATGGCTTATCGTCCACACATCACAGATGCTCGCCAAGTCTTCTCAGACGATGAGATCGTCGGACTTATGCCTAAAAACTTCTCATTTGTTGCAAAATTAATAGGTGTTGAAGCTTCTCTTCAATTAATTGAGGCATACGGTGGAACTAGCATATTTATACCCAATAAATATGCTTTAAATATTGACCATGATATATCCCGTGTAATTAGTTTAAAGAAGCTTCAGCTGCTTTCTGAGCAGCTCGGTAACAACAGTGTAGAGATACCTATGGGGTCACCAATTTTCGTTGCTATGCGCAATCGTATGGTTCGTGATTTAGCTAAAAAAGAATCTAAAGCGAAGATCGCGCGTAAATTCGGGGTAACTCAGCGTACAATACGCTCTATAGTGAACGCTGAAGAAAAGCTGAGGCTAAATGAAGACCCAAATTATGACTTATTCAGTAATTAAAAAGGCGGGTTCAAATCCGCCTTATTTCATTTCACTAGTTGAAATAACATTTCAAAAGTCATCCCACCATATCCAAGCTTATCCCGCTTTATCCCACAATTATCTCAGCATTCCTTTATAGTTATCTTAATATCCCTCAAGAAACCGCCAAGTTGATGCGCCATTGCATGTACATAACCCAGTGAGGCATTGTTGAAAGCCATACCTGCTAAATATTGTGCATATGCCATTGCATCACGTGCTTCGATATTTTCACCATTCGCTACTGCGGGACGCAACCATTCACTGATCATCGAAATGGCTTTTTCTGCACAGGCATCTGTGATTGGATTTGCAGCAGTCGACACATAAGCCTCTACCGCATGTGTCAAAGCATCCATCCCTGTTGCTGCTGTTAAAGCAGCCGGTTTTGCAATCATCAGTTTTGGATCATCAATTGCAACAAGTGGGGTACAACGCCAGTCAACAATCGCCATTTTGACATGGGTATCTGTGTTGGTAATAATGCAGAAGCGCGTCATTTCAGAAGCAGTACCTGCTGTTGTATTGATCGCAACAAGGGGAGTCATGGGTACTTTACTTTGGTCAATCCCTTCATAATCACGGATATGACCACCACCAGCTGTAACTAGACCAATACCTTTTGCACAATCATGGGATGACCCGCCACCCAGTGAAACGATAAAATCACAACCGTTTTGATTATATTCATTGACGCCATTGTGAACGTTAATATCTGTAGGATTTGGTTCTGCGCCTGGAAATACGTGACTTTCTACACCTGCTTCCTTGAGATATCCAACAATAATGTCAGCAACACCAAATTTGAATAAACCAGCATCGGTGACGATGAGCGCTTTTTTTGCCCCTAAATTTTGTGCTTTTGTACCGACTTCTTTGGCACAGCCAGGTCCAAAAAGTGATACGCAAGGGATATAAAAACCGTTTGTTTGATCTGCAATATTTTTAAAAGCCATGGTGCGATTCCTTTTACCATTGTTATGTCATGTTTCCAATCGGTGTTGTTCACCTTGAGATTGAGTATCAATATTGCAGACCAGATTGCATACCTACTAAAAACCTACCAAATACACAACGGTCTTTTTTCTAAATAAAATGATGATTTATATGGTTTAAAAAAAGATATAAAGTTTTTCTTTATAATCTTACAGCCCCAAATTAGATGGTTTGAATCAGATCCGGTTAAAATGATCAAAAAAATTTTTTATTTGGTATTTTTTGTTTTGACAGATGCTCAAATGGCAAAAAACTGAATATTTTTACAGCAAAGTATGAGATTTATAAAAAATCATTAAATTCTCACTTTTTGATAATGTGTTTAATTTATATAAAGTGAAATTTTATGTGAGATATTTGATATTTTTGTTTTAGTATTT
>NZ_JADVOP010000006.1 GCF_016508585.1 Acinetobacter baumannii
ATCCTAAAAAATATTTGAACATCATATCTGTTCAAATATCTCTATCAAAATGTTTAAATTTAAACAAAATGTCATTTTCTTGATTAAATATAAACATATTCAAGATATAAAAAATGAAATGACATTGATTTTTAAACATTTCACATATGGCATTTTTATTGCTCTTTATATTATTTTTAATATGGAATGCACATGAGTATTGAGTTTGTTGGTATGGTTTTTCCAAATCAATGGTCAGAAACATATGGGATGCGTATTGGTCATAAAATAGATTTGGAATATCTCCGCTATCATGCACGTGCACATGAATATGCAGGCTTCGATAAAGTTTTGATTGCCAGCAACCCTTCAAGTCCAGATAGTATGCAAATTGCCGCGTACCTTGCACAACATACTGAACGTTTGGGATTTATGATTGCCCACCGCCCTGCTTTGTTGACCCCTAATTTGGCTGCTCGTTCTTTTGCAACACTCGATCATACGACAGGAGGCGGACGTATACGCCTGCATGCCATTACAGGCATTGGTGCTGAACCACAAGAAGGTGATTATATTATTGATAAAATTCAAAGATATGAACGGACAAGTGAATATCTTGAGATTATCAAACGACTCTGGAGCAATGAAGAGCCTTTTGACTATGAGGGAAAGTATTTTAAACTTGAGAATGCCTTTATACCGCTCAAACCTGTGTACGGTACAGTTCCAATTTCTTTCGGCGGATCTTCCGATATTGCGTATGAAATCGCAGCAAAACATGCGGATCTTTATTCACTTTGGGGAGAACCTTTATCAGGTGTGAAAGAACAGATTGATAAATTAAAAAATGCAGCAAATAAAGTTCATCAAACCACTCCTGCTGTAAGTTTATCAGTACGCCTTATTATTGGTCCGACCACGGAACTGGCATGGAAACGTGCCGAACAGATCTTAGCTGACATCCAAAACAATCCTCAATTTCAAAATAACGCTGACCTTACAGGACATAAGCTTAAAGGGACAGGTTCTCAGCGTTTACTTGCTGTTGCTAAACAAGGAGATCTTCATGACAAAGCCTTGTGGATGCCTACAGCCTCAGCTGTCGGAGCCTATGGCGATACCACAGCCTTAGTCGGTACGCCCGATACTATTATTGAATCATTGCTGGATTATGTAGATTTAGGTGTGACAACTTTCCTAAACCGTGGCTATGATCCTATTTATGATACTGTGGATTATGGTCGTTATATTATTCCTGCAGTTCGTCAGGAAGCGGCAAAACGTATAAAGCAAACGGCTTGATTCCACCGCATCATAATCCCATTGCGCTTATTTCAGTCAGCCACTTTGGTCCCATGAGCAAAGTGGCTATTTCTTATTGTAGTTCAGGCTTACAAATAGACTGTATTTTTTGTCCTGAAATCACCTTTTTAGCAAATGG
Source organism: Acinetobacter baumannii (assembly GCF_016508585.1). Classification (GTDB taxonomy): domain Bacteria; phylum Pseudomonadota; class Gammaproteobacteria; order Pseudomonadales; family Moraxellaceae; genus Acinetobacter; species Acinetobacter nematophilus. The sequence continues at coordinate 1,421 of NZ_JADVOP010000006.1, forward strand.
AATAGAATCTTTTAATGATGCATTTACCGTTTCGCTATGACCGAGCCCATGATAGAGATGCCCTTCCACTACCGTTCCTGCCTGACAAGCATCTGCAACCAGTTTCATTTGACTGCGTGCATCAGGAGTAATGTCATTTGCGCCAGTACCAATAAATACGGGATGATTAATCTTTAATGTAGGATAATACCCGTAGGACTTGGATTGTTGTTCCAACACTTCCTTATAATAAGCCGGTGGATGAGGTTGATAAGCTTTCGCTGGAGATAATCCTGAAGCTTGGATATCTGACATAAATCCAACCAGACATGCATTACGCCCCTGTTCAACCAAAGCTAAGGCTTGTGGCGTAAAAATATCTTCAGCCTTAATTTCAGGATTTAAACTTTTGGCGACCAAGAAACTATAAATACCATATGCCAGTGATGGACTCACTTCATGCGGATTTAATTTCAAATCATTTTCACCTGCTTTTGCCTGGGGATCTTTATAAATAACTCCCGTACCGATTGAACCTTTGATATTTAAATCAGGTGCATAAGTCGCTGAATAAGAAGAAGCAGCAACGGCGCCCGCCCCCCCTTGCGACTGCCCCACAATGACGAATTTATTGGCCAATGGAAGATTGGTTTTTAAAGCTGCACGTCCGCTGTCTAAAATACTGTAAGCCAACATCGGATTGTTGATTAGCAAGTGTGGACCCGCTACTCCCAAGCCTTCGTAATCTGTTGCAACGACTGCAAAACCTTCTTCAAGCCAACGATTTAAATATTTGACATCACGGTATGAACGTCCATTCCAAGATGGAGCGCAACTGTCTGCCAAACCCACGGTTCCGTGTGCCCATAGCACGACAGGCCAGCCCCCCTGAGGCGCCTGTCCTTTGGGAATATGTACCGTTCCTGAAACGACAATTGGTGTTTTACTGTCCCGACCACTGGTCGAACTATATAAAATACGGATCGCTTGAGTCGCCTGATCAAGAGCAATATAAGGCGTAGTCACCACTTCTGTACGCAGCAATTCTCCCGGTTGGGCAGGAATATCATTGTTCCAAGTATAAAAAGCAGATACTCGTCCATCTCCATATTGTTCTTGCGCTTGTGGTGCATGTTGAGCATTCAAATAGGTGGGGATCACCATGGTGCTACCCAGTACAGTTAGACCGATGGTTTTTATCCATTGCTGAAATTTCATGATTTTTCTCTTACTCTAAATTGATTGAACAGGTATCGGGAATGGCTTGATCATTTAAAGCCAACTGGGCAAAAGGAATGGCATCCTGTAAGGAACGTGGTACAGCTTCACTATGACTTAAACCATGGTATAAATGAGCCTGTACTTGTGTTCCTGCTGCACAAGCATCTTTGACCAACTGCATTTGATTACGTGCATCAGGTGTACGATCGTCTGCCCCAGTACCAATAAAGACGGGATGCTTAATCTTAAGTGTGGGATAAGCCCCATATTTCTGATCAAATTTGGCTTGAAGTTTTTGGTATTTTTCAGAAGGTTGTGCCAATAAAGCATCGTTGAAACTGAGTTTCTCAAAATTTACATCAGCAAAAATTTCAGAAGCACATTGCGCACGTGAATGTTCCACCAAGGCAAAGGCTTTTGGGATAAATACTTCTTCTACCTTTAAGCTTGGGTCATATTGTTGTAAAACATGAAAGCCCAAAATCTGATAAGCCAATGCAGGATTGGGTAGATTACGATTGGCAATATTTATTGTAGGTCGCTCTGTTTGCTTAGGTTTATAAATCACACCTGTTGCAATTGTGCCTTTAATATTTAAATCAGGCGCATAACTTTCAGCATACGTTGCTGCGCCAAATGCCGCTGCACCACCTTGGGATTGCCCTGCAATAATGATGCGATTAGAAATCTGGTGCTGTGTTTTTAATGCCGCACGTGCGCTGTCTAAAATATTAAATGAAAGCTGTGGTACATTGATCAACCAATGCGGTCCTACGACACCTAACCCCTGATAGTCGGGTTCAACGATCGCATAGCCTTGCTTTAACCACTGATTTAAATAGTATGCGTTACGATAGACACGCCCCGCCCAGGAAGGCGCACACTGATCTGCAAGTCCAACTGTCCCATGCCCCCAAACTAAAAGCGGCCATCCCTCTGCTGGTGCTTTACCCTTGGGGATAAATAATGAGCCTGACACGACTGTTGCAGATCGACTGTCTATGCCATTGGTAGAACTGAATAGAATGCGATATTGATCAGAAGCTTCTTTTAAACGAATTCCTTCATCTAGAGGTTCAGTACGTAATAAAAGTCCGGGTTGCGTGGGTATCTTTTCATTCCATCGATAAAATTCGGAAAGATGCTTATCACCGTACAAGGGACTAAATTTGTATTCAATGAATGGCGTGTTGGCAAAGCTCTGTTGTAAGCCAAAAACCATATAAAAGATGCTGATTAAAATTGTGTTCAGTTTCATTTGGGTACCCTGACATCAAAAGTCGTAACTGATACGACCGTAGAGATAAGTACCAAATGAACCCTCTGGTGCATTAAAACTATATTTCACAACGCCATAAGGGTCTTGGGAAAGCGTACGATCCGGATGACTATTGAATAAATTCACCGCACCCAGATTGAGTTTTAAACCTTTCACGAATTGATCCGCGCTATACCCGATATCCAAATCCACAACCCATTGCGGATCAAACGTTTGGTCTAGACCAGGATTGGTATTGTTTTGAATGCTCCACTTGTCATAACGACGCAAATTGGTATTTAAAGTCCATGCATTTTTGTCCCACGTGGTTCCTATAGTCAGCTTATTTTTAGGTGCTGCTGACTCAATTAAACTCTGCGTATTTCGTCCTGCAATCGCACTGGATGGAATCATCTCTCCTTTTGAAGTCAATGCATTTCGCGTTTTGGTAATCTCATTGTCATTACTTGCAAAACCAAGATTTAAACGTAAATTCCCGTATCTGTCTAAATCTAAATCATGTTTTGCCGTAATCTCTACACCACGCGTACGAGTATCCAGCAAGTTATTGAAGAATGCTACATTATTGATATTGGCATATGCCGTGCCCGCAAAAGCATTGTTGATTAAACTGCCTGAGATATTATCCGAAAGTAAAATACGATCTTTAATGTTTATTTGATAAACATCGACGGTGAATGCTGTTTTGGCAACAGGTTCCCAAACAAAACCCAGTGAGTAATTGGTTGACTTTTCAGGTTTTAATTTATTTCCTCCCACCAATTGCGCGGCTTCACTGCCCGCAACTAAAGTACGCTGTTGTACATCTCTCCAAACACCATCTGTGCCTTGTACTGTCTGCACGCTATAGGTTGAATAGCCCAATTGGGCTAAAGAAGGAGCGCGATAGCCTGTGCTTGCTGAACCTCGGATACTGATCTTTGGATCAAGATTATATTTGAGCGTGAGTTTGCCGTTGGTGGTGCTGCCGAAGTCAGAATATCGTTCTGTACGCAATGCCACACCGGCATTTAAATCTTTAATCAGCTCTGTTTCCAAATCAACATAGGCACCATAAACATTGCGATCTATGCTTCGAACATCTTGGTCTGTAATCCCTGCATAAATCTCTGGCGCATTCAGGTTGTCATAGTAAGGACCACGCGTATAAGCAACACGATCACCTGCCTGCTGCTTATATTGTTCCCAACGATATAAAGCGCCTGTGGATACCGTTAGTGGGCTAAATAACCAAGATAGATTTAAATCACGACTGTAATCAACACCCGTATTGAGTTGAGAAAATATATTATTGCCCAAGTGGTATTGAGTCGGAGAACCTAATCCATAGCTTGGATTAAAACCATTGCCCTGTTCAGTATTGACTTTATTGTTTCCATAAGTCGCAAATACATCAAATTTACCCGTTTTCTGTGTACCATTTTTTGCTCCCAAAGTGACTGAAAAATCATCAACCTTGACTAAGCTTTCAGGAATTCTCCCATCTGGATAAATTTCCTTAAAATAAGGCGATTTATTAACTGCTGCTGTGGATGATGGCGGTTCATAAAAATTTTCCCCTTTGCTTTCGCGATGTCCATAAGTACCAAAGCTATAAAGTGCTAAGGTTTCCTTAATCGGTAGATCTGCATTAAAACTTAAGTTAATTTGATTTTTCAGCTCAGGTGAACCGAATTTCCAATGTCGGTAAGGCGTATTATTTTCATCGTATTGATGATTTGGATGACTCGAATTGTTGTAAAATACCCGCGTATCCGCCAAGGTATTATTGGCTGATTCACGTTTTCCAACATCCAATGCCAAGGTAAGTGAACCATCGTTGGGCAGTGCAAAACCTGTCCATGCTGAAATTTTATGCTGAACACCATCGCCCTGCGTAAAACCACCCCCCTGATAGTTGACATTACCCCCTGCATCAGTGGATCTTAAAATGATATTTACCACGCCTGCAATTGCATCAGAACCAAATTGAGCAGCTGCACCATCACGTAAAATTTCAACTCGCTCTACAGCACTGATGGGAATCAAGCTTAAATCCACACCCGCAGCACCTCGCCCTCCTGCATAGGACTGTCGAGTAAAATAAGCCGAGGTATGACGACGTTTACCATTGATCAATACCAGTGTTTGATCAGATGTTAAGCCTCTTAAAGCAATTCCTGGTGCAACTGCAGCACCAAAGCCACCTGCGGGAGAAGTTGGCAATGACACTGCTGGAGAAATTTTAGCCAATGCTTTTGATAGATCTGCTTCGCCTGTAGCCAGCAAGGCTTGAGGGGAAATAATATCGACAGGTGCTGGCGCATCTAATGCATTTTTAACTGCACGGCGAGAACCGGTAACGATAACAGATTCTAAAGTGATCGAATCTTCATCGTCCGCAGCTTTTGGCACTGAGGGCTGATTCGCCAGTGCAATCGCACTTGCCAGTGCAGAAAATACAAATATGGAGGATTTTAAAATGGAACTTTGATTGAATTTACTCATGAACATTTCCCTTAAAAAGTGATGTTCAATTGCAAAGCCAATGCCATTATTTTATTTATTAAAAATCAATCAATTAATCATAAATAAATCTATAGTGTTGTTTTTATTCAAACAAATATTTTCCAAAATGCTTTGAAAACAACTTTTTAAAATTATCCGGATAGCATTGAATTTTAAACCATAACTGTAGAGTGGAAATTAAGCTGATTTTAAACAAAGGTTAAAAAGCCACCCTGACTTTGGGATGGCTCAATTTTAAATAATGAGACCTAGACTGCACATCTTAAAATGAATAGCACCCAGTGTTTGCTTTTGATGAATTTATCATTTTCTCAATTCTGTTGGTGATTTTTAACTTCCACATCATCAGATCGGATAGACTATGCATGCGAGTTATTCATATAGGATTGATATAGCGCATAATACTGGCGTTGTTGCTGAAGTAATTGTTCATGTGTTCCAGACTCAACCACTGTTCCATTTTCAATCACCACAATCTTGTCAGCTTCTTGAATCGTACTTAAACGATGGGCGATAATAATACTGGTGCGATTTTGACAAAGACGGCGCAATGCATATTGGATTTTTTGTTCAGTATAGAGATCTATTGCTGAGGTCGCTTCGTCTAAAATCAAAATTTTGGGGTTGGCAAGATAAGCCCGGACCAGACAAACCAACTGGCGTTGTCCATGACTTAGATGTATACCTAAAGCTCCGACCTCTGTTAAATAGCCATTCGGCAATTGTTCCAATATTTCGTCCGCCCCTAAAGCTTCAATTGCTTGAATCAGTTCATTGTCCGTTGCTTCTGGTCTGACGAGTCTTAAATTGTCTAAGATACTGCCTGTAAATAACACATTATCTTGCAACACTATGCCTACATGTTGTCTTAAACTGGATTGTCTGATTTCATCAATCGGGTAACGATCAATAAAAATATTGCCTTGCTGCGCCTGATAGAAGCGAGTCAGCAATTGAACAACTGTGCTTTTCCCATGTCCCGTAGGTCCTACGATGGCTACCACCTGTCCTGCATCAATTTCCAGATTAAATTGCTTCAGCACAGGCTTGCTTGTATAGGCAAAATCGACAGATTGAAAACGAATATGTCCTTGTATGTGTTCCAAGTTCAAAGCATTTTCTTTATCGACAATCGCAGGTTGTGTATCTAATAAAAGAAAAATCCTTTGGGCACAAGCCGTACCATTGGCATAACGTTCAAACAGATCCGTTAATTCCTGCAAAGGTGCTAGAAATAAGAACACATAAAAAATACTTTCAGCAAACTGACCAATGGTGATGCTTTGCTCACTCAATGCATAGCTTCCTATTACAATAAATGCGGCGGTTGCAATGCTAGAAAGTATCCCTGTAAATGGCGCAAACCAACTGGTACGTTGACTGCCATGAATAATAGATTGATTAAAATCACGCAATAGCAGCTGATAACGTTGCTGATTAAGATTTGCATAATTCAATTGCTGAATAATTTTGGTTCCATTGACACTCTCTACCAAATGCGCCGTAAAACGACTGCGCTCTTCTGCAACACGCCCCCAATGCTTTTGTGATGATTTTTTGAAGATTGCCGTAACAGTAAAAAGAATCGGTAAAATCACAAATAAGCACCAAAAAAATGGTGGATATACATGCCAGAGTAAAATTGATGCCAAACCACAACGCAGCAATGCAGAAAGCAACTCTGGTGGTCCTTGAATCAACAGAGGTTCGAGTGCATCAACATCGCTATCCATCCGGGAAATTATCCTGCCTGCTTTTGTTCGATCAAAATATCCGATGCTTAAACTTTGTATATGTGCAAATAATGTTTGCCGCAACCGATTTAAAACCCGTAAACCCGCAAGACTTGATAAATATTTTGATAAAGCCGCAAAACCAAAGCGACTGATCCAGCTGATGCTCAGTATTGCCAAAGCCAACCATAAAACTTGATACTGGAGAATCAAGTGCCCTGCCTGTTGGGTAAAGCCTGAATCAAGAATAAATTTGATGGTCCAAGGGCGCACAAAAATACTCAGTACTTGAAAAATTTCAACGACACTGATGGCAATCAGTAAATGGCTTACAGGTGCAATCAAAGGAATAAGTTTTTCTAACATACTGCGTTGAATTGAGGTTTCTGCCAGATTTTCTTCTATTTGCAAATCTGTCAATTTCATCGTTGAACGTACATTCTGGGTGGATGAATTCATGACATTATTCCTTGTACGGCTATTCCCTTTGGTGTTGCAAGGTTCCTAGAAAATGTGGCGTGTTCTGGTCGATTGAACCCCATCAGCTCACCATAAAACTCACATGAATCAATTAATTCTTCATGTGTCCCCTGAGCAATGATTTGACCTTGTTTCAAAACCAAGATGCGATTTGACATCGCGATTGTTGTTGGCTTATTTGAATTAATGATCAATACCTTTTTTAATGAAGCTGCGGACTGTTGAGTTAATCGCTGTAGTACATGACGCTCAGTAGTGGCATCTAAAGCACTGGTTGAATCATCCAAAGCCAATATTGGAGAGTGATTCATAATGGCACGCGCCAAAGCAACACGTTGTTTTTGTCCGCCAGATAAGGTCACCCCTTTGTCGCCAATAATAGTGGATAAGCCTTGTTCAAGCCGTTGTATGAGTTCAGAAGCTGAAGCAAGATGTAATGCCTCAAGCATTTCCTGTTCAGTAGCATTCTGCTTAGCAACTTTGAGGTTTTCGGCTAAGGTCCCTGAAAAAAAGAAACTTTCCTGTGGAATGATTTGCACAATTTTTCTGAGCGTGGTCAGTTGCAAAGATTTGATATCCATCCATCCATCGTCGTCCGAACCAATCAATACACGACCTTCCGTTGGGTCAATAAAACGATTTAATAGATTCATCAACGTGGTCTTGCCCGAGCCGGTCTTACCCACAATGGTTACGATCTCATCTGCACGAAACTCAGCATGACAATTTTTTAAAATATACTTTTTTGTTTCTGTTGAAATTACACTGACATTGTCTAATTTAATGTTGATGGCTGTTTTGTGCTGAACAGCTTGTTCCCAGCCATCGACGATCTTGGTTTTCTCATCCAGCATTTGCCAAATTCGCGCAGCAGAAGAACGCGCATCGGCAAATATGTGTAAAACCTGCCCGATACTCTCTATGCGAAAAACCAATAAGTTTGCCATTAAAATGGCTGCAATAAATTCGCCGATTTGTAGTTGCTGCTGACCAATCAGATAAGCACCGAAAGCAATCACCCATACATAAGCGCAAGCAATAATCATTTGTGGAATCGGCAATCGGCAGGCACTCATGGCAACAGCGTGTGTAGAATGTTGAATAAATTGCACGATCGCCTGATTAAAACGCTGTAGTAATTTTTGTTCCAAACGGAATGCTTTAATCACTCGCACTCCAGCGACACTTTCTGTCAAAGTATCACTTACTTTTTCATAAGCAATGGCAACCTTGTGATCAAGAATTACCAAATGATTGGTTAATTTAAACAGTACCCCTACACCCAATAGAATAAAAAAAAATGGTACCAGTCCTAACCATAGATTGTACCAGGACAGTAAGCCGACTGTGACCAGGACCACCAGACTTGACTCAAATACCTGACGCCAAAAATTGATCAAGGCTTCTTTCAGTTTGTCGGCATCACGGGTACTGCGTGATAGCACTTCACCTAAGCCATGTTTCCAGTGCCATGAGATATCCAAATTCTGTACTTGCTGAAAAATTCGCTGTCTTAAAATGGTCAATAACTGTTGACCAATCATTAATGCACTTAAGCCTGCAAAATACTGAATGATGGCACGCATCACAGCAAGAAAGCTCAGCCCAATAAACCAAAACCACGGATTTAAAGGACTTGTCCATGCATGCTGAAACAAGCTCAATGGATCACCGTGTTTTAAAGTATCAATGGCTCGTCCAATTGAAAATTGTTGGAGTGCAATACCCAAATTCGCTAAAATAAAAAGCAAAGCAGTGGACACAAAACGGAATGGCATAAAACGATAGAGCGCTAAACTTCGTAGCAATGGATAGTGTTTCAACATATGGCAAAAAATATAAAGATAATCTGCTCTATTGCGAGAACCGTGCCATCTTTTATTTCGCAAAAACATAAACCAAGTATATGAAATTTATAGTGATATAATTAATCAAATGATCAGCATTGTTGAATTTAAGACAATAAATCTTGATGAGTGCTGTGAATGCAACAGATTTTGATATATCAACATCAAAAAACATGATAATAAAATAAAATATTATAAATCAATATTTTAAATAATGGCATTAATTTTGCAGTTCAGCCTTGAAACTCAATAGGAATGTTTTTATGGCAACACAAGTCATTAACCACTTATCTACACTCTGGTACACACGTTGTCCTGTTCCTACAGGATTAGGTATTGCAATCCAAAAAGGCTGGCTAAAAGATCGATTTTCTAAACAAAATATTGAAATCAAATCAATTCGTGAATCTCACTCAAAAGATATTCGTAATTCACATTTTAATCATAGTTTGGAAAATTCTGTCCGTCATGGCGGTAGTATTCCCGCGATTTGGGCTTATGCTTCCGGTCAAAAAACCAAAGTCATCGGTTTATCCTGGGCAGATGAAATCCAGCTACTCTTAACCCGCTATGACACAGGAATCAAAACAGTAAACGATTTAAAAGGAAAACGTTTTGGTATCCCCCATCACCAAGATGCGATTATTGATTTTTCTCGCGCCCAAGCCATCCGTGGGTTGGAAAATGCATTGAAAACAGTAGATCTTGAAGTCAGCGATCTTGTGTTGGTCGACACCCTCCGGACAGATATTCTAGCGGCACAAACACAACAGCAGCTTCCTGTTCAAAATGATGCTAGTTTTTATGGTAAACGTAATCCACTCAATGCCAGTGCTGAAATTGTTGCACTGCTCAAAGGAGAGGTCGATGCGATTTTTTTGAAGGGCGCACATGCTGCTCAAATCGCTCAAGATTATGCCTTACATACCATTATAGATATTGGTTCCCATCCAGATCCCATCTTGCGCTCGAACAATGGCACACCTCGTACGCTAACCGTGGATGAGAGTCTATTGACCCAATACCCTGAACAGACACAGACCATTCTTGAAGCCGTCCTCGAAGCTGAGCAATGGGCGCATTTACATGCCAGTGATACTCAGCGTTATTTGGCAAAGGAATGCAATAGCAGTGAACAATGGGTCAACATCGCTTATGGGGAGAATGCTCATCTAAAATTAAATACAAATTTTGATGAGGTTTCGATTCGAGCGTTGCAGGATTTAAGTGACTTTTTATACCGATGGAAATTTATTCCTCAGCGCATAGATGTCAATCAATGGCTAGCAGCTGAACTCTACCAGAATATAATCAGATAAACAGATTGATCAAATTTGATTTGAATCACTTTTAAATAAAAAATTTATTTTCCAAATCAATCAGATTTGATCATTTCTCCCAGTATGGTCCCATTCTGTTAGGGATTAAAAAGCGTTATGCATTGCACAGGCAGACAGAGATATGGTGAGTCACGGTATTTCAGTCGTGCTCAAGTCTAATGACTAAAAAATTGAATGTTATGGGATGATCGGTGACCGGTTTTTTACTTTGAATAGAAGCGCCAATAGAGCGATATGGTCATACGGTTGTTTAAAAACTTGAGATCGAATCCAATCAACATCATTGATTCGATCTCTAATCTGGGTTTAATCAAATTTTATTCTGGGCAACATGCGTCACATTCTGTGCTTGTTTTTTAAGGAGCACAGAGTTGTATTCACCGGGTGGAATATTATTTAAATAATAATTACCGACATGGTATAAACGCCAACGAATTGGATCATGCGTAGTATGAGTCCGTGCATTTCGCCAGAAACGGTCTAAATTCCATTTTGATAAAGTCGAACTTGCCCCAAGCAAACCAAAAATTTCACTGGATATTTTCAAAGAAGCGGCATCAGACTGGCTTCGTGTTGCAGCAACAGATAATATCAATTCCGTTTGTAAATCTTGATCTTCTAAATTCTCTAGATGTTGGGTAAAAATTTCTGCTGAACGGTCAAGCAAAGCTTCTGCTGAACGTACCAACACCGCAAATTCACCAATCTGTTTAATGATATGTGATTCTTCTGTTGGAGAATCAACACCACTTTCCACCCAAGGACGGGCGTGGTGTTGTAAATACTCAATTCCACTTTGTAATGCACCTGCAGCAATACCAGTATCCATAGCAGCATGCAAAATCTGAGGCCAGGTCAATCCGGTACGCAATAGCGTCCCTAAGCCACCCGAATTACGTTTGGCAATATAACGTTCATCCAGGACAATCTGATTAAAATTGACTGTACCACTGACACTATTGTTTTGACCAACTGCATCCCAATCGTCAATCAACTCCAAACCAACAGTATCCCGATGTACCAGTATAGAGACGGGTCCCTCGTCACTGCCTGCAATTAATGAAATCCATTCCGCCAGCAAAGATCCTGTCGAATAAAATTTACTGCCGTTGAGTATCCATTGACCTTGCTGGTTTTTTTCAACGCGGGTTTTATGATGAAATTTATCTTTCCCGCCAATTTCAGCCAAAGCATTACCTAATCGCTTTCCTGCCAATACATCTGTGATGACCTGATCACGAATTTCATCTTCATAGCCATTGAGCACCCCCCTCAACATCGTAAAATGAATCTGCAGCAGTTGTCCGATACCGCCATCAGCTGAAGAAATAATTTTCACCACATTCACAATGGTTAAAATACTTGCACCTAAACCTCCAAATTGTTTTGGTACACTGATTGCTGTTAATCCTGCCTCCGAAATGAGACGTGCCTGTTGATAAGGGATTGTACGGTTATATTGTGGATCTTGGGCAATTTCATTTAATTTCTTGGCAACGTCTTTAGCAATCTGCAGCGCTTCTTTTTCACTTTGAATATGTCGAATTGAACCCAGTGTAAGAAAGTCGGTATTGGTTGCATCATTCATGTTTAACTCCATAATATGTTCAATTATTTATACGTACTGTTGTTGTGTGGCAGGGCGATACAAACTCGGTGCATGAGCGAGTAAAGATTGGGTATAACGATGTTTTGGTTGGCTCAATACTTGTTGGGTATCACCGTATTCGACAATTTTTCCATTTTTCAATACAGCAACTCGGTCAGCAATCGCACGTACCACACCCAAGTTGTGTGTCACAAAAAGTATGGTCACACCTTGCAGTTGTAGTTGCTGTAAAAGTTTTAAAATTGAAGCTTGAACTGAAACATCTAGAGCTGAAGTGATTTCATCGCAAATCAAGATTTCGGGCTGGCACAGTAACGCCCGTGCAATCGCAACACGCTGACGTTCTCCACCTGACAAATCTCTTGGATACAGATCCTGAATCTGTAAAGGCAAAGACACTTGCGTCAAAACATCTGAGACTTTTTCTGCGATCAGCGATTCAGATTGACCATAAAAATGTGTTGCAACTTTCAACAAGGTTTGCCCGATCGTATGTGCAGGGTTCAGTGCTTTATAAGGATTTTGAAAGATATACTGAAGTTTATGTCTTTGTTCTGAACGACGTAATTTTCCTGTAAATGGCAGTAAGATACTGTCTAGAAATACTTGCCCTTCTACACTGTCATTCAAGCCTGCCAGTGCTCGCGACAAAGTCGTCTTACCAGAACCAGACTCTCCCACCAGAGCAAGACATTCACCGCGTTGCAGTTGAAATGACACATCAAACAGTACCTGCTGATGTCCATACCACGCATTGAGATGCTGAATGTTTAATAATGCTTCATGTGTGGTTTTAAACGCATCATACGCGGTTTCAATTTGCTTCAGCTGACTGAAACCCACCTGTTCCAGATGGTGACAAGCCACAAGGTGCTGTTCTAATTCATCCACCATTTGAATAAGCTTAGGCGACTGTTTTCGGCAGATCTCCGTAGCAAAATCACAACGTGGGGCAAAAGCGCATCCTAGAGGACGATGGTTTGGCGAAGGAGCATGTCCATCAATAGGCAATAAATATTTGCGTATCGCTACATCTGGGATAGCATTGAGTAAACCCTGAGTATACGGATGTTTTGGTGATTCAAATAATTGCGTTAAAACTGCGTTTTCAGCAATACGTCCTGAATACAATACAATCACCCGATCTGCAATCTCCTTCACCACAGTTAAATCATGTGAGACATAAATTGCCGCAACCTTATATTCATTACACAATTTTCGAATGATGTTCAAAATTAAAGTCTGGGTACTAACATCCAGTGCCGTAGTAGGTTCATCCAAAACAATTAAACGGGGCTGTAATAGAAAAGCCAGTGCCAATAATACGCGTTGCTGCTGCCCTCCCGAAAGTTGATGGGGAAACCGTTTCAAAAAATCATCATCAAATGCCAAACCAACATCTTGCAACATTCTTTTGACTTTATTTTTCCGTTCATTAGCACTCAATTTGGCTTGGTGAACATCCAGCAACTCTTCAAGGTGCTGACCAATGCGTAAAGCAGGATTTAATGCTGTACCAGGGTCTTGAGCGACATGACTGATTTGATGTCCACGTATTTGCCTGAGTTGCGAATCATCCAGTGTTAAAATATTGCGACCATCCAGATCAATTTGACCTTGAACAATTTTTGCACCGTGACGCGTATATCCCAGCAAAGCACTGGATAATGTGGTCTTACCTGAACCGCTTTCTCCAACAAGACCTAAGACTTCACCTTCCTTCAGGTCAAATGAAATGTCAGAAATGATGTGCTTAGCTGTTGTGATCAACGCAACGGATAGATTTCGTACTGATAAAACTGTTTGTTGATATTGCTTGGTCATCTTTATTTGTCCTCAATTCGTGCCGCTGCTCGTGCTACGCCTTCTGCCAATACGTTAGTTCCCAAGGCAAACAGTGCAATCAAGATGACTGGCGCAAACACCGCCCATGGTTGAATCAACAAACCTGCCCGATTTTCATTGATCATTAAGCCCCAGTCTGCAATTGGCGGTGCAACGCCATAACCCAGAAAAGCCAAACCAGACAACATACCCACAGCCCAAGTCAGCATCACACCGAGATGAATCAAGAGCGGTGTCAGCATATTGGGTAAAATTTCACGAAATAAGATATAACTCTTGGAATAGCCTAGAATCTTTGCCGCTTCTATATACTCCTGTTCAACGATGTTCAAAGCCACACTGCGAGCCAAACGTACGACCCCAGGAATAAATGCAATTGAAACGGTCAGTACGATCAACCACGGTTGACGACCTAACATCGACACGATCAGCAGTACTAAAATCAAATCTGGAAATGCCATAAACACATCTGTCAGCCATGTAACAAATTGATCGACTTTATTACGGGCAAATGCGGATAAAATACCAAAACCTGATCCGACAATTAAAGCAATTACACTTGCTGCCAAAGTCATCCAAATGACAGACATGCCTCCTGTCAAAACACGTGACCAGACATCATGCCCAATGTAGTCATATCCCAATAATGAACGCCCTTCAGGTGCCCCATAGGTCGTTCCGATCAATGCTGTTGAATCAAAAGGTGCGATCCTGGGTCCAAGCAAAGCAAATATCAAAACGACCGCTGTTACAACGACGCCAAAACGGACCTGACGCTCACGAAGTAATGTTTTAAAAAATTTACGCTGATACCATTGAAGTGTGCTCATTGTGCATCTCCCTGATGGTTGTTTTTTAATGCATTACGACGGTCTACGGGTTTCACTGTAATTGGACGCCCTGATTTCCATAGTCGCAGCGCATTACGACGTCCCGGTGAACGGGCCTTATGCTTTTTTGCAGTACGAATTTTGGGGGTCAACAAGGTGGTCAGCAAATCGGCAATAAGGTTAATTATCACCACACAAATTGTCAGCAGTAATATAATGGCCTGAATGGTCGGTATATCTCGCATTTCGATTGCAGCATTTAAGGCATTTCCAATACCGGGATAGCTGAATACCACTTCAACAATAATTGCACCACTCAACAAAACCCGTATACTCAATGCCGTCCCTTGTACAACAGGCACCAATGCATTCGGCAGCACATGGCGCCAGATAATACGGCGCTCTGGAATACCACGCATGCGTGCAGCTGTTACGTAGTCGGATTCCAAGGCATCAATCATTGAACCACGGACCAGTCGCATTAAATAAGGAATCAGAGACAGTGATAAAGTCAGCACCGGTAAAATCAAAAACTCAATCTGAGTAAATGGAGATTGACCAGGAATCAGCAAAGAAGCAGCCGGTAAAGCATGAAATACCGATGTTGAAAAAAACATCATGAGCCAAATTGCCAATACGAAACCGGGAACTGCTTTAAATATGATCGAAGTCGACACCACAATCCGATCCAGCTTACTGTCTCGACGTAATGCTAGGCACACTCCCAAAAGCACTGAAACCGGCAAAGTAATGGCAATGACCAAACTGCTTAAAGCAATCGTATTGCCAAAAAAATTACGGATAATTTGTACAACAGGCACATGGGAGTCGATTGAACGACCGAAATTACCTTGAAATAATTGGATAAGCCAATGCCAATACTGCACTAAAATAGGTTGTGTTAATCCAAGCTGTTCACGCAGTAGTTGCACAGTTTCTTCAGGTGCCTCTGCACCCAAAATCACTCGGGCAGGGTCTGAAGGTAATGCTTGAGTTGCAATAAAGACTATCAATGTAATTACAAATATAACGAGAAGTCCTGATACAATCCGTGTCAAAAACCACGGAAACCATGCAGGCAAAGCAAGGGTTTGATCAGTTTGAGTATTTACCTGTTGTGTTGGCGTATTGATTTCGCCAGTCTGAGTTGTCATGATCTAGCCCCTCCGCCAGAATTCATCAGTACGCCAACCAGCAAAACCCGTGCGATCTGCTGTCACGCCACCAATATGGTTTGAATGGGCATCAAGTACATTACTGAATCCCCAAATCAGTAAACCACCCTGTTCATGTTGGATTTGCTGGGCTTCGTGCACCAGAACTTTACGCTTTGCTAAATCTGCCTGTTGCAAAGCAGAATGAATTAATTCTGAAAAACGTTCATTGTTAAAACGTGTCTTATTATTTGCAGCACCTGGTCCATCAATTTGCAATACGGTCAGTAAAAATGGACGTGATACATTTGAACCTGTACTGAAAGCCCAGTCCTGTTTCACGGCATCGGCAAATGTGGCAGCTTCCACTTGACGCACATTGACAATCACTCCTGCTTGAGCGGCATGTTGAGCAAACACCAATGCTGCATTACTGTCTGGTCCAGTATACAAGTCAACTTTTAGGCTATTTTCAAAACCAGCTTGTTTTAATAATGCTCTTGCCTGGACTAAATCTTGTTTACGCTGTGCAATAGCATGGTTATATACAGGGTCACTAAATGAATAAAGATCATTGGCAACACGCCCTTGCCCCACCAGTGCTCTTTTAACCAGATCATCGCGATTCGCAATCAAACGGAATGCCTGACGCACACGTAAATCATTAAAAGGTGCTTTGCTTGTATTCATGTCGAAAGATTGCCAGGCATCGGTTTCTGAAGCGACGACATTGAGTTGTTTATTCTGCTGAATCAATGGTAAATGTTCCGCAAGAACCCCTGTTGCAATATCAATTTGACCAGACTGCAGCGCGGCTAAACGCCCAGTTTGATCTTTAAAATCAATAATTTCGATCGCATCAGCATAGGGTTGATGGGCTTTCCAATAATTCTCAAAGCGTATAAAACGAGAACGTTGCCCGGGTGTAAAACTTTCAAGCCTATAGGGACCTGCACCCACAACATTTTTTATCGGATCATAATCTGTGGGTACAATTCCCCCCCAGCTCATCCATGCTTCTGGTAGAGCAACCAATCCCTTGGCAGGAGCAAAGGGAATTTCAATGGTGTACGCATCGCGCTTTTGAATCGCATCACGCTGTAAAGAATATAAATAAGCGGCAAAGGGGGATGCCAATTTAGGATCGGTTAAACGTCTTAATGAAAAGATTACATCATCAGCAGTGATGGTTTTTCCATGATGAAATTCCAAGCCTTTTTTTAAACGGATGGTCCATTTTGTGCCATCTGCATTGGGTTCAGCAAATTCGGCTAAAGCCAGTTTTGGCTGAATATCACGCCCCCATTCCCACAGTTTTGCATATAAAGGCCATCCACGAAATGCACTCGACATGCCAATCGGTTTGTGTGCATCCAAGTTACCGGCTTGATGACCATTGATGACCCCAATCTTAATTACGCCCCCTTTTTTCGGTTGATTATTTTGAGGCGAAGATAAATCCCCACTGAGTGTAGGTGAGTCTGAACGAGAACAGCCAATCAAACTTGCAGCCGCGACTGCACCTAATCCCAAACCAGTATGTTTAATTAATTCTCGACGCGTAATTTTGCTCATATTTACTCTCTTTCTGGTTTAGGCACTTGAGTACAGATTTAATTGTGCTTTTTTTAAAAATTGATTGATCGACAGGTGCCTAAAGTGCAGTTTACGATCAATATATCCACAGCATGATATAAGGCGACAACCCATTAAAATGAAAGAATTAAATTGATATTGCTGGCTTAACCTATGCGTACTAAATGGCATGATCAGTATTGAAAGCCAATGTTTGAGCAAGCATTGCCGAGCTGAATATTGTGTCACCCTATCCCCCTTAAGCTACTGTTTTGCCTGCACGAATATTTAATGCAGAAGGTTGTTTTTTCAGTTGAGGCAACTCAAAACCATGGTCCAATTCAAGTAAAGGAAAGAGTAAATCAGCAACACGATAAACTTCACTGATCAACGGAAAGCCCGATAGAATAAAGGCTGATGTTCCATAGTGTTCATATTCTTTAATACGGTCTGCGACATTTTCAGCACTTCCAACCAAAGCTGTTCCTGCTGCAGGATTCAAGATATCGAAACCAAACAGCGATGGACCGGTCCATACATTCGGATAGATTTCAAAATCTTTAGCACTCGGTAAAATGCCTTGTCTGAGCAGAGCTAAGTTTTTTTGTACTTGCGGATGTTCACTTTGATAATCATCAAAACTTTCACCGGCAGGCAATTGACGCTTTACCGCTTCAATTGCATAGTTGACATCCAGTTTGTCCAGAAGTGACTGAGCGTATTGCCACGCTTCCTCTTCTGTTTCACGAACAATGATTTGTAGACGCGTCCCAAATTCCAATGTCCTTCCCACTTGTGCTGCTTTTGCAGCGACTTTGCTGAATTTTGCACCCAGTACAGGCGGTGTATTGGCAAAGCTTAAATACACGTCCAGTAATTCTACAGAATGTTCAACGCCTTTATCTGACGTTCCAGCTCCCCATAGTTCAACCCCTTTCGACTGTGTTGGACCATACCATCGGCCCATCGGTGATGCACTTTCTTGTCGTGGTGAAATTTTGATAAATTTCCCGTCAAATCCCATCGTATCTCCCAAATAGTTTTGCTGAAATGCCGCCCAATATTCTTTACTAAAGTCATAACGCTCATCATGCTGATAATGAATACCGAGTGCCGCTAATCCTTTGTCATTCCCATTGACAACATTGAACAACAAACGCCCTTGAGAAAAAGCATCAAACGTCTGTGCATATTTTGCCAAAACCGCAGGCTGAACTTCACCTGGATGTTGAGCCACTAAAAACTTTAAGCGCTCAGTAAATGGTATTAAACTGGCGGCTACCGCCAAAGTTTCATATTCACTGGTTCCCATCAAAGAGCCATAAAAACCGACACGGTCAGCGGTGATTGCAACTTGCTTTAAATGTTCATAATCGGTATCCCAACGCCCATTTTCCAACCACGGATATGGACCGTCGGGAGAAGTGAGATACCATAAAAGTTTTACTGCCATATTTTCTATAATCTCTATCTGTCTTTTTCAATCAGCGTTTAAAAAATGTACTGACCTTAATTTTGTGGCAATAAACCCAAGCTTTTTGCTTTTTCGGTCAAACCACTCATTTTCCATTGTTGCTGTAAAACGCCTTGACCATAATCTCGACTGCCACCCACCAGTTCAGCCAATAATTGAATTTGGGCACCTTCTTCAAGCAACAAAATAAACTCCGCAGTTTCTTGCAAACCTTGACGTCCCCATACCGTGGCACCACCATTGGCTTCTAAAATTGCACGATACTCAATGTCCACTTTCAATTGATCTAAAATGAAATCGACTTCGGCCTGGCGGCGGTCAATATAAATTGGTAGTTCTTTAAATAAATGGAAGCGCTGTACAGGCACATAACGAATCGGCAATGTGCGATGAGTTTGTGCCCACGCACCTAAATTTGGTGCATGTACATGTGAAATCGTCGTAATGTCAGCATGTTCTTTAAATAGTTTGTTATATCTCCCCCCCGCACTTTTTCGTCCAAGGAGTACTTCACCGTCTAAAGTCTCAACCAAGATTTTGCTTTTTTGCTCTGGTGACCATGGTCCAGCATAGTTAAAGGTCACCAATGTATTTTCAGGACCTCGCTCAACGAAGTTCACTGTGCCATTTGCGGTAATGGTAGATGTACGGCGGAAAACCTCAAAAGCAAATTCAGCCTTTTGACGATTTTCTTCAATGAAAGTATTTATTTCAGTTGAAAAAGGATGTTGAACAATTGCAGTCATATTCTGTGCTCTACTGTTAAAATGTCTTGTTTTTACGTCGTTTTAATACTTCCTGTAACGGGCGATGATCCACCCAAGCATCCAGATCAATATCACGCTCTAAAAAGCCATGTAGCCAAAGAAAATCTTTTTGTTGTTTAAGCAGCTCCAAGCGTTCAGCACTTAATGACGGATGAAGCGCTTTATGGAAATCATTACGATATGCAGTCGCTACACTCTCAGCTCCCGCTATGGTTTCATCTTCAAGAATGCTCAATACATCATCTAAATGCTCAGCAGCCCAGTCTGCGGTATCAAATAATTCCTCAAGGAAATTCACCACAGTATCAAAGTGATCTTTCAGTAAATCCTCATGAACTGTAATTGGACGTGGCGTTCCATTGTTTACTCGGCTGCTCACATCCTCAAAAGAATCTAAATCTATCCCCACTTTTAAGCCACGCGCTTTGGCAGCCTCAACAGCAGAAGCACCTTTCACATAAACCGCATCAACATCACCTGTCAGCAGCGCATCCAAACCAGACCAATAAGAACTTGCATCACGTCTATTTTGATTGTTTTCTGATACTACTCGCTCTGGAACCTCAACAAATTCAACATCTTTAAATTTTAAATTCGCTAACTGAAGTGCACCACGCAAACCCTGTAAAGACATGGCTCTAAAAATGCTGCCTGCACGTGTATCAGCATATTCTGGCAATGCAACTCTTGCATTTTTCAAGTGTTGAGGTTGACTGATTTGCGAGTCCGCACGAACAATAATGACTTGCCACTCATCAATCCAGGTCAGACCAATCAAACGACTCGGTGCTCCCTCAGAACGTGCTGCAAGTGCAGGAACATTGCCCCCTTCCCGGAACAACGCAGGTAATTGATGATCAAAATGATGTATGGATAAACCCTTGCTCGCATCTTGCAATACTTCAACATCGATACCATGTTGTTCAAACTTTTTTTTCAAAGTCCCACGTTTTAACGAGATCCCCGTTGCTGTAGGGACTGGACATCGAGTAATCCAAATCAATGATAAATTGGGCTTGAGCTGTTCTTTCTCAATTTCAACTTGATCTGCAATAATTGACATGAACATTCCTTTATATAGATTTCATGTCCAATCCATTGCACTGATCATGCCAAAAAAAATAATTATATTTTTCAAAATCTTATTATTTAATTTAAAATTTATGAATGATTATTTTTTTATTTTTCAACAGAAAAGTTGATTTTCCAACACTTCAAATCGACCTGTATCGCTTAAAAAAACCTGAAAAAGATCAATTTTACTCAATCTCACCAACAAAGCATCTCGGTTTAATCTCAGGCTGTTTTAATCAACAAAATTATCGCGCTGAATATAGCGACTTGGACTCATGCCTAAAACACGATGAAACATGGTGCTAAATGCCGCAGGATTTTTAAAACCAAAATCATAGGCAATCTGTTGGATTGAGTGCTGTCGAATCAGCCTCTCTAAACTCAATAATACGCAAGCATGTTGTCGCCATTTAGAAAAAGACATCCCCGTTTCACTTTTAAATCGCCGACTAAAATGACGTTCACTGAGATAGAGTTGCCCAGCAAAATCTTCAGGAGAAAAATGGATATTCGGGTGCTGAAGAAATTCCCTACACACCTTCAGCATCGCCTGGTTTTCAGGTAAGGCTAGATGTAAATCGATCACTTCAGACAATTCAAGCTCGCTTAGGATCAAATCAAAAATCAATTCATCACGTTTGCAAAAAGGTGGGCTAAGTTGAGGTGCCTTTAATAGTAGCTGTCGCAACAATGGAGAAACTGCCAAGACCTCACATTGCGTTGAAATCCGAGGTAAACAGTCAGGACGTATATAGATACTACATGTTTTCACATTGAACAATGTCAACTGATGGGGAACTTGTGGTGGAATCCATACTGCTCTTTCAGGTGGAATTATCCAATTGCCTTGTGGTGTTTCAACATGCATCACCCCTTCTGCACCATACAGAAGTTGAGCACGTTGATGGCTATGTTGTTCAAGTCTATAAAATTCAGCGTATTGAGTTTCTATGGCAATGATTCTATGTTCTAACTGTTCAATACTGTGAATAGAAATTTGCTTCATCTGCATGTCTGAATTGAGTAATTGAAAGCTGAATATAACAAACTTGCCTGTTTTATAAAGCTCTAAAATCTGAATTATTTTTCAAGATTCTGGTTATGGAACTCTATTTTATTCTACTGGCTGCTGGCATTCTGAGCGGCATACTTACCATATTATTTGGTTTTGCAGGTGGTTTCGTCGTTGTTCCATTAGTCTATTCTACCATTCACTTTCATGAAGCCTCTGATTCACTGGCATATGGCATGGCGTTCAAGAGTGCTGTTGCAACCTCCTTATTGTTAATGGTGATTAATTCTGGGCTTGCCTCATATCAACAGTTTACACGAGGCAATATACAGAGAAGATATCTTTTTCCAATTGCCTATTGGATTGGGGTGGGTGCAGTGATCGGTACTTTTATATCACTCCATATCGCAGCCTTTTATTTAAAATGGGCATTTGTAGCCTATTTATCCATTACAATTCTTGACTGTCTGTCACGACAACTCAAATCACAGCAAACTCAGCAGATTTCTCAACGTGGATTAAACTCAAAAGAACAGCATCTGGGCGGCATATGCATTGGTGTCGTTGCAGCTGCGCTCGGTGTTGGCGGAAGTGTCATGACCGTTCCGTTATTTCGCCGTTGTGGTTTAGAAATGTCTCGTGCTGTCGCTCTGGCAAATCCACTCAGTATGCCTGTTGCACTCGCGGGTTGCTTAACCTTGATCATCAGTCAATGGATACAACCACCTCACTTAGGAATACATTTCTGGGGATACTTCTATTATCCAGCACTAATATGTTTAATTCTCGGCGGCGTGATTGGAATGAAAATAACCCTTAACTTGTCTGGTAAATTGTCCAATACGGTTCATGAGCGCGGTTATATCGTTTTGTTAACTCTGGTTCTATTGAGTATTTTACTGACTTAGTGCAACGAGTTTTCTTGTATAAGCTTGAATCAAATTCAGCATTGTCCAATGATAAGATCCTGAATGTATTAGGATCTTCCTACATCTGAGTACAATCGCATTCATGCGAAGCTATAAAAAATGAGTAACTTTCGCTCAGCAGTTCATGGCACAGACTATGGCTTGGACAAGCATAATTCAGTCATTTAAAATTCAGCAATCCCATAAAAAATCATCAGTCGTCCCTTTTTCAACACAACTAAAATTGCTCCCCTGTCAATAAATGATAAATTTCGACTTGTAAAGCTAAAAAAAATTAACTAACCTACCTAACGTTAGGTATTTTACAGATCAAACCAATGAATCCAATTCTACACAAGCAAAAAATTGGTTTTTCGCTTATTGTTCTCCTTGCAATGCTGACGGCGCTTGACGCGTTGGCCATTGATATTTATTTACCCGCATTTCCTGAAATTGCAAAGAGCCTCAATGTCAATCTGAGTGAAATGCAGCAAACCTTGTCTATATTTTTAATTGGCTTAGCCATCGGTCAAGGTATTTATGGTCCCTTATTAGAGCGATTTGGACGTAGATTACCCTTATTGATTGGTGTATTGATTTTTATTATTGGATCAATGATTGCAAGCTTTGCAACTTCATTAGCGCTTTTGTTGACAGCCCGTTTTTTACAGGCGCTTGGTGCAGCAGCAGGTTTGGTCACACCACGTGCAGTGATCAGTGATCTTTGTAATGAAAAAGAAGCCGCAAAGAATTTTTCAATTTTAATGCAGGTCATGATGGTGGCACCTATAATCGCACCCATTGTTGGCAGCTATTTAATTCAACATAATCCATGGCAGATCATATTTTATACTTTAGCAGGCTTAGGCACGGTTCTACTGCTTTGGAGTATGCGATCCTTGCCAGAAACTTGCGATCCTGAAAAAAGACAAACCCTGAATTTAAAAAATATTTTTAACAGTTATCGTAGTGTCTGTACCAACCAAGCCTATCTCTACTTTACCCTTGCAAGTGGCTTTTTATTTGGTGGCTTTTTCTTTTATATCAGCAATTCGCCCTATATTTTTATTCAACATTATCAGCTCAATACCAGTCATTTCAGCTATCTTTTTGCTTTTAACGCCTTGTGTTTTATCCTCACAGGACAAATTTCAATTTGGCTGCTGAATCGGTGTTGGTCAGCCTACAAAATATTAAAATTAGGTCTGTGTATTTTTTTAGTTGCCACCGGGTGGTTATGTAGCAGTACGTTGTTTAGAGAGCCGACATTGATCGAGTATATTCTGACCTTGGGCTTTGCGATTTGGTCAACCGGCTTTTTATTTGGAAATTTGACCGCTTTGGCAATGCAGCAGGCAGAGCGTCATTTAACTGGAGTCGCATCGTCATTTATGGGATTCATTCAATATGCCGTAGGCGCAATGATTGGATTTATCGCCAGTCTGATGCCTGAGCATATTTCAGTTTTACCTCTTACCCTGTTGCTGTCCGGTCTGTTAATGTCCGCGCTTAGCTTCTATGCAAACGAAATAAGTAAATAGGATAAAACGATGTGATTGAAGGATTGAAAAACACCTATTTATTTGCAGGTGTTTTTCAATACCTCCAATACCTTGAGTATTGCCGTTAAACGAAGCTGATATTTGTGCTTGCCGCCATAGATTAATTCACTCTGTAAGGCATCCACGAAACTCATATACATCCGCGCCAAAGTCACATGATCCAATTGATTTTCAGGTAGCTGTTTCAAAGCATCCATAAAAATTTGCTCTAGATGTTCCATAAACAAATGCATGGGTTCAATCACCTCAGCATAGATATGTTTTGGCGGATTCAGTAAAGCATTGACCCAAAACTGTACATCAAAAGATTGGTCAAATCGCTGACCAATGCTACTCAAATATATATTGAATTGTTGAAATACTTCCTCACCACCGGTCAATATTTGTCTTGCATAGTTCAATTCATGCTCAACCATAATGGGAATTAAACTTAAATATAAATCATCTTTATTTTTAAAATGTGCATAAATTGATGGCTTTTTTATACCGACATCTGTTGCGATTTCGTTCATGGAAGTTGCACTAAACCCTTGCTTTGCAAAGCGTTCCAAGGCAGCTTTTTGAATTTTGAGAGCAGTCACGAAAACAAAAACCTTTATTGCGAATGGCGAAATCATAGCATGTAAATCAAGCCCCCCCCAAATCTACACATAGATGTATTCAAGCCAAAACATTTAGATCATCTAAAAATAAAATCACTTCAACACATTGTATTTTTATCAGACATGAGTGTCATGTCCATCTTTTGATGCCTGATCTGAACGATATCAAATCAAAATTAACTTTAAAGATGATCTAACCTTACCGGTAAACATAGTAAAAAATTAGTGCCCGTCTTTCCGGGCTGCCAACTTTTTTTCACCAAAGGATAGATGAGAATCTATCGCGACTGCGATATTAATAAAAATTAACTTTGATTTCAATATTTCTTCATAACTAAAATTTATAAAAAATCCTGTAGAGGCCGTGTGTAAAATTCGTATTCTCTACACCCAACGTTTTGATAATGGATTTAGGCATATGATATACAATCTGATCTTATCGTACTGATTTGTTCCAGCATTTTTTGCGATGTTGCGTATTGGAGACCAATAATTTATTTTTCGGTTAAGATGGCGCTTTTAGGATTGATGCGACAATTGACTGACTAAAAATTTTAAGCAGTTATCTTTTTCTGAAATCTTAAATAAAGCTTATGAATTGATTTGCTGATCCACCCAATCCAAAAATTTATTTTTATGATCAATCTCAGGCGCATTGATGATATTGATTATTTTCTTGTTACCAAACTGCCCCATAACTTTATCAGGAATTTCAAAAATAAAGTCATCATCTACACCTTGATTCAGCACTTTGAAATACTCAACCACTTTTTCAAAATTAGTCTTCGTTTTGAAATCAGGTGTAAGCAACAGAAAGTTATAAATCTGTTCTAAAACATATAAATAGTTAATATTTTTCATAAAAAACCCAATATGTAATATTCAATAATTTTTTAGCATCCATTCAAATAGCCAATAGAGCCAACTAGACTCTATTGAAATTCAAATGTGCACTCTACATTTTTCCTCTAGAAATAAAGCCAACAATGGCGAGGATGACAGCAACAACTAAAAGAATAACTGCAAAATCTTTAGAAAGCCCTGCTACACCACCAAATCCAAGTAAACTTGCCACAAGTGCAATCACTGCGAAAATTATTGCCCAACGAAACATATGCATTACTCCATAAATTAATCTTTTACTTTGAAATTAATATTTAAAGAAGTGGAGTGCCAATATCTGGTTATATCAGCATACAATTCTTTAATACTTTTATATAAAAAATAATTTTCAAAAATTACTTTTTATATAATCTGCTAAAACTAAAAATGTGATCGATCTCTGTATTTTTCAATTTCGGCATGACGATCTTAATTGAGAATAATACAGCACATGAAATGAATAGCATGATTAGCACTTCAATTGAATAACTAATCATGAACAACAGGGTATAAAACCCAAAAAAGAAAGACAGGCTTAAAAATATTTTTTGAAAATAAATGGTAATAAATGCGCCATAAAGTAAAGCTGCTGTAAATAAATTTACATATTTATTCATTCCCAATTTATCAAAAATAATAATAAGCAATGAAATAGCGAATATTGAGACAACAAAAATAAATAAATTTTTTAAAATTAACATTTCATTCCCTCATATTTTAAACCTTAGAAAAACCCCTCCTCCCTAGTAAACCGGCTAAGGAGGAGGGCTACCCCAATACACAACAATTTTTATTATGTCCATTAATTTAATAAATGCTTTTTTTAATTTAAGTGTTAGCGACAAACAGCTTAAATAATTATGCAGCTTTATAATAATGAACACTTGTGGTGTATGTAGGCAGTATAAATAAATGAAAATCAGACGGTATAATCCATAGCTTACATGATTGTGAGAAATTTCTTACAATTGTATACTTTTTAACCAATTATTTTTAATTATATTTTGATATTTTCTTTTACTTTCATATGCTTATTTTTAACAAAACAAATATCCAACCACCTGCTTTAACAAATCACTCAAACAGCAATAAAAAAACGTTACATTTCATATTTTTTTATAATTTCTACTAATCTATTCGCTTTCATTTCACGAACCCTGTATGGTAATCATCATTACTAATCTTTCTATGTGAAAACATAAAGCTTATTAATAAAATTAAAGCGTTAGCACCTAGTTTGAAGTAATTTTTATCGTGGAAACCTTCCAATGGAATTTGTCAGAGTTTTATATGCAAGTAAAGCTACGAGTGTTCATCCAGACGTGAAGAACGATCTCATAGAAATCTTGAATTCAGCCGTAGATTTTAATTCTCGTAATGAAATTACAGGCGTTCTTTATTATGGACATGGATATTTTGTTCAATGTTTAGAAGGACGTAAAAGTAAAGTAGACGATCTTTTTTACAATCAGATTTTGAAAGACCAACGTCACCAGAATTGTGAAATTTTATACTATGAAAAATGTGAGGTTGGATTATTCAAAAACTGGAATATGAAATTTGCTCCTGTCAACAAAAGGCTTGGAGACTTTTTTCTAGAAAATCATCGTGATGATTTTAATCCCTTTCTGCTTTCGAGTGAGACGATTCCCTCTTTTATTAATCTTTTGGCTGGAGAGTATGATGTTGAACCTTATAACTTTGATGCCAATGAGTGATCGAGTCGTTTATGCCCAAAATGTCTTGAGACAGCGCATATGTTAATTCGATTGTGTTATGCGAGTACTCGCAATCAATTGACTTCTGATTTACTTGAAGATCTCAATGATATCTTAAACACTGCTAGGGAATTCAATACGAGCAATCAAATTTTCGGCGTTTTGTATTATGCCAATAATTATTTCTTTCAGTGTCTTGAAGGGGATAAAGCGATCGTTCAAACATTATTTCAGCAGATAAAAAATGACATTCGGCATCACGATATTGTTGAATTCAAAATCAAGGAAATTGACAGAATTCACTTTAAGAATTGGTCGATGAAGTATGTTCAGAAGTGTTCGAAAATTGATATATTTTTCAATCAAATGGGATATGAATTGTTCACTCCAACTGCGCTCAATGAAGCTAATTTAGATAGCTTCTTAAAAGAGCTGCTCAGTGAAAAGCAAACTCGACTACGTAAAAAGGTCGGGTTAAATCAACGCGGTGTGTCGTCATTTCTCTAAACTTTAACTAGACGAACATATGTTCGTCTAGTTTAGCCATTATTTAAAGCTTTACAGACTGGCTGCTACCAAGTTGCTCAGTTTCCCCTGTAAGAGAAGCTTTGGCCAGTTTGAATAGGGTCACCAACTTTCCATTCCCTTTCCAATATTGTGCTCCATTACATACGACACGAATCAATTGAATGTTGGGATCGTTTTTCCCCTGCTCAAAAAATGCTTCATAGGCTGGTGACCATAATTGCTCAAGGATGTCTGGATCATTTACACACTCTGCAATAGCATTAATTGATACGTAATCATTATTTGCAATATGGCTATAGCCTAGATTGACCTGCTGACGAACAGGGATATTTTTAACTAATTCAGAATTTTTAGCACCAATAAACCATACGATACCATTAAAATCAGTATCTTGCGTAGTCATGGGAATAGAATGTAAATGCCCTTCTTCAGTGATAAATGTGACCATTACAAATCGAATATCTTTTATTAATGTATTAATCTGTTCATAATCTTGATTTAAATTTTCCACGTTGATATTCCTAAATAAATTTGAACCTTAAATATCCTCCAATGCATTAAACAAAACAGTTCCTTTATGTTCACTAAATGTTTTATCATGATGATAAAAGATAATGATTTATGAATAATTTATTTTTTTGTTATTATTAACACTCACCACTTTAAAAATAAAATTTTTATAACTAATATATTGACCTATTTTTGCATGATCCAATTGATCCCATAAATCAAAATAAAAAAATTCAGATGTCTCAGCATAGATCCAAAACCACGTGAATAATTCTTTTCTTTGAATGGAATCGTAAATAGTGTCCTTAACTTTTACGAGCTTGTGTAATTGAAATTTCTCATCTTGAAGTACGATTTCATAGATACACAATAGCGTATTCTCTAAATTTGAAATAATTCAAACTATATCCTAATTCAGATTCAACTTTGTATTCTTATTCTTTTTAAATATGTAATTTAATTTTTCAATCCCTTTTAAGCTCTGCGTTCAATTACTAAAATCAGCTTTAATCTTAAATTTTTAAATTCTCACTACATTATAATCTTAATCAAAAACATCAAGACTCCAAATGAGTCAATGTCTCACTATATGAATCTCAAGTAAAAAAATTAATCTTCAATCCTTTTAATTTTTTTATTTTCAAGACACCATCCACATGCTTATTTTTTTAAATTATTGTAAAGTCATAATTTAATGAGTGGTTATCCACCTTTTTATAAATTGCCAGTTCATGCTCATGATAACCACGTCTCCCTTTAAGCAGCTTGCGTATTTCTGCACTCCGATTTTTTTAAAGAAGACCTAAAGTACTTGGTCTATGTTAATCAAGCTCTATATCTCTCGCTATTTTCTTCTACAACACATAGAGCAGAAGCATGTCTGTGTTACTTTTAACTATCGCGATCTGATCTATTTTAGGCGCATGTTCACGTTAGGCAATAAGTTCTGAATTGAACACACCATTTGAAAATTTTCGTTTCAAAACTGTGATTGTTAATCTCCTAACTGTTTTAATCATCGGTTTAGCCGTGTCTTTTTGCAATAGCTCATTGAATGCAAATTATAAATTTTCCGTTATTTCAGCCTGTGGTCGCTTAAACACATTTTCTACTTTCTCAATGAAAGTTATGACCTTATTGCAAGTTGGGAAATTTGCCTATGCCTTTTACTGTTGGAGTCTATATGGTAAAGATTTTACCTTTTAAACCTGTCTGCCTTATGAATTTTGAAGATTCTTCATGAATGGATATTGAGTGCCTTTTATATAGAAATGAGTCAACGCTACCAAGCACAACTGTTACATGATTGACTGTTAAAGCGAGCAAAAATATGAAGTTCTGCGGCACAACTGCCATTCATGATTTTGAAAATCCAGATCCACAACAGAATTTCATTCATTCCATTTTTCGACTGGATTGATCAATCCTAGATACTTCAATTTACTTTTAAGCAAATCCAGTATGATCAACTGTTTCACAGTTTAAACCGGAGAGATGTTTTCATTTTAGATGTAAAATGCCAACTGATTTTGATCTTGGTGGGCACCACAGTGACAAATAATCATGGGCTTTACAGTATACCGTCATGCATAAAAATTATCACAAGCATCTGGCTCTTAAAAACTGAGTCTCCAACCTTGATAAAATCAAGACAAGAGACCCAAATTTTTAAACGTATTAAACTATCAATAAATTATTCGAGTTCTTTTAATATAGCCTGATTAAAAGCAGGAATATCATCAGGATTACGTGAAGTGATCAATACCCAGCCCCCCGTACTACAGCGATGTACTTGCTCATCCATCCAATTCGCACCCGCATTCTCTAGATCTAAACGTATACTTTTGTATGAAGTTAAATTTTTGTCTCTTATTCGATCCGCATTGATAAGTGTCCAAGGACCATGACATATTGCGGCAATGGTTTTTCTACTGTCTGTAAATGATTGGATAATTTTTATCGCATTTTCATCAATTCTTAATTGATCCGCATTCACCGTTCCACCTGGAATAACCAGTAGATCGTAATCATTCGGGTCCAGTTTTTCTAAAGTTGCATTAGGTGTATAAGATGCAGATTTTTCCTCATCATGCAGAACGGTCTGCACCTCTTTTAATTCAATTGCAGCATGAATACATTCAATTCCTTGACCATTTATAAAGTCTAATGGCTTTTTAAGTTCATCATGCTCTACACCAGAGTTTGAAGTGATAAATAGTACTTTTTTTGACATTTCTTACTCCACCAATATGTATGTTTTTAAGCTAACAAAAAATTGGCATCTGGGTGTACTCGTTTAGGCACCTTCTTGTTACTTGTTTAGGTGCATTGTTGTAAGATTTGTTATAACTGTCGATTTAATTCAGCGCTTTTTACACAAATCGCAAAAGCCCGATAAGTCCCGAATCAGCCGAATCTATTAAATTCAGAAAGTTGATTTACCTTTTTGAAAATTGGGAGTAAAGCGCTGTTTGATGTTGAAAATGGGGGGAATATTTACAAAAACAAGCAATCATAGAGCATACTTGATTGTTTTTTTTAAAAAATTTACTCATTTCTTTTAAATCAATAAATCGAAATTGAGAGAAGCCCTGATCAGCAATATCCGAAACACAAGCACATTTCGATCTGGAAGAACAGCAGCTTGCTTTTGACCAAAGATCTTGAAAATGTCTAAGCGGATTTATTCACACCGATACTTTTATTATAAATCGCGCTCTAACACTTGCCCATGCCATCCCTCATCCTGAAAACTCAATGTGGATCGATAACCACAAGATTCATAGAATTTGACTAGATTTCCATTACCCCCCGCATAACAGTCCAGTCGAAGATGATGGATCCCCTTCTCTTTCGCTAGCTGATCAGCAAAAGCCAATAATTGACGTCCTATTCCTTTATACTGTTGGTCCCGTCTTACGATAAGTAAACGTATATAACATTCTGGCTGAGCTGCGGATGGAACATAAGACATAGCATCACCCATAACAATTGCTGCACATATTCTACCGCTTTGTGTTTCAACAACCCAGGCATCAGGCAAGGCAAGTGTTTCTGTGACGCGAGCGATCTGTCTGGCTGAGGTAGACCACGGTTCTACTCCCCATTGTTGGGTATTTCCAATAGAAACCAACCATGCCACAACGTCATCAAAGATATCCAACACCTCAGATAAATCCTCAGCCCTTGCTTTACGAAGCACGAAGCTGTGTCTAGCAGTGCTTATTATTTTTTGCATATCTCTTCCAATTTCTTTAATTGAAAATATTTCTTGCTTCTAAACAAGCGATTGCCATATTAGAATGTCGATGGGGATCGCGCCAGCACACCTATTTTTTAGGGTCTTTTTTATTCAGTTAGATAATTTGAAATTTCTATTAAATTTTCATCTGGATCACGAATATATACCGACATAATATTTCCGATATCCGATGATTGGATTGTCTCAATCAATTCAAAGCCTATATAGGCTATTGCATCTCGACTTAAAATCAACCGACAAACTCCAATAATCCAAAGATCAGTTCTCTTTACGTGTTTAGCAAGACTAAGTACAAGTCACACCATCAATACGAGCTGATTTGTTTGCATCTAGGGATATGATCGAAAGCGCCACAGCATCAACAACGCGATTTAAAGCGCTGTTGGCTGTACTGACAACTTGCTGCATCTGCTTATTGTTGCTTGCTATCGCTTGATTAAAACTCATACGGCATGCCAATTGCTGATTTTGGTTAGAATTTTGATCCAAAGTAATAGTAGGATCATTGCGTTTCACAATCCAGGCAACAGACACTTCGACTTTCTCATTCGCCTGATTTGTGGAATTAACTATGTCAAAACGTGAAAAATCAGTGGCAATACGATAAGAAATTTTTCCCCCAACCATACCGCTATTGTAACGATCAACTGCACCCAGCTTTTGTTGCAGACCCGCAGATAAATTATCGCGCAGTTCTGTCCCTAAAGTTGAAGTCCAGCGTTCGTTGTCTAAAATTTGTGATTTTCCCGTAACATCTTGAATCACAATGGGCGCACGGTTGATGCGATCAGGCAATCCTACAGGCAAGACCTCAATGACAGTCACCTTTGAGTTGGCTAAGGGAGATACTTGAGCGGTTAAACTATAGTAGTTCGGTACTGGTGAGCTTGAACATGCCGACAAAAATATTGCAGCGAATAAAACGCCAGTACCTCTTACAATGAAAGCAGTATGGAATAATTTTTTATCTATTTTTTTCATTTATTAGCCTCTGCTTTTTTACCACGAATCAATGATTCAGGATGTTGTTCAATATAATCAGCCATTAACTGTAATGAAGCAGCAGCTCTAGTCATTTGCTGCAAAGCTTTACGCACATCCTGCTGCATCGGTGCATCACTGGATAAAATCGATTCACTGGATCGCATTGTCTTACGGACATCATTCAATGTTGCTTGTAAGTTTGGTGCAACCTTATCATCCAACTGTTTCACAAGTTTATCTGTCGATTCAATAGTCTTATTCATATTGCTGAATGTTTTACGTACATCCTGTCCGATTTCATCCAGTGGAAACTTACTCAGTTTATCCGCAATTTGTGACACTTGAGCCTGTAAACCACTTAATTCTGTTGCTGTTGTTGGAACTTCAGCACGTCCATCCGCACGCATTTTCAAAGTAGCCGGCTTGGCTTTTGGAAACTTATCAAAGGCAATATAATTTTGACCTGTTAGCAAATTTCCTGTACGCATCTGTGCACGCCAGCCATTTGCAATAAAGTTTTTGAAAATTTCACCATCAGGATCAAGCTCTTTACCATGAGCCAGTCGAGATGGATAAATAGTCGCATCTACACGCATCATTAATTGGGTATAAGATGGATCAAACTCAACATTAATGGCTTTCACATTGCCGATTTCGATGCCCATAAAGTCAATAGGCGCGCCAGCTGTTAGACCTCGTAATGAATGATCAAAATACATGATAATCGGACGAGGCTTACCATCGGGTTCTTTCATCGCTTCTTTACGAGACTCTGATAAGGTAAAATAACTGTGATTCGGTGCAATACTTCCTGCTGAATTTTCTGGATAACCGAATGCAATCCCTCCTGCAACAATACTGGCAAGAGATTGAGTATCTAAGTTAAAGCCCGATGCATTTAAAGAAACATCTACCCCACTTGCTTGCCAAAAACGCGCATCCGTAGTTACAAACTTATCATAGGGAGACTGAATAAAAGTCTGTAATTCAACACTTTTCCCATCATTTGCTAATTTGTAAGCAGTGATTTGTCCCACGTTGATTTTACGATAGTAAATTGGTGCACCTATATCCAAAGAACCTAAATCCTGTGCTTTTAAGAAAAAAACTTTCCCCGGAATATCAGAAGCGACAACAGGGGGAACTTCAAGCCCGGTGAAAGTTTCCTGTTTTTGCTCTGCCTTGCCGCCATCCACTTCAATGTAAGCACCCGACAGTAATGTATCAATCCCGGAAATTCCCCCTGTACCTACCCGTGGTCTAACCACCCAAAAACGTGAATCCTTAGCAGCAAAATTACTGGCATCTTTGCGTAATTCAATTTTCGCAATCACATGCGAACGATCATCAGAAAGATCGATTTGACGAACTAAGCCGATATCCACTTGTTTATAACGTACCGTGGTTTTACCTGCCACCAAACCTTCTGCGGTACGAAAGGACACTTCAATACTTGGACCTGTATCCAGTATGGCTTTCGCAGCAAGTGACAATGCAATCAGGAGTGCAACGAAAGGAACTAGCCAAATCAACGCAGGTCGCCAGCGCGCCTTTTTCTTTTCAGGTTCGGCGAGAAATACACCATTCTCCGTGGTCTCACTTGGGCTGGGTGTAGAATCTTGCTTGTTTGGTGTATTGTCTGGCATAGTGATCATTCTTTTAGCATTTAATCATGAGGATATGATTTCGTTTTAACTTTTAAATTGATGAATAACGGTTGTGTTCATCTGTTGGGGTTGCTGGGAATTCAACTTGTGAGCCTTGAAATAATTGTCCCAAATCAATCTTGGATCAAAGCTCAGTGAGGCAAACATGGTGAGTACAACGACTGCACCAAAAGCAACAGCTCCAGGTCCGGCCAAGATCGTTGCTAAAGATTGAATTTGAATAAGAGCGGTCAATAAAGCGACAACAAACACATCAATCATCGACCAACGACCGATAAATTCAACAATCCGATATAGCAGTGCACAATGTTCGGGTGAAAAATGCCACCTTGAAGATGATTGCATATACACGGCAATCAAGAGAAAAATCAAAATTAATAATTTTAAAATTGGGATAAAAATGCTTGCCATGAAAATGACTACGGACACCAGATAATCCCCATTTTGCCAAAAGTAGATGACTCCACTGATGATCGTATCTTGCTGACGGCCCAATAAAGAATCCGTGACTGTCATCGGCATTACATTGGCTGGAATATATAAAATTGCTGCGGCAATCACTAAAGCAAACGTTCGGTTTAAGCTTTGCGGTTTACGCGAGTGTAATCCACTTTTGCACCTCGAACACTTTAGCTCTGCATGTGTATCCCTGCTGGAACCAGCAAAATTTAATAAACCACAGCAATGGCATTGGATGAATCCGACATCTTTTGCCCGCACATAGTTTTTGGACTGTAAATCGACATCAGAAAGATGTTCTAACCATGAATTCTCAGTATCATGGTGATGTCTTTGCGTCATGCTAAGCTCCGATCGACTTCATCCCAAAGATCTTTAATCTTTACCGAAGCAATATAAACCAACAGAATGCTTAAAATCGTAAATGCCCAAAGTGCAATACCCGGAATGACGGTCACCATACCGACCAATTTGACCAAGGTGACCAATACACCAATTAAAAAGACTTCCACCATCCCCCATGTTCGAAATAAAAATAAAGTTTTCATAGCCAATCTGAGATGGCGAGGTCTGTATTTAAACAGTCCAACACAGCTTAAAACATAACTCAGCAATAACAATTCAATCAGAGGAACAACAAATGTAGTCATCAGAATCAGTGCCCCGACAAAAGGACGTTCAATATGAAACATCGTCCATGCCGCTCCTATCAGCGTGGTTTGTGAAGTATTGCCCTGTAACTCCACAATTACGATAGGAAAACTGTTGGCAATGACAAATATAATCAGTGCTGTAATTACCAAGGCAAGCAGTGATGACAAAGGTCGGCTACGTCGATACAACTCAGCACCGCAACAGGTGCAATAAGCACGCTCATTCACCAACAAGTCAACTTTACGATAAATCGCATCACATTCTTCACAACCAACCAACTCACTCAAGTCAAGAAGTTGTGATGATGCTAAAGGCTGATTATTTTTATTCGCCATAAGCTGACATCCGTGCGATTGATTCTTTCATTTTAAAGAACAGTTAATCTATCTTATACATTTTATTTTTAACATCTCAATCAGTGTTTCTCTTTACTACACAATTTTTAAACAAATTAACATTCAATTCAGGCAGGATAACATCAATGATGGAAATAAAAAATTTTAGATAATTGAAATCTGTATCGTTAAATCACCACTAAAAAGCACCCGTTAGAACGCTCATTCCATCACTTCTGCTGTAATGGGGTTGCCAACCTAAAATAGCGATATATCCATGGTACATCAGCTAAATTTGTCATCAACCCCAGATCGCATGCTCTCAAAGCAAGTTGCGCTTTAAGCACTCGATCAAGATAGCCCTGTTAAACCAGACTATCTTTATCTTTATTTAGATACTTTTGATATTCAGCAGCGTATTGCTTAGCCAAACCTTTTTTCTCGTTTTCGTCTAATATTTTACCCGCCTGCTGAAAAAAACTATGCTCTTCTTCTTTTAAATGATG
This sequence comes from Acinetobacter baumannii, assembly GCF_016508585.1. Classification (GTDB taxonomy): domain Bacteria; phylum Pseudomonadota; class Gammaproteobacteria; order Pseudomonadales; family Moraxellaceae; genus Acinetobacter; species Acinetobacter nematophilus. The sequence continues at coordinate 37,725 of NZ_JADVOP010000006.1, forward strand.
ATGAATAATTTCTGAAAGTTTTTTTGCCGTGGTTAGCCAACCTGGATGACTGAATTTTGTCTCAGTGAGTTGCTCTAACAATTCATCCATTTCATGATGTTCAGAAAGTGCATGTCGCGTAATATTCAAACCAGGATCTGTCATCATTAAAGGAATATAAAAATATCGATCTTCAGCAACTGCATGGGCAAAAAGTTCATTTTTCAATGCATCAAACAAGCTTCTTCTTTCTTCAGTATCTCCAGAGGTTTGAATAAGTTGTTCGGAATACTTTCTTTGCTTATCGTGACTTTTTCTTAATTCATCAAAAATATTATTATTTACTTTAGTATTCATGACTCAATATCCATACAGTTAATTGAATTAAACTTCATTATTATTTAGGGATAAAAAATATATTGTTGAAATTTGTTTATAAAAAGAAATATATCTGTATAGCACTGTAATTTTTATAAACTATTGTAAAAATTCGTTTTTTTAGAGCTAATTATTTATTAGATCTTTTTACGAACTATTTTATAAATAACTTAAAATGAATCACCATTTATGAGTTGTTTTTATTTATCTAAACCTCTTATTAAACTCCATTAAAAATCCCCAATAAATTAAAAATATTGTGATTTGCCAATAATCATATCCGTCTTATATCCAATTCAGTTTTACAATCTCATTGAAAAAAATTTTATTGCGAGATAAGAATTATTTCAAAAGTTAAAATTTAAAGACCGAAGTTGAATGTTACAGGCAGCTATATTTTATTGGTGAAGTTCTTACACCGGGTGAAGCTCCAGAAAACACCAGAAATGAGAAAGATATGATTGTTTTTTACTTTTGATAAGATGCCTGTTCCATGATTCATGCTAACCAAAATACAGCTAGAAATGAATAGATGACAGCATATCTTTTCCATCTAACTTCACACCTCTTTCACACGTGTTTATCTACAGTGGTCAATATGCTTAAAAATGGATAATGATCGTGAAAAACTCAAAAAAAATATTTGCCTCCATATTCACATTACTCTGTGTATCTGGGTGTAAAAGTATTCCAAGTTATTCCTCAGATTATGCCAAGGCTAGAGATCATCTAATCGGTATTACATTGAATGATACTCAAGCATTGGATATTGGAACGCGTTTTACATCCGTCTTCAATACTTTGGGTACACCTGAATTCGTCAGTAAGGCAAGTTCATTATACGCAGATCAACTCTATATCAATGACACACTTTCCCAATTTTCATCACGGCAAAATTTGATTCAACATTTTAAAGGCATGAACAAGCGAGTCAGCAATGCAAGCGTCAGATTATTAAACACTACCCACCATCAGGATTCAGCCTATATTCATTGGTATATGGCTTATGATTTTAAATTTTTTGGCGTGAATAAAAGAATGGCGTCATATGGCATCAGCGAAATTAAAGTGAATAAAGATCAGCAAATTATTTTCCAACAAGACTTTTGGGATCCTGCAAATGGATTGTTTCGCCAATTACCTTATTTCGGAGGCTTATATTCATGGGCACTAACATTCAAAAAATCACCATATTGATTATGTCTGCGGCAGGTATATCCCTCAGCATTTGCGGTGCTCAAGCTGCGCCTACAAGACAATGTGGAAATGGTGCCATTTTAGTCGGTACCAAACAGATTGGTCAGGTAAGCTACTTTGCAGAGTCATGTAAACAGAACTGGGAAAACCAAAGTATTCAAATGAATTTTTCATACAGCCAGAATATTCCTGAATGGGCATTTAAGCGCGCAGCTACCCACTTTTTAAACAAAAACATCTCTGATTTTAAAGCCATATCTATTCTTAACCAAATTACCCAACTCTATAAACCGGTAAAGAATGGCGATGTATACACATTAAGTTATGTTCATTCATCGCAAACATTAACGCTTTCACTCAATGGAAAAATATTAGGTCATATTCAAAACCAAAATGCCAACCAATATTTCAGAATTTGGTTAGGTTCTGAGCCGTTTAGTGTTAAATTGAAACAGCAACTCCTGAATTAACAACATAAAGTTATTGTCATGACAAAATATTTTATTCTTATGGTGGAAGACCATTACGAATTAGCCTCTACACTCTGTGAGTTTTTAGAAGCTCATGGTTTTGTCATTGACCATGCACGCAATTTATTTACAGCACGAAATTTATTGAAAAATAATCCTTATCATATTCTTTTATTGGACATCAATTTACCTGATGGATCTGGCTATGATCTTTGTCAGTGGTTAAGAACAGAACAAGGGATAGATATTCCCGTGCTCATGCTTACAGCGCGTGACACCTTAGATGACAAAATTAAAGGGTTTTCTTCAGGAACTGATGATTATTTGATTAAACCTTTCGACTTCAATGAACTGGTTATGCGTGTTCGGGCATTAATCAAAAGATCTACAGGAGAGGTTTCAAATAGCAAATTACAAATCCATGATCTTATACTGGATAGTTCACAGCAAACGATTCAGCGTGCCGGGAAAAGTATAGAACTTCCACCTATTCAATTTAAATTATTAAAATTATTGATGAGAAATTCACCCAAGGTGATGACCAAACAAGAAATTATAATAGAACTCTGGGGAGATGCAGAACCTGAAAGTGATGCACTACGCAGCCATATTTATAATCTGCGAAAAATGGTGGATAAGCCTTTTAATCAAAAATTGATCCATACAGTATCCGGAGTAGGATTAAAAGTTTCTCTTGAACCTGATTCGTTTAATTAAGATACACCACAACAACCAATCCTGTGGAAGGTACTAAAGCAGTATTATTATGAACACTCAAATAATACAGGCGATCAAATAACTCTACACGCCAGCCAAGCTGTCTACACAGCTTCTGCACCAGTTGCAGTCCAATGCCATAGCCTTTTGTTTGCAATCTCAATTGAGGACTAGATAAATCCTGTACTTTAATTTCGTTGGGTAAATCAATACCTATCCCGTTATCAGCAATTAGAACTTTGTTTTTTTGTAGGATGATATCGATTTCTGATCCTTGGGAATAATTGAGGGCATTACGTAAAATATTGCCAAAAACCATTTTTGTCATAGAGGGATACAACTGTCGTGTCTGATCTTCTATCTCCTGATAAAGATTGATTTGTATTCCTTTCACTTGTCCCACTCCTTCAAGATCAGTTTGTAGTTCTTGTAATATCTTGAATATTGAACTCTGTTCTGGAGTCAGTGTATTGGTTGTATTGCGCGCAATTGCCAATAATGTATCAACCAATAACTGCATATCTTCTATTGTATTGCTCAAACGAACAAAGACTTTATTATCTCCATAACGAGCTTGGCAAAGCTGGACATTCCCTTTCAGGACAGTTAAAGGTGTCCGTAGTTCATGACTGACATCACGACTGAATTCACGTTCACGATGAATAAATTCAGTTAAAACTTGATGATATTTCTCTAACGCCTGTTTTAAATATTCTGCTTCCATATTCGCATCAGTACCGATATCCTTAAAGGGTGATGCTCCCTTGTTCTGGTGTTCCCAGTCAATATTTTCTAAGGCATTCGCAAGTCGAGTGATTGGAGAAAAATAACGACGTGCACGACGGTTCCACCACCAAAGCACGCTGTACAGTACAAATAAACTGAACATGAGCGGTGCCAAACCAAACAGCCAGATCAGTTTATTGACATTACTTTCACCAAAAACCAAAAGCACATGCTGTCCGTTACGCTCACCATAAACAGTCATACGCTCTTTACCATCAACAAAATGACGTCCCACGCCTGGTGTTAAATGCAGATTCTGAAAAGTGATCGGCGCTACCTGAGTCCAGCGATATCCATATAGATTTTTAGTATCGGGCAAATCCGCATTTGGATTACGCGCTACACGCATCCAATAATGCTCCATTTCCTGTTCAAGGGCAGTTTTCAATAATGTGCCTTTAATCACCCACGCACTACAGGTAATACCCACCACGATCGATAAAGCAATCAGTCCAATTTGCAACCAGTAATATCGATTAAACACTTCACCCAAGGGATGAGCACGGTTGCCCTTAAATAGCCTCAGCATAAATATATCCCTTGTGTCGCCGGCTGAACTGCACTTTCAATTTAAATTATACGGCTTTCTTGTGGAACAAAAAATGACCGATAATCCATTCTTGTCCTTGGTCAAAACCAAAAAGTTCAGCGCAAGCCATAAAAAAGATTCGCCAGCGTTGCCACCAAATTGCTGCATCTTTACCATAGGTTTGTTCAAACAATGGTTTTAGACTTCGATGCTGTCGGTCCATATTTTCAAGCCAGGCATTTGCTGTTCTCTCATATTGTTTACCAGACCATTGCCAATGCTGTTCTAATTGCAAATGATCTTGAAAATGTAAGAAAGTTGATGCAGATGGCATGAGTCCTCCACTAAAAAAGTATTTCGACATCCAATCATATTCATTTTTAATTTCAAATGGATAATGTAAAAACCGATGACAGAAAATATGGCACCACAATAGTCCATCAGGTTTAAGCCAGAGATTTATTTTTTCAAATAATTTTTGGTAATTGCGCACATGTTCAAACATTTCCACCGATACCACACGATCATATACACCCGCTTCAAGTTCTAATACATTCACATCGCAGGTGATGACTTTCAAATGATTGTACTGTCGTAATCTGGCTTGTTCCTGTATATAAGCGCGTTGTGTTGCTGAGTTTGATACCACTGTGATGGAAGCATTTGGGTATTGCTCAGCCATCCATAGACTTAAAGATCCCCAACCACAGCCAACTTCCAGAATGTGTTGACCATCTTTTAATTTTGCTCGCTCGCAATAACATGCCAAGGCCAACGCTTCCGCTTCATCTAAACTGGTTTCAGCATCGGTAAATAGACTGGCACTATATTTTAAGTGCTTTCCTAATACAGCCTGAAAAAACTCAGTAGGCAGTTCATAATGCTGTTGGTTCGCTTTATCAGTTTCAATTGCAATGTCACTGCGTTTAAGCATGTTCACAACATCCATATAACGCTGACTACCCAATTCAGGATCATAGCGCCCTTCTTGAGTTAAACGCTTTTTACTTAAGCTTCTTATCGCCGCACGTATAGCCTGATCTGGAATCAGTCCACTTTCGACCAGCTTTAAAGACTGTTGAATAATATAATCCATGTTGTGATCTACTCTTTTGGTTGCCGCGGAATAAACATTGACGTTCGCTGTTGATAATCTTGGTAATTTTGACCACGATGACGTAATGCCTGTTGTTCGCTAAATGGAATACCAGTGATGTAATATAAAAACAGCCACATCAGCAACGGATAAATCCATAGCAGATAAAGTCCTGCTGCCAAACCTAAAATTGGATAGGCAAACCAATGTAACCATTCAAAAAAATAATTCGGATGACGTGAATATTTCCATAAACCTTGATCCATGGTCTGACCTTGATTATTTGGATTCTGTTTAAAACGATATAGCTGTTGATCAGCAGTGCTTTCACCAGTAAAAGCCAGCAACATTATGAGAGCAGCCGCAGTGATTGCCCAATAAATCCATTCTTTCCACTGTGTTACTGGGGAGCTGAATAACGCCAGCATCGGATAAGAAAACAAAAGCGCCAGTACCGCTTGAAACATAAAAAATGCCAAGAAACCCCAGTGTTTCAATTGTCCCATCGCACGGCGCATATTGGCATAGCGGCGGTCTTCTTCTGTTTCATGCCAGTAACGGCGAAATAAATGCCATGTCAAACGAAGAAACCAGATACTGCTTGAAAGCCCGACAAAGATACGTACACTCAATGGAGCAATATCCAGCAAAAAAGCAGCACAAATAACATTTACTGCTATACAGAAACTCCAGGCAACATCGACTAAACCAGCACGTTTGTTATAGGTTACGATGAGCCAACTGATCAGCATAATCACGACATCGAGTAAAAACAATTTCAACAACATTCTGTTTACTCCTTGAGATATCAATGAATGCTTAAAGCTTAATAAGTGCTGGCTTCAAACAACATATGTACATTACTGATCACCCCTTCTTTGAATCCTCCTTCGCAATAACATAAGTAGAAATCCCACATCCGAATAAAATTTTCATCAAATCCAAGTTCAAGAATTTGTTCACGGGCGGCTAAAAAATTCTTCCGCCAAAGGTGCAATGTTTGAGCATAACTTTGACCAATATCCTCTAAATGTTTTAAACGCAATTTTTGCTCTGATGCCGTATGCGTTAATACGCTGATACATGGAATAAAGCTACCAGGAAAAATATAGCGTTTAATATAATCGACAGTGTTTAAAGCTTTTTTATAACGTGCATCTTCGATAGTAATGGCTTGAATGAGTCCCAATCCTTTTGGTTTCAACAAATGACGGCACTGTTTAAAATAGGTGGATAAATATTGTTCCCCTACCGCCTCAATCATTTCAATAGAAACCAATTTGTCGAATTTCCCTTCAAGTAAGCGATAATCTTTTAATTGTACCTCTACCCGATGCGCCAAACCTGCTGCTTCAATACGGGTTACGGCTTCATCATATTGCGCTTGTGAAATGGTAATCGTCGTCACTTTACAGCCATAATTTTGTGCAGCATAAAGTGCAAAACCACCCCACCCGCTTCCAATCTCAACCAAATGATCCATAGGTTTTAATTGTAATTTTTGGCAAATTAAATCTTTTTTATATTCAGATGCTTGTTCCAAAGTCATTTCAGTGTCTTTAAACACAGCGCTGGAATACATCATTGATGAATCAAGAAATAATTTAAAGAAATCATTACTCAAGTCATAATGATCTGCTATATTTTTACGACTCCCTTCGATTGAGTTTTTACGCTTTTTATACCAAGCTTTTAAGAAAAATTGGCTCGCCTGAGCAATAATATTTTGATTTAATTGATCCAAAAGATCTCGGTTACGTGCCAAAATTTGAATCAATTCGACCAAATGACTGGTACTCCAGTAACCCCGGATATAACCTTCAGCTGCGCCTAGAACACCATACTTGCAGATCAAATTTACCAATTTTTTATCATGAACCTGAACAACTGCAATTAACTCAATACTTTCACCCACAAAACCATTCCACACTCCATTAAATATAATCTGACCATGACGGAGTTTTAACAGATTCTGTAAAATCAAAGGTAGAGAATCTTGTTCACTGGAAATAAGTGCTTTCATCGCATTGTTTTTCCTTTTTGTTTATTCGGATGCCGATAAAATGGGACTTTTTTCCTCCATAAACGAAAAGCATTTAGATAAATACCTGTCATCATTTTGAAAGGTTCAAAGACACTATCAATAGCATAGCGATGCTGTTGTGAAGAAACTGTGATGGGTGTAAGTGAAAATCGCATAGTTGCATCAAATTGCAGTACATTTTGATGAAAAAGCTGCATATAAATTACATTTTGTTGCTCAGAAAAATTAAACGACCATATGTAGTTCATGTCCATGGGCATAAATGGAGAGACATGAAATGATTTCTTAAACTCAAATTTATAGCCGTTATATTGAGCGTGTTGTACAGCTTTGTTACGACAGTCATGTACATATACCTTACGTTCATCCCATGGCGTGTTGGTTATTTCACTCAGAATAAACAGCGGCTTTTCACTGGGATCGAAAATAAAAAAGAATACGACTGAGTTAAAACGGTAACCCAAAGTTCTCGGTAAAGCCAAAACTCGAATCTGTGTATTTAAAGCCAATACACTATTGGCTTGTTTTAATAATATTTTTTTAATTTTTTGCCGAATTGTTCCAGATTCTTCTATTAAAAAATCATTAGGATCGAGTTTGAGTAAATTCCAACGATGTGAAGACCATAAATAAGATTGCTCAGTAAAGACATGGATCTGATCCGGATCAAACCATAAATAATTCAACTTTGCTTCAAATTGATGTGGCTTGGGTAAATAGCGTCGATGCCTGATCAAGGCTGGTGCTATGGCGAGTTCAGTCATCAACATGAATACCCCCTACATTCGCTTTTCTATATGCTTTACGACTTGAGCAGCACTACGTACGCCATCCTCATGAAAACCCCATCCCCAATAAGCACCACAAAAAGAAGTCCGATTTTCACCATTGATCTCGGACCAGCGTCTTTGTGCCTCTATTGCCGATGCATTAAATACAGGATGACGATACTCTCGTTCTACTAAAACCAACTCTGGTGGAATATCAAAATTTGGATTTAATGTAGCGAAAATTTGTGTCTGGCAGCGCAAGTTTTGTAGTTTGTTCATCCAGTAGCTAAATGCATAATGAACTTGCGGCTTGTTATTTTGCGTATCGAAATTTGATTGATCTTCAGTAATATGTACATGCCAGCTCGCCCATTGAGTTTTCGACTTAGGCATAATCGTCTGATCACAATGCACGACCATTTTATTGTCCTGATAGGAAAATTTGGACAGTATCTCTTGCTCTAGTGCGGATGGATCATTCAATAACTTTAGACTGTCATCTGCATGACTTGCAAAAATCACCCAATCAAACTGTTGTGTATCATATTCTGTTTGCACAATCACTTCATCAGGCAAACGAGATACACTGATTATTGCTTGTTTTTTAAACTCCACATTTGCTGTCTGCTGTTGAATGGCTTCAACGTAACGAGCTGATCCACCAATTATGGTTTGCCATTGTGGACGGTCTTTAAGCTGTAGCATTCGATGATGTTGAAAAAAGCTTACAACGAATTTATAAGGAATTTTACCTACTTGATCAATAGGACATGACCATAATGCGCCACACATTGGATATAAATGCTCTTGGCGAAAAGCCTCGGAATATCCATTTTGATTTAAATACTCCTCAATACTTAAAGTGCTGTCGATATCTTTCAGCATGACCTCTTTATTTTTCGAATAAAATTTAAAAAGATCAGAAAGCATGGTTCTGAATTTTGATTTTAAAAAATTCTGTGGTCTGCTCAGTAACGCACTTTTTTTTGATGGATTATATTGCAAACCCGTAATTAAATTATTGACCGAAAAACTCATATCACTGTTTTGTGCTTTTACGCCTAACTCAGCGATCATCTGGCTAAATAATGGATAATTATAATGATTGAACACGATAAAACCGCTATCAATAGCGAGTTTCTGCTCATCAACCATCAAATCATGCGTATCAGTATGTCCGCCAAAGTACGTATTTTTTTCAAATACAGTGATATGATGATGTTTAGATAATTTCCATGCCGCATACAATCCGGAAATTCCTGAGCCAATAATTGCAATTTTCATGAAGACTCTCCAGTTGAACTTTTATCAGCCTTTGTTTTAATGAAGATATTTACTTTATTTGCTGATTGAGCAATTTTACTGACTTCATACACTCGTGCGGGTATGGGTTTCAATCCCCAAACCAGACCGAGCCAGGACATCATTCTTAAAACATAATAAGTGATATCAATTTGCCACCAATAAAAACCCTGCCTAACGCTCCCTGCATAATAATGATGGTTGTTATGCCATCCCTCACCTAAAGTAATGATCGACAAAAATAAGTTGTTTCGACTTTGATCTGCTGTTTCAAAATCTCGACTGCCATATAAATGTGCGAGTGAATTAATACATAAAGTGGCATGAATTAATAAAACTGTTGAAACAACAAAGCCCCAGACCAATAGTTGTAGACCTGATGTGGCAAGTGATGGATAGACAACGGCAAGCCACTCACCCAAAGCATAAATTGACACTGCGGTTAGCAGCACAATGATCAAGCTAAAACGATCCAACCACACCAGTTCAGGATATTTCAGCCAATCTTTAACCACCTCTTTACGTGTGGCAAAATTATAATCATTTAAAAACCAGCCTAAATGGCTATACCAAAAACCATAGGTTGATGAATGTGGATCATGTTCTGTATCCGTAAACCGATGATGATAACGATGATGTGCAGCCCACCATAAAGGTCCGCGTTGAGCACTCATCGTTCCAATCAACACAAAAACAAATTGAACTATTCGTGAAGTTTGAAAGGTTTTATGTGACAAATATCGGTGGAAAAATGCAGTAATTGAAAACATTCTTATCAGATAAAATAGCAACATGAAAATGACTGCAAACCCAGACACCCCCACGTAAAAAATCCCCAGACAGGCAAGATGTAGAACGATAAAAGGAATAATGCGTAACCATTGAATTTGCTTGCTTTCTGGCGAAATGGTCTGTGCCAGAATCGGACTGGACCAACTGTCTATCCACTGCCTAACACGGTTCAACATAGACGTATCCTAATTTTCTAATGATTGGATTTTATATGAACAAGTTTAATCAACTGGGAATGAAATTTATGTGAAGTGAATATTTTTTATGATACTAGCACGTTTATGACGATGGCGATGCCGCTCAACAACTCCATTGATTTTTATTCGATTGTGATAGCAATATCTTAATTAATTTGCACATAACGTTGCCATATCCAGACACGGCATATGTTGAATATTTTTCAATAAATAACCTTAGAAACTCGCCATTCTGGGTCTGTAGATAAAACTCAGCCTCAAATATATAGTAATCCGTCTTTAACTTAAGTATTTTTAGACAGATAAAACACTTTGACCTATTGCTCATCAATATTGGTTTATTTCCCTGTTCAAAGCTTGAATTGCACTCTAGATTGCAGATCAAATGCCTTTGCTGGTTTTTTTAATACATTCTGGATGCTCGTTTTATCATTTTCTGTCCTTCAAAATCATGCAAATACTGATTTAACTTAACTCTTGCTCTATCTTAATATCGATTCTGATATAAGAAATCTTTTTTTAATATTTGTTCTTTAATATTAGATATGCAATATATTAAACAAATCAGTTGAGTATATTACATGGAAATTTCAATACTCATTTCTTCGCTTCCGACTCAGAATACAACGACTCGTATGCGAGTCTGGCGATCTATCAAAGCAAGCGGTGCTGCAATCCTTAGAGATGGCGTTTACTTACTCCCCATTTCCCATACCAAAAAGTTTGAACCTATTGCAAACGATATTAATTCAGAACAAGGAACCGCTTATGTTTTTCATGCAGAACTACCTTTAAACTTTGAAATCTCTGCACTTTTTAACAGAAAGAAACAATACGATGGTTTCTACAAACAACTTTCTGAGTTAAAAAATCGACTGAGCAAAGATGAGAAGAAAGACTTACTCAAACAGATCCGTAAATTAAGAAAAAGTATAGATGCACTTATTGAAATCGACTATTACCCTGACGAAACTCAAATTCAGGTTGCCAATGAACTTTCCGCACTAGAGCTTCTAATTGCACGTTTTGGCGAAGCAAACGAACCCCTAGCGATCCATGCTGAAATCCAAGGTCTGGATAAAGAGAATTATCAAAACAAAACTTGGGCAACTCGAAAAAGACCATGGATTGATCGCTTAGCATCTGCTTGGCTGATTAAAACTTTTATAGATACTTCTCCCGCATTCATTTGGTTAGAAACTCCAGCAGACTGCCCCAAGGATGCAATCGGATTCGATTTTGATGGTGCAACTTTTAGCCATGTCAAGCATTGGGTGACCTTTGAAGTTCTCTTGCATCGTTTTAATTTAGAAACACCTGCTTTACAGAAAATTGCTGAAATTGTTCATTACCTTGATGTGGGGGGCGTTGAACCACCCGAAGCGATCGGTATTGAAAGAGTTATTCAAGGTATCCGTAGTCAAATGAGTGAGGATGATCAACTATTTGCTTTATCCAATCATATCTTCGATGGCTTATATGCCGACTTATCAAGAGAATAATCATGGAAAAACAACAAACCACGGTCGCTGACGAGCCAGTACAATCAGTTCCTTTTTGGCAAGCCTTCTTATTTTGGCTTAAATTGGGATTTATAAGCTTTGGTGGACCAGCTGGACAAATTGCTGTAATGCACCAAGAACTTGTTGAACAAAAACGCTGGATCTCTGAAAAACGTTTTTTACATGCTTTAAACTACTGCATGTTACTTCCTGGACCTGAAGCTCAACAGTTAGCGACCTACATTGGCTGGTTAATGCACAGGACGGCAGGTGGGATTATTGCAGGTGTTTTATTCGTTTTACCCTCTTTATTCATACTGATTGCGCTCTCATGGATCTATATCAAGTTCGGTAATGTTCCTATCGTCGCAGGGATCTTTTATGGAATTAAACCTGCTGTAGTTGCTATTGTCTTTCATGCTACTTTCCGAATTGGAAGCAGATCACTAAAGAATAAGTTTTTATGGACAGTTGCTGCCCTTGCATTCGTTGCTATCTTTTTCTTTAATCTACCATTTCCCGTGATTGTCTTAAGCGCAGCAATTATCGGATACTTAACCAGTAAAAAATATCCAGATTTTTTTACTGGAGCTGGGACACACCAGCAAAATCAAAAAAATTATGGTCCGGCACTCATTGATGATGATACCCCCCCGCCAGAACATGCCAGATTTAGTTGGAAACATTTAGGAAAGATCTTGGTTGTTGCTGGGGTTCTATGGTCTGCACCAATGTTGGTTTTGATTCTCAACTTTGGATGGGATCATAGCTATACACAAATGGCTTGGTTCTTTACTAAAGCCGCTCTACTCACCTTCGGTGGTGCCTATGCTGTATTACCTTACGTATACCAAGGTGCCGTGAATTTTTATGGTTGGCTAAGCCCAACACAAATGATCGATGGTTTGGCACTTGGTGAAAGTACGCCAGGTCCCCTGATTATGGTTGTTGCATTTGTAGGATTTTTAGGTGGCTTCAATCATATTTTATTAGGCAGCGATCATACATTCTTGGCAGGTGTTTTGGGCGCCGTAATTGTTACTTGGTTTACATTCCTTTTTTCATTTATTTTTATTCTTGCCGGTGCCCCCTTTATTGAATCAACACATAATGAATTAAAATTTACAGCTCCCCTAACCTCGATCACGGCTGCAGTTGTTGGGGTCATTTTAAACCTTGCTCTTTTCTTTAGTTACCATGTTTTATGGCCCAATGGATTTAATCATGGCTTCAATTATGAGGCTATGTTTATTGCCGTTATAGCATTCATTGCATTATTTTATTTTGAAGTTAAAGTCATGAAAGTTATTTTAGCATCTGCATTATGTGGTCTGATCTTGCATATGTGGCTATAAATTTTTAATCTTTGTCAAAGGAAAGCCAGACTCAATTTTGCTTATCGAGTGGTCATCACGGCTGCGCTTTGACTTTCCAGATAATCGTTTGATAACAAGCCTACTCATTTCGGTATGGCAAGCTGAAAAGAAATAAAACAGCGTTCAGTTGCTTTAGCCTGTATATTTGTATGGCTATCTGTATAGCGTGACTGTTGAGTAGGACATGCAACAGCTCTTCATCAAATTTGTAAGAGAGTCATGAGCATGAGAGACGGTGCTCAACACGTCTCGACAAAAGTTAAAAACTTGTTTTAAATATTAAAGATGCAAAATCGCGGTCATCTAGCACACTAAATTGGTTATTTCCAAAAAAATTAGTGTATGACAGTTCAGCCACATATTTCTTCTGATAAGTCGCCGATACCCCCACTGTAATCGCCATTTGCCCTTCCTGAAAATTTGGTCCAAAACCAGTCACATCATGACGCAGCATTAAACTCGGTGAAATACTCGTTTGTGCCAACAAATTACTGTAATTTAATGCGCCACGTAAACGATAGCCTGCGGACCATGGCTCATAGAAGCCTTCATCGTTACAGAATTTTTTATTTAGCTTGTGAATTTCTTGATCCGACAACTGAGCAGTTTTTGGCGTAATACAATATGTGTCTAATTTTGCAGGATCATAAACACCTGTTGATAAACCACTACGACCAAATGCACCACTACGACCAAAATGATATTGATCAGTATCACCTATATGGTTAATTCCTAGTTCTCCAATAAGTGATAGAGCACTTGCACCCCATACATTTGGAATAATCGTTGCTGCACCTAGGGTAAACTGCGTTACAGGCACTTGAGCAAAACCATTAATTCTTTCACCGAGCTTTAATGTTTCACCTGATTTGGTAAGTGGTGTATCACTATATAAAGCCTGTGCATAGACCATATCGGTACTGTTAAAATGCAATGGCATTTTGGGTTTATAATTCAATTCACTGAAAATATTCGTTTTTCCTGCTTTACTCGTCAAACTTAAACCATACATTTCAATATTTTCTGGATAAACAGAAACAATCCGTGCTGTATGATAATTCGCAGGTCCAGGTGCAGAAACAACAACACCATCAAAGTGCATAATACGACTATGGTAATTGGCATAGTACACACCTAATTCTGTATTGTTTAAACTTGGAATGGTTTGTTTAACCGCTAGACCATATTGACCACTATTTTTTGCAAATTCAGTAGGCAAACGAGCGACTGTAAAATCTAATGGACCATTGATGGCTTGATCAGTAGTAAATCCTGGTCCCCCAATCAAAAGTGGACCGCAATTTTCTGCAAAAACATCGGATATTTCAAAAAATGTCCCACAACCATCAATCACTGAGGGTCTAAATTTAAATTGATAGAAACCTTCTATTTTGGTTTTATCGCTTAAACCTGCTACAAAAGAGAACATTTCAACGGGAATGATCCTTTCTTTAATGTCAGCGCCAAAACGACTCATCCCTGCAAAATCAAACGCACTGACTGAGTTTAAACCATTTTGGAAAAACTGGGATTTACCCCAGTTCAACGCTTGTTTACCTAGTTTTAAATCTAAGGTTTTGTCCTCATCAAAACTAAAATTCTTCCAGATATAAGCGTCCCAGAGATCAATACCTTTATATTTCGCTAAACGTGGCCAATCAGAGTCATCAAATGCAAGAAAATCACCATGCCCCGTTTCATAAGCATGGTCGTACCAATACTTCGTACTAACTACAATACCTTGTTGCTTTCTTGTCAGGCGTAATTCAGTAATGCCTTTAATGACTTGTGATATAGGATCACCTTTACTAAAATTTTGACGACCATTATCACCATTAATATCAATACTTGTACCATTCTTACCTATGCTTAGAGCATCTGGCTTATAAAGCAACGCACTGTCAGGCGCCTCTGTACTCCAACTTTGAGCCACACTTAAATTGGTATTCGCTTCAAATTTCCAATCTCCATTTAAATCCAGACTCACTGCTGTCGCATGAGAAATACACATTACTGAACCCACTGTAATACTGAGCTTTTTCAGTTGTAATGCCGCATCCTTTGATTTTTTTAAATAATTATATTGCATTACCATACCATCTCCATATCGATATGATGAATTGAGTGTTACGCTTGCTTCCGCGCCTTTCTAGAAGATAAAAATTCTGTTTTTTGTTTTAAAAATCAAAAAGTAGGAATATCTATTCAATACTTTGAACTACGCAATAATTCCTACACTTGCATCATCAAGTTGCTGAATAAATTCTTCAGCTTGTGACCATGAACCAAATCCCGCAGCAGGATTTAAATGACCAACTTCGCCTAAATTCACCCACTGGCTTCCCCAAACTATTGCCATTTTTTCGACAGCCTCGGCACTTGCTAGATAGTCATTGCTGCTGGCAATGACAATACTCGGAAATGGGAGCTTTTGATCAGGCAACGGCGACCAGCCTTGTTCTTTCAACGTGTCTGAACTTGGATAGTTATCAGGCCAGATTTGGTCTAAATCAGGTGGTGTAACCAATAACGCACCTTTGATATTATATTTATGTGTATCTGGACGATATTGCGTTGCCCAATGGACTGTCATTAAAACACCTGCACTGTGTGCAACCAAAATGACTGGACCTTCAATTTTTTCTAACTCGGCTTGAATTCGTGCTACACGATTTGCGCAACTCAGTTTATCTGTCTCTGCAGGCGGAACTGAACGCACTTTTTCCAGTTTAGCTTCCAACAAGGTTTGCCAATGCTTTTCAACGTAATCACGCAATCCTGGAATAATTAAAATCGTTGCATTTGTGAGTATTTTTTCCATCTCTATACCTTGAGCATCATGCTCGCTGAAAATAAATCTGTACATTAAAATTCATCTCAACAATAAACTCTCGATAGCTTGAGCAATACACTTTCCACGACAATTACTTTTCATTTCAGGACAAATCGTATAAAAACACAGCAAATTTCAATAGACTTTTTTATGATGAAAAAACAGTGACACAACGAAACGAATTCAAACCTAGACCGAAGAGATACTTTTCTCGCACATAGAATTTAGTTATAAATAGTATCTCTGATCAGGAAGATCAAATTGAAAATATGGAGACAATAAAATGATTCCACTTGCACATAATGCTGTGCTCAAAAATTATATCGATATTACACTGCAACTTGGTGTGAATCCTTATCACTTATTGTCTGGTGTGGGATTATCCGAATCTCATATAAATAATCCTAAATATCGTATTCCTGTTGAAAAAGCTGTGGAATTAGTGGAACAATCTGCAAAATTGAGCAATTGTGAAGTATTTGGTTTACGTATGGCTGAACATAGACAACTTTCTGATTTTGGAGAAATAAGTTTATTGCTCAACTACCAACATACTTTGCGTGACGCTTTACAAACCATTGTTCGTTACCGAAGTTTATTAAATGACGCTTTAGCCATTCATGTTGAGGAAGTGGGAAATACTGTCATTATTCGACAGGAAGTTGTGACCTCAAAAACCCAGTACAGTCGTCAAGCAACTGAATTAGCACTAGGTGTAATGCATCGCTTCTGTGCTGCGCTTTTGCCTCAAAAATGGAAACCTTTATGTATCCACTTTACCCATTCTGCCCCAAATGACCTCTCAACTCATCGACGTATTTTCGGATGTACTTTAGAGTTTGGCAGTGAATTCAATGGAATCGTCTGTACAGCAGCAGAACTCGATACCACCACCCCTCAAGCCAATACGGCAATGGCAGATCATGCCCAACGTTTTTTGGATATTTTACAGAATACAGGGGAAGCATCTTTAATTTTTGAAATTCGGAAAAGCATCTATCTTCTTTTACCGATGGGGCGTGCCACCATTGACCAAGTAGCCCAGTCACACGGCATGAACGTACGCACTTTACAGCGTCGTTTAGTGGCTTATCAAACCAGTTTCAGCGATTTAATCAATGCCGTACGCCGTGAGCTTGTTTTCCGTTATTTAAACAATTTCAACTATTCACTCAGTCAAGTATCAGATATTTTAGGCTACTCCACACCGAGCTCTTTTACACGTTGGTTTATCAGTCAGTTTGGGATTGCGCCAAATCTATGGCGCTATAACAATACACATTAATCCTTGCTTGTATCGTTCTGTTTTTTCAATCCCGCTCTAGGAATAGCTTCACAAAAGGCTTTCAGGATTTGCTGAAAGCCCGATAAAGTCCATGATTTTCTACCCCATTTAAAACCAAAAATGTAAAATCGTGAGCACCAAGACAACAAGAAAAATACTTTCACCAATCATTAATAATATTGGCTTGACTCCTACTGAAGCAAGTTCTTTTAATTGAGTCTTCATTCCCAATGCACTGATTGCGATCACTAAAAACCAGCGAGACAGGTCATTGATCCCTGTTTGTACAATGGCAGGAACCCAACCCGTACTGTTAATACACGCCAAAACCAAAAAACCGACTGCAAACATCGGCAATAATGGTGGACGCTGTCCTGTACCATCCTCTGCTCCCTGCATTCGAGTAATCATGGCAGCACAGACAATCACTGGTAACAACATTGCTACGCGCATCAGTTTCACAACAGTCGCGGTATCCCCAGTTTCAGTTGACATGCTGTAGCCGGCACCCACAACTTGTGCAACATCATGAATGGTTGCTCCTAGAAATACACCTGCTATTTGAGGGACTAGATCAAACCATTTTGCAATCATCGGATAAGTAATCATGGCCACCGTAGATAACGCTGACACACCAATGACTGTAAACAATGTAGCCTTTTCTTTCTGGGGATGATTGGGTAAAGCAGCGGACAATGCTAATGCAGCAGAAGCACCACAAATTGCAGTTGCACCCCCTGTTAACATACCAAAAAATTTATTAAATCCGAGCAATTTAGCGGCTACCACAGAAATAAAGATCGTCACAACAACTAAACTCATCACCAGTACAACAGGTTTCCACCCCAGTCCAGTGATTTGTCCCAATGTGATTCTCATGCCAAGCAAAGCGATACCAAATCGCAATACAGAACGCGCCGTAAACTCAATACCTGCTTTACACTTACCGTCGGCTGACAGAAAGTTCAGTCCCATACCGAGTAATAGAGCAAAGAGCATTACTGGTGCACCATAATGCTCAGATAAAAAGGTAGCTGCTGCTGCAACAACAACACTGACAACCAAACCGGGCAATATTTCGCGGGTTCTTTGATTGAAATTCATGAGTTTTATCATGTTACTCTCCTGAACCCATTACGATATATAAATTTTCATTATCCAATTCAATTCGATAAGAATTTACTCTTAAATGCGTTGAATTAAGTAAATGACCGCTCTCTACATCAAAACGTAAACCATGTGCACAACATTGGATTACTTTTCCATCTAATTGACCTGAAAATAATGATGCGCCTTGATGTGGACAACTGTCATCGATTGCATAAAACTTTCCTTCGATATTGAATAAAACCAGAAATTTCTTCTTTACTTGCAGAAAAGTACGTTCACCTATCTTGGGAACTTTTTGTGTTGGTACTTGAAACCGAATAGTCATACGCACTGTCCTTGCATTTCGATCGTTTCCAGCATAGCCCTATATAATACCGATGCCTGTTGGGCACCTGCTATTGCCAAGCGACCACCAAAAATGAAATACGGAACACCCTTACCTCCTGTATCAGCTGAGACAAATGGCGTTTCTTTATTCACTAAAATGGCTTTAATCATCTCTTCCGAAAAACCACAATAACTGGCGATTTTCATCAATACATCCAATTGATTAATATGTTCGGAATGATTGAAATATGCCGAAATAATTGCTTCTAGCAAGCGATCGGTCTGTACAGAACATGAAATTTTGGCTGCTTTCTGAAAAAAATCATGCGCTAAACCCGTATTGGGCATACGGGGGATAAGATCAAAATCAATATCTACCCCCACCGATTGTGCAGCTTGACGAACTTGTCCCTGACGTATTCGAACAGCTGTTGCCGATCCCAATCTTTGTAAATAGAAAGCTTTAAATGGAACACCTTGTGTTGGAATGAGAGGCAACAATTGCACTCCACGCCAACTTATAAGCACTTCCACATCTGGATGGCTTTTTTTTAATTTTTTGATCGCATTGTGTAATTCTCGTTTACCGATCAAACACCAAGGGCAAATAAAATCAAAGAACATCTCAATAGAAAGTTGTTGTTTCATGATGAGTGTTCCCTATTTTCTTGAAGGCTTGTCGTAACTTGCCGGTCTGCACGTGCCATATCTTTGTGATAATGACGTTTCATATAAAGAAATACAGCAGCTGCTAAAATACTGATTAATGGCATTACCCTAAATGCATCATGTAAACCAATGATGTCTGATAATTTACCGGTTACCAATGGACCCAAAGCAAGCCCTAAAAAATTGTTGGCTAATGTCAATGTGGCAAATGCTGTTGCATGTACTGAAGCATGCGTCAAATTTGCAACCATCGCACTCGAAGGACCATTGGTCCCTAAAGCGACGAACATTCCTATGCAAATAAATACCAGTTGCATCGTGCCTATGGGTAAAGCAAATGCGAATGAAAGTAAACCACAGCTGACTAAGCAGAAAATAATTGCCAAAACCACTTTGCGATCGGGGCGGTCTTTACCCAAACGGTCACAGAGGATACCGCATAAGATGGTTCCGATAGCACTGAATAAGACAATGAGCGCTGATGCGATCCCTGCTTTATCTGTCGTCATGCCATAGTAGCGGTTAAGATAACTGGGCATCCAGACAATCACCGTGCCCCCAACAAAGAGTTGTAAACCACTTCCGAAATAACATGCGATGATGGAGCGACTTGAATAAATACTTCTAAGTGGATTAATCTCAGGCTTTAGTTTATTGCCCTCTTTGTCTTTTGGAATGGGGGAAGCAACTTTGCTTTCTTTGACCACCAATGGATAGAGTATAGACAGGATCAAACCAAAAATTGCCATACCAGCAAACGCCCAGCGCCAGCCAAATTCATGTGCAATGACACCGCCTAAAGACATACCGATGAATGAACCAAAAACACCACCAGCCATAAAAGAACTTGCGAGTGTAGCGCGCATTTCTCTTGGAAAAACAGCAACGACAACAGCTATACCAACACTTCCATATGCAGCTTCTCCTACACCGACCAAGAAGCGGGCGACAAACATCTGTTCATAACTTTGAGCCAAGGCACAACCTAAAGTTGCCATACTCCAAAGAATAGCCATTAAAGCAATGCTTTTAACTCGTCCAAATTTATCTGCAAATATAGAAAGCGGTAAGGTTAACAAGCCTACCATCAAGGCAACAATGCCGCTTAAGAGCCCAAGTTGGCTATCCGAAAGTAACCATTCACTTTTGATTAAAGGGAATACTGCATTAAGTACTTGTCTCGACATATAATCCGAAATAAGTAAACCAAATGTTAAAGCAAAAACGATCCACGCATAACGGCGAGGAATATCGATTGATGTATCGACTTGATCTGTTGTCGACAACTGATGTGTCCCCATACAACCTCCATATGTTTCTTTTAATTTTTTTCAGAACCTCAAGGATTACATTTTGAGGCAAAATGCAATCCTTATCTCTATGTTCTATTTGAGTTTAAATCCCTTTTAACTCGAATTATTAGTTGCGTTGGGGAACACCTTTTTGCCCTATTTTACGGTTCGGGGCCATGCCATTTTCACGTAAAGTCTCTTCTATGCTGTCGTATTGGACTCCTATACGATAAATTTCCCGTGCTTCTTGACCATTGGCGACTTCACGCCCTAGTTCATGTGCAATACGTACAGTCTGCTTGATTTGATCTACAGATGAAAAACGCTCGCCTTTATGATCAATAATCGTATCTTCATTACCCACACGGGCGTGTAAACCCATTGCCATAGACATGGTATTGAGTGGCAGTACATTTTTAAGCAAAGATTCAGAAGTCAAAGTACAACCATCTGGTACACGGTGAATAAAATTAAAGAAGTTAAATGGATTTGGACCATCAAATCCCCCACCGATACCAATCCAAGTCAGGTTCAACGGACCTTTGTACAAGCCTTTACGAACTAAGCGTTCCAGCGTTTCCAAACCATGCATCCCTGTCAATTGAAAGTGCGGTTGAATACCATTTGCTGCTAAACGCTTTAAATGCTCAATCAGCCATTCAGGTCCAGCAGGTACCGTCATTTCTGCATATGCTGCCTGAATCGCAGGGTGTTCCAAAGATGTACCTTTTAAATATTCTGGATATAACAGCTCCATGATATTCATTTGGGTTGTATTGACAGCAACAGTGACTTGATCTGGTTTGGGATCTAGTTCTGCCAATTTATGACGGGTATCATCACTGAGCCAAAGTGCAGCTTCCCCTTCACTTTCCGGCGCAAAAGAAATAGAACCGCCGACTTGAATAATCATATCGGGTACGGCTGCACGTACACCGGCAATCAACTCATTGAATTTAGATAAACGTTTAGAACCTTTTCCATCAAGTTCACGAACATGTAAATGTAAAACAGACGCACCTGCCTCATAACATTCCACAGCTTTCTGGATTTGTTCTTCCATTGTGACTGGAATATCTTCAGGAAAATCTTCTGGCATCCACTCAGGACCATAAGGTGCAACAGTAATTACGACTTTATCCATATTTTCCGGGTGCAAAGAATCATCAAAAAATTGCATGAGCATCTCCTATGCTATTTACATTTTTTAATCAAAAAAATAATTAAATAATATTCAAATCAATAAATTAGTAAGTTGCATCACCAATGATGCCGGCACGTTCCATTTTTCGATGGCATGCTGGATAGTCCATCACTGCATAATGCTGTGTACTTCGGTTATCCCAAATTGCAATGCTATTGGGTTGCCAGCGCCAACGGACCTGATACTCAGGAATATTGGCTTGTGTAATTAAATAACGCAGTAAATCTGATGCACCTGGATTAGCATCTTGCCCAAACCGAACACGCTCTTTAGTGTGGTAATTGCTAAAGTGAGTTGTAAATGCATTCACATACAGAATTTTCTCACCCGTTTCAGGATGTATGCGTACAACAGGATGTTCAGCATCTGGATATTGCGCCTTTAAAGCTAAACGCTTTTCTATCGGCATCACCGCTCCAAAACTGGCTTCAATACTGTGATAGGCACGTAAGTCTGCAATTTTTGCTTTTACATCATCAGGCAAGTTTTCATAAGCAGCCACCATATTGGTCCACATGGTGTCCCCCCCTACTGGCGGACATTCTACGCACCGTAAAACACAGCCCATAGGGGGTTCTTTTCGCCAGCTTGCATCGCTGTGCCAAGCATTTTCATAGCGATCAATCGGACTATCTGGGCGCTTGTAAATCTGTACCAAACCTGGATATTCAGGATGGCTACCCACTGCTGGATGATCTTCGAGTTGTCCAAAACGTTCAGCAAATGCAACGTGTTCTGCACGCGTGATATTTTGATCTCTTAAAAACAAGACCTTGTGTTCCAATAAATATGAACGAATTTCAGAGAATAAATCTTGGTCCTTTATGGCATCTGCCAAATTCACACCACGAAGTTCTGCGCCAATATTGCAGGCTAACTGTTCAATTTGCATAAGATATCCTTTCTGGCAAAATTTATTCGATCAAATCTAAATCACAAAAATAGATGATCCAATCGTTTTGCGTGCTTCTAAATCTCGATGTGCCTGAACTGCATCCTTGAGTTCATAACGTTGATTGATTTCGATTTTGATTCGACCATTTACAACATGATCAAAGAGTTCATCAGCAAGTGCTTTTTGCTCTGTAGGATCCGCAATGTAATCAGCAAGTGCCGGGCGGGTAATATATAAAGAGCCTTTGATGGCCAACAATACTGGATTGAATTCGGTAATTGGACCCGACGCAGTTCCTATACATACCATCAAACCACGGCGTTTCAATGAGTCTAATGACGTCATAAAAGTATCTTTTCCCACACTGTCAAATACGACATCTACCCCCACACCATTGGTAATTTCGCGGACTCTTTCTACAACATTTTCATGACTATAATTGATCACATGATCACAACCATACTTAAGAGCAACAGCGGCTTTTTCTTCTGAAGATGTTGTACCAATTACGGTCAAACCCAGTAACTTTGCCCACTGCGCTACGATTAAACCCACACCACCTGCCGCTGCATGTAATAAAATCGTATCGCCTGATTTAAAGTCATAAATGCGACGCATCAGATAAGCTGAAGTCAGCCCCCGCATGGTCATTGCTGCAGCAGTTTCATACGTAATGGCTTCAGGTAATTTGATTAAAGCATTTGCAGGAATGTTGCGTTCAACACTATAAGCGCCTAATGTATTTAAAAATCCTGTATAGGTAACACGGTCACCAACAGCAAAATCAGTCACCCCCTCACCTAAAGCTTCAATGATGCCAGAAGCTTCCGTTCCGATTCCATTAGGTAAAGAGATTGGGTATGTACCATTGCGGAAATAAGTATCGGCATAGTTCAGACCTACTGCCATATGACGTAAGCGTACTTCACCTGCCTTGGGTTCTGCGATTTCTACATCTTCATAACGCATTACTTCTGGTGAACCAGTTTCGTAAAAACGTACAGCTTGGGTTAATTTCATCGTCCTATCCATGTATTTGGTTATTATTGATTGCGCGTGGAGCATGAATTAAAACTACAATACTCCTTGCGCTGACCCTTCACATTTGACGACATCGACTTATCATTTTACGACAGCAGTAATTTTTAATTTAAAGAACGCATTGTTTTCACGCGTTTTAAATCAGAAAATCCAATAATGTTGATTTGATATAATTTTTAATAAAACAACAATTTATAAATTAATGTATAAAAATATAGATGCGAAAATTAAATCTGTTGGGAGTATCCCAATATATTTTCTCAAAGAATTATCGATCAGACTTACATAACAATTAACGCGGCTTTTCAATCTCGCATTATCACAAACCACTCCCATACCAACATTCGCCGATTTCATTTTTACAGCATCCTCTTTCTCATTTTATCAATCGCTCGACCAGATAGCGTCATCCTTCTTTTTGCTGTTTATTCCTCCATTCAACGCAGAATTGTTTTTTATTAATTCGCGTCAATTTGCTAAGATGGCTCTTATGAGAAATTGAGGATTATCCTTCAGTGATGCCACCTAATTAAGAGGTTAACGAAGGTGCACTATTTTCACTTGTTCGTGTAACTTGTCAGTTTTGTTGCTGATAGTAAATGTATTAATAAGCTAAGATAATTGAATCGCTTGCTAGTGCAGGCGGTTTTTTGTGTATTATCGGAGATCATCGATTAAAACTTGAAAATTGAGTGACCATATAATCAAGAACTCATCTGTGATATTTAAATTTACTGTTGCGAAACTTCGAATAACTGGAACTGTTTTTAAATTTTCAAAAAGTTCACTTATATCTGAGCATATCGATCAGCTATGCTCCCGTATTAAAAGATTGAACTTAAAATTTCGTCGCTATCAATTCTACAGAAAATGCACTGACATTTAATAACATAAAAAACTTTAATATCATTTTAAAATTCATATAAAAAATTTCATAGTATTGCTATCAATTTTTTTAATTTTAAAGGAATTTAACGAATGATATTGTCAAATCATCAGATTTTTAATTTATCCATTTTTTTTACTCTAATTATTTTTTTTATTACTGAGAATGCACATGCTGAAGGGAATTGTCCTTCAGGCTATTATCCAATAGGCGGACAAGGTGTTCAAGGCTGTGCGCCAATTTCCAGCGGAGGTAGTGGTGGATATTCGAATCAAAATCCACCTTTAAATCCTTTGCCTGAAACATTATGGGGTGCGATTGCAGAAGATAAAAGCAATGGATTAAAGGGACGTCCAATTGGCTTTACAAGAAACTTTAAATCTAGAGATGAGGCGCAAGCAAAAGCATTGAAGGCATGTGAGCAAGATGGAGGACAAAAGTGCCAAATCTCTCAAACATATTCTAGTCGCTGTGTAGCTGTGGCAGATCCAATTAAAGATGGTCAAAAATCAAAAATTTTGCTTGCTTTCTCAGAGGAACAGGCAAAAAAAGGTGCATTAGTGTTTTGTTTAAGTGAAAATTTAGAGCCTTGTCGTATTGTATATTCTGGCTGTAGTCTAGGAGACTAAGTACTAACAAAAATACTTAATGGCTCCTATCATAAATCATCAATTCCTTTTTCTTAAACGGCAAACTAACAAAAAAGTGTGTTCCTTCAATACACTTAGACTTTGAGACCTGCAAGGGCTTTTTTTTCAGAATCTATTTCTAGTAATTTTGTTTATCGACTCGCTTTACGAATATTACACGCTATACACAATTTATAAATTGAAGGGTGCCGATTGATTCCATCTTTCAATTTCAATGTCATTTCCCTGAAGTTCCAATAAAGCACCTAAAACCTACAGGCCATACTTGAACACCCGTTGAGCCATTGTTGGTACTCTCTGGGTAAATTTTGAGGACTGCAAATAAAACCTCTAAAAACATTAAAAGGTGAAAAATGGAAACTATGAATCATACAAATGCTAGAGCACAGCTCTCGATACTAATGAATAAGGCTATTTTAGGCCAACCTGTCGAAGTAACTCATAAAGACAAAGAATCCGTTGTCATTATCAGTAAATCATCTTTTGAATCTTACAAAAGGGCTAAGTTCGATCAAAACCTTACAAAGTAATTAGAGTATTGAATTTGGCAGTAACAAAAGTGATTTTTTTATTATAGCGATGTAACAACTTATTTTAAGAATAATTTCAGCAGTTTGGTTAAACTGTTGAAATTATTAAATCCCATGAAAATAAATTATTTAAAATGATCATCACTCCAATATTGTAGCAATCTGTAATTGACTTTGAATACGAATAAAATAGATACTAATTCGTATATTTGCAGATGTGTTTGCTTGCAAATGTCACATTCAAGTATTGTGGTGCAGGGATCGTGCTTATGAAGTCTACAATCAGAATTAATGACATTTCTGTCTCTCATGGGGAACATACTCATGATTTTGCCCAAATCCTATTTGGTGAACGAGGAAACGTCATCTGTGAACTGGAACATGGGGTCTTTAAATTAAAACAATCGAATGCCCTATTCTTACCATCAGATTGTCAACATCTTTATACAGGTAAAGATACAGAGAGTAGATTAATTGTCGTTGATATACCTTTAAACGATCCCACCCTAAATTCTATTTGCTTGTCTGCTGGCGTTGACCTAAAACAGCTAATCAATGAACAAGCCCTATTTAATAACATTAGTGACTTCTCCAGAGGAGTGCTTACCTCTGTTGCGCAACAAGGGAGCAACTGGAATTACCACCATGAGTTTGTGAAACAACAAACTGCAATTCTCCTTTTGACAGATTTTCTCAAAAATCAAATTGATGAGAGCATTTTGAGAGAAAATTGCCGGTTAATTAAAAAAGGGCAAATCGATCAAATCATTGATAGAAGGCTTACTGCTCCGCCCACTGGTGAAGAATTGGCAAAAATTCTTAATATGAGTGTAAGTACGATGATTGCCAAATTTAATCAAAACCTTGGAATGCCGCCTAATAAATACATTATGAAAAGAAGAATGGAATGGGCTAAATATTATATTGAAATATGCCATTTCAGTTTGTCTAGAGTCACTTATGAACTAGGTTTCTCAAATCAACCATCTTTCACAAGAGCTTTCAATCGTTATTATGGCTTCAGTCCAAAACAGATGAAAAAAACCTCTATTGTAAATTAAATAGAGGTTTTTTAATTAAAGTCTTTTAGTTTTAAAAATTAAGCGATATTTGTAACATTTTCGGTCTTGGCCTCTTCACCCTTTTCTACCACAGCTGTTCCAATTAGATCACCCGTGATATTACACACAGTATGTCCCATATCTAGCAATGGTGATAATGCTGCAATGATTGGTAGTAACGTTAATGGAAAACCAAGAGTCGTTAACATAATCGATGCCATAATAATATCTGCACCTTTCACTCCTCCCGTACCGGCTGCTAAAAAGACTCCTAGGAAGATAGTCGTAGCAAGGAAATCAATCGTAATATCTACACCATGAGCATTGGCTGCAAATATTGCAATAACACCTAAAACAACAGACATACCATTCATATTTACGGTAGCGCCTAGAGGAATGGTAAAGCCAAAGATTTTCTCAGAAATACCCAATTTTTCGCGCGCAATTTGCATTGTTGTAGGTAATGTTGCACTACTAGATGTGGTACTCGCCCCCATCAGCATTGCTGGGCTAATCACTTTATAGAATGTAATCGGGCGATAGCGTGTAAATAAAGCAATGATAATTGGATAAACCACTAACATTACTATGGCAATACCAGTGACATCTGCCAAAATATAGCGTAAACCTTGCAGTAAGAACTCTCCACCAAATTTTGAGGTAGCTGTCGCCATTAATGCAAAAATACCATAAGGTGCAAATGAGATAACAATCTCAGCCATCTTGATACTTAGGTCTGCGCCTACATTAAATAGGTCTACGAGTTTTTTCCCACGCTCACCCAATGCAATAAGTGCAATCCCCATTACAATAGCAAAAATGATGATTTGTAGGATGTTTCCGTTAGACATTGATTCAATGATATTTTTTGGAAACCAATTGACAATATTCTCTACAAAATTAAAGCTGAACTGTTTATGTACTGCTAAACTACTTACAGCTTCTTTGATATGGGCAGTTTCTTGTTTTCCAGGTGCAAAAAATAATGCAGCAATCACACCTAAAACAGTAGCTACAAAGCCTGTGACTATATAGAAACATACAGCTTTAACTCCAATAGTTCTCAGTTTCTCAATATTCTCAAGTTTCGTCATACCAGAAACTAAACTGAAAAATACCACTGGAACGATAATTGCCTGTAATGACCTCAAGAATATATTACCAATTGGGCTTAAAAATTCAGTTTTTTCGCCGAAGGTAAAACCTACTATAATCCCTAAAATCACGCCGATTAAGATCTTTACATACAGTTTTTGATTCTTCCACCAATTCATCTTCTTTCCTTAAAATGAATATTTCTTATAACTCTAAGAAATAGGTTTTATTCAACAACAGTGGAAATTTCAGTTTCCAGATCACGTCCTCTGTTGACCATAATTCATCTTAAGATTTGGTTGTTCCTTAGTATTATCAAAAATTCTTTATTTTTTACCATTTCTGTTAAGGTTCATATTTTTGAAATAATTGCTAAAAAATGCCTAATAATTGGTAAGAACCGATGCACTCATTTAATACAAGATTGTGAAAAATGAGTAAAGGAGTATCTAAATGAGTGCAATATATGAACCTGATAATTTAAGTGATTTATTACCTTGGGATAAATTAATTCAAGCTTTAGATGATGTATTTCGTAAAGATGTTTGTTGCCCTATACGACATCACCATGAAGTAAAAGTTCCTAATACAGATACAGCTACCCTTCTATTAATGCCAGCATGGATCGATGGAGAATATTTAGGTGTTAAACAAGTTAATGTTTTTCCTGGTAACTCAAAGTTAGGAAAACCAGGGTTAAATAGCCACTATTTACTTAGTTCAGCAACAACAGGGGATTTATTAGCTCGCTTTGACGGTAATATTATTACGGCTCGCCGTACAGCTGCTGCTTCTGCTCTAGCTGCAAAATATCTTTCTAGAGAAGATAGCAAACATCTTTTAATGGTTGGTGCGGGCCGTGTTGCACGGAATGTTGTGCCAGCAATTCTGAATGTAAGAAACATTGAAACTGTAGAAATTTGGGACATTACACCAGCAAATGCTGATTCATTCGTAGAGGAATTAAAAGCTGTAGGCATAAATGCTACAAGAGTTGAGCTCAACCAATTAGAAGAAGCAGTTAAAAGAGCAGATATTGTAAGTTGTGCTACTTTAAGTACTGAACCACTCATTTTAGGTGACTGGGTACAAGAAGGTGCGCATATAGATTTAATCGGAAGCTTTACACCAACTATGCGAGAAGCAGATGATCAACTCATGAAAAAGGCACGTATCTTTGCTGACTTTAAAGAAGCTGCTTTACATGAAACTGGTGACTTTATTACACCTATTGAAAAAGGTGCGATTACAGAAGATTCTATCTTAGGTGATTTTATTTCACTTAGTCGTAATCAAAAGAATGGAAGAAAAGCGCTCAATCTTCCAGAGAATTGTATAACTGTTTTTAAAGCTGTGGGTTCATCTATTGAAGACTTAGCAGTTGCAACACTAGCTTATAATCAAGTAAAAGCTTAATTGGTGAAGTAATGGAAAATTATCCAAACATTGACGTTGTTGACATGCATACAGGTGGTGAGCCTCTTCGTATTATTACAAAGGGCTACCCAGCGATTGAAGGTAATACGATTCTAAAAAAAAGAAGATTCGTTATCCAACATCTTGATCACTTAAGAAAGTTTTTAATGTTTGAACCACGCGGCCATAAAGAAATGTATGGAGCCCTTTTGGTTGAACCTAGTTTGCCAAATGCCGATTTAGCCGTTCTTTTCATGCATAACGAAGGCTATAGCACTATGTGCGGTCATGCTGTCATTGCTTTAGGACGCTTTGCAATTGATGAAGGAATTGTTGAACGCCAATTCCCTAAAACAACTGTGAATATTGAATGTCCTTGTGGTTTAGTACAAGTCGAAATTGATCCAACTACATATGAAACTTCTTTTATCAGTGTTCCAGCATTTGCCTTATTACTTGATCAAGAAATTAATTTAGACAACGGACAAAAAATTAAAGTTGATGTCAGTTATGGTGGTGCTTTTTACGCTCTCGTAGAAGACCATGTGTTGGGTCTTAATATTGAGAAAGATAGTGTTGAAAAACTGACGCATGCAGCTGACGCCGTTACCCAAAAAGCAAAAGCGCAGCTTAAATTGACTCACCCTGATAGCGATGACTTAGCGTTCTTATATGGAACGATTATTACAGATAGCAATCTACCTTTGAAGAAACCATCAAAAAATATATGTATTTTTGCGGATGCTCAAGTTGATCGTAGTCCAACTGGATCTGGCGTTACCGCCCGTATGGCTCAAGCCTACTCAAGAGGTATTTATCAGATCGGTGAACAAGCAAACTTTAAAAGTATTGTAAATTCAGAATTTAGAGCAGAAGTACATTCTACTGCTGATTTTGAAGACCTAAATGCAGTTCAAGTCAAAGTTTTTGGTAAAGGTTTTTATACTGGTCGCTCGAGTTTTATTTATGACGAAGGTGATGAATTAGGCAAAGGCTTCTTATGTAGATAAATGCAATTTCAAAGATTTAAATTTTCTACTAAATGAGCTACTTAGTTTTCTATAAGTAGCTCTTTGTTCATTTTATCAATCGCTCGACCAGATAGCGTCATCTTTCTTTTTGCTGTTTATTCCTCCATTCAGCGCAGAATTGTTTTTTATTAATTCGCGTCAATTTGCTAAGATGGCTCTTATGAGAAATTGAGCTAATCATCTCCCCTTTGTTGATTTAATTTTAACAATCCCGAGTAACCTTCAAGGTATACTTCCTTTTTTGATTAGTTCAGACCACTCAGAAAAATTGGATTTGGTTAGACGGCCAGGCTACTTTTAGATTGATTTTTTTTGCTTAAATTCAGGGATTTCACATACATGAATAATACAGAAATAACGGCTGACTTATCTTCTCACACCCCTATGATGCAGCAATATTTAAAAGTAAAAATGCAGCATCCGCATTCACTCATGTTCTATCGCATGGGCGACTTTTACGAACTTTTCTTTGATGATGCAAAAAAAGCAGCCAAACTACTTGGAATTACGCTCACGCACCGTGGAAAAGCCAATGGTGAACCTATTCCAATGGCAGGTGTACCTTATCATGCTGCTGAAGGCTACTTGGCCCGTTTAGTCAAAAAAGGCGAAGCTGTGGTGATCTGTGAGCAGATTGGTGAAGTCACAGGAAAAGGACCTGTTGAACGTGGTGTCGTCAGAATCATTACCCCAGGCACACTCACTGACGATGCCTTATTGACCGCGACACAGTCATCCAATCTTGTTGCCTTATGCTTTCAGCAAAATCAGATCGGTATAGCCCTGCTTGACCTAAGTGCAGGTATTTTTAAAGTTCAGCAGCAAGATTTTAAATCTGAAAATCTTGCGATTGAACTGGCACGATTGATGCCAAGTGAAATTCTAGTCGATGAAGACATTGTCGATCCCAATATTATTGAGCAAATAAAAAAACAAATTGAGTGTCCTATCACCAAACGCCCTAATGTTGATTTCAATTTAAATAATGCACAAAAAACCTTGTGTGATCAGTTTGCTGTTTCTACACTTTCTGGCTTTGGGATTGATCATTTACCCCTGGCTAAAGCCGCAGCTGCTGCCTTACTTCATTATGCGAAAGAAACTCAAAAAACGGCTTTGCCGCATATTCGTTCAATTAAATTAGAACAAAGTTCAGATTTTATTGCACTGGATCCTGTCACTCGGCGCAATTTAGAAATTATTGATCCTCTGTTTGAACATGGAACATCCTTATTTGGTCTGATCAATGATTGCCAAACTGCCATGGGAGGTCGTCTGCTTGCACGTACCTTGATGCAACCTATACGTGACACGCAAATATTAGATGAACGACTTGATGCAACAGATACATTGCTCAAAGGTTACCATGAAGCCCCCGTACGTTTAGTGCTCAAAGAAATTGGAGATATTGAACGTGTGTTAAGTCGGGTCGCGCTGGGGAGTGCACGCCCGCGTGATTTGGTACAACTACGTCAGGCATGCGCACAAATCCCCTTTTTAAGACATGCCCTGCAGCCTATTCTCAATACCCAACAATCTAAATTAATTGGGCAATTGAATGAAGAATTGGGCGATTTTAATGGATTGCACCAGCGTTTGATGTCTGCCATCGTTGAACATCCACCTGTTTTTTTGCGCGACGGTAATGTCATTGCCGAAGGCTTCGATACTGAATTAGACGAACTTCGTAAAATCCGTGATCATGCTGGACAATTTCTGATTGATCTGGAAATCAAGGAACGTGAATCAACAGGAATTAACACCTTAAAAATTGGTTATAACCGTGTAAGTGGTTATTACATTGAACTAACACGTGCTCAGGCAGAGCAGGCACCTGAACATTATATTCGTCGTCAGACATTAAAAAATGCTGAACGCTACATTACGCCAGAGTTAAAGTCTTTTGAAGATAAAGTACTTTCCAGTGAATCTCGTGCATTGGCTAGGGAAAAGTTGCTTTTTGAAATGTTGCTAGATGAGTTAAGAGCGGATATTGCCAATTTGCAGATGATGAGTGCCTCCATTGCACATATTGATCTATTGGCGAACTTTGCACATCAAGCGCGTTTAAACAACTGGAATCGACCTGAATATAGCCCAGAAATCGGCATTAAAATTACCGCTGGTCGTCATCCTGTGGTTGAATCCCTGAGTAAAGCACCATTTACGCCAAACGATACCCATCTTGATTTCAATCATCGCATGGCAATCATTACAGGTCCAAATATGGGCGGGAAATCGACTTTCATGCGTCAAACTGCTCTGATCAGTTTACTCGCCTACTGTGGCAGTTTCGTTCCTGCCAAAGCCGCAAAACTTGGTCCCATAGATCGTATCTTTACTCGTATTGGTTCTGCCGATGATTTATCTACCGGTAAATCAACCTTCATGGTGGAAATGACTGAAACCTCACAAATTTTACATCATGCCACCAATCAGTCTTTGGTGCTGATGGATGAGGTTGGTCGAGGGACAAGTACCTATGACGGTTTGTCGCTGGCTTGGGCATGTGTGCTCGACTTAACCAAACGCATCAAATGCTTATGCCTTTTTGCAACCCACTATTTTGAATTAACTGAATTATCAAAAGAAGTCGCAATTGATAATTATCATGTCACGGCAAAAGAGTTAAATGGTAATTTGATTTTATTGCATAAGGTACAACAAGGCCCTGCCAGTCAAAGCCATGGCTTACAAGTCGCAAAACTTGCAGGTATTCCTGCTGGAGTAATCAAAGAAGCTCAAAAACGCTTAAAAATTTTAGAAAAGCAACAACAGCAACAATTGCAATCCGTCGTACAAAATGACTTATTTGCAGACTTAAACAGTATTGAAACTGTAGAGACGGAACAAATCATCGAAATTGAGAAAGTCATTGAAATCATCAAGCCCTCTCCTGTGCTTGATACTTTGGCAAATATCGACCTTGATGATCTAACCCCTCGTCAAGCCCTTGAGCAATTGTATGCACTTAAAGCAGCTTTGAAGTCATAAGCCAATATTTCAGAACCTGCTTGTTATTTAAGCGGGTTCTAGAAAAGCATATTGCAAACAAAGTGAAAATCTGAATACTACAACACACAATTTTAATATATCAAAACTAGTTGAAACAAATTCGAGGATTGTAAAATCAAGATTTCCTTTAGACCATTACAACACACTGAGATTGATTTGATTTGGCAACAGATTGATCGAAAAGAATTAATCACATCCATGTATCAACAACAGGGGCAACAGTTGCAGCACGTTGACTGCTTTTATGATGTTCAAACTTGGGATCAGCATCACCTTGAAAATGATCCGCCCTTGATTAAACACCTTTGCCAACAAGGTGCCATTTGCATTGGTGGCTTTAATCCCTCAAGTCAACTTATCGCAGTTCAGGTCGTATCGAATCAAAGAATTACTGATTATCCACAGGCGAAGCTACTGCAATATTTTTATGTCGATGCCGATCATCAAGGGCACGGCATTGGCAGCCAGTTGATGCAAACAGCCGCCACTTCAGCAAAACAATTAGGTGCCAAACAACTCTATATTTCGGCAACTCCCACACAACGCACAGTTGATTTTTATCTCAAACAAGGTGCAAAGCTTTTAGAAAACCCAGATCAACAGCTCTGGGCTTTAGAGCCTGAGGATATTCATTTAATTTATGATCTCAGTGAATAGCCATGAAATCCTGTCAGTCCCCTTCAAGCACTGACAGGATCTATATAATCGGTTTATTATTCAAGCAATAAAACATTTTTTGTGATTTATTCAATATTACAGTTATACCTTTTTTTTAATATTCTTAGCATTTTTTCAACTATAGATTTCTTAGAATCATTACCTATATTTATAAAATTGCAAAATTCATCACAAAATATATCTTTTTCCTATAAAAAAAATTGATTCAGCAGGTTCATCTATATTAAATATCAATAAAAGCAATTGTTACTTTGTCGCGTTTTCCCTAAAATACAGCATTATTAATTAGAACCATATTTTTAGGTAGCTGACGCCATGACCTTTGTTGTCACTGAAAATTGTATTAAGTGTAAATATCAAGACTGCGTAGAAGTATGTCCAGTAGACTGTTTTTATGAAGGTCCGAATTTCCTTGTCATTAGCCCAGACGAGTGTATTGACTGTGCATTATGTGAACCTGAGTGCCCTGCAAATGCAATTTTCTCAGAAGACGAATTACCTGAAGGTCAAGAAGTCTTTATTGAATTAAATGCTGAGCTTGCACAAAAATGGCCTAATATCACTCAAATTGGCGATCAACCAGCAGATCGTGAAGAATGGAATGGTAAGCCAGATAAATTACAGTACTTAGAAAAATAAGTATTGTCCTAAAAGATCAGCTTAGGCTGATCTTTTTGCATTTAAATATGCAATTTATACATTTATTTGCAATTTATTCATAATACCCAATCTAAACTAGACTAGAATACTCCGTTACTTTCTTTAGCTAATATTGAGAATGAAATTTATTTTGAAAGGTCTACTTGCTGTCGGTGTTACTACAATGATTCTGGCTGGATGTACATCTTCCCCTCAAAAGAATCCAACAATTAGCACACCGCATGGTCAACGTATTTATATCCCTGAAGAAAAAATTACGATTGAACGGCCAATCCCACAAAAGACCATGCCTGCCTCTTATCGCCAATGGTTAATGTATGGTGACAATCAGTCTCGTGCGCGTGGCTATGAACGTTTTCTTGAACAAAACAATGCAGGGAACATTATTCCAAGTTTTGAACTATTTAAAACTGCACGTGATTGGGAAAAATGTGGTAAATCAGAATACATGATCCCAAGCCGTGAATTATGGAATAATCAATTGCCAACATTGAAAGTGTTTAAGTATCTGGTTGCATCCAAAGTATTGACTGATTTTACCGTCACTTCGGTCTATCGTGACTTACCATTAAATCAATGCGCTGGGGGTGCTGGCTCTTCACGGCATTTATTTAATTCAGCCATTGATTTTCGTATTGGTCCTGAAAATCCTCAACCTGAAGATTATGCTTATATTGAACACACCAAGTTCAAACTTTGCCAATTCTGGGCGCAGTACGGTCAAAGTTTAAACATGGGCTTAGGATTATATGCTTCAGGACAAATCCATATTGACACACAAGGCTATCGTACCTGGGGACCCGACTTGACCCGCAATAGTTCAATGTGTAATTTTTAATCCTCCTTTTGAATTAAAAGAGATCGATATGATCTCTTTTTTTATTCCTCAGCTTTTCTTGAGAAAGATGACGCTCAAGCCTGAAATGGCTTTATTCTTCATTGAATTGATGCGCTTAAACAAAGCAAATAAAAAAATGCCCAATGAAGTTCATTGGGCATTTTAAAATAAACAAAATCTATTTCAGATCAATCAATACGGTTTACACCTAGTCAATTGCAGGTGTATATGTGCCATCTGCGATTGCAGCTTTAATACGATCTGCTTCTTCCAACACCAAAGCAAGAAGATTTTTCACGTTGTCTAAAGTTGCAACTGGACTTAAAGTGGTCATTTTCAAAGATTGAACCTGCCCCACCTTGGTTACACCAATATTGGCCTCACCACGTGCAAATAATTCATCTGCAACGTTTTGATTCAATGTATCCAGCAACTCCACAGGATAATCCTCTGGAACGACACGGAACAACACCGATGCAAATTGTGGCTCAACCAAAAGCTCTAGGCCCTGGGTAGCTTTGATATAGTCAGCAACTTCACGCGTCAGCTTAACACCGTGATCAATCATCGAACCATATAGCTCTTCACCCAAGTTTTCAATTGTCATCCACAATTTCAATGCATCGAAACGACGTGTTGTTTGCAATGACTTCGAAACAAGGTTCGGCACCCCATGCTCTTCATCATAAGCCGAGTTTAAATACTCAGCTTCATAATGCATGAAACGATAATTCGCTTCATCTTTAAGCAAGAATGCACCACATGAAATGCTTTGAAAATAATGCTTGTGGAAATCCAATGTAATTGAATCAGACAATTCAATTCCATCCAGCATTGAACGGTAGTCATTTGAAAGAATCAGCGCACCGCCCCATGCCGCATCGATATGCATCCACGCGCCATATTTGTTGGTAATTTCACGGATTTTTTTCAATGGATCAATCGCACCCGCATCTGTCGTCCCTGCTGTCGCAACAACACACGCTACGATTTTGCCTTCAGCCTGTAAATGCGCCATGGTTTTTTCAAGCGCATCGACATCCATCTGGGCATTTTCATTGACAGGTACAGTGACCACAGACTGAAAGCCCATGCCCATCATTGCCATATTTTTTTGTACAGAGAAATGTGCATTTTCAGAGCAAATCACTTTGACATTACGCATCGCTTCGTTTGGAACGCCGTCACGTTGAACAGACCAAGGACGACCGTCCTCATCTTTCCAATTCTTGGCAATACACCAGTCACGTGCCAACAGTACACCCATCAAGTTTGACTGTGTACCACCAGAAGTGAATACGCCTGCTTGACCTGCACCATAGCCCACTTTTTGGCGCAACCAGTCAATCAATTGAACTTCCATCAATGAACCTGCTGGGCTTTGATCCCAAGAGTCCATTGATTGGTTTGTGGCATTAATCAACACTTCGGCAATTTGACTGGTCACCATCGTTGGGCAGTGCAAATGTGCTAAAGAATGAGGATGATGTACTTTTAAACTCTTGTTGAGGAAAAGTTCAACCATTCGCTCAAGCGATTGATGAAGCCCTAAACCTTGTTTAGACGGCGTAAAAGAAATTGCTTCACGCAATTCTTTAATGCTTCCGCCGGTATACATTTTATCGTTTTGCAACCATGCCGCGACTGCTTTAGTCGCCTCAGCCATTGCTGACTCATAGTCAGCAATGGATTGAGCATCATTGCAGAGTAACGCTTTACGATGTTCTGCAAAATCTACCATAAATCAAGCGCCTCGAACTGCAACAAGCGCTTCAGCAACAGCTTTCTTAAAGCGTGCAATCGCGTCTTCGCATTCTTCTTGAGTAATGATCAACGGACAAAGTAGACGGATCACCGTACCACTGCGACCCCCTTTTTCCAACAATAATTTATTGTTAAAACATGCAGTTTGAATGGCAGCCGCCAACTGCGAATCTGCAGGAAGTGAACCCATATGATCCGCTGGCTTACGTTCATCTACAATTTCAATGCCGATCATTAAACCGCGACCACGAACATTACCAATACATGGGTATTCCTGTGCTAATTTTTTCAATTCTGCTTGTAGGAAATCACCACGTTCTTGCGCATTTTTCGAAAGATTTTGCTCTTTGATGGTTTTGATCGTTGCAAGACCAGTACCCATAGCCAATTGGTTGCCACGGAAAGTTCCCGTATGCCCCGCAGGCTGCCAAGCATCAAACTTGCGTTTAATCCCCAATACAGCCAATGGAAGACTACCACCCACAGCTTTCGACATCACCACCACATCAGGTTCAATACCTGCGTGTTCAAAGGCGAACATTTTACCTGAACGTGCGAAGCCCGCTTGAACTTCATCTAAAATCAATACGATGTTATGGCGCTCAGTCACTTCACGGATTTTCTGCAACCATTTTGCAGGCGCAGATACAACACCGCCTTCACCTTGAATCGCTTCAAGGATTACAGCAGCAGGTTTGGTCACACCACTTTCGACATCTTCGATGAAGTTTTCGAAATAATATGTAAGGGCATCTACACCTGCTTCACCGCCAATTCCCAATGGGCAACGGTATTCATGCGGGTATGGCATAAATTGTACGCCTGGCATTAGACCATTTACCGCATTTTTAGCAGACAAGTTACCTGTCATCGCAAGTGCACCATGTGTCATACCATGGTAACCACCAGAGAAGCTGATCACCGTACTACGACCAGTATATGTTTTTGCCAATTTAATTGCTGCTTCTGTCCCATCTGCACCAGATGGACCGCAGAACTGCAAACAATACTCTTCTTTTCCACCAGGAAGTTGTTCAAGTAGTGCTTCAGTAAAAGCATCTTTTAAAGGCGTTGTTAAATCTAAAGTATGTAAAGGTAAACCACTTGCTAAAGTGTCTTGAATACTTTTAATCACCGCAGGATGGTTATGGCCCAAAGCCAATGTTCCTGCCCCAGCTAAACAATCGAGGTACTTTGTACCTTCAACATCGGTAACCCAACAACCATGTGCTTCCGCTATCGCTAACGGTAAT
This sequence comes from Acinetobacter baumannii, assembly GCF_016508585.1. Taxonomy (GTDB): domain Bacteria; phylum Pseudomonadota; class Gammaproteobacteria; order Pseudomonadales; family Moraxellaceae; genus Acinetobacter; species Acinetobacter nematophilus. The sequence goes on from NZ_JADVOP010000006.1 coordinate 76,393, forward strand.
TTACGTGGATAACTACGAACATTCGATTCCATCTGACTTTGGCGAGTCAAGTAGTATTCGTTTGTGGAAGTGGCAGCAGGATTTACAGAAGTAACGCTCATATCGAATTACCATCTCTGATATGGGTTGAAAGAAATAAGTCGGGTGACTTGTGGTCCTTTGACTCGGTGCTTTATAGAAATCTAGTTAGAGAGCTTTTAATATTCATAACTAGGAGCGCGATAATACAGTTTTTTACAAGAAAATAAATAACTTTTATGTACTTATCTACTCTCCATTTATCGAAAAAAACATTTAGCTCAATCCAGTTCAAGTATTATTATCATACTATGTGACAAAGCAAAGAAAAGTAGACAATTAAAATCACGTTCCCCATAAGACATGATCCTATACAAATCCACTCCCCCATAAAGGCATAAGCAGTTAATTTTTAAAATATTTTAAAAAAGAGATTATTGCAATTTTTATGTAAATTATTACAAATGCACCACAAAATCCGCCATAGTTTTTCCACAAACTACCATTATCATCAAAACAGATTCAATTTATACAATATATTTTTTGGTCATAAAATTTAATCAAACGATTTTTTAAGGATGACTTATGCGTTACTTAGCCTTAACCACTTTACTCTTGGGAACAACACTGAGCACAATCACAATGGCAGCTGATAATGATCCGCTAAACTACAATATTGTAAATGTCCAAGCAGATGCTACACGTCAAGTATCGAATGATGAAATGCATGCTGTACTGTTCATCGAAAAAACCAACAAACAACCTGCTGAGCTTTCTGCACAGATTACTCAGTTAATGAATCAAGCCATCGCGATCTCTAAAAAATATCCGCAAGTTAAAGTGGAAACAGGTTCACAAACCACATATCCTGTATATGACAATGACAATCAAAAATTAAAAGATTGGCGCGGCCGTGCTGAAATCCAAATCGAAAGCAAGGACTTTAAAGCGGCAAGTCAATTAATCAATGAATTGCAAAACAGCTTCCAAACCCAGTCAATTAATTTCACAGTGTCTGACGAACAACGTAAAAAAGTTGAAAATGAATTAATGGTGGAAGCTTCGAAAAACTTCCAACAGCGCGCGCAAATTTTAACCCACGCATGGAATAAATCGTCTTATAACTTGGTAAATATCAATATCAACACCAGCAACTCTTACCCTCAACCGATGTATGCGGCACGAGCGTCGATGGCTAAGTTTGAGGCTGCTGATGCTGGTGGACAGAACATGGCTGCTGGAGAATCAAAAATCACAGTGAATGCCAATGGTTCTATTCAATTTAAATAATCTCTTTTATATAATCCTAAATGAGACTCACAGAAACCGTGCTAAAGCACGGTTTTTGAATATTTATGCTTAACAGTTTGATTGTTTATTAAAAATTCCACTTGATCCCATCAAACCATAGTTTTAAATGATAATCATCATGATTTAAAAACTACATTGAACAGATTAAGATACGCATAATTCCAAATTGTTAAGTCCTTATGAATATATCCGTTCACAACACAAACAGTTATACCGTATTCAAACCCAGCCCACTGAGTTTGGCGATTGCCGTTTCATTCACTTTTATATCCATGTCATCCTCTGCTGAGGATGCCCAAGCAGGTACGCCTCAAGCACTTAAAACAATCACAGTTCGAGCCGAAGGAAACTGGCTTGAAGAAGCCAATGCTGAAAAAATTCACCAACATGCCGGGGCACGGACTATTGTTGATCGCAAAAAAATGGATGAATCTGCAGTAACCTCCATTCGTGATGCATTAAAACAGGTTCCTGGTGTTCAAGTTCAAGAGAGCAATGGTACTGGTGGCAGTGATGTTTCACTAAATTTAGGCGTTCGTGGTCTCACTTCTCGTCTCTCACCACGCTCTACAGTTTTGATGGATGGTGTCCCACTATCTTTTGCGCCTTATGGGCAACCACAATTATCTATGGCACCTGTGTCAATGGGTAATATTGAATCTATTGATGTAGTTCGTGGTGCAGGTTCTGTACGTTTTGGACCGCAAAATGTCGGCGGCATCATCAACTTCAATACCCGTTCAATCCCTGAAAAATTATCAGGTTCCGTTGGTTTAACGACTGAGTTTGCTACTGGAACAGATCAACTGAAGTACAGCCCGAATCTATTTGTTGGCGGGACCATGGAAAATGGTTTAGGGATTGCTTTACTCTATTCTGGAACCAAAGGGAATGGCTATCGTGAAGCAAATAATGACATAGATATCGATGACGTGATGTTGAAATCTTCATATCAGTTTACTGATCAAGATGCTTTAGCTGTCAATCTGCATCATTATGAAGGTCGTGGTGAAATGCCTGAAGGATTAACCACAGCCGACTATGCAAAAAATCCTTACCAGTCCAATCAATATCGAAATTATTTTGCAGGGCGCCGTTCCGATGTTTCGGTCAAATATAGCCACAAAGACGAACGGAATAATTTTGAAATCTTAGGTTACTATGTCGATTCTTTCCGTACCAGTGATCTGGAATCGGCTATAGAAGGTACTGCAAATAGTCGAATCAGCAACTCTCCACGTGATTATAAGTACTTTGGAATTGAACCGCGTTATTCGTACGCCTATACCTTAGGCAATATGAATAATGAAGTAACTGTTGGCTACCGTTATTTAAAAGAAGACAGTTCTGAGTTCTCAGGTCGTACTGCGCCATATAATACTGCAACGGGAATACCGGGCGAGCGTCTGGCCAATACGATCAGTGAAGGTGGAACCAAGGCCCATGCGGTGTATATTGACAATCGTTTTGGTCTGGGTGCATTGACCATTACACCTGGTGTACGTTTTGAATCAATTCAGACGCAAAATGATTACAGCGCTTATCAAAATGGTAAATTCATCAACACCGTGCATCCAAAAATCAAATCTGATGAGTTTTTGCCAAGCTTGGCAGTGCAGTATAACTTCACTGATCAATGGAACATTTTTGCCAATGCGGCTGTTTCATTTGGTCCTCAGCAATATAATCAATTAGCCAAGGTTGATGCTGGACAAGCCGTTACGACTTTAGATGGATTGCATCCTGAAAAGTCCAATAACTATGAGATTGGTACCAAATATCTGGGCAATGGCTTAAATGCCGAAATGACCGTGTTTTATCTGGACTTTGATAAAGAGTTGATATTAGAGCGACCTGATAATATTGGTACAGGGATCTGGACCAATCTAGGTGCAACCAGTCATAAAGGTGTAGAGCTGGGCTTAAATTACGATTTTGGGCATCTTAATGAGATGCTTCAAGGTCTGAAAATCTATAGTAATTACACATTTACCAAAGCACTATCAAAGGCTGGAAAGTTTGAGGGTAAAGATCTCCCTTATTATTCACGCCACGTAGGGAATTTAGGTCTGGGCTATGCGTTTGAAAAATGGTCTGTCAATCTAGATATGTTTGCCCAATCCAAACAACATGCTCCAGGTTCAGGCAATATCTATCAAACTATAGAAAGCGCGGATGGCCGTATTGGAGATATTCCAGGTTATTCGACTTTTGCTGTACGCACAGGCTATGATTTTGGCCAAGATTTCTATGGTTTGAAAGTTGCAGGTGGAATCAAAAACCTATTTGATCAAGAATATTTTACCCGTTCATCTGATTCAACAGGTGGAAAATATGTGGGGCAACCACGTACCTTCTATTTACAAACATCTGTTGATTTTTAATCTGATTCACAAACCTGTATAGATTTTCAAATCACTTCAACTTAAGCGTAAATCTCATCTATTGAGATTTACGCTTTTTTAATTACTTTTAATAGATTATCTTCTATGATTGTTTTCTTAAAATGAAAGTTAGAACTTCTGTAATGGAATATGAAACAATACTGCTCAGTTTGGGGTTCTTTGCATTTTGCGCTGGCTTAATTGATGCTGCTGTGGGGGGCGGTGGATTAATGCTACTCCCTGCCCTAATGCATGCTTTTCCAACCCGAAGTCTAGCCACAGTTTTTGGAACCAATAAAATTATTGCTATGGCAGGTACCGTTTCATCTGCTTTTGCTTACTTTAAGAAAGTAACAATCAACTGGAAACTCATCCTGCCAACCATGTTGGCAGCGTTCATATTTTCTTTCTTTGGTGCCATGTCTGTTTCGTTGATTCCTAAGGAGTTGATGCGCTATATCATATTCTTTTTGCTGATCTTGATTGCGATCTATACTTTTGCCAAAAAAGATTTAGGCAAAATACATACGGTTTTACAGACAGGAAAAAAAGAGATCGCGCTCGGTCTATTTTTTGGCGCATTGATTGGCTTCTATGATGGTATTTTTGGACCGGGTACAGGCAGCTTCTTGCTCTTTCTGTTTGTGAAAGTGTTTGCTTTTGATTTTCTCAATGCATCTGCTTCTGCCAAGTTGGTCAATGTTGCCACCAATATTTCTGCCATGTTCTTCTTTATCCCCTCAGGGCATATTTTATGGATGGCAGGCATTATTTTAGCAATATGTAATGTACTCGGCTCTCTCGCAGGAACTGCATTGGCGTTTAAATATGGAAGTGGTTTTATTCGTATTTTCTTTCTGATACTACTGATTTTTCTGATTGGGCGGATGGGATATGATCTATTCTTTTAATTCAAACCTATCTATTGATCTTTAAACTTGGATCGGTTCCCGATGCAGAATAATCACACTATTCTCCTCATATGAATCAGTAAAACCCTCACATCAAGCCATCCTCCTTGTGGGGGGTCGCTCAAAACCGACACTTCATAGATAGTTCAGATCTTGTTCAGCGCTATCACAGTGTTCGATACAAGCAATAGGATTGAATTGATGGTAACGGATTTAGTTCAGCTCTCCCTGCCTCAAATCTAAAGTGCAAAAATTTTGAATATAGTGTTGTCCAAATTGCACCCACTCCGTCATTAAAATTTCAGAAACTCAATTGCCGTTCAGACAGGATCTGAGCGTATTCATTTTCAATACGTGCAAACCTACGTTTAAATTCAAATAAATATGAAGTTTAGGAAATATTGTCCTTCACCTCTCACAGCACCCTCAAAAAATAATGAACACTTACTCAAAATCAGGACGAGCCCACCGTTCACTCATATGCCAATTGACTAAATCAATAGACGGATCACTTTCTAAAAACTCATTTTCGTCTTCCAAAGCATCTTCGTTGAGTTGATACAAATCATTTTGTAGATCATTACAAAATTGTTCAAGTAAATCACTGAGCGAGTTGGCGACTAAAATTCCCACGTTATACTCATGATCGATAAAGATGATCTGACCACTTCTACCTGTACCTGTTGGTGCCAAATCCATATACAAACCTGTTCTCCCGCCATCATGTGCAAACTGAATCCAATCTCGATGATAGGCATTGCTCGAATTGATTTGAGGGTCAGCATATTCCAGTATAAACAATTCAGTGACAATATCTGAAAGTTGCATACGTCTATTTTCAATATTGGCAAGTGATAGAAATTCCATACCGTAAAATAAACTACCCAAATTCTGCGCTTCATTCATCCCATCATGCCAACGATAAAGGGCTTTAAAATCTTCAGGTAATTGTTTAGAAATCTGAGCTTCAAAAGCTTCTAATTGAGTATTATTGGCTGCTGGATTCAATGACTGTGTTGCAATTCGTGGAGCGTGCTGTTCTAACCAGCGTTGTATATATTCTAATTGTTTTTGCATCATGTTCTTTTCATCATCGGAATAACAATTGAAAAACAGTGTACTCAAAAAAAACCATGGAGAGCAATAAAAAAGCCACGCTGAAGTGGCTTTAGCATTAAAACATTCATTACTTTTTAAATGGGAAAGCATATTTCACAATACGTCCAAGTACCTGACCATACTGTTTAAACAGACTTGCATTGTTGTAGTTCAGACCATATTTCTTACATACAGCTTCGACTTTAGGTGCCATTTTACGATAACGTCGTGCAGGTATTTCGGGAAATAAATGATGCTCAATTTGATGGCTCAAATGACCCGTTAAAATATGAAATGCTTCAGATCCGGTGAGATTTGAAGAACCACGAATTTGGCGCATATACCAGTGACCACGGCTTTCATCCTGTAACACAGTCTTAGGAAAGACCTCAACGTCTTTGGTAAAGTGACCACAGAAAATAATGCTAAATGTCCAAATATTACGGATACCATTCGCCACGAAGTTACCTGCAAAAACAGGTAAAGCAGCTGGTCCTGCAATCAATGGAAAGAACAAGTAGTCTTTAAAGAACTGTTTACCAATTTTTTTCTGTGTCGGTTTCCATTCTTCTTTAAACTGCGCCCAAGTTTTGCGCTTGTAGATCAATCTGCCGATTTCAAGATTTTGAATCGCTACGCCCCATTGAAACAATAAACAGAACGGAACGGCATATAAAGGTTGGAACAGAAAACCCGGTTTCCAGCGTTGCTCCGGAAATAAGCGCAACAAACCATAACCAATATCATCATCCATACCTTTAATATTGGTGTAGGTATGATGTTTATAATTATGTGTTTGACGCCAATTGTCAGAAGTCCCCACAATATCCCACTCGTAGGTAGTCCCTTTAAAACGTGGATCATTCATCCAGTCATATTGCCCATGCATGACGTTATGTCCCAGTTCCATATTTTCCATAATCTTTGCAAAACTGAGTAAACCTGTACCCAATAACCACGCAGGCGGGAACCAGCCAGCAAATAAACAAGCACGTCCTAAAATACTGCTGTAACGAATGGCGGCATACACCTTTTTGATGTATTTGGCATCTTGCTCGCCAATATCATCCAGGACTTCTTGTTTAATTGCATCCAACTCTCGCGCAAGTGCATCCAACTCAGTCTGACTCAGCTCACGATTTTTGGTATTTTTAAAATATTGAATTTTAACTGGCATATTCATGGTAAAACTCGCTTAAATATCAATTACTAAATCTGTCTGAGCTGTATTTACACAGATTCTCAGTAAATTATTTGGCTCTGCATTCTCTTGACCATTCACCAAATTCTGTGTCGCACCCTGTACTTTATTGCATGCACATTTGTTGCAGATCCCCATTCGACAGCCATGTTCTGGTTTGAGATTTTGCTGTTCTAGACCCACTAAAATAGCTTGACCTTTGGGGATGGCGATGACTTTATTGGATTTGGTTAAAGTGACATTTACAAAACCTGTATCATCTGATTTCACAGGACTCAAACTGAATGCTTCACTTTTAAGTTGTTGGGCAGTTTTAAACAACTGTTCTGCTGTTGCGACAAAACCTGATGGTCCACAGGCATACACTGTGCTGTGTTCTAAGTTTTTAATCAAATGAAGATATTCTGCATTCAAACGTTCATCTGCCGGTGTTTCCTGCGTATAAAACACCTCGAATTTGAATTGCGGAAACTGTTGAGACCATTGTTCGAACTGTTTTTTAAACGCGACATCGGCTTGTTTTTTTACCCAGTATAATAACTGTACTGGCTGCGGATTAAGTTGATGACTGTTCAACAAAGCCTGAACCAAACTGTACATGGGGGTAATGCCACTGCCCGCTGCCAATAAAATCAGTGGTTCATCCGTTTCTGGAAGCAACATATCACCGTAAGGCTGACCGAATTCAATAACATCACCGATTTGAATATGATCAGTCAGCCATTGACTTACCATTCCTTTTTCAACTTTTTTCACAGTAAGCAGGATATGTTGTTTATCCAGCTGTGTCAGACTATAAGTACGCTCATAACGTCGACCATTGACTTCAACCACGACTGGATGATGTTGCCCTGCCTGCCCCATTTTAAAGTGACGATTCGTTTTAATTTTAAGACTTACAGTATCTGCAGCTGATTGTTTCTTTTCAACAATTTTCCCTAATGCCTGTTGAACAGACCACAAGGGATTAATTTTTTGTAGCCAAAAGTTGGCAGTATCATTCCCCAATACCATATCAAATATAGACGTTACAGGAGATTTTTGCTTTTCAATAGCGTGCATGTTGAGCTCACCATCTGAGTGATTTTTAATTATTATACACATGTATATATATTTGTATATATATTTGTATATATAACCGTATTGTATCTGGACATTTCACTTATGTAATAGCAACAGCTATAATGAAAAAATATTTTAATGATTTGATAGTTTATGAATCCAACGTCAGCACTGCCTCAGAATGCCTCTTCTGTTCAAGATCAAATCCATGAGCTTGAAAAAGTTTCTGTACGTACCGTTGGACGCAAAGCAACCATTACCAAAGAAGAATTATTCCAAGCGGCATTAAATTTAATTGGCCCACAAAAAAGTATTTCTTCACTGAGCTTAAGAGAAGTTGCCCGTGAAGCGGGTATTGCACCAAATAGCTTTTATCGACACTTCAAAGATATTGATGAATTGGCAATTGAATTGATCGATCGCTCAGGTGTGGTATTGCGTCAAATTTTGCATGAAGCACGTATTAAAGCGGTCAGACAAAGCAGTATTATTCGTAGTTCTGTTGAAGTTTTTATTGAACAATTAGATGCAGATGAAGGTAATTTAAGCTTATTGCTGCGTGAAGGTTATACGGGATCAAAACAGTATAAACTGGCTGTTGAAAAACAGTTGAATTACTTTCAGCAAGAATTACAAGATGATTTAATTCGAATCGAGCGAATTAATCACAGTAAACTAACCCACCCGGATCTAGTCGCCAAAGCCATTACACAGCTGGTTTTTAATATGGGAGCAAACGTGATTGATTTGCCTGCCGCAGAGCGTAAAGAAGTTGCAGAGCAAACCATGATTATGATTCGGATGTTACTTGAAGGCTCTCGTCATCTCGATGAAGCACAAATAAAATAATCCTGTCACTGAAATGACCTCATCCAACCATAAGCATCCAATGATCAGCAAAAATCAACAGAATATTCGAGTAGGCATACTCGGGGTGACAGGCAGAATGGGACAAATGCTTGTACACGCCTCTATTCAGGCAGGACTAAACATTACTGTTGCAACAGGCAGATCTGGAACTCCATGCATTGGTCAGGAACTTGGAACATATCTGAATCAAGGCTGCTTAGATCTAATCATTTCTGAAGATTTATCAGAAGTCATTCAGAATTGCGATGTGGTCATTGATTTCACCACTGCGGAAGCTCTATCTCGCCATCTTGACATCTGTCAACAAGGAAAAAAACCGCTCATTATTGGTATTACAGGTCTATCCGAGTCATTGACCCAACGTATTAGGGTGGCAGCACAAACAATCACTATTGTGCATTCTGGTAATTATTCCATAGGTGTCAATTTATCAGTTGATTTAGTGCGGGTTGCAGCACAATTACTTAAACATGATTTCGAAGCTGAGATTATTGAAGCCCACCACCACCATAAAATAGATGCCCCCTCAGGGACAGCACTAATGTACGCTGATGCAATTGCCGAAGTAAGACAGAAATCACTCTCCGATTTAGCTGTTTATCAGCGATTGGGCAATCAAACAGAACCAGATCCTCAACGTATCGGATTACAGTCAATTCGCGGTGGAGACATTGTGGGTGAACACAGCACAATTTTTTTTGGTCATGGTGAGCAAGTTGAAATCAAGCATATTGCAACCAATCGCATGAATTTTGCTACCGGTGCTGTCCGTGCAGCAATCTGGAGCGTTACGCAAGCGCCTGGTTTATATGACATGAAAGATGTAATCAATTTTACTCCCCAGTAAAATTTCAATCTCAATCCGAATTTGATTTGCATCTAGAATTCCCAACCCAACCTCAAGCCATTTGAATCCATATGCTTGAATAACTTTAAGCACTTAAAGATGAATGAAAAATATATTTCCTTGAATATTGATGCAAAATATTTCACATAGAATTAAGATTCATATATAAAAATAGTTATTGTCGTCCAAGGCTAGAGCGGTTTAAATTTAGTTGCGGTTTTTATGACCCATACATCAATTGTATAATTGAGTCGAATTCACATGAAAATGTTAAATGATCGTCAAAGCATTATTGCAAGTTATTTGCTGATGCTGATCTTTTTGTCTTTACTCATTCCACTACATTTACTCGCATCTTTTTTTGCAGGATTTGTTGTTTTTGAAATCATTAACAGTCTAGGCACTGTTACTGAAAAATATATTGATGGTCAAAGAGCACGACTGACCATAAGTATTGTACTTGCGATCATTATTATTTCTCTAATCGTACTCAGTATTACGGGGCTCATCAGTTTTGTACAACATGATTTACAGGGCGCTGGAATTCATGCCATTAGCGATCAAGTAGATCAAACACTGCAAAAACTTCAACTTGAAGTTGCCCAATATTTCCCAAGTTTTATTCCTTATTCTTTAACTGAAGTAAAAGATCAAACCTTTGATTTGATCAAAGATAATTTATCAACGTTAAAAAATACCGGAACTGGTTTTTTACACAACTTAGCCACCATGTTGATCGGGATGATTGTAGGGATATTAGTGTCATTAAATCGCTTACACCCGCAACCAGATCAACCTGCATTTAAACGTGCCATGATTACTCGGATTGAGAATCTTTCCAGCTCCTTTAAGAATGTGGTTTTTGCTCAGTTTAAAATCTCATTGATTAATACGTTCTTATTTTTGCTGTTCTCCCACCTACTGCTCCCTGCTTTTGGTGTACAACTGCCTTTTGCCAATACTTTAGTCATTCTGACATTTATTTTTGGACTCATTCCGATAGTTGGGAATTTACTCTCCAACACGATCATTGTGATTGCAGGCTTGACGATTTCAGTATCCACAGCAGGTATTGCACTGCTCTATTTGATCTTTATTCATAAACTTGAATACTTTATCAATGCAAAAATTATAGGAACCAAAATCCACGCAGCATCGTGGGAAGTCCTATTGGCGATGCTGGTTTTTGAATCTCTTTTCGGACTTGCAGGCTTAATTATTGCTCCAGTTTTCTATGCTTATCTCAAACTTGAACTTAAACAAGCTGAAATGATTTAAACAGGCTGTATAGAAAAACCAAACCCAGCCTGTAAAGAAGACGCTTTAAAGCGTCTTTTTTACAGGCTTCACTATGTAATTTTCAAGCAATTATTCCCACACGATTTCTTGCTTTTTTTGCGCCCAACTGTCCAGAAATGGGGCATAACGGCTTTCGATCTTATTGCGTTTAATCTTCATTGTCGGTGTCAGTAAATCATTTTCCATTGTCCAGGGTTCCTTGACAATCACAAAAAAACTCAGCTTTTCATGTGGTTCAAGCCCTTCGTTGATGGTCGCTCTTAACGTTTTTAGCGTGTTTTCAACATCATTTTTTTGCTCATTTTGCTTCAAATGGAGCCGTATATCCTCTGCCAACATGATAAAAGCAACTGGTTGTGGTTGACTCGAGCCACCCACGCATACAGATTCGATTAAGGCATTGTTCCCCAGTTTCTGTTCAGTTGGAACCGGCATCACGTATTTCCCTTTAGACGTTTTAAAAATATCCTTAATACGCCCTGTAATTTTTAAACGCCCTTGTTGATCAATTTCACCCAAATCACCAGTCCGTAAAAAACCATCTACTGTCATATCTTCTGCTGTCTTTTCTGGATTTTTATAATACCCCAGCATGGTTCCAGGGCTTTTGACTAAAATTTCGCCATTTTCATCAATTTTACATTCTACTTTTGGCTGCACATGCCCAACATAACCCGCAGCAAACTGTCCTACTCGCGTGACATGCGAATAACCACAGTTTTCAGTCATTCCATATACTTCAAGCAGTTCCAAGCCCAAGTTCCTGTACCACAGTAAGATATCAATCGGTAGAGGTGCTGCAGCCGTAAAAGCATAGCGCACGTGATTTAATCCCAATTTAGTCAATAGTTTCTTTTTGAGTAAATTGCCTAAAATCGGAATTTTGAACAAAACTTTTTGTATATGTGGAGGAATTTTTTCATTAATTCCTAAATAAAATTTTGTCCAAAGTCGAGGAACTGAAAAGAATAAAGTCGGTTTAGCACGATTTAAATCTTCTATAAACGTTTCTAGCGAATTTGCAAAATAAACAGTGAATCCACACACCATCAGCGAGGTTTCTATAAAAATACGTTCCGCCACATGTGCTAGCGGTAAATAAGACAATACCCGGTCATTTTCATCAACCTGATAGATCGTTTTAAGTTCACGTGCACCTGCCAAAATTGTACCAAAGCTTTGCATGACTCCCTTGGGCGCACCTGTACTTCCCGAAGTATAAACGATGGTTGCCAATGTATTTTTATCTGGTAAAGCCGGATCTTGCAGCGGTTCAACCATCTGAACAATCTCATTCCATGTAGGCGCTGTATCATATTCTGGAGATAAATTTAAAGTAATACAGGGTAAATCTTTTGGAATGATATGTTTGACTTCATTCCAACTGTCTGCTTTGCCATCAAGCTTCCCGATAAACAGCAATTTTGCTTCGCTATGGTTGAGTACATAGGTCGCGCCGTCAGCATTCAATGTTGGATAAAGGGGGACAGAAACATAGCCAGCCATCCAAATCGCTAAATCTGCCATGATCCAATTTGCACTATTCTTTCCATAAATTGCAATCGCACTTTGTTGAGGTAGCCCTAAGGATTGCAAGTAGGCAGCCATTCGTCGAACCTGTGATGCGACTTCAGACCATGTATAAGACACCACCTCCCCATCGGAAAGAGGTTGAACGAATGCCTGTTTTTGAGGCAGATGTTTTTCCCAATGAAGTAAATAATGCACATGAGTGTCATGAAACTCAAAAAAATCCTTGTTTTCCATATCATTTCTTCCATTTATTGTAAATTTTTATCTCTGGTAGAGGCTTTCAGCTATAAATCCAATCAATGAATATGTGTAAAAATATTGGATGAAAAATAACAATGACAAACAAAATTCAATCCATATTCAATCCTTGAAACGGAAAGCACTTTATTTTAATAGCATAAAATTAGTCGAAATGTATATAGAAATTCATTTCGCACGATCCATTGTCTTTGCTTCAAAGGCGTACAGATCATTCAAAAATAAATGTCTACCGTGCTATACCAGATATGAGATTCTACAATCACCGTATCCCTCATTATGAACGCATTCAAATCTTAATTACGATTCAAAAAAGCCCCCGAAGGAGCTTTTTTTAAAAACAATCAGAAATTGAATTAAGGTTTAACCACAACCAATACTTGAATCGCCTCTGGTGTCACTGATAAACCATCCAGTAAGCCCAAGCCTTCTTGCTGGAATTTCTGTAAACGTTGAATTTCATCTGCACGGATACTTGGATTAAATTGTTTTAGATAGCTCAAACGGTCAATTTCATATTGCCATTTGCTGCCATAGATTTCTTTCGCCTGTTCTTTGAGTTGCGGTAATGCACCTTTTGCAATATCAAGTGCTTGAGCATAACGCGCTTCGATCACTTCACGACGCGCTTTGACCACTTGACGGCAACTGTTACTATCCAGGTGATGCAAATACGGCTTAATAATTTCTGGATCAAGTTTGGCAGTAATATCCTGACCGGTTTCAGTCAATAGAACACGAATCAACTGCGTTGGTAAACTTGATGGAAGATTTAACGCTTTTGGAGCAATCACATCCACCTTAAACCAAACTTCCAACAAAATCGTACCTTGTTTGAGCGCATTGGTTTTAAGAATCGCGACATTGGTACTCCCAAAAGATTGAGTTCGTATGATTTCCATCACACTTTCTGTAAAAGGATGCTCAAGTGTTAAATATTGTGCGTCTTCACGAATCTGTGCCTGATCACGATAGAAAGTTGCAGTCATACCCTCTTCATCAATCTCCAAACCTTGCACTTGCATTTGGTCTGTAGGCTTAATGATCACTGTACCGTTACTTTGCTCATCAAAATCAATATTGGTGGATGCCATAAAACGTTTCATGAACATCGGCAATAAAGTATTGTCATCATAATCTTCTAGAGCAGTGACAATTTCCTGCGCCACGATCGGACGACATGAATTGTACTCTAACAGACGGTCACGGCCATCCTGTAATTCTGCTTCAAGCGCCTGACGCTGCACATTGACCGCTTCAAGCAAGTCTTCAAAAACCTGCCCTTTATCTGCCAGTAAACACGCTTTTAAATCGACAATAAAGTTTTCTTGCAGTGTTTGCGCCGTAGGTGAAATATTACTGAAAATATTTAGTGCTTCATTATACCAACGGAACATACGCTCTTGCGCCGTGCCGACAAGATAAGGTACATGAATCTGAATACGGTTTTCTTGACCAATACGATCCAAACGACCGATACGTTGCTCTAACACATCAGGATTTGCAGGTAGGTCGAAAAGTACCAAATCAGAAGCAAACTGGAAGTTACGTCCTTCTGAACCAATCTCAGAACAGAGTAAAATCTGTGCACCATAAGAGTCCTCAGCAAAGTAAGCCGCGGCTTGGTCACGTTCCAATAAGCTCATGCCTTCATGGAACATTGCCGTACGAATACCGGCATGTATACGTAAAGCATTTTCAAGCGCCTCAACAACTGGACCACTACGTGCGATCAACAAAACTTTTTTATGTTTTAAATCAGAACGCAAACGTTCCATTAGCCATGTCACACGTGGATCTGTTTCCATCCAAGCGCCATCAAGCTGCCCTTCTTCCGGCCACATTTGCTCACGTAATTTACCATCTTTAGACCAGTTTTCTGGAGCAGGTAAAGCTGCAGGCTGGCAATCACGCCCAGGGAAACCTTGAATCGCTTCTCGTGTATTACGGAACAGGATACGACCTGTACCATGACGATCTAAAAGCTCATGAATCGCACGGAAACGGTGTTCTGGTTGATCTTCAATTGGATGACCCAACAGTTTTTCAACTGCTGCCAAATGTTCCGCTTCAAGTGGTAAATCCGACATCAATACTTCAGCGATTTTTGCAGTATGATGATATTGTTCTTCTTCATCCAAAAAGCGATCAAGTGAACTGAAACGTTGTGGATCGAGTAAGCGTAAACGCGCAAAATGGCTTTCTACACCCAACTGCTCAGGTGTTGCAGTCAGAAGCAGTACACCTTCTGTTTTTTCAGCAAGTTCTTCAACCAGATCGTAACGATCGTTGCCGCCCTCTTCTTCGCTCCACATCAAATGATGTGCTTCATCGACAACAAGCAAATCAAACCCAGCTTCAATTGCCTGTTCACGCAAGTCATCATGATCAATCATCAAATCCACAGAGGCAATAATACATTGTTCGGTCAGGAATGGATTCAGCTCTGGATCGTGTTCTTTGATCGAAGCTGTGCGGGTCAAATCAAACAATGAGAAATTTAAATTGAAACGGCGACGCATTTCAATCATCCACTGATATTGCAGTGAATCAGGTACCAGAATCAAAATACGTTCAGAACGACCCGTTTTAAGCTGCTGGTGGATGATCAAACCTGCTTCAATGGTTTTCCCCAGACCCACTTCATCAGCCAGTAACACTCGTGGTGCAAAACGTTTACCAACTTCATGCGCGATGTAAAGCTGGTGTGGAATCAATCCCACCCGTGCGCCAACCAAGCCACGTAGAGGTGAGGTTTGCATATTGGCTTGCATCTGCATTGCCTCAATACGCAAGTCATACCATTCCTTATAATCAATCTGGCTTGCCAGTAAACGTTCTAAAGGCTTTGAAAGCTGAATTTGCGCACCAATGCGCGTTTCATTCAATGCCTTTTTCTCTTGTTCACCATTGTCGAGGGTACGAATAACGTTATAACGGATCACACCATTGCGGTCATCAAAGGATTCGACAATCCATTTGATCCCCTCTTGATCCTGAACTTCATCATTGACATTGAAAACAATACGAGATAGAGGTGCATTATTACGTGCATAGACACGAGTTTCGTCACTTTTCGGGAAAAGAATACTGATTGAACGTTCATCGACATCAATCAAAACACCCAAACCTAACTCAGTTTCTGTGTCCGATAACCAACGTTGACCTATAGCAAATTGTTGCAATTTTTCCACCTTTATCTCATGTTAGGGCTGAAACATGGTTGCTCAAATCAGGAGAATATTTGAACAAAGTTTATACCCATTACGCAATACTTTTTGACATAAAGCTCATTAAATTTTGAGCGACTTAATTTCAACTTAAAAATTTTGACTAAAACGGAACTGGACAATCAAATTGTACAAGCTCCTCTGTTTTAGGATGATGAAAACTGAGTTGTTGTGCATGTAGACATAGTCTAGGCATAAGCTGCTGCTGTGCTACAGTTGCATATAAAGTATCACCAATAATGGGATGACCTAAATATTGCATATGTACACGTAACTGATGTGACCGTCCTGTAATCGGTGTCAATTCAACACGGGTTACAGCCTGTTCTTGAATATAAAAATGTTCGATTGCTTTCCAGTGTGTCAAAGCTGGCTTGTTATGTCCCGGATCTACAATATGTAACGGCGGATGTTCCAGATCATATACCACAGGTACATCAACTGTACCCTCACCTTTCAGGGTTCCAGCAACAACAGCTTGATAAATCTTAGCGGTCTGGCGCTCTTGAAACTGCCGTGAAATGGTTTTCTGTCCCCATTTACTTAACCCAAAAACCAGAATACCGGAAGTATCTCGATCTAAACGGTGAATGAGTAAAGTCTTCGCTTCGATTTTTAATAGTCTATTGATGACACAATCTTGTAAATCTGCTGTTTTCCCAGGAACAGTGAGTATGCCTGCTGGCTTATGAATCACCATAAAATCATCATCACGATGTATCAGGTGTTCGGTTAGAAAATTACTCAAAGTTCAGTTCCAATGATCACGCAAACAAGCAGGCAATTCTAAGAATCTTGGACTAAAAATACAATCAAAATTATCTGATTTATTCGATTATTCTAAAGAAAGAATAATAAATCGTACAATTATGCAAAAATCATCTGAAATTATTTCAAGTCATCCAATATCAAGATACTTTTTGCCAATCTCTTTGCCTCAAATATACTAAAATCATTCAAAAAATATTTTTTAGCTTATTTTTTGGTAGCTTAAAATCTTAACACTCATTTTCTTAAATGCTATAAACAGAAGTATTAATTGGAAAGAGTAAAGTATGAATAAATTCAAGAATAAGTTTACATTGTCAATTTGCCTATTTTCAGCATGTTTAATGACTGGTTGTGCAACCTCAACCCTTTTAAATAAAGATAATGGTGTTCGTACACGTGCTGTCAAACAGGTTTTAACTTCAGATAATGTGGTTGCCTTTGGTAAACCCGCTTCAGGTCTTGCAGATCTACCTGCTGACAGCATCGTCATTGCTGGGCAAAAAAATAATTATGTATTAACCCAGGGTGGGACACGATTTGCCAAAGTCATTACGGGACTTGACCCCAAACTGATCCAAATTGATAAAGAACTGACATTTTATTCAGCAAAGAATGATGGTGAGTTTTCAGGAACGCTTCCGTTGCGTTACATCAAACTTTCTGAAGATGTGACCAAACAGGACCGTGAGTTTTTTATTGAAAATGGGGCTGAAGAATGTACAACCTCCAGTGACCAACGACTAAAAGCGCAACGTTTCTGTTTTAATATCGCATTGTCAGGCCGTATTTATCCACCTGCGTCAAACATTGCATCACTAAAAGCATTAAGCAAACCCTATCAAGTCAGTATCTACACCACACAACAGGTGACAGATTACTCAAAAGCAGGGGCGAAGACTGCAGATAAACTGGTGCTTTTCCCATTTGCGGTTGCTTTTGATGTCGTAACTTTACCCTTCCAAGCCATTCATAAAATTTTTGATTGAATATCATTATAAACAATGACATTGATCCTGTTTTTGTAAGTGATAGGTCTGATAAAACACTAAATTTTCGTTCTCAATGAAAATTTAGTGTTTTATGGCTGGCAAAATTCTATAAGAATCCCACCAAAAATTGAACTTTGCACATGGCAATCCAGACTCCCCTATTTAATATATTTTTTCAAATAGTGACTGGATCAAATAAATTCATTTAACACTTGAGCTTCGAGTTAACTCCAATCTTAGAATCAAATTTAACTCAATCAACAAAGAGGTTGTTTTATGCAGATTCTATATAACAAAGGCTACATGCTATTAGGCATAATTTTTATTTTATTGGCACTATTCATCACGACTTCCATCATGCCCACCAGACATGTTCGTATAGAAAGCAGGATCTTCATCAATAAGCCCATTGAACAGGTATGGGCACAATTCAAATGTGTCGATGCTTATTCACAATGGAATACTTTATTTGATATAGAAAAATTTCCAACACAAGTTGGGCAACAGATCAAAATTGATTTATACGATGAGAATGGAAAAGTAAAAATTCAAATGCAACCCGTTGTGCTCAGCTTAGAAAATTATCGTCTTGAATGGGAAGGAAAATTGTATGTCAATGGATTGTTTAATGGTCGTCATCAATTCATTTTTCAGTCATTGGATGAGAATACAACTGAACTTATTCAAGCTGAAGATTTCAAAGGGCTACTTATTCCATTTTTAAATCGAGCGATCATTCAACCAACATTACTCAATTTCAGAAAAATGAACGTATCATTTAAAACATATGTTGAAACATATAACTTAGATTCAAATCCATGTTTAGATACTATTGATGAGAAAAAATAAAATGAATATTAGTCAATTTTCAAAAAAGCATGGCGTATCTCCGGATACACTACGCTTCTATGAAGAATTAAAAATACTTGTCCCAGATCGATTGAAAAATGGTTATAGAAACTACCAAGAGCATCATGAACAGCAGATCAAATATATTATTGCGCTAAAAAGCATTGGTTTTAGCTTAATAGAAATCAAACATATCCTTGAGTTAAGTCAACAGCCAGTATCTGAAAGCTGCAATATACTTTCCAACCAACTCATTGATGAAAAACAAGCTTTGATTCACCAACAAATACAATTGCTCGAATATGGAAAAAACACCTTGGATCATCTCAAACAATATATCAAGGAGAATACCTTTATTCAAAACCAATCCAAAATTGAACAAATGATTGAAAATTTATATCAGTTGACTAAACAGGCGAAAGTTCAAAAACTTCTGCATGTAAATATTGAGCCAAACATAAAAATCAAATAGTCGGCAAAGAGATGGACTGTATTTATAGAGTTAACCATCCAGATTGGATGATGAACCCGACAGGTCAACAACAGTTAAACGCTGCATTTTATTGATAAGTTTGATTCAATTTATTTGCAACAATTGATTACAGCACTTTGGACCGTTTACTTTTAAAACTTAAATCGTTTTTTATCCGTTAAAGATAAATATTTGTTTAAATATGGATTAAGACCATAAATAAATCTGCAACAATAATCAATTAAACACAAAATCCGTTTAAAATTGGATATATTTTCTTCAAACCTTAGCCAATTGGTAAAAGATTAAACAAATTCACAAAGAAGCTGTTGTAAAAAACAACAGATTCTTTATAATTCATTCAAACAGACAAGTCTGTCTATTTAGCTGAAATAAAACCGAATGACATGTGCATTCAGAGGGTAAAAGAAATAAATATAAGAAGACGCTTAAGCATCTCATCATCTTAACGTTGATTGTGATTGCAATAAGCGTTAAGTACATAAGAAACTTATCAGCAAAGCGCGATAGCATAAAGTTATCGCGCTTTTTTATTTTAAAATTATACAGTGAAGCATCAGCTTAAAACTAGCATATGCTTCAATTCAACATAAATTGTCATGTGAATATTCAATATCAAGAAGCGACTGGCAGTTCCATTTGGATCAAGGTTTCTACTCTTTTCCAGTAATCGTCTAAACACACTTGCTTTGGATCAATCTGAGCTTGAATCGTCATTCCATCAAGGATACTCGACAAAAAGCCTGCCATTTGCACAGCCTGTTGAACTCCTAACTGTCGTAAAGCATGGCTGAGATGCCCTTTTAACCATTCCTTGTAATCAATAGCAGGCTGAAGTGATGATGGGTATATTTTTGAAATTTCTTCAACCGCTTTTTGGAACATACAGCCATTAAAATCTTCCGTATGGAACCAAGCGTTATACCAAACGAAAATTGCTTTGATGTGTGATAAATAATCATCGGGATCACACTTGGCTATTGCAGCATCCAATGAATGCTGCAAATTGTGATTTCTCGTCACCAAACACTCTTCAATCAATTTAGCTTTAGATGGAAAATACTTATAAAAAGTCATTTTTGCAACGCCAGACTCGCTAATAATCCGGTCTATACCGATAGAATTATAACTATAAGAATTAAAGAGATTCAGCGCTGTATTAATGATGTCCTCTTTTTTTGACATTTATTTTTACCTGACGTATAAAAATTTAAGATTAAAATTAAGGCATTAGCTTGAAAAAACAGCACATAAATACGCATTACTTCACGATACGCCTAGAATTATATCTTAAATTCACAACAACATAGAATTATTGAAAAAAAACGATGTAAGAGCAAATGCAAGTGCATGAAATATAAAATATTAAACTTGATTAAATACTAGCAAATTAATTTATTTTTGACTATGATAAAAACGGTAAAATTAAAATTTTAATGCAGCATATGAACACATTCTCTTTTACGCAATCAGAACATACTCGTCTTGAGTTGCTGCAGTTCATCCAAAATTCCTTAAAACCCGAAATATGGCAACAAAATACGCAAGCTGTCAATCATCTCAAGCAACTGACACAACACCATTCTCTATTTAAACATCCGATACTCGACCAACTTCACCAATGCCAATTTAGTCTGGATCAATTAAAGTTTATCCATATCAATTATTTTACTGCTATCGTTAAAAATTTTACCGATGCCTTGAGCATGGTCATCTACCAAGCGCACAAGCTGGAACAAAATTCAAATATCCTTGAAGAAAATAGAATTGCATCAAAAATTTATGCACGTTACTTGCTGTCGCTCAATTTAATTGATGAGTTAGGTTTCAATACCCATCAACTTGAACAAAGTTCAGCTGCCAAATCCCATCTGGTGTATTTCTTGAAATTAATGCAACAGTTAGGTCTAGACCCTCTGGATCAGAGTGAAACTCAAATCGAGGCATATGCACTGACAGAGTATATACAAAAAAATATGGATTCTTATGCTGAGCTTTTACTGATTTTGGCATGTACAGAACTGCAGGTGATCAAATTTAGTGAAGCATTGCGCAACAATATGGCGATTTACAACAGCATCTATATTGAGGGCTACTATGCATGTCATGGTCTAGCTGATCAGGATGCTTCAACACTTGCCAATGATGACAATCATCAAGATGATATTTGGACACTGCTTGCACAATGCTATTCCCTGGAGAATCAACAACATCTACTGCAAATTCAGTCAGAATATTTGGTTTTATGGAATAATTTCTGGAGCAAAATGAAAGTTTGTACTGCAACCATTTAATTTTTTGCTTTTTCATCAGGCAAATTTACCTGACATCACGCTCAGATTTTGCGGCATGGTGTAATCAAAGCCAGCGATACACAAGTAATCAGGTTATCTCCCTTGAAATACCCTCTAAAACAATATCAGGCTTTACTAAAAAAGTATCGGTTGCCGGTTTCTGCTGAGCATTTCTCTTTCGATGTTCACATAAAGTACTCCCCTAAATTGAAACCTGAATCATACACATCGTCTGTTTGATCCAAGTTTCTCATTCAGGATTGCCTTTCCGGCCATATTCAAACCGATGTTTTTATACTTTCCTGCCTGCTTTTCAATTTAACGCGACTCTAAAGCTTGTTGTGTGGAAGGACTTTGTTTGCGTTCTTGACTTGCTTTTTTAATCACCTGATATCCCCCCGTTAACCCTAAAGTTGCCATAATCACTGCGACAATCAAATCTGGAAACATGCTTCCCGTACCAAACACACCGATTGCAGCAAAAATTACCGCGATATTGCCGATTGCATCATTTCGACTACACAACCAAACAGACCGCATATTCGAATCACCCTCTCTGAATGCATAAAGTATGACTGCTGAAATCACATTGGCAATAAGTGCAAGTATGCCAATAGCTCCCATTGTAATGGCTTCGGGTGGAATTCCCTGCATATATGCATAAACAGTTTTAGCAATCACCACAAGTCCAAAAATTGCCATGACCGCACCTTTAAACAATGCAACCGTTGCGCGCCAGTACAAACTTGCTCCTAAAACTGCCAAGGAAACAGCATAATTGACAGCATCACCAAAGAAATCGAGTGAATCAGCCCAGAGTGCTGAAGAATGTGCATAAGCACCACCAAGTAACTCAACAAAAAACATCGCAAGATTGATAAATAAAGCAATCCACAATGCCGTTCTAAACTTGCTGTTGTTTTTTTGTGGTGCAGGTTCATGACTGCATGTACACGCCATGACACATCTCCTTAATGAAATATCAGTCGTTGATCCGTCTTTGTTCAAGCAACCGCATGACCTTTTTAATGCAATTGGAAGCGTTATAGACAATAATCAAATTAAGTTATACTGCTATTTAAAACTATGGAGTAAGTCCTAAGTCAAGCAAAATTGAGGAATCATCATGCAGCAATATTTAATCAGTGATCTTGCCAAAAAAACCCAGCTTTCGACTGATACCGTACGTTTTTACGAAAAAAAGCAGCTAATCCAGTCCTGCTATCGCGCAGAAAACAACTATAAATATTATGATGAAGATTGCTTAAAAAGACTGGTATTTATCAAGCGCTGTCGTTCTTTGGATATGACCTTACATGAAATTACCCAACTTCTAGAACAGATTCAGCATCCTGAACAGGATTGTAAAGTGATCGATCGATTGATTGAAGAACATATTCAACATGTCGAAGCTCGTATTCATGAATTACAAAATTTTAAAGCTCAATTGCAATACTTACGTCAATCCTGCTCATCGAATACCACCATTGATCACTGCCAAATCGTCAAAAAGCTGGAAGCCTCCGAATAATCGATTTATTTCTATGATTGCTGAGCCCCCTTTATTGAAATACGATTCTATTTAATTTTAATGATAGCCCGACCAATAAGATGAGTACTGGAACTTCGACCAAGGGACCAATGATCGTTGCGAAGGCAACAGGCGATGCCAATCCAAACGCAGCTACCGCGACAGCAAGTGCTAATTCAAAATTGTTGCCTGCGGCTGTAAATGAAATTGCTGTTGTTTTTGCATAATTATTCCCCATCCATTTACTCATGAAAAAGCTTAGAAAAAACATCAGTACAAAATAAAGAATCAATGGAATTGCAATTCGCAATACATCTAAAGGAAGACTGATGACCTCAGCGCCTTTTAAACTAAACATTGCTACAATGGTAAACAGCAATGCCAGTAAACTGATCGGGCTGAGTGCAGGAATAAAAATATTTTCATACCAAACCAATCCTTTCATTTTGACCAATATCGAACGAGTGAAAAAGCCCAAAAGAAATGGAATTCCCAAATAGACCAAAACAGCATGTGTAATCGTCCAGAACCCCACATCAATGACTTTACCTTCTACACCAAAATATGGAGGTAATACATCAAGAAATAACCAAGCATAACTACTAAAAAAGAGAATCTGAAAAATGCTGTTGAAAGCAACCAAAGCTGCAACGTATTGATTATCACCACCTGCCAAGTTATTCCATACCAATACCATTGCGATACAGCGCGCCAGTCCAATTAGAATCAACCCAGTCATATATTCAGGATACTGATGTAAAAAAATAATGGCTAAGACAAACATTAAACAAGGCGCAATCAACCAGTTTTGCAATAAGGATAAAACCAGTGTTCGCCTGTCATTAAATACCTGTGGCAGAGTTTTATAGTTCACTTTGGCAAGAGGCGGGTACATCATCAAAATAAGACCAATCGCAATGGGTATATTGACTGAATCCAAACTTAAATCATTTAAATTTGTCGATATCCGCGGGAAAAATATGCTGACAGCAATTCCTAATGCCATAGCCATAAAAATCCATACAGTCAGATAGCGATCTAAAAAAGACAATCCAGAAGTCTGCCGAGGGAAATGCATCATGATTTACTCACAGCAATGATTGATATTGATCAGAGCTGAAGGCTTTTTTATCGGGTTGTGATTTTCCAGGGCAATAATATTTAATATTTTGCTCGCCCACTCTGGAAGTTCAGGATTCAATCGGTAATACACCCATTGTCCTTTTCGTTCATCCAAGACAATGGATAGATTTCTCAACAAAGCCAAATGCCTTGAGATCTTCGGTTGACCTAAGTTTAAAATTTCCGTGATTTCACATACACAGACACTGTCTTTTGCCACCAGCATTTTTAAAATGTCTAGACGTGTCGGGTCAGATAAGCATTTAAAGAAATCTGTTTGATCCATGACAATTGCTCAATTTACTCATTATTCATATTTGCTATTGCGAATATACGCATATCCATATATAAATACAAGACCATCCTGTTGTCACAAAATCGTAAAATCCATGTCATCCCAAATTAAAATTTACCACAACCCTAACTGTGGAACCTCACGCAACACGCTTGCATTGATTCGCAATGCAGGAATAGAACCTGAAATCATTGAGTATTTGAATAATCCGCCAAGCAAACTACAGTTGATTCAACTGATTCAACAATCGGGTTTATCCGTCCAAGATGTGCTACGTAAAAACGTAGAAGTCTACATGGCTTTAAATCTAGAAAAACAGCAATACAACGAACATCAGCTCATTGAACTCATGCTGCAGCATCCCATCTTGATTAATCGTCCATTTGTCGTCACGGAGTTAGGTGTCCGTTTATGCCGCCCTTCTGAAATGGTTTTGGATATATTATCCGCCCCTCAATTACATCCATTTTCTAAAGAAGATGGTGAAATTATTATCAATCAAGCATTAAAAAGAATGAAATAATTTTTTAGACTTGCATAAAATAAACAAGAAATTAAACATAAGTTATTGAATAAATTGTTTTTTAATTAAAAATCAACCTAATAATCCTGAGTGTTTTACTAGGTTGAATCTTATTTTTAAACCCTTACAATAAAACCATATTTTTAGTATGCCTTTAGATTTTTATGCGCATCTCTCACATTACAGAACTTCTCTCTCCAGCAGGTTCACTGAAAAACATGCGTTATGCATTTGCCTATGGTGCTGATGCAGTATATGCAGGTCAACCTCGCTATAGTCTGAGAGTCCGTAATAATGAATTTGATCATGCCAATTTAAAAGTTGGAATTTCCGAAGCACATGCGCTGGGAAAAAAATTTTACGTTGTGGTCAATATTCAGCCACATAATGCTAAATTAAAAAACTTCATTCGTGACCTGACACCTGTCATTGAAATGCAACCTGACGCACTCATCATGTCCGATCCGGGCTTAATCATGATGATTCGAGAGCACTTTCCACATATGCCGATTCATCTGTCTGTACAAGCAAATGCAGTCAATTGGGCAACTGTGAAGTTTTGGAAAAACATGGGGCTGACTCGTGTGATCTTGTCACGCGAGTTATCAATCGAGGAAATTGAAGAAATTAAGCAGAATGTACCTGATATGGAAATTGAAGTTTTCGTACATGGTGCACTTTGCATGGCTTATTCCGGTCGTTGCTTACTTTCAGGCTATATGAATAAACGTGATGCAAATCAAGGCGCTTGCACCAATGCATGTCGCTGGGAATATAATATTCACGAAGCAACAGAAGATGCATCTGGGGATGTCATTCCAGTCCAGTCACTGGAGACAGCATCAGCATGTTGCAACAATAAAGATGCCAACGAGCAACACGCCATACAACAACATCAATTTGGCGAGCCGGTTTTATTACAACGTCATGAAGAAGACATGTTTGCTGCCGAAGAAGATCAGCATGGCACCTACTTCATGAATTCTAAAGACTTACGTGCAGTACAACATGTAGATCGCTTAACCAAAATGGGCATTCATTCTTTGAAAATTGAAGGACGCACCAAATCTTACTTCTATTGCGCAAGAACAGCGCAAATCTATCGTAAAGCGATTGATGATGCACAATCGGGTAAACCATTTGACTGGGCTTTGATGAAACAACTCGAAGGTTTAGCTAATCGTGGTTATACCGAAGGTTTTTTACGTCGACATGTGCATGCTGAATATCAAAATTATGAAACAGGCTCATCACGTTTTGACCATCAACAATTTGTCGGCGAAGTGCTGGAAAGAAATGATGACTACATCAAAATTGATGTGAAAAATCGTTTTGTGGTCGGGGATTCTCTGGAGCTGATGACAACATCGGGCAATATTAGCTTTAAGCTTCATCAGATATTGGACAAAAAAAGACAGCCTATTATGGATGCAAAAGGATCCGGGCATATTGTCGAAATTCCTATTCCTGCGGATGTTGATATGCAATATGCCTTATTAATTAGAAACTTACCTAACTCAACTGCTGATATTTCAGCGTCATCATTGGCTTACCAGGCAGTATAGGATATTGAAATGGCTTTAATGATTACTGACAAGTGTATCAATTGTGATATGTGTGTTGCAGAATGCCCCAATCAGGCAATATTTGAAGGTCAAGATATTTATGAAATCGATAGCGAACGTTGTACAGAATGTGTTGGATTTTATGATCGCCAAACTTGTGTAGATGTTTGTCCTATTGAATGCATTGTTCAAAATCCTGAGCACATTGAAAGCAAGGCACAACTGTTAAATCGTTTTCACTATCTAAGTTTTTTTGGATAAAAATATTTTCCAAGAAATGCTGATCTTGGAACGTATATTGCTTTATTAATATGTCAGCAAATAACAAGAACAATAAACAACATGGAATTGAGCAGTGGCAGCGCAGCTCATTAACAGGGTAAAACAATAAGATTAAGGAGAAGCTAAGGTGTGTTTGGGGGACACTTTAGCTTTTTCTTATTTAAATGGTTAATTTCACTTTTAGGGACCAACGAATACCTTAATTTTTATGAAAAAATTCCAAGCCTAAACAAAACTTTGAGAAAATTTTTCTTTGCACCAATTTTTCACTTCATTCACAACAGAATCAGCATCGGGTGGAGTCAATAGATAATAATTCCAAGCCGGTTCACTATATGCTGAAACGATTTTCATACGCCCCTGTTTTAAGTCATTTGCAATTGCTGTACGACTTAATAATGCCACACCTTGCCCTGACAATACTGCCTGAATTGCATGACTTTCCTGAGTATAAAAAACTTGTGGCTGTCCGGCATGTATCTGTAATCCACGCTTTTCAAACCATTTTTGCCAATTGACCAAATTGGGGCAGTATTCATCTCCCCAAGTAAAGTGAATCAATGGAACAGTCTTCCAATTCATTTCTTGTATATTCAGCGATGGATGCCCGACAGCAACATATTCATCGGTGGCCAGTAGTTCAGTAGTAACATGCTGATAGCCTCCTGAACCGTAGCGAATCGCCAAATCGTAGAGACCGGAATTCATATTGACCAAATCATAGCTCGCATGTACGCGAAACATAATATTGGGAAAGCGGTTTTGTAATTCCGGTAAATGCGGAATGATCCACTCACTTGCAAAAGACGGGATCGTTGTAATCGTAAAAAGCCGTTGTTTGTGTTGTTCAAGTTGATGTAAAGCCGATTGAATCTGTTCAAAACCAGTGCGCACATGTTTCAGCAAGAACTCGCCTTCTGGGGTCAGCGTTATTGATCTTATGCGTCGTTCAAAAAGCTGTAAATTTAATTGTTGCTCTAACTTTTTGATGCGATGGCTTAAGGCAGTGGGTGTCAAAAAAAGTTGATCCGCTGCTTTTTTAAAGCTCAGTTCTTCTGCGACATATTGAAAAGCCAATAATTGTTCGAATGCATTATGTAAAGCCATAAGACCACATATATAAATGAATTTAATTCATTTATAACATGTATTTTTATCGTTTGTCGTTTTTTTCGAATTAAATAAAAATCATATTCAATACATTAACAACAGCGTATTAATATGGCAAACATTCTGAAAATAGATACCAGTTTAAGAAGTGGTATTTCTGGAACACATCCACATGGTTCTTTAAGCCGACGTTTAACAGCGTTATTTATTCAACAATGGCGTGAAAATGATTCATCTATTGAGGTTAAGTATCGTGATCTAGGACAAAATCCCATACCTTATATTGATGAAGAATGGGTCATTTCAGAATTCGGCTACGCAGAATCCGAAGAAAAAGCACAACAACGCTTAAAACTCAGTGATGAACTGATTGAAGAAATACAATGGGCGGATGTAATTGTACTGGGCGTACCCATGTATAACTTTGGACCGCCTGCCCATCTAAAAGCCTATATTGACCACTTGGTACGCATAAATAAAACCTATTCTTTTGATCCCACCAAAACACAACCATACTCAGGTTTGTTAGATGATCAAAAAACGCTGATTATTCTTTCTGCACGAGGCTCACACGACTTTGATTCAGCCGATGCACCTTTTGCCAACCATGTGGAGCCCTCTATCAAAACCGCATTTAATTTTATTGGCATCAGAAAAATTCATGAAATTGCCATTGAACATCAGGAAACTGGCGGCAGCTTGCTAGAAAACTCCATACTTGCCGCTGAAGAAAAAACCCGAACACTGGTTAGAAATCTACAGACACAAACACCCCCATAAAGTCATTCAACACCTATGACAAAAAAAGGAATTGAGCTGTTAGCAACTCAATTCCTATCAAGGGTAAAACAATCAGTTGAATAATTGCAAAATCAAAGCGTTTAATGGACCAGTCTGGTTTTGCCACTCAACAATCTTCAGTCATTATTGACCTGAACGAATAATATAATCAAATGCAGATAACGACGCTTTTGCCCCCTCACCCGCAGCGATGATAATTTGTTTATAAGGTACTGTTGTACAGTCGCCTGCAGCAAAAACACCTTTCACATTGGTTTCATTGCGATCATTCACTACAATTTCATTTCGATTAGAAAGTTCAACAGCGGTTTCTTTTAGGAAATCTGTATTTGGCAATAAACCAATCTGTACGAATATTCCAGCAAGCTCAATGATGTGAAGCTCATCAGTCGCACGATCTTTATATTTCAAGCCTGTCACGACCGAACCATCACCAATCACCTCTGTAGAAAGTGCATTCATGATCACTGTAGTATTTGGCAAGCTATTGAGCTTATCTTGAAGTACTTGGTCAGCACGAAGTTTGGTATCAAACTCAATTAATGTCACATGCTCAACAATACCTGCAAGATCAATCGCGGCTTCCACACCTGAGTTACCACCACCGATTACAGCAACTTTTTTGCCTTTGAACAATGGACCATCACAATGCGGGCAGTAAGCAACACCACGTGTTTTATACTCTTTCTCGCCTGGTACATTCATTTCTCTCCAACGCGCACCTGTTGATAAGATGACTGTTTTTGATTCAAGTTTTGCACCATTTTCCAACTCAACTTCGACCAAGCCATTGACTGTTTGATCTGCACCTACAATGTTTTTAACTTTTTGCAAGTTCATGATGTCGACGCCGTACTCACGTACATGAGCTTCCATATCAGCACCAAATTTAGGACCTTGGGTTTTCTGAACTGAAATAAAGTTCTCGATATCCATGGTGTCCATGACCTGACCGCCAAAGCGTTCTGACACAATACCAGTACGAATGCCTTTACGTGCAGCATATACCGCAGACGTTGCACCCGCAGGTCCACCACCGATCACCAATACATCGAATGCATCTTTGGCATTGAGTTTCTCAGCATCTTTGGCTGCAGCGCCACTGTCTAGTTTGGCAATGATTTCTTCTAGAGTCATACGACCTTGACCAATATGTTCACCATTTTGGAAAACCATCGGTACAGCTAAAATTTTGCGCTCTTCAACTTCATCTTGGAAGAATGCCCCATCGATCATGGTTGCGGTCGTACCAGGGTTGTTAATGGCAATCAAGTTCAATGCCTGAACAACATCTGGACAGTTGTGACAACTTAAAGAGACGAATACATCAAAGTCTGCAGTCAGATTTAAGCCTTTGACTTGTGCCAGAACTTCATCAGAAACTTTGGGCGCATAGCCAGAAACTTGCAACAAAGCCAAGATCAGTGAAGTAAATTCATGCCCCATAGGCAAGCCGGCAAAGAATACACGTGGCTGCTCACCCACTTTTGCAATACCAAAGCTAGGCTTACGTCCATTTTGACCATCAAAACGTGCTGTCACTTGATCTGAAAGCGCAGCAATTTCAGTCACCAACTCTTTAATTTTATCTGACTTCTCAGAGCCATTTAAAGAAGCAATGATTTCGATTGGGCTTTCGAGACGCTCTAACAAAGTTTTTAATTGAGCAGAAGTATTTGTATCTAACATGCTAACAATCTCCAAGGGAGTAAATTTATTTCGTTAAATGTATATTACGACTATTTAAAAAATAGATAAAACAGTTTGTTTTCATTAAATCAATCGGTTTTTTAGTTTAACAATAATCCGACTCATTTGCATCACATGTTCCCCTGTTTATTCAGTACAAGTATTTAACTGTATTGTATATCGGGACATTCACGATAAAATCAATCAATCAGGGCAATTCTTCAAAACTTAAAATTAGATTAATATTCAATAAAAATAATATTTTTGCGACCATGTTTCTACAAAAAACTCTGCGCAGAGATTACACAAAGTTTTAAGCTAAATTGATGGTGTCGTTTCTCCTATTAAGTACAACAACGTGTACTTATTCACAATTTCCAAATACAGATGTGATGAGGTAAAACAATGAAAATAGAGTTTGTGTTCGATATCGTCTACCCAATGAGTTATGTTGCATTTGAAAAACTCAAACAACACTGGAATCAACCAACGGCGAAAAAAATCGAATTATTACCTGTGCAAGTTTTACCTGAAATTCCGGAACAGGGTTTAGATATTTATCAATATCTGACTGAAAAATACGGAACCAAAGAAGCTGATCGTAAACTTGATATGGCAAAATTTGCTGCATATAGTCAAGACTTGACTGTAGATATCGAGCATATGAAACGTATGCCCAATAGTCGCTTGGCGCATCAGGCTATTTTAGCCTTGGATAATGTCTTTGATCAGTTTGCTTTAACCCAGGCTTTATTTCACGCTATTTTTGCGCATGGTAAAGACATTGCCAATCCTGAAATATTAAAACAAGTCATTGAAGGCATGGGACTGGACGGCACTAAAGTTCTACGTTCAATTCAACATAAAGAAGTTGCAGACAAACAAGCTGAAATTACCCAATATGTCCAAGGTTTTGGTAAACATCCAACACCATACTATTTGGTTGATGGTGAAATTTGGGATAAAACCTTTGATACACTTGAACTTAAGGAAC
Source organism: Acinetobacter baumannii (assembly GCF_016508585.1). Classification (GTDB taxonomy): domain Bacteria; phylum Pseudomonadota; class Gammaproteobacteria; order Pseudomonadales; family Moraxellaceae; genus Acinetobacter; species Acinetobacter nematophilus. The sequence goes on from NZ_JADVOP010000006.1 coordinate 107,723, forward strand.
TTATTACTCAACGCGCGAAAGATCTAGCCTAGTAAATTCCGGTCACACATTAAAAAGCACTTGGCGTCAAAACAAAAAGTGCTTTTTTGCTTAGATGCCCCCTGTATGTAACAGGTAAACATTAACTTATCCGATGACCAATCCGCTGTAATCGTTTGCTCATTCGATATGCGATCAAATAGATGAATAAGCCTGATAATAAACCCATTGCCCCAATCGCCCATAACAGCTTCTCGACGATATTAGACCAAAAATTTGCTCGATTCACTTGAACTTCAACGCCTTTGGCAAGTGGAGACAGCGCTTGGTTAAACACTTGATGCTGAATCGTCCATAACTGTTCTGGTTTAAATCCATATTCTAAGAATTGAGGGTCGCCTTGCTCTGCTTTGATGAGCTTTTCTGCATAGACTGTTGCAACCACTCGATCTACAGGTTTATGCATTAATGCTGTCTGTGCCAATAAATAGTTTTGTACAGGTTCAGGTAATTCAGATTTGCTGAGATATTGGTAAATATTACTGTGTTGAATATTCTGATCATAATGAACAAAAGCTTTCAGCTCTTTGTCACCTTCATCTTTTAGATCATATTGTATATAAGTCAAACCTGACCATATCACAATAAAAGCAATTAACCATGCCACACATTTGAGAATAAAAGATTGCAGACGAATCAAAAAGAATTGCAACTTTTTAAGTAATTTAATGACAAAAAATGCACCAATGAAAGAAATAATCAATTTTAAAATTAACCAACCTAACCAAGAAAACGCGTTCATCAGATAGTCAGGCTGATAAATTGCGTCTCTTAATTGCTGATCAACCATATAAGGCAGATGCAGTTGATGCACATGTTGAGCAACCCCAAACATGTTAAAAACCCATTCCTGCTGAAAAAATAATGAAATCAAACCTGCAACACCAACCGCTGACAAAATTACAGCCGCCGCCGTAAGATTCCACTTACGGCGCTGTAACATTTTTAATCCATGTTCTATTTGCTGAATATCTACAGCATGTTGATTATTTTCAGTCAAGTATTACACCTTTATTCACGACATCAATGAGCACATTTAAAATTGATTCAAGATTTTTGTGCAGTATTGTCCAAAACCAACTGCTGTAAATTCGACTGCAAAGCTTTAATTCGGGTTGAAGCCTCTTCACGCTTTTGCATGCCTTCTTTTTGTATCTGAATCACATCATTCACTGTTTTAATGAGGGTGTTTTGAACATGTTCAAGCGTTTCAATATCAATCACCGAGCGTTGATTGGCTTTGGCGGTATCTACTGAATTTTGATGTAACAAATCCGCATTGCGTTTTAACAACTCGTTGGTTGCATCATCAATCGTATTGGCAAGTTGTACGCTGTTGCGTTGTTCATTTAGCGATATCGCTAAGCTAATTTGGTTTTTCCAAGCAGGCAGTGTGATATTTTTAATGGCATAGAATTTATCAACCAACATCATATTATTTGACTGAATGATTCGGATCATCGGCAAAGTTTGCATGGCGGACTGTTGCAGAACCTGTAAATCACTGACTCTTTTTTCTAGATTATTGGCTAAATGGTTGAGATCGTAGACACGCTGATTGATTTTTTGATCTTGTTCTTGCACAGATAAAGTCGCAATCTCTTGTTGTACCTCTTGTTGTTTGATTCGTCCAGCAGCAATATAGATACCCAACTGGCGATATTCTTCCTGCACACCATTAAACATGCGATCTAAGGTATCTACACGTGCTTTCAAACCCGTTTGCGAAGTTTCAATTTCTTTAACCAGTGCGTCAATTTGTTCTTTGGTGGTATTAAAATGTTGGTCAAAACTCTGTTTCGCACCTTTAAACTTATTTAAGAGACTGCCGATAAATCCTGAACTTTTCGATTGATTCAAAATACTCGATGTATTGAGCTGCTGCGCAACTTGTACGACTTCATTTAACTTTTGCCCCGTCACATCGAGGTCTTTATTTTTAACCAGATTCAACAATTCATCCGTATAGGACGAAGTTTTAGTTGCAATATTTTTTCCGTACTCTGCAACTGCTGCATGGTTGATATTTGCCAAATCTTTATGAGCATTGACCACCTCATTAAAATCCTCGGTATTTAAACCGATCTCTTTGAGATTCAATTGTTCAAATTTTTGAATTTCCAATGGAGAGTTTGATTCTGCTGTCGTTGACGTCATAGAATCCGCTGATGTTTTTAATGGTTGCTGATTCGAATCGCTCATAGATCTACCCTATTTATTTTCTAATGATTTCTTTAAAGATTGAATTAATTTATCACGACTTTTATCAAGTTCTTCAGTCGTCACCAAAGAATTTTGTGCACTGCTCTGTCTGACATGATACTGCCATGCAGGAATCAAAACTTGCTGTGCTTCATTAAAGCGGTCCAACAATGTTAAGGAAAGTTGTTGCGTTAACTGCATCTGAGCCAATGCAATATCATTACTGGCTTGTAAAGTCTGCAAAGTGTTGATCTTTTTTGACAAACGTTCTGAAAAATTATCCAAGGGATGACGTTGCTGCACAAATACAGGGTATTCATCTAAAAATTCCTGTGCTGCGCGAATATATTTTGCCATTTGCTCTCTTAAACCATTGGCTTGTTGGAAACGAGATTCTGACTTTTGAATTTCAATTTGCAATCGTTGACTCAGTTGTTTGGCTTCATCAATTAAACTTTCTAAATCCCGTAAATATTTTACTTGCCCGACGCTAAACTCTAAATCCAAACCTAACCACTTTTGCAAAGCATTAAATTTTCTTTGGTTCAACTTTGTCTTTGATACAGATAACTGTTCAATAATTTGGGCAATAATTTGACTTAACTTTTGTGTCAAACTCGGATCTATACTTTTTAACAGTACGGACTGTGCTTGAATCAATTGATCCGCATACAAATTGAGTCGGGTTTGATTATCCAGCAATGGAACAAGATCATTACGTTTAATTGAAAGCAATTCATCAGCATTACAAGAAATCTGTTCAAGGGGGGTCAGTACAGTAAATTGTTTCATATCAGTTCAAAATGAATAACTTTTCAATGATTTAAGGGAAATCTTCAGACTACCCTCTCTAATTAAAACTTATAATACAAATTCAGCTTAAAGCCTAACTAAATAGCAAAAAATATACAGACATAAAAAAACCAGCTTCGAAAAACTGGTTTTTATACATCTAAATGACTATTTCGCCTGTTTATGCAACTGATAGCGACGATATCCCAGCAATCCGAACAAACCCAATATGCTCAACCATCCAAACGCACCACCACCACTGACACGCGGACTGCCTGGTGCAGTGCCTGAGTTTTGCAATTTCACTGTTGCTGAATTCGAAATTTTTCCATCTGCATCATACACATAGTAAGTAAAATTATAACTGAATGGATCAAGCGTACTTCTGAGCTGGATATGCACCTTACCGCTGTAACAGGTATATTTACCGTCATCACCCGGACACGGTCCACTACGGTCTGCCGTAATCACCACAGGGTCAATGCTGTTTGCAATTCTAACTGGAAGCTCAATCCCTTCTGGATTGACATAGAATTTTGGTTTATTCGGTTTTGCAGTTAAAGCTGCAACATTTCCATCACCATCATCATTGGCATATTGCAGTAAATCAACATCCAATGGTTTGGTTGAACCATATTCGATATTCAATGTTGCATCTTTAGCGATTGGTGCAATATTGGTAAAACTACCAATGATATAAGCTGAAGATTTTATACTTGGATCTGCAATTAATTGTAGTTGATAGCTACAGAATTCATTATCACCTGAAGGTGTCACATTATCATTGATACGCCACAGCATGATTCTTTTCAGGTTCGGATTCCATTCACATTTAAAGTTTGGATCTTCTTTACCAACGAATACCTTTTTATCATTCAATGTGCCTACGCCAAGCGCTTTAACGGTTACGGTGTAGTTGTCCGTGTTTAGGTGTTTGACTACACGTGTATCTTGACCATTTGCATTTTTCGTTACGATCTCAGCAGGTAGATTCGCGGCAAAAGGATCAACAAATATGGTCCGATATTTCTGATCAGATTTGGTATATTTGATTAAGTTACTATATGTCTCCGATTGAATTTTATAGAACGGAATATAATCTTTATTGGTCGCTGGATCTTCCAGCAACTTATTATAGTTATCCAGTATGGTTTGATATGACTCCAACATGGTGACGACGGAACTATTGGATGCACTCAGGTTATTCGCTGTTAAACGTAAAACCTCGGTTGATCCCATATCACAGGAGTTAGCAACATCATTTTCACCATTTGAATTTTCCGCAATGACACGAGTTACACCACGCTGATCTTTACCACTACAGCCTGTATAACCGATATCTACCAGATCTTTGTCTGTGCCTAAATTCTTAGGAAAATACATCGGCATGAACCCAGTAGATTCACTAGGTGGCTCAAGTTCATTCAAGAGTGTTGAGAAGTTAATATTACTGACATCAAAGGTATTGTCCTTGCCATCTTTCCTCACATCTTCTGCCACTTCACACTGATCATTTCCAGCAGACATTGTCAAAGCATTATAGGTGAGTACAACACCAGATTTTTCAACCTTGGTGACATCACCATCTGCATAACGACAAGACTTTCCAGTATTGTAGGCCAATATATTGTTACTTAATGCTTTTATTCCATTAAAGCCATATAACAATGTCGACCATGCACTATTTCTAACAATAGTATTACTGATTAAACTTAAAGCAGAATTGTCACTCAAATTCACCTTTCCTTGCGGGGTCGTTTGCGTGAATTGAATAATACTGCCTTGATTTGAATTTGCCACATTGTTGGTAATTGTATTGGCGGTAAATGTGACTGAAGGTTGTCCACAAAAGCTAAACATACTTAGGCTATTTTCAGATCCATTTCTCAGAAAACTTGCGTAGTTAATTCCGATAGTGCGTGTCGTAAATCCTAAATTATCTGAACATGTCATCCCAAGTACACTGCCTTGGTCCGCGTTATTCCCGTCGAAAACACCATAATTGATATTGAGTGAACTGGTCACATCATTTAAATAAATCGCGCCACCGACTTTCGCCTTGGAATTCAGGACGGTAACATTATTTAAAGTCAGTGCCCCGCCCGCATAAATTGCTCCACCAACACTGTAATTGCTGTCAGTTAAACTTGAACCATCTTTTAAAATTAAATCGTTAAGCACCAGACTCGGTTTGTTTTCATAGATGGTATTAAAAATACGCGAACTGCCTTGACCAGAAATTGTGGTTTTAATTGGCGTTGCAGCCGGAAACTGATTGGTCAACACATCAGGACGGGTATAATCACCTGGTTCTTTCCCAACAATTGATACATCTGAATTAGGTCTAAGCTCTTTATTTAACTTATACTCTCCTGCTTCCAATTGGATCACGTTAGGCACTGTAGAATAGACTTGTCCTGCACTACAGCCGCCATAAGCTTTGTGTATAGCAGCAGCATGTAATGCTTCTCTCAAAGAACACTTGTCGGGATTTGTCCCATCTTCATCATCAAAAGTCGTGACATAAATCGTTTTATCTTCTGCCGCCATTAATGACATCGTCGACAATATAACAACTGTCAGAAATCCTTTTTTATAGTTTTTCATAGCAAATCCCTTACTTATTCTTTAAACGTCGATAGCCTGCTAATCCGAGAAGACCTACGATAGAGAAGAACCCAAGACTTCCGCCCGATGTTTTGACTTTATAATCCTTAAAATCATCAGGTTTTCTCTGTACAACTCGTGCAGGTATAGTGATATAAGGGTTATCTGATTTATTAAAACTTGTTGTGGATGTCACAACACTAATTTTAAATTCATCTGAACCTTGCCAGTTCCCATTTGGGGTATAGACCAAATCACCTGCTTGATCAATCACTAAGCTACCCTTAGACGGGGTATTGGTTTGAACTGTTTTGAGGCATCCGATTTGCCATGGTTTGCCATTGTCATCAACATCTCGATTGAAAATCTGTTTACATTTTTCTGGGCTAACCAACTCGCCATCCTGCAACTGATCGGCAATCGAAAACTTAGCTTTTTCACCATAAAGAATGTCTTGTCCAACAATTGAAATATTACTCGTGTCAATCACCAGCTCAATTGAACCGCGATCACATAATTCAGCATTTATATCTCTATTCTTGCCACGTTGATCAGTTGTTGAGCATGACAATATTTTATCTTGTACAGCAGGTCCATGATTAATAATCAACGAATCTTCTGCCGAATTGTAACTTGGTAAAATTCTCGGTAAGAAATATCCCAAGGCGATCTTAGAAGACTCTGCAAAAGGACATAAAATACCATTGGTACTATAGTCACATTTACCTTCAGTCGTTGAGCCAGCAATCAATTGAGCATTACCCAGTGCAGTAGATTTAAACCCAGTACAGCCTGATGAATATAGGTTATTACTGATCTGTTCAGCTTCTCCCCCTGCCACCACAGTACAATCTTGTGCGCCATTTTGCGCAATAATACTATTGGCAACATAACCTTTTTTCTGCGGTGCGTTCACAATCAAGCCCATGCTGTTTAAAATCATGGTGATATTGTTGACCTGCATCGCATCATAGATTTTAACCACATAACCTTTATTGTTAAAAATGGTACTGGTTACAATTCCAAACGGAATGGAGGAACCTATTGCTTTTAATGCATCTTCAGAGAATTGATTTTGTGTTTCAAAATTTGAACTGTTACTGTTGCTTGTTTCATTGTCTCGAATCAATGATTGAGAAATGATAAATGACGGCAATTCGGTATAAATGACACCGCCCTCTACTGCCTTATTGCCTTTCATTAAAGTTTTTGACAATGACACAGAACTGAGCGAGGTATTTGCAGCATATATACCTGCATTATAAATTGCACCACCTTGTCGTGCAGAACCGTCTAACAGTTGCCCATTGCTGATACCCAGTGATTCTTTGTTATAAATCAAACCACCTTGATCCGCACAAATCGACTGTCCACATCCTTTTAATGTAATTTCATCAAAAGAAACTTTCAGCATCGCAGGAGGAGTGGTTGCGTTTGGGTCATTTGCTTTTTCGATTTGAAACAAACGGTCTTTACCCACCATTTTAATGATGGCATTTCGTTTACCAACAATCGACTCATTATCATTGACATTGGTTTGATAGTCAGAACCAAATGCCACATCTTTTAAAATATGAATTTGCTTTGTCAGTGAATATTCTTTATTTGCCTGCAACATGATTTTTGCTGTTGCATCTTTACCACCGCATCCGTTATAGCCAGCTTCAGGCATGCCCTGATTGACGTATTCAACTGCTTCCCTTAATGAACACTGGTCATCAGCTTTTACAATATCATCTGTTGTTGTTACAGTAATATTTGCACTGAATGCATGACCAGTAATACATAATAATCCTAAGCCTATGCCCCGTTTGAGCATTATAGTCTCCTTGATTTCTTTTAATTATTTCTTATTAGCCAGCATAATGCTTTGCTATCAGTCCTTTTTGCGTACTTTGTCACAGCTAATAAAAATTCTCAAGAATTTTTATTTTTACACTGTCGATCACACATCAAATCAAACACAGATCAAAAATTACTATAAAATACAAATAATTATTGTCTATATTCATCAATCAATGCATAGAGTTGTCTTAGCGTCGCATGAGATAATTTGGTTTTCTCACCCTTCAATAACTTTTCTAGTTGATCCACAGATTGCAGTAGTGTACTCGTTTGATGTGGTCCATGTAATAGCAAATATTCCGTTATTTGCGGGTCAAAATGTACACCCCGACGTTCCAAGACAGAATGTAATAATGCATGACGATCTGCATAAGACTGTCCACTGGGTACTTTTACACTTACCGCCTGGGTCAAACGTGATTGTAAATCAGGAAGTTCGAGCTTTAATTCGATAGGTGCGAATCTCGATGAAAACACCAACTGCCCGCCATCTTCGTTATTATTGTTGATGAGATGGAAAACTGCTTTCTGCCAATGCGGCACGCCACTGATCGCCTCAATATCATCCAAGGCAACGAGATCATAACTTTCTAATGACGTAATTGCTTCTATGGGCGCGTCCAACAACTCCAATAAAGATACTTTTATTGCAGACTTACCAATTTCTAAATAAGAATCACAAATTGCAGAGAGTAAATGGCTTTTTCCAGTTCCAGCACCACCATAGATATAGAAACGATTCATCAAGCCCGCATGAAGCTGACGCACAGCATCAATTACAGGTCCCCAACCTGGTCCAGAAAAATCACTAATTCTGGCATCCAGTTGTGGTTCTATATCCAACTGTAATTGACGCATATATTCAAATCATTCCTAAAGTGGATTTTGATCAGTTTTAATCGATTCATCAGTATCTTGCGTGTTTTTGACTTCAATATCAAGATCAACTTTATCGCTTTCAACTGAAATTGTCTCGGAACTTCCAGTATTTTGTATGGTCACCAGCGTGCTTTCTGCCTTGTAAAACTGACTTCGCTGATATAACTCTTTGAGATGTTTCAATAAAACCACGATCACAGCAGCCACAGGAAGCGCAATCAACATCCCAACAAAGCCGCCTAATTGCGCACCAGCAAGTACAGCAAAAACCACAGCGACTGGCGATAAACCAATTTTATCCCCAAGAAGGAAAGGTTGCAGGATGTATCCTTCGATCAATTGCCCAACACCAAATACTGCTAAAACCATCAATAAATGTTTTACATCAAGCCCAAATTGGAAGAAACAGGCAATAATGGCGGCAATAATACCTACACCAAAACCCAAATAAGGAATAATGCTGCATAGACCTGCAATCATCCCAATAATCAATCCGACTTCCAATCCAACCAACTGTAAGCCAACTGCATATACGATGCCCAACAAGACCATGACTAAAAATTGACCTTTGACAAAAGCACCCAAAACACTATGACATTCAGCAACAATATTTAAAACGCTGTTTTCATATTGGCGCGGAATAAATCCCTTCATGCTTTCCAGCATACGGTTCCAATCGAGCAGGAAATAAAAGGCAATAATTGGAATTAAAACAATCGTACCGCCAATCGAAATAAAACTCAGTCCAGATTGTGCTATTTTCAACGCCATAGATTGAATACTGTCTGCGCTATAGTTGGTTTGCACATAGTCCATGACCACTTTAGAAATCTGATCTGTATCAAGCTCCATGTGTTCCACATTAAAATTATTGGATAACCACGGTAAAAAAGTCGCATTCACCCAATGAATTCCAGCAGGGATACTGTCACGCGCATAGATTAATTGTTTCCAAACCAAAGGCACCACAAACCAAATTGCCCAAGTCAGCAGTACACCGATTCCAACAAATACCACTGAAATAGACAACCAGCGCGGTAAAAATTTACTCAGCTTTTCAACAACTGGGCTAAACAGATAAGCTACGAGAAATGCAGCGACAAATGGAATCACTACAGGTTTCAGTAAGTACAAAATCCATAGAACAAAAGCGATTGCAGCAAGAATAAAAATTCGTTTTAAAGTCCGATCATGCATCGAATCACGCCTTTTTCAAATTTAATCATTATTGAGAGTAAAATATTTTAATAAAGATAACATTTTGCCGCATAAATAACATAAGAGTTTCGTATATTCAGGTATAATCCTCGCGCGAATGCGGAGACTTCAATTATGAGCAACTCAACTTCTACCCCAAACACTGGTTTAAGCTATAAAGACGCTGGTGTCGATATTGAAGCGGGCGACGCACTTGTCGATCGAATCAAATCAGTCGCTAAACGCACAACACGCCCTGAAGTAATGGGTGGTTTAGGCGGCTTCGGTGCACTTTGCAAAATTCCTAAAGGTTATGAAGAACCAGTTCTTGTATCAGGTACAGATGGTGTCGGTACAAAACTACGTTTAGCTTTAAACTTAAACCGTCATGACACAATTGGTCAAGACTTGGTTGCAATGTGTGTAAACGACCTTTTAGTGTGTGGTGCAGAACCTTTATTCTTCCTTGATTATTATGCAACAGGCCATCTCAATGTAGATGTTGCTGCAAATGTCGTGACTGGTATTGGTCAAGGCTGTGAACTTGCAGGCTGTGCTTTAGTCGGTGGTGAAACTGCTGAAATGCCAGGAATGTATGAAGGCGAAGACTATGATCTTGCAGGTTTTTCTGTAGGTGTTGTTGAAGCAAGCAAAATTATTGATGGCTCTAAAGTTAAAGCGGGTGACGTTTTGATTGGTTTAGCATCTTCTGGTGCGCATTCAAATGGTTACTCTTTGCTTCGTAAAATCCTTGATGTAAAAAATGTCGATTTGACACAACTTGTAGAGGGTCGCCCTCTTGCAGATGTTGCGATGGAACCTACGCGTATTTATGTAAAACCTGTTCTTGAACTTTGCAAACAAGTTGATGTTCATGCCATGGCACATATTACGGGTGGCGGTTTACCTGGAAATTTACCTCGTGTATTGCCAAATGGTGCGCAAGCAGTCATTCAAGAATCTTCATGGGAATGGCCTGAGCTATTCAAACTGTTACAACGTGAAGGTGGTGTTGAACAATTCGAGATGTATCGTACTTTCAACTGTGGCGTAGGCATGGTGATTGCTGTTGATGCGAATGATGCAGATAAAACGATTGAAGTATTGACCACACAAGGCGAAAAAGCTTGGAAAATTGGTCATATTCAAGAAAATTCAGCTTCTGTTGAAGGCGCTGACGAAAAAATTCGTGTCATTTTTGCCTAAGTTTTCGCATGATTAAAATTGCTGTACTTGTTTCAGGCAGTGGAAGCAATCTACAAGCCTTGATTGACGCCAATCTTTCAGGGCAAATCGTAGGAGTCATTTCCAATAAACCTGAAGCATACGCTTTAGAGCGTGCGACAAAGGCAGGCATTGCGACTCGCGTGATTGAACATAAAAATTATTCCAATCGTGAAGCATTTGATGATGTCATGCATCAACAATTAAAAGATTGGGATGTTGATCTGGTCATTCTCGCGGGATTTATGCGTATCCTGAGTGCCCAATTTGTAAATGCTTGGCAAGGCAAAATGGTCAATATCCATCCTTCCCTGTTGCCAAACTACAAAGGCATGCATACCCATCAACGCGTTTTAAACACTGGGGATGTATGGCATGGCTGTACTGTGCATTATGTCACCGCGGAATTGGATGCAGGTCAAGCATTGACACAAGGAATTTTAAAAGTTGATTTGCATGACAATGCTCAATCTCTTGCGGCACGTGTACATGTCCTTGAACATTTAATTTACCCTCAAGCCGTTGAATGGATCTGCAATGGTACCCTGCAGCATTTGGACAATGGTCAAGTGTTGTATAGAGGGCAAGTGCTTGAGAAACCAATTCAGTTCTGTCAGTTTTAGACAATATTTGAGTTGAAATATGCTCTAAAAAAAATGCATCTCAGGATGCATTTTTTTCACTGAAAACATTCAACTGAACATGGTAAAGCTTCCAATCAGATTCAATATGTGTGCAACAGTCAGTCTGTTGAAAAATCTATACGCCCTTAAAACAACTATTTATTTCGTATCAATTGCTTGACCAGTTCAACAGTTTCAACTGGATGTTCCAAAGGGAACATATGACCACCTGACGTAACTGTAAAAGGTATATTAAATTTCTTTTTTACAATTTGAGGAAATTTACGCTTTAAAAATGGACTTTCTGAACCAATCACCAAATCTACAGGTACCTGAGGTTGTGGATGCGGCAGCCACCAATAAGATGGTCCACTTCTAAAAATTGCAACTTCCACATCTTTAGGAATGGTTAAGGTGACTCCACCGCACACATGATCTTCCGTTAAGGCATGGTCAATATATGCTTGGAAACAATCTTCATCAAAATGCTGGTAAAAACCTTTGGGTCTCAGGAGCTCTGCTGCTTGTTGACGTGATTCCCAATGATCCCGTCGTCGTAAACTCAAATGTGCTGGCGTGATTTGATCGACTTTTTTTGGGAAAAAAGTTTTTGCGAGATTAAAAAATAATGAAGCTTTGCCCATAATTAAAGGAGGGTCTAATAGAATCGCTTGCTCAAATAAATCTGGACGTTTAAAAGCAGCCAAAAATGTCGCAACAGAACCTAAAGAATGCCCTAGCCCGATCACTTTACGGCCACTGGATTGCTGGACAATGCTATCTATCACTTGATCAGCAAAGTTCGACCAATTGCTATCGATTGGATAACGTTGATCGGTTCCCAACAATGACACATAGATGACATCATATTGATCTTTCAATAATTCAAACAGTTTTGTATATACCTTTGAAGGTACGCCATTGGCATGGGCAAAATGAATAACAGGTTTCATATGAGATAAGCGGGTCATGTGTTCCTTTTACATTCAAAAATCTAGGCAATTGAAAACACTGTATAGAATAATTTGCCTTGCGTTAACCATTTTTTTAGACTGTTTAGACTATTCTTTTGGATGAAGCTTGAATGTATCAATAAAAAATGAGGATATGGAGTATTTTGATTTTGCTGACTTTTCTTTAATCATCCAATGGTATTGATGATTGATCATCCATTCAGGATTGGTATTTTTTATCTGCTGATGAAAGATAGATGATTTCTTTCTGGTGTAGCACTAAATTTACAAAACGCTGACGATCAGCGTATAAACCAGTTTTCATGCCGTAAAGCGTGTTCAACCAGTGACCACGCTTTACATATCATGTATTTAAAACTATTGCATTTTTACATCTTGATTCATACCCAGTTTTTGGTTGATTGTCTCACCGAGACCATGCCCCATTTCCGACCCCATACGTCCAAGAATTGAATCAAATGGGCTTCGTTCAACTGTGTAATTGACTGTTTTCTTAACCTTTAACTCGCGTTTTAAACTTTCGATATTGCCGGCTTTATCAGCGATACCCAATTTAATCGCTTGTTCGCCTGTCCAGAATAAGCCAGAGAAGATTGCTGGATCTTGAGATTTGAGTTTGGCACCACGACCTTGTTTTACTGCATCAATAAAATGCGCATGTACATTGTCTAATAACGCCTGAATATGTGCACGTTGTTCTGGGTTAATAGGTTTGGTCATACTGAGGATATCTTTATTGTTCCCAGATGTCATCGTACGGTCTTCAACACCTAGCTTTTGTGCTAAACCACTGACCCCATAGTTTGGCATAATGACACCAATAGAGCCGACCAAACTTGATGGATTTACCCAAATCTCATCCGCTGCAGAAGCAATATAGTAAGCACCTGATGCACCCATATCACCAATTACGGCATATACTTTTTTATCAGGATTCTGCTTTTTAAGATACTGAATTTCCTGCCAAATATCATCTGATTGAACAGGAGAGCCACCAGGTGAGTTGACATTCAATACTACAGCTTTGGCAGATTTAGCTTCGAAAGCTTTCTTCAATGATTTGATCGTATCGGTACTATTCACACCCTGACTGCTTGAGTCGATTGTGCCAATAATATTGACCACGCCTAAATGGTTTTCGGAGGTCATTGAACCATCATCTGCACTCGATAAAGAACAACTTTTGACGAATGCAACCAAAACAAAGAGAATATACAGAAAAGTCAGAATCTTGAAGAAAATTCCCCAACGTCGACTACGACGCTGTTCCTCCACAGAAGCAAGCACTGCTTTTTCCAAGATCTTCCATTCCTGCCCTGTAGGCTGCTGACCTACATTCGAGTTCAAATTTGTATTGTCATTTTGAGGTTTAGGTGGCCAATCGGACATTTATACCATCCAAATTAATTATTCATGCTTCATTATATACACTGAATCCGTATAATCTATTTAATCATTACGATTTAACTTATAATATTTCGCTAAATCTTAAAATTAGGGCGTGTTGATTTTGCGTAGAGGCTTATAATGCCAGCGAAAATCAAGCTCCCCCTATTCACCTCAGTATTAATTTCTTGATCCAGATGACTGATAAACATAAAACCATAACCACACGACTACTTAATTTCTTTAGCCAGCTTCCTATCCCAGTGGCTCGTTTTATTGCCCGAATTTTAGCTGGATTGGTCAATTTATTGCGTATCACCAAGACATCTGAAACTATTCGTCTTAATATTGAAATATGCTTTCCAGAATTAGACAAAGCGCAACGCGAAAAAATTACCGAACATGCCATTCGTAACGAATTACAGTCCTATATGGAATTTTTTACCGTATGGGGTGGATCAAATCAAAAAAATATTGATCGTATTCATCAGATTCAAGGTGAACACTTTTTTCATGATGCCATTGCAGCAGGCAAAGGCTTAGTATTAATCGTGCCGCATTTTGGGACTTGGGAAGTCATGAATGCTTGGTTTGCACAATATACTCAAATGACCATCATGTATGAACCGATCAAGGACGTCAGTGCAGATGATTTTGTACGTGCTGCACGGAGTCGAGAAAATGCTACGCTTGTACCTACGGATGAGTCAGGTGTGCGTCGAATTTTTAGAGCCTTGAAACAGGGTGGTACAACCGTCATTCTGCCGGATCATACCCCTCATCAAGGGGGTGAACTGATTGAGTACTTTGGTATACCCCTTTCTTCAAGCAATTTAAGTGCAAAATTAATTCAAAAAACCAAAGCCAAAGCACTATTCTTATATGCCATCAGAAATGACAACCAAGGTTTTGACATGGTCATTCAACCAGTGGATGAAGAAATCTATCAAGTTGATGCCAATCAAGGCACACGGATCATTTACCAATTGTTGGAACAGCTTATTTGCCAATATCCCGAACATTATCATTGGAGTTATAAACGCTTTAAAGCCCATCCGCAGCTTAAGCAGATTTATAATGTTCCCAATAAAGAAGCCATGGAAATGGCGAATCTCATTCGTAATGGTTCAACTTTCAGCCCTACCCAGCCATTTTAGACTGTCACGAAAACCGTTTATTTTCATCTCGCCGTTACGATGAAGATCAATTTGGATCGTCCCCTGCTGACTGGTTGATTTGAGTGGAATATTTAAATGAGCCAGACGTTTCAATACGATCGGATGCGGGTGACCATAACGATTGTTATATCCAGCCGATACAATCGCTAGCTTAGGCTGCAGTTGTTTTAAAAAGGCATACGAGGAACTGTTCTGACTCCCATGATGTCCCAATACCAACACATCTACTTTTAAATCTGGATATTGCTGTAATAAACCAAACTCAGTTTCCCAGCCTGCATCTCCCATCAGCAAAAAGTTTTGATAGGACTTTGATTGCGGTACTTGAATATAGACCACACATGACTGTTCATTTTTATTGTATGCCGCCTGACTGAGTTTATTCTGGGCAGGCGATAGTATTGAAATGCGAATCTCAGCATATTGCCAGACTTGTCCCTGCTGACAATATTCAAATTGATAGTGTTTAAAATCTTCATGTTGTTCATTGGAAAGCACTTTATCAATCTTGATCTGTTCTGCAATCTGTGTAAATGCACCACTATGATCTTGATCCAGATGCGTTAAAATCACTTGATCAAGCTCACGAATCCCTTGCCGCATCAGATAAGGCAACATCACTTGCTGCGCTATGCTGAATTGAGTTTCATCCCATGAACCTCCTGTGTCAATCAGCATTTTATGTTGGGGCAACCTGATCAGTACTGCCTGACCCTGTCCGACATCAAGAACATCCAACTGAAAAATTGAAGGGCTTTGTTGAGGTAAAAGTAGCGGGCTCAAACATAACAGAGCCCAAAATTTGGGAACTGTTCCTTGAGGAAGGAATAAAATAAATAAAGCCAATGCCAGACAGAAAATTTCAAATTGGCTGAATGCCCACCAGCGCAACTCTCCCCCTAAAGATTGATCAAACAGGTCTAATCCTGCGACTAAAATGGACAGAAGCAGATCAGAAAACTGAAATATCCATAATCCAAGCGGCTCAGAAACAATACTCAGAGCAGCGGCTATTATTTCAATAGGGACAATCATCGCCATCATGGGAATGGCTATCAAATTACTCACGGGAGCGAGCCAAGAGAATTGTTGAAACACCCATAGGACCAATGGCATAAGTGCAATAAAAATTTTCCATTGGGATTCGATCAATACATAGATAAAGCGTTTGGCTTGTATCTTCCAAGTGAGAATCTGATGGGGATCCTGTTGCTGGATCGTTTGATAAATTCGAATCAAAATAAAACACGTCCCAAAGGACAAGGCAAACGCCGCAGAAAGAATACTAAAAGGGTCCAGCAACAATAAAATACTGGCAGCCAACAATAAATGTTTTAGCGGTTGAATTTTTTGTTTTAACAGAATGATCAGACTTAAAATGATGATCGTCAGCATGGTTCGAAGTGCTGGAATTTCAAATCCGACAAAAGCAGTGTAAAACACCACACAGATTAAAAATGGGTAGACCATCAAATAAGGTCGCGGCACTTTTAAAAAAATAGACGAGAAAAATTGCTTGATGAAAAAATTGAATAAAAAGCAAAATAACGTCGCAAAAATCAACACATGAGGACCAGAGATTGCCAATAGATGGGAAATTCCCGTTTTTTTAAATAAATCTTGTATCGTACTTGGTAATAAACTTTCATCTCCTGTTAACAATGCCAGCAATAACCCTTTATGCTGCAAGGATGAATGAGCAATTAAGTTCCTAAAATCGAATCGTAATTTTTCTATTTTCAATTGTGCCTGTTTCCACCATGCCTGTTGACGGTCAATAAAGGCAGCATAGCCCATCCGCTTAACTTGATCAGGCGCAATGAGATCAATGGACTGAGGGTGCAATATGCCCAAAATATTTTCCTGAATACTCCATTTTTCTTTATCAAATGTGCCTTCTACTGCAAAACCGTGGACAGGCTTAATTTGACCTGTCACCCGATAGTACTGCCCCAATTTTAAAAGCTCCGCTTGGGAAGGATTAACATATAACAGTAGCTGTATGGTCTGTTGAGGAGCTAACAGCTGAACTTTTTGTTGGATCGTTGCTGTATTTGAAAATCTATCGCCAGATATTGTCGTTTTTTGCTTAACTTTATTGATATGGGCAATATAGATAATGTGTTCGATTTGACCGTGTGCGGCATCTCTTAAATTCAGTCGTTGCTCTAATGCACTGTCTGCATAATACCAGCCGATCAAGCCGCTGAGTAAAGTGATTAAAGCTGTGCGAAAAAGTTTAAAATAGATGGAACCTATAATTTTGTAGTTAAAATAATGAAATAAAATCAGCAGAAGATTTGCCCCGATACCTAAAACAAGGAACAGATTGACATGCTGTGGCAAGGGATAGCCCAGCAGTGAAATACCCACCACCCATCCGACCAAGATGAAATATATATACATATAATTGTTCAATTTTATTGTTTTCGGTATGTTTGTGCTGATTAAGCCCAAGTTTTGGACTTAATCATGAATTATGAATATACACTTAATATTGCATCATTAAAATGACTAAAATCTTCTATTCACCTACCCAGATACCATCTTGCATATGCAAAATACGATCTGCAGATTTTGCCAATTGCTCATCATGGGTCACGATTAACATTGCCATATTGAATTCCTCACGTAAATCACGTAGCAACTCAAAAATAGATTTTGCTGTCTTACGATCAAGATTACCGGTTGGCTCGTCCGCCAGCATCAACTTAGGCTGGGTGACTAAGGCACGCGCCAAAGCCACGCGTTGGCGTTCACCTCCCGATAGTTCACCCGGTTGGTGAGTTAAACGATGCGATAACCCAACCCGTTCAAGCAAAAACTCAGCGCGTGCTTTAACCTGCTTAAATTCAGCATCTTTTCTTAACATCAACGGCATCGCAACATTTTCAAGCGCAGTAAATTCTGGCAATAAATGATGGAATTGATAAACAAAACCTAAGTTTTCGTTGCGTAAAAAGCCTCGCTCCGCTTCACCCAAATTGTCAAACCGTTTGCCATTTAGATTGACCATTCCCTGACTTGGGCGATCCAAACCACCTAAAATATGCAACAAGGTACTTTTACCGGAGCCGCTTGAACCAACAATAGATACAAATTCACCTTGATGAACCTGTAGGGACAAGTCTTTGATCACCTCTACATGTGATTTTCCATCTGTAAATGATCTATAAATATTTTTCGCTTCGAGTACCACGGGTTGTACTGCACTACTATTCATAACGAAGCGCCTCCGCAGGTTGAATTTTGGCAGCACGCAATGCAGGATAGATGGTGGCAATAAAGCTTAGACCCAATGATAGCGTCACAATAATCACCACATCTTGCCATCTTAAATATGAAGGTAAATAGTTAATGAAGTAAGCATCAAAAAGGTGTAAGCCAAATGCCGTATTGAGCCAACCGATAAAATTACTGATACCTAGCGCTGAAATTACACCCAGGATTGCTCCCGTAACTGTACCGACAACGCCAATCACTGTTCCCTGTACCATGAAAATTCTTGTGATGGTTGCTGGCGAAGCACCCAGTGTCCTAAGAATCGCGATATCAGATTTTTTATCAGTCACCACCATCACCAGTGAAGAAACGATATTGAATGCAGCCACCAAGACAATCAGGAAAAGCAATAAACTGACCATTGCTTTTTCCATTTGAATTGCACTGAACAAATTCCCATGTGTATAAGTCCAGTCAGAAGCATAAAACCCACTTGGCAAATCGCGCACAATTTCATTGGCAACTTGAGGCGCTTGAAAAATATCATCAAGCTTCATGCGAATCCCCTGCGCACCATCTGGAAGGCGTAACAGGGTTGAAGCATCATTTAATGCAATATAACCCAAGCTAGAATCAACTTCTGCACCAATGCTAAAAATTCCTACGATTTTAAAACGCTTAAAACGAGGAACAACGCCTGCTGGAGAAGGTGTTGCTTCCGGTAAAACCAAAGTGACGTTGTCATTGAGACTCAAACCAAGCGCATCAGCCATTTGTTTGCCTAAAACAATGCCATATTCTCCTTTTTTCAGTTGATCTATGCTGCCTTCCACCATATGATTTTGAATGATTGAAACCTTTTTCTCATATTGAGGTTCAATCCCAGTGACCATGATGCCTGCAACTTGTCCCTGAGCAGTGAGCATGCCTTGTAATTGGGTAAATGGCGCAACACCGGTGACGTGTTGATGTTTTTCAATTTTTTTCGCGAGAACTGGCCAGTCTGTTAAAATTTGTGTTGAAGAAACAGTAGCTTGAGGTATCATACCTAAGACACGGTTCTTTAGCTCTCGGTCAAAACCGTTCATAACAGATAAAACTGTAATCAGTACAGCAACCCCTAAGGTCAGACCGATCATGGAAACCAGAGCGATAAAAGAAATAAAGTGATTACTACGCCGCGCGCGAGTGTATCTCAACCCTATATACAGCGAGATTGGTTTAAACATACCATCTAGTCCGAGGTGTTTTATGGAAGCGTTACAGCAGCAAAATGAAATGATTGAACGTCGTGTCATGTCGCGAATTGATGCTGCATTGAGAATCAACTATCAAATCATTTCTGAAGAAGTTGCACTGAACGATCCATATGATCCTAATTTTGTATTACCGCGCTATTTTCTACTACTTGCAGAATTAGATCAATTTGATCATGCACTTCACTACGAATTAGAACAATTAAATGAAAAAGATCAACAAATTGCTCGAATCTTATCCTTATTCAACCAAAAGTTAAACCTTATTACAGGGTCTCTTTACGATTCTATTGTACAAACCATGTTACCAACGCCACAAAACGTTAATTTTTCAGAAAGTGGCTTTAGTTTTATTAGTCAGCAGTATCTTAAACAAGGCAGTTATATTCATGTGACCTTGAGTCATCCTGAAAATTTCTTTCATATTGCCGCCACAGCACAAATTGCCTATTCTGAAACAGTTGAAAACGAGCAGTATCGTGTAGGCGCCTATTTCATTACCTTACATCCGCAAGACAAAGTCAAACTTGCCGAATGTATTCAACAGAATACAATTTCATCCAGTGATTAATCTTTTAAACTGAGATTTGAATATGGATACATCATTATTTGCATTTTCACTGATTGCCTTGGGTATGGCACTAACCCCAGGTCCAAATATGATTTATCTCATTTCAAGATCATTGTGTCAGGGTCGTACAGCAGGTCTAGTCTCCTTGGCAGGTACTGCACTTGGTTTCGTGTTCTATATGTTTTGTGCAGCATTTGGAATTACTGCCCTGTTGATGACGATTCCACTTGCCTATGATGCATTAAAAATAGCAGGCGCAATTTATCTGGTCTACTTGGGTTGGAAAGCCATCAGCTCACCGCAATCCCCCTTTGAAATGCGCAATATTCAGACTTATTCCAATTCAAAACTATTTTTAATGGGTTTCCTGACCAATATACTTAATCCTAAAATTGCCATGATGTATTTGGCTTTACTTCCTCAATTCATCCAGCCGCATGAAGGTGCTGTACTTGTACAAACTTTGAAATTAGGTTTTGTGCAGATTACTGTGAGTTTACTCACCAATGCCTTTTTTATCTTCTCAGCCAGTTCATTTACACAATTTCTAAATCGTCACATACTTTGGTTGAAAGTACAAAAATGGTTTATGGGTACCGTCTTTTTTGGTTTAGCCACACAAATCATCCTCAGTTCAAAAAGATAATATTGCAAATTTTAACATCGTCCAAATTCCTTTCTATGCCATGCCAAACGTTTTATGATGGATCGTGCTTAAAAGGATCTAGAACGCATCATAAAAAATACTTATCCAAGGAATCTATTTTATTGGCGTTTAAATCCTCGTTCACTTGCGACTTTAGTACGTCTCAATTTTTAAAAAGGTGGGATTTTTTGACTGTTATCTTCCCACCGAATTGCTTTAGAACAATAATGGCTTAGCCAGCCAGAACATTATTCTGCCAATTGATGAATTCGTTTGTCATAATCTGAACGTGCAGAATGATCAAGTTTGGTCAGTATTCCATTATCACCCAAGACACGGCGCGCTCCTCGTTGTGCCCATTGTGGCAATAGACCATAAGCACCATACACAGTTTGTAAATAATCAGGAACTGCAATAAACAAACGTGGTTTCACTAAAGCACTTACCACAGCATTGGCAACTTGCTGAGGTGTCACCGCAGGAATTGTCTTTGCCGCATGTTCAGTCCCTAAAGTAAGCTCTGTCAGCACCTTGCTGGGCAAAATTGCAGTAAACTGAATATTGGAATCACGAAACTCTCCAGCCACTGCTTCAGTCAGACCAATCACCGCAAATTTGGTTCCAGAATAAACAGCTGAACCTGGTAAAGCAAAACGTCCGGCAAGCGATGCAATATTGATGATATGTCCTTGCTGCTGTTTGATCAGCTCTAGCAATGCCAACTGCATCCCGATGACTACACCGCGGAAATTAATGTCAATTTGTGCATCCGCCAAGGCAGGATCTTCATCAATAAATGCACCCATTGGCATAATACCTGCGTTATTCACCAATGAATAAAGACTGCCATAATGTTGAATCGTATTTTCAATAAATTGGGCAAATGATGTGCGATCTCTTACATCGACTTGAAAAGCTTTGGCACCTATCCGTTTTGCTTCTGTTTCAGCCAGCGCTAGATCAAGATCACCGATACTGACTTTCGCACCCAATGCGATCAAAGCTTCCGCAGTAGCCAAACCGATACCCCGTGCTGCACCTGTAATCGCAATCACTTTCCCTTTTAATTGTTGTTTTTTAAACATGGTTGTGTCCTTTATCTAATCCACAATTTAAGTTGCTTATTTTGAGGAAAATATCACTTTGTATTTAGCAATAATCATGATGCCGATTTTGTCCCGGGTTTATAATCGACACGATACTCTCGAAGATTAAAACGCTTCATTTTTTCACGCAGTTTAAATGTGGTCCACGGCCAGACTGTACTGTTACGACCATTCCGATCAATAAAATAACTTTGGCAGCCCCCTTTATTCCACACTGTGGTCTGCAAAGCAGCTTGAACTTCTTCATTAAAGATTCTGGTCAGTTTTGGATGGGGCTCGATGGTTTGAATTCCCAATCGCATCGCCTGCTTTAAAGCATCCATAATATAGCCCAACTGCGCTTCAATAATGATAAAAGCAGAAGAACTCACTGCTATATTCGGTCCAAACATTAAAAAACCATTCGGACAGTTTTCTACCATTGTGCCCATATAGCCCTCTGGGCTACCTTGCCAGACATCGGACATCCTTTCTCCAAAACGGTTATAGACCCGTTTGGCAATCGGTGGCTCAGCGATTTCAAAGCCAGTTCCAAGAATAATGACATCTGCTTCGCAGCTTTCGCCATTTGAAGCAATTAAAGTATTGCCTCTAATTTCATTTAAACCACTGGCAATGACTGCGACATTGTCTTGTGCTAATGCAGGATACCAATTGTTGGATTGTAAAATACGCTTACAACCAATGATAAAATCAGGGGTGAGCTTTTGGCGTAATTGTGGATTTTTAATATGATAATTTAAATGCCATCGTGCTAATTTTTGAAATTGCTTCATGGCTGCTGGACTTTGGATTCCACCATTAATGGTTTCGAAAATCCCATACACAGATCCACGCATAAGCTGTTGCGTCATCGGCCATAGCTTAAACATGGCACGTACAGGTGCAAGTAAAGGCATATCGGATTTGGGCAATACCCATTGTGCAGTTCGTTGAAACACTGTCAATTTTTTTACAACAGGCTGTATTTGTGGCACAAACTGTAATGCAGATGCTCCTGTTCCAATCACAGCAACACGTTTTCCGGTTAAATCGATATCATGACGCCATTGTGAAGAATGGAAAATCTCTCCTTTAAAATGTTCAATTCCTTGAATATCCGGTAATACTGGTTCATGCATAGGACCACAGGCAAGAATAGCAAATTGCGATCTCACTTCACCTTGATTGGTCTTGATGATCCAACAACTTTCTGTATCCGACCATTGTGCTTCAAGTGCCTCACAATTTAAGTGTACATGTGGCATAACCATGTATTTATCAACAACATCAAACAAATACTGTTTGATTTCCTTCTGTTGAGCAAAAACTCGAGACCAAGCTGGATTTTGTTCAAAAGAATATGAATACAAAGCAGATGGAACATCACAAGCACAGCCTGGATAGGTATTTTCCCGCCATACCCCACCCATTTCAGCGGCTTTTTCCAATAGAATGAAATCTTCAATGCCAGCTTGTTTCAGTTTGATCGCCGCGCCCAGACCTGCGAAACCACCACCGACGATAATGACGCGATAAAAGTTTTGATCCTTTGTATTATTTTTCTTTGGTTCCATGTTAAAAATCGCTTAGAATATGATCGACTGGAATAAAATGTCAAAAACGGAATGACTTGTCAATTTCTATTGTTTAACAATTTAAAAGATTATTTGGTAGTTTTTGCCTATGAGTGAAAAAATCGGTTTAAGTCGTGCAGAACGGCAACGGCTACAGTTGCAAGCAGAAATTTTAGAAGCCGCTTTTTTAGAGTTTTCTGAACGCGGCTATCACCAAACAGCCATTTCAGACATCGCTAAACGTCTGGGTATTGGACACGGTACCTTTTATCGACATTTTAAAAATAAACGCGATATTCTCCAACATGTCATTTCAGACACGATGCAGAAAATCATGGCATTGCTGACTGGTGAAAATGCGCCTCAAGCTGTAAAAAATATTGAGCAATATCGGGAACAGTGTCAGCGTATTTCAGAACGTTTAAGGACTTTTGCTCAAGAAAACCCACGCACTTTAAAATTAGTATTGCTCGAAGCAACATCGATTGATCCTGAAATGACCCAATTTATTCAAAATTTAATGCAGATGGCTGGCATGCTTACGGCTGACTATCTGGAACATGGCGTAGAACTAGGCTTTTTTAGAGAAAATCTGGACTGTGAAAATACAGGACACAACATCATCGGTATGATCTTGAATGGCGCCTTACGCTTTTTAGCCCAACCTGATGACTTGATTGGTTTAGAAAATTATGGAAATTCAATTATTGATTTAATTATCGGAGGAGTTGCAAAGGCTTGTTAAACAGCAACATAACAATATGGCTTAAATAAACCTTGCTTAACACTGGTCTGACAGAGCTACAAAGTTCTGTCAGATGTCTATTCTGGGTCTGTATTTAAAGATCACAAACCATCTTTGCTGGGTTTACAGCCAATCACCATAATATCGGTAATGATGTCACCGGGACCAGTTAATGCAGTGATATTGCATAGATACTGAGCACGTTCTTGGACTGCATTTTGATAATAGCCTGTTGGTCGATATTGATTTTCATAAATCGCACCTACCACACCTTGTCCTCCGGTCTGTCCAACAACACGCTGACCTGCATATTCAGATCCAGTTTGCACAAACTGCTGCACCACATATTGAGAAACAATAGAATTTTCCCACATTGCTGAACCACCTAACTTACTGGCAGGGACACGGTAAGTCGGTGAACCAAAAATATCAATGGCTTTATTTACGTGCTGTCCCACCAATTTATCGGCGGCTTGTTTTACTGGATTAGGTGTAGTGACACAACCGGTAAGTGAAAGCCCCAATGTCAAGGTCGCTAACAGACCGATCAGATTGAGTTTCAATGTACTTGATGACTGTTGAAGAACAGGGTTTATTGCTTGCTGTTTCATCCACATAAAAATTTCCTTTTATTAATTTTTGATTTTGCCTTATTGACCTATATTCTATATGGCCCGATGGCTTTTCATAAAACATTGTTTTGCTTTTTAGAGAAAATTATAATCTGAGAAACTAAAATTTTATGGATCCAGATAATATTCAGCTCTCACCTTACCCTGCTCTAACTCATTTGCACGTTCAGTCACTCGTTCAAGAAATTGCTGATCACAGTCTAATTCAGTAATTTTTTTACTTGATGTTGCGGGCGCATTTTCAGCATCAAATGCTGTCTGATTACACTGATCATC
The DNA here is from genome assembly GCF_016508585.1 of Acinetobacter baumannii. Classification (GTDB taxonomy): domain Bacteria; phylum Pseudomonadota; class Gammaproteobacteria; order Pseudomonadales; family Moraxellaceae; genus Acinetobacter; species Acinetobacter nematophilus. Next base: position 132,679 of record NZ_JADVOP010000006.1, read on the forward strand.
ATAGAAGGTATGAAGGGATCGCCACTCTTTTTGCGCATCTAACAATCTTTTTTGTTCAGTGGCTGAGAGTGTCGCCGACAGTTTTTGCTCGGCATTTTTTAACCTTTGATTCTGACGTTGATATTCTGCACTTATACATTTCTGCTTGTTCGTTGATGACTTGGCAGCATGGGTACATTCATCATATGTTTTTGAGTATTGTAATGTCGGTGCAGCCGAGAGTGCCGTTGCAACACCAGACAGACTCACAAATCCCCAAATATATAACCATTTTGAAAATATATTGTTCATACAATTAACCTACAGATCCAAAAACTTTATTGAAGATATTGATATGAATTGTTGATCGCTGGATTTATTTATACGCTAAATTTCAATTCATGTGAAATTGAAACGATAAATGAGAAAATCAATAGCCAATAAAATTTTAAAAAGTAAACACTAAGTAATTATTATTTAATATATTTTCATGACTTTTAGTTGAAAGCCCCGATACCTTTTACAGATCATATCAATGACTTTCGCAAAGATTTCGTTTTGTCTGGTTTGTGAAAGAAAAAATCTACACAGATTTCAGCCTTCACTGTATAAAATAGCTTTCGTAAAATATGATTGATAATTTGGTCACCCTCATGGTGTCTTTAGTGTCAGGTTAAGGCTTGAGTTGAACAGACTTAACATCGACATAATTTTAATTCTATCCTTGGTGTTTTTATCTTGATTAAAAAAAGAACTTTCATGTAAATACATAAAAGTCCTTTTGGATAGGACCTGATTAGCCTGGGAAAATACCACGTTCCATACGTGCCTTTAAAATCCGTTCACACCCCAAAATAAATGCTGCCGTTCTTAAACTGCATATCTTTTCGTTTGAGGTATGCCAGACATCATTGATCGCCTGAACCATTAACTTGTCCAAGCGTTGGTTGATTTCTTCTTCAGACCAAAAGTAGCTCGACATGTCTTGCACCCATTCAAAATAACTGACGGTAACCCCACCTGCATTACAAATCACATCAGGAACTACGGTCACACCACGCTGAATCAAAATATCATCGGCTTCTGGATAAGTCGGACCATTTGCACCTTCCAACACTAATTTTGCGGTTAATTTCTGTGCTCGCTCAATTGTGATTTGCCCTTCCAACGCGGCAGGAATCAAAATATCGATTTCAACATTCCAGAAATCTTCATCGCTGATCATTTCAGCACCCTTGAAACCTGCAACGCCCTGATTAGTCTCTAAATATATTTTTAATTTCGCTAAATCAATGCCTTCTGGATTAAAAATAGTTCCCGTATGATCTTGTATCGCCACAATAAGAGATTGCGATTCTGCAAATAAGTAAGCTGCTTCACTGCCCACATTACCAAAACCTTGAACCGCAATTTTTGCTCCTTTGAGTGGAAGCTTAATTTTTTCGGCAACTTCTCGACCAGTCACAAAAACACCACGGCCTGTGGCTTTAATACGACCTAAAGATCCGCCCAAGTGAATTGGTTTGCCCGTCACAACACCAGTAACAGTATGACCCTGTCCAGATGAATAGGTATCCATAATCCATCCCATTACATTGGGATTGGTACCCACATCAGGGGCTGGAATATCTTTTTGTGGACCAATAATATGACTGATCTCACTGGTATAACGTCGAGTTAAACGTTCTAACTCGCGCGGAGAAAGTTTACGTGGATCAACTCGAACACCGCCTTTTGCACCACCAAAAGGTAAATTTAACACAGCAGTTTTAATTGTCATCCATGCTGAAAGTGCCATAACTTCATTTAAATCAACATCTGGATGATAGCGAATCCCGCCTTTGCCCGGTCCACGTGACAAATTGTGCTGTACACGGTATCCCTCAAAATGCTGAATCGTTCCGTCATCCATCACGATTGGCACATCTACAATCAGTGCACGTTTAGGACGTTTTAATGTGTCTATATAACCCTTGAGATGTTCTAAATAAGGCGTCACCCGTTCGATTTGTTCGAGATAAGTCGACCACGGGCCATGATTTTGAGTGATATAAGATAAATTCGACATGTGTTGTTTTGTCCTTTTAATGCCTTGTATTCAATCATTGATCGAAAAGGTAATTAAAAATAATATAAGCAGCCAATTTGGCGGTTCGGTTGTCCAAATCAAATCTTGGGTTGCATTCAGCAACATCAAGAACTTTAATTTTCCCAGTATTTTTAATGGCTTGAAATAAAGGATCAAATACTGATAAATCAATTCCTTTCACGGCTGGAGCACTTACCCCTGGTGCGATACTGGCACTAAAAACATCTAAATCGACCGTCACATAAAGCACATCAACTTTCTCAATGAACTGATTCATTTTCAGCATGATTGCATCTAAATGAGTTTCTCTTAATGCTTGATCATAAATATAGGTACAATTCAAGCGATCAGCTGTTTCAAATAACACTTGAGTATTTGCATGTTTGGCAACGCCAATACATAGATAGTGAAATTCTTGTTGATATTGTGCTGATAAATGAGCAGCATTTAAAAAAGGTGTTCCCGAGCTTACACGTTCAGCTTCACGCAAATCAAAATGTGCATCAAAGTTGATAATCCCAATTTTTTGATCGGGTTGATGTTTCTGTATATATTGAAATAACCCGGAAAAACTTCCAAACGCCACTTCATGCCCACCACCTAAAATGATGGGTTGGCTTCCAGAGCAAAGACAATCCTCAACCTGATCAGCCAATTCCGCCTGTGCCTTTTCAAGATCACCATCTACACACATTACTGTACCCAAATCCGCAATTGAAAGCGGTTGATGTACGGGTAAATTTGCCAATTGGGCACGAATTGCATCAGGCGCATCTGCTGCACCCAAGCGACCTTTGTTACGCTTCACACCTTCATCTGAACCAAAGCCAATCAATGCATAAGATGCGTGAGCTTGGGTGTTGATCACTTGATGGATACGCAGGTGCGCTGCACCTTCACCATCGTTGCGTCCTTGCCATATAAATGAATGCTTCATAATAAATACAACGCTGTCAAACTGAGTTTAAGGCTAGAATAAAACTTCTGTGCCATGTCTTATAATCCGTTTGGACAAATCGCCACCTAACCAGTAAACAATTTCGGAGGGATGTTCAATATCCCATGCGATAAAATCGGCGAACTTACCTTGTTCCAAACTGCCATGTGTATCTTGCAAGCCAAGTGCAAAAGCAGCATTGATGGTAACAGCCGCCAATGCCTGTTCAGGCGTCAATCGAAATAAAGTACTGCCCATATTCAACATTAAACGCAATGACAGGGTTGGAGAGGTTCCCGGATTTAAATCACTCGACAATGCAATTCGCACACCATGTTTGTGCAAGCTATCCAATGGTGGATATTGAGTTTCTCTCAGAAAATAAAATGCACCAGGTAAAAGCACTGCAACAGTTCCCGAAGCTGCCATGGCTTTGGCATCATCATCAGTCATAAATTCTAAATGATCTGCGGAAAGTGCATGGTAGCGTGCCGCAAGACTTGAACCACCTAAGGATGAAAGCTGCTCAGCATGTAGTTTTACAGGCAGTTTTAAGCTTTGGGCAGCTTTAAAAACACGTTCAACCTGGGCGGGTGAAAATGCCAAATGCTCGCAAAAGGCATCGACCGCATCAATCAAGTCTTCCTGCGCTAGTTTTGGCAGCATTTCATTGCATATATATTCAATATAAGCATCGCTGCGCCCCTGATACTCTGGAGCCAATGCATGCGCAGCCAAACACGTACTGCGTACTGTCATTGGCAATGCATCCGCGATCTGACGGATGACACGAAGCATTTTTCGTTCATTTTGATAGTCCAGACCATAACCTGATTTGATTTCAATCGTGGTTACACCATCTTTAAGCAGACATTGGACTCGTTTCAAGGCTGTGCTTAAAAGTTGCGCTTCACTTGCTTCACGCGTGGCACGAACAGTACTGGCAATTCCGCCACCACTCGCCGCAATTTCTGCATAGCTTAACCCTTGCAAACGTTTTTCAAACTCAATACTTCGATTACCACCAAATACACTGTGTGTATGGCAATCAATCAGACCTGGAGTTAGCCATGCTGCATTGAGATTGATGGTCTCTGCATAATCATCTTCAGGAACATCTTTTCGTGCGCCAATCCAGTGAATATGTGGTCCGAAAGTCACGATTGCAGCATCTTCTATAATGGAATAATGCCCATTTTGCATGGTCGCGATATGACAGTTTGTCCAAAGTTTTTTCATTCACATTTCCTCATACTGCCTATGTAGTCAAGTACATAGGCAGTTTCAGTATTAGCTTTCCATTTCGATATTTTGCTGTAAGTTTGATTTTTCTTTTGCATTATTTCGTTTTGGCTTAACCCAGATCGTGTAAGCAATCCAAAGAATCAACAGCCAACTTGCACCGACATAGATCGCGGGTCTCGAATCCGGGAAATATCCCATCATCAGTAAAATGAAGACCATGAATACAATCGCAAATGCAGGTGCATATGGCCAACCGATCACTGGAAAATCCAGGGCTTTGATTTCTGCCTTCGATAATTTTCGACGCATTGCAACTTGAGAAAGCAGGATCATCAACCAGACCCACACTGTTGCGAAAGTTGCTATTGACGCAATGATAATGAAAACATTTTCAGGAATCAGATAATTCAGTACCACACCAACAAGCAGTACACCGGCCATCACCACAACGGTCATCCAAGGCACACCACTTTTGGAAATTCTTTGGAAGACCTTCGGTGCTTGACCACGATTCGACATACCATACAACATACGACCCGCACCAAACACATCACTGTTGATTGCAGAAATTGCAGCAGTAATCACCACTATGTTTAAAATCGTTGCTGCTGATTGAATACCGAGATTTTCAAAAATCTGGACAAATGGACTGCCTTTGCTGCCAATTTGATTCCATGGGAAAATTGACATCAATACAAAAATAGTTAAAACATAAAATAGTAAAATACGTAATGGAACAGCATTGATTGCACGTGGAATCGATTTTTTAGGATCTTCAGATTCACCTGCAGTAATTCCGATGATTTCAATACCGCCAAATGCAAACACCACAACAGATAAACAGGCAACTAATCCTGCAATGCCGTTGGGCATAAAACCATCATGTATCCATAGATTTTGGATACCTGTGGTGAAGCCACTATGTTCAGCATGAAAACCATAGAACATCAAACCAAAACCACCAAGTATCATCGCCACAATTGCGCTAACCTTGACAATGGATAACCAGAATTCAAGCTCACCAAAAACTTTGACATGAATCAGATTGATTGCACCTAAGAACATAATCAGTGACAAAATCCAGATCCAGCGGGGTACATCAGGATACCAAAATCCCATATATATACCGAAAGCTGTCACATCAGCCAAGGCCACAATGATCATTTCAAAAACATAGGTCCAACCTGTGGTAAATCCTGCAAGTGGACCAATATAGTTAGATGCATATTCGCTAAATGAGCCAGATACTGGATTGTGTACTGCCATCTCACCCAATGCTCGCATTAAGATATAGATCGCAATCCCAGCAACAATGTATGCAAGCAATACGGATGGACCGGCCATTTTAATGGCGGTTGCAGACCCATAGAACAATCCTGTTCCGATGGCTGAGCCTAATGCTAAAAAACGGATATGTCGGGTATTTAACCCCCGCTGTAATGTGGAATGCTGTGACATTATAATCTCCAATCCTTGAGGAAATTTAGATAGATTCGGCCACTCCATGTGGCCGTTTTATTGATCACACTTTAGATAAACTTGGTAATAGCTTTGGAATGAGTAATTCGTTTAAGCAACCACTCGCAAGCAATTCACTTGCCTGTTCAATATCTGGTGCAAAGAAACGGTCTTCGCTGTAATATGGCACTTGATCACGCAGCACTTTGCGTGCTTGCTCCAGTTTTGGTGAACTTTTTAATCCTTCACGGAAATCAAGTCCTTGACATGCTCCCAACCATTCAACTGCCAAGATACCGCGAACATTGTCTGCCATATACCACAAACGTTTCCCTGCATTTGGCGCCATAGATACATGGTCTTCCTGATTGGCTGATGTCGGTAAGCTATCCACACTTGCAGGATGTGCAAGCGCTTTGTTGTCACTCGCCAATGCCGCAGCAGTCACTTGCGCAATCATAAAACCAGAGTTGACACCGCCATTGGCAACTAAAAATGGTGGCAGTTGGGACATATGACGATCCATCATCATTGAAATACGACGTTCAGACAATGAACCGATTTCAGCAATTGCAAGTGCTAGATTATCCGCTGCCATCGCGACCGGTTCAGCGTGGAAATTGCCTCCTGAAATCACATCACCTTCCGCTGCAAACACCAAAGGATTATCAGATACTGCATTTGCTTCGATTTCGAGTACTTCCGCGGCTTGACGTATTTGCGTTAAACATGCACCCATAACCTGTGGCTGGCAGCGTAATGAGTATGGGTCTTGAACCTTGCTGCAATCTTCATGTGAATGGGCAATTTCACTCGAATCGGTCAATAAGTCACGATATGCTGCAGCAACATCAATTTGACCTCGTTGACCTCGAACTTCATGAATGCGTGCATCAAATGGCGCACGTGAACCCAACATTGCTTCAACACTCAAACCACCACACACAGTCGCTGCCGCAAATAAATCTTCGGCTTCAAATAATCCGCGTAGTGCATAAGCTGTGGAAACTTGTGTACCATTTAACAATGCCAAACCTTCTTTGGCTGCTAGAGAAATCGGCTCTAAACCAGCTATTTTAAGTGCCTCAACCGCAGGCAACCATTTCCCTTGATAACGCGCTTTACTTTCACCCAGTAAAACCAGTGACATATGTGCCAATGGTGCCAAGTCACCTGAAGCACCCACTGAACCTTTTAAAGGAATATGCGGATATACTTCAGCGTTGACCAAAGCAAGAATTGCATCAATCACCTTACGGCGAATACCTGAAAAGCCTCGTGCCAAACTATTGGCTTTCAATAGCATGATTAAACGGACCATTGCATCATCTAAGGCTTCGCCCACGCCAGCGGCATGAGAAAGCACTAAAGAACGCTGTAATTGCTCTAAGTCTTCAGGTGCAATTTTTGTTGAAGCAAGTAAACCGAAGCCTGTATTGATACCGTAGGCTGTACGCCCTTCATTGACAATTTTTTCCACACAAGCCACGCTCGCATCGATGCCTTCAGAAGCACTGTCATCGAGTTTAGCTTTGATTGGATTTAAATAAGCTTGACGGAGATCTGCTAGGGTGAGTTTGCCTGGTTGAATTAAAAGTTCCATTATTGACGTCCTGTTTTGCACTGTATTGTTCTGTTACGGTGTTTTCTGCTCAATTGCAAAAAACACCGTAATCGCGATCCTTGTATTTTTTATTGCGTAATCATAGGCAAGTTCAGACCTTGCTCTTTCGCGCAATCAATCGCAATGTCATAACCTGCATCTGCATGACGCATCACACCTGTTGCAGGGTCATTGGTCAGTACACGAGCAATACGTGCTGCTGCTTCATCCGTACCATCACAGACGATCACCACACCTGAATGCTGTGAGAACCCCATACCAACACCGCCGCCATGATGCAATGACACCCAAGTTGCCCCGCCTGCGGTATTTAACAATGCATTCAGTAACGGCCAATCAGACACCGCATCTGAACCATCTTTCATGGCTTCAGTTTCACGGTTGGGACTAGACACTGAACCTGAGTCTAAGTGATCACGACCGATGACGATAGGTGCTGAAAGCTCCCCACTCCGTACCATTTCGTTAAATGCTAAACCCAGTTTTGCACGTAAGCCCAAACCAACCCAACAGATACGTGCAGGCAAACCTTGGAAGCTGATACGTTCACGAGCCATATCCAACCAACGGTGCAAATGCTCATCATCTCGAATCAATTCTTTGACTTTGGCATCTGTTTTATAGATATCTTCTGGATCACCTGAAAGAGCCGCCCAGCGGAAAGGGCCTATGCCTCGACAAAACAGCGGGCGGATATATGCAGGAACAAAACCAGGGAAATCAAAGGCATTTTCCACACCTTCATCTTGTGCCATTTGACGAATGTTATTGCCATAATCAAAAGTTGGAACACCCATCTTCTGAAAATCCAACATGGCTTGAACATGCTTTGCCATGGATTGTTTTGCTGCTTTCACCACAACTTCTGGTTCAGTTTGAGCACGTTGACGATACTCTTCCCATGTCCAGCCAATCGGTAAATAACCATTTAATGGATCATGTGCGCTGGTTTGATCAGTCACCATGTCAGGATGCACACCACGGCGCACCAGTTCAGGTAAAATTTCAGCAGCATTACCATGAAGTGCAATCGAAATTGCCTTGCCTTCTTGCGTGTATTTTTCAATACGTGCTAACGCATCGTCCAGGTCTGCTGCTTGCTCATCAACATAACGTGTACGCAAGCGGAAATCGATGCTGGCTTGTTGACATTCGATATTGAGAGAACATGCGCCTGCCAATGTTGCAGCCAAAGGTTGTGCTCCGCCCATACCACCTAAACCTGCGGTCAGCACCCAACGCCCTTTCAAATCACCGTTATAATGTTGACGACCGGCTTCAACAAAAGTCTCGTATGTGCCTTGTACAATGCCTTGACTGCCAATATAGATCCAAGAACCTGCCGTCATTTGCCCATACATTGCTAAACCTTTGGCATCCATTTCATTGAAATGCTTCCAGTTTGCCCAATGAGGAACAAGGTTTGAGTTAGCAATCAGTACACGTGGTGCATCTTGATGGGTTTTAAATACACCCACTGGCTTACCTGACTGAACCAATAGCGTCTCATCAATTTCTAAATTTTTGAGTGTTTCAACAATCTTGTCAAAACATTCCCAGTTGCGCGCGGCACGACCAATACCACCATAAACAACCAATTCTTTTGGGTTCTCTGCGACATCCGGATCAAGATTATTCATCAACATTCGAAGTGGAGCTTCAGTCAACCAGCTTTTTGTATTGAGTGTCGTACCACGTGGCGCGCGAATCTCTACATCACGAAATTTTGTTGTCGTTGTTGTCACAATAGGACTCCTTCCTTTGAGTTTAAAGCAGTGAATGAAATCACTTTCACTGTCTAGCAATGTACTAACTTGTATATACATCTATATACTACACAAATCTCTAAACTTGAAAAGATGATTTTTAATTTTTTTTGCAAAATTAGATTTAAGCATATGAATTAATTTGAAATTATTTTCAATTAAAAAGAAAACGCATACAACTTTAAGTTGAATGCGTCGAAACAACATCAATGAAATTTAAATTTTTGTGAGTTGAATGAGGCAGGCTTGTATAGAAAATTGTGGATTCAAAATCATCATTTTTGCCAAATTTTCATGTTCGATTTTGAGACAGTTCTGATGCTGCAAATAAAAAATCTTTTCGTCAATCATGATTTCCAATGGTTTTACTGACTGGTTAAAAACAAAAATAAAATCTGAAGAGATGGGAATTTTGAATGTTTCTTGGGTAAAGATCCATTGATATTGTGCTGATATTTTTTTGGGATCATAAATCAGATTAAAATCTCGGATTTGACCTGCCAATAACTCACAGTACACCACACTTTCCCCACTGAACGAAACAGTTTGCAGTGTATGCAAATATTTGAATTCATCATCAATATGCAGTGAAATTCCCTGACCTTCCAATACTGTTAAAAAACGCTGCATCCCGTGGAATTTGGAAAATTCTCCAGCGCTTTTGACATCAGCCATCGAAATACGCCATTCAAAATCGTTCAGGCTTTCTCCTGCACTTCGGGCAATTTCTAGCGTATAACCTTCACCGTTTTTCCATCGCATTTTTTTATAGTGCAATATTTCTAACAGCGCAATCATTGCGTAAATTTACCTTCAAGATAATAGCGACTTCCTGGATAGATTAAGCGGGCACTTGAAATCAACTGTTTATTCGACCATGTTCTACGACGAATCAGCAAACACGGTTCTGTTTTATTGATTTTCAACCACTTGCATTCTTGTGCGGATGCCAAAATCGCCGTAACCACATGCTCACCTTCTGTAACAGGTGCTTTTGACATTAAATACGCATTCGGGGTAATACTTTGGAAGTCTTGTCCAAGATAATCGGGAATCAGAATAGGATCCACCAAACGATCTTCAATTTGCACAGGCACGCCATTTTCATAGTGTACAATGATTGAGTGGAATAACTTTTGCCCTTCACGAATGTGCATCAGACGACTTTGCTCTGCATTGGCTTGTATCTGTTCGAGTACCAAGACTTTCGCATGATGCTTGTGATTTCTTGCAATAATTTCTTCGGCAATGTTATTGACATGAAATAAAGCAGTACGCCCCTGACCTTCAGCAACAAAAGATCCAACACCTTGTATACGTACCAATAGGCCCTCACTGGTGAGTTCACGCAAGGCACGGTTCACAGTCATACGGCTACAGCCGAGCAAATTGACCAATTCACTTTCAGAAGGAATTTTTTTATTGACCGTCCATGTTCCTTCATAAATTTTTTGTGAAATCATTTGTTTCACGCGCAAATACAACGGAACAGGACTATCTTCTTCTAGCGACAAGTCTAAATCGTTGTGCTTTGACACTCTTGACATTGACTAAAACTCATACAAAATATATCAAATCATTGTATATGGTCTCAACCTTGTTTGTATATACAAGCCTATACAAATATGCATAATTAAAAAATCAAATGCTTATTACATTTTCTACAATCTCAACGACCCATTTCTCATCATTCCATTGGGCAGGTCAATTTTCTCTGTTAAAAACAGCGTATAAACGTTTGAGCATATTAAAATGCATCTTCAATTAAAAAATGTTATGCAAAAAGAATATATTATCTTAAATGAAAACTTTAGATAGAATTAATAAAAACAAAGCAGTGGATCCACTGCACACCTTTTTAACACTTTTATCATTTTGAGTATTATAGCCATATCGATCAAAAAAGGAGGCATTCGCCTCCTCCTCTACCGCATTAAAAAGTTTTTCTGATACTCAACCAATACTGTTGATGATCTCGTTCCTTGAGTTGTTCTGGTGTGCTTCCTATTGGAAATGCAACTTCGGCATTGGCTTGGATATTCCATAAACTGCTCCAGTTTAAGCCCAATCCAGCACTGCTGATTTGTACTTGATTGTCGCCTGTGACGCCTGCCCAACGTTGCGCATTTAAGGTTACTTCTGCTGTATCCACAAAAACTTTACCAGTAAGTTGATGTTTGGCATTTGCAAATAAGCTTTGTCGCAGTTCTGCTGTAGCTAAATAGCCGGTCGAACCTGCGAATTGGCTGGATTCATAACCGCGAACATTAAATGGGCCGCCTCCTAAATATTGTTCTGCGCTGTCTAGATTATTAGGACTGTATTGACCATAAATTCCCAAATAGCCTTGTGTACCCTTGCCACCCAGATTTTGTAAACGAGAAAGATTCAGTGTGGCAGTGTAGTAATCTCCTGCTATTTTTGCTGTTTGTTCATCTAAGGCAGCGGCATCATCATTTTTAAATTTAACACGTCCATAACTGGTCGAGGCACCATATTGTGTTAATCCACCACCTAACCAAGAGTCAAATTGCGAACCATCTAGCCGCGCAGTCATCACATCAATATTGCGATGCTTGTAGTATTGGTTCAATTGAATATCATCTTTGAGTTGTTTATGGTCATATTGTAAGCTTAACAACACTTCTGCTGTATTGGTCAGTAATGCAGGCTGGCTGATGAATACACTGCTTTGTGCTGCACTTCCTTCTGCCCCAATACTTTTTAGATCTTTACCCAGTTCGTAATCCAGATAGGAATAGCTTGCACCTGCACGTGTCCCCATTCCTGTAAAGGTAAAGGCGTATCCGACACGTCCGTAGTTCATCCGTTTTCCAACAGTCATCAGATCTAAGCTCAGTTCATCCCCTAAACCAACTAAATTATTGACGGAGACACCGGCGGTACCTCGTACTCGACTGGTGTATTTATTCCCAAAGTTATCTGCACCGATATAACCATTGAGTAGGGATGCATTCTGTACTTCTACATTGAGTTGGCTACTGCCCACTGTGGTTCCTGGACTTAGAACATTTCGGGTGCTCACTCCTTTTAATCGATTGAGCAATTTAAGTTGCTGTTGCATTTGATCGCTGTTGATTCGCTCGCCTTGTTTCAAGGGTGCGACTGTTTGCTCAATAAGCCAATTCTGAGTTCTGCTTTGATTCTCAATCTGAGTTTTATCGTAATACGCTTCAAGAATATTGATTCGTACGATACCTTGACTTAAGTTTTGTTGTGGAAGATAAGCACGACTGTAGCCATAACCATGTTGTTGATAGTAAGTGCTAATCTTTTGTGCAACCTGCCAAAGTTGATTCAATGTCAGTTGCTGGCCTTCGGCATCAGCAACCAGTTGATGGAGTTGTTGGGTGTTAAAACGGCTATTCCCGATAATTTCAATTTTTCGTACAGGAATTTGTACATCTGTTGCCGTAGGAGCTATTGGGTTTGCGGTATTTTCAATCTGTACAGCAGTCTGTGGTTCAAGCGTCTGCCCTTGTTGCTGTTGTTGCAACAGCTGCCCAGCATTCGGGGCAGGTGCTGCATGGTTTGTGTTGCTGAATAGCATGAAACAAGCACTTACAGATGCTGACAATATATGTTGTTGTGATTTCATTGTTTAGTGCTCCCCTGCCAAGATTTGAATGCCTGTGGTGTTCACACCACCTTGGCGTACGTCAAGATTGACGGTATTTAATGCATTTTGTGTTTCAGGCAAATAATGTGGTCGTTTGAATTGAATGGCCTGTAAGTAAGCCGCTGGTGTCAACATATAAATATCTGCTGTAGTTTTCGCAGTCCTATCCACGAGTGTGTAGTTTTGGGCATCTGAACCGCCAAGACTTAAATCTGTAATCAATACATTTTTGCCTTGCCCTGTGGCCGCATTGTCAAATTGACCTATTGCTGTTGCTAAATTCAGATTATCCCCAGCATAGATGCCATTGAATTCAGCATGACTAAGATCTAAATCAGCAATTGTTAATCCATTATAGGTGCGGTTATTTGCGCGAATACCTGTAATATATTGAATCGTAGCTTGACTAATATCAGCTGTAGTTTGTGCAGTGTTATTCACTAACTCGTAGTTATGTGCATCTGCACCACTTAGGCTAATTCCTTGAATGTTTACTTGTTTGGCATTACCTACATTTTTATCACTGAATTGTCCTTTTGCTAATTCGACTTTCAGTTCATCACCTGCGATTTGACCTGTAAATTGCGCTGCTGCTGTATTCAACGTTACTTGTGTACTGGCATCATAAACACGATTATTTGCTGTAATTCCTGTAACTTGGTTAATTTTGGCTTTGGCAATATCCAATGCGCCATCGACAAAGGTTAGATCGTAGTTTTTATCAACGCCATTGGCTTTATTCGCATAACTGCCTGCATCTTTAGCCGTTACAGAGGCTGTAACACCTGAAAGTACAGATTCAGTTTCACCATTGACTAAACCTATTGCGCTAAAGCCCGATACTGTTTGGTTTTTGCCGTTATAAGTCGTATTTAAACTATTCGCTGTCACAGTCGCTTTGGCTTTGGCAATATCTAAAGCCCCATCGACAAAGGTCAGGTCATAGTTCTGATCAATACCACTGGCTTTATTCGCATAACTACCTGCATCTTTAGCCGTTACAGAGGCTGTGACACCTGAAAGTACAGATTCAGTTTCACCATTGACTAAACCAGTGGCGCTAAAGCCCGATACTGTTTGGTTTTTGCCGTTATAAGTCGTATTTAAACTATTCGCTGTCACAGTCGCTTTGGCTTTGGCAATATCTAAAGCCCCATCGACAAAGGTCAGATCATAGTTCTGATCAATACCACTGGCTTTATTCGCATAACTACCTGCATCTTTAGCCGTTACAGCGGCTGTGACACCTGTCAATACCGAGCTATCTTCGCCATTCACCAAACCTGTTGCAGTAAAGCCCGATACTGTTTGGTTTTTACCATTATAGGTCGTATTTAAACTATTCGCTGTCACAGTCGCTTTGGCTTTGGCAATATCTAAAGCCCCATCGACAAAGGTCAGATCATAGTTCTGATCAATACCACTGGCTTTATTCGCATAACTACCTGCATCTTTAGCCGTTACAGAGGCTGTGACACCTGAAAGTACAGATTCAGTTTCGCCATTAACTAAACCTGTTGCAGTAAAGCCTGATGCAGTCTGGTTTTGCCCGTTATAAACAGTTGATACGCTATTCGCCGTTACAGTCGCTCTAGCTTTGGCAATATCCAATGCACCATCGACAAAGGTTAGATCGTAGTTTTTATCAACGCCATTGGCTTTATTCGCATAACTGCCTGCATCTTTAGCCGTTACGGATGCTGTGACACCTGTCAATACCGAGCTATCTTCGCCATTGACCAAACCTGTTGTGCTAAAGCCAGTAGCTGTTTGATTTTGTCCATTATAAACAGTTGATACGCTATTCGCCGTTACAGTCGCTTTGGCTTTGGCAATATCCAATGTGCCATCGACAAAGGTTAGATCGTAGTTTTTATCAATGCCATTGGCTTTGTTCGTATAACTACCTGCATCTTTAGCCGTTACAGAGGCTGTTACACCTGATAAGACTGATTCAGTTTCACCATTGACTAAACCAGTGGCGCTAAAGCCCGATACTGTTTGATTTTGTCCATTATAAACAGTTGATACACTATTCGCTGTCACAGTCGCTTTGGCTTTGGCAATATCCAATGTGCCATCGACAAAGGTTAGATCGTAGTTTTTATCAATGCCATTGGCTTTGTTCGTATAACTACCTGCATCTTTAGCGGTTACAGAGGCTGTGACACCTGTCAATACCGAGCTATCTTCGCCATTGACTAAACCTGTTGCACTAAAGCCTGATGCAGTCTGGTTTTGTCCGTTATAGGTCGTATTTAAACTATTTGCCGTTACAGTCGCTTTGGCTTTGGCAATATCCAATGCGCCATCGACAAAGGTCAGATCATAGTTCTGATCAACGCCATTGGCTTTGTTCGTATAACTGCCTGCATCTTTAGCCGTTACAGAGGCTGTTACACCTGATAAGACTGATTCAGTTTCACCATTGACCAAACCTGTTGTGCTAAAGCCAGTAGCTGTTTGATTTTGTCCATTATAAACAGTTGATACGCTATTCGCCGTTACAGTCGCTTTGGCTTTGGCAATATCCAATGCGCCATCGACAAAGGTCAGATCATAGTTCTGATCAACACCATTGGCTTTGTTCGTATAACTACCTGCATCTTTAGCCGTTACGGATGCTGTGACACCTGTCAATACCGAGCTATCTTCGCCATTCACCAAACCTGTTGCAGTAAAGCCCGATACTGTTTGGTTTTTACCATTATAGGTCGTATTTAAACTATTCGCTGTCACAGTCGCTTTGGCTTTGGCAATATCCAATGATCCATCGACAAAGGTTAGATCGTAGTTTTTATCAACACCATTGGCTTTGTTCGTGTAACTACCTGCATCTTTAGCCATTACAGAGGCTGTTACACCTGATAAGACTGATTCAGTTTCGCCATTAACTAAACCTGTTGCACTAAAGCCTGATGCAGTCTGGTTTTGCCCGTTATAAACAGTTGATACGCTATTCGCCGTTACAGTCGCTTTAGCTTTGGCAATATCCAATGCGCCATCGACAAAGGTTAGATCGTAGTTTTTATCAACGCCATTGGCTTTATTCGCATAACTACCTGCATCTTTAGCCGTTACAGAGGCTGTGACACCTGTCAATACCGAACTATTTTCGCCATTCACCAAACCAGAGGCGCTAAAGCCTGATGCTGTTTGATTTTGTCCATTATAAACAGTTGATACACTATTCGCTGTTACAGTCGCTTTGGCTTTGGCGATATTCAATGATCCATCAATAAAAGTCAGATCATAGTTCTGATCAACGCCATTGGCTTTATTCGCATAACTGCCTGCATCTTTAGCCGTTACAGAGGCTGTTACACCTGATAAGACTGATTCAGTTTCGCCATTAACTAAGCCTGTTGCAGTAAAGCCTGATGCTGTTTGGTTTTTGCCGTTATAGGTCGTATTTAAACTATTCGCTGTTACAGTCGCTTTGGCTTTGGCGATATCCAATGTGCCATCGACAAAGGTCAGATCATAGTTCTGATCAACGCCATTGGCTTTATTCGCATAACTGCCTGCATCTTTAGCCGTTACAGAGGCTGTTACACCTGATAAGACTGATTCAGTTTCACCATTAACT
>NZ_JADVOP010000007.1 GCF_016508585.1 Acinetobacter baumannii
TGAGCCATGATCAAACTCTTCAGTTAAAATCATTAGTGACTTAAGGTCACAATTCTGGCTCATCAATGTACTGACAAATTCTCTCAAATAAACTTCGAGTAATTTAAACCAATCAATCAATGATAATATTTCGATCAATCAATCAGTAAAAATCCACACAAGTTGTTCTTCATATTCTCTTAATGATCTTCTTCATGCTTCGTCAGCATCAAGCTAGGTCGGCTATATTACTCTCTATCTCCAGAAAGTCAACTGTGATTTCAAATTATTTTCTAAACCTACCTTCTAAAACCCAACTTAATCAATTCAACCAAGTCATTGTTTTATCAGAAGTTTTAATCTTCACCACCGCCGATGGATGTGCATTCTACAGCATTTAACAACCAACACAACCCCTTTTTTTAATCTTTGTGTTCGGATGGGTGTTTTTTCCTCAAATCCACCCTTTTTTTGGCTTTTTTATCTATTTTTTAAGCATAATGAGCGCAGGTTGGCTCGATTTACTGGATAATTTATTTTCTTTATCGATTTCCTGCCACTTTAAAGGACGGCAATCGATATATTCACAATAGCCACTTTCACCTTGGTATGTTTGCCCATTCAGTTGTATTTGGTAGCTAAAACTTCCTACATAACCTGCTGCCAAACCAAATTTATAATCTCCCCGACTTTGGGCTTGGATATTGATAGAAATATTTTCATCTTGATATTGCCACTCAAACTCTCTAGGCAAATACATTTCTTGTTGATTTACAGTTTTAACTTTAGGAAAAACACGCTGAATATTGAATACCACTTGCCGATCAAACATTTTGGCCTCAAGTGTCTGGATATTACGCATATAGATACGGGACTGTAAAACATTATTCATTTGATCGCAGCTATAGACGCAAATGATTTGAAGTTCGTCACTTAATTGAATCAATTGATAAGTATAAAGCGCATAAGGAAGGTATGGAAAATTCACCATGCGCATATATTCAAATGCTGCATATTGTTGAATAGCATATTTTTGATCTTTGTATTGAATACAACCTTCGCAATGCGCAACCAAAGACCAATGCTCAGCAAAACCAAACTTCAAGTGAATGAAATGTGAAACCAAAGGCAACGTGGTTATTTTTAAATCAAAACTCAATTCACTATCCTGTCTTTGCATGACAAAATTTGGAATTTTCCCAAAGACCTGTTCTTTTTGACCAAACTCAAATTTTACTTTGCACTGATCATCGATTTGAAACTGGCAATCGTGTTGAATGGAATATGTACTTAACTGCCCCACCATATGCGCACTGGTACTGGCCAATAAAGTAGCTGTATCTAAAGCTGTGGTGAGGATTTCATTTTGATTGCAAAAAACAGAATTATTCGGCTGTCCAATCAAACTAAAAAAATTGAGATAGTGCAAGGGTGCAGGGAGATTAACCAGAACCAGCTTCTGGTGGGTAATTTTATATTTATCTTTGGATGGATGATAAAAAAGTTCAATCGGCTCTTGAGCTTGATTCAGTTGTTTAGACTGATCTAAGAAATCTTGAAACAAACGCATATCAAGCTCCTGACCTTAAGTTTTATTTTATATTTTATTCAAGGCTATTCTTTCTTGCCAAAAATGTGGTTACAAAACCAGAAATAGCATAGATAATTGAAATCACCAAGATGCCTACAGGAATATTATAAGTCATTGCAGCAAGGATAAATACAGCGATCGGCAATACAAAGAAAGGGACCCTTTTACGATCCACGGTTTTAAATGAATAATATTTAATATTGGAAATCATCAGTAAACCAACCGCAATGATGACAAAAGCATTCGTTGCCTGAATAGCACTATCTTTAAGATCAAAAATATATCTGAAATCTTGCCCAACCCAAACCCATGCAATAATAATGATCGCAGCCAATGGACTGGCAACACCAATAAAATAACGTTTATCGACCACACCAATTTGCACATTGAAACGTGCTAAACGAAATGCAGCACAGGCTGTGTAAACAAAACAAGCTGCCAAACCGATTCGACCTAAATCATGCATACTCCAGCTATACATCAAAATAGCAGGTGCGACACCAAATGCCAGTAAGTCCGAGAGTGAATCAAATTGCTCACCAAAAGCACTTTGAGCCCCGATCGCACGCGCCACACGACCATCCAGACCATCAAATAATGCTGCAAGGAAAATGGCATAAATCGCTTGGGTAAAATCACCATTCATGCTGGCTATGATTGAATAGAAACCCGATAACAACGCTGAAGTTGTAATTAAGTTTGGCCACAAATAGATTCCGCGACGTTTTACTTTTTGACCTTCATGGGTATGCTCTTCCTCTTCAACCTCAAAAGTGATGCCATCGAATCCAAGGTCCTGGCTCGAAGAGTTTGGGCTTTCTGGTTTATTTATATTTGTCATTGTTGAATCCTATCTATGGCTCTTATTTTGGAGCGGTTGATATCTCACCTAAGATTTTATCACATTCATTTCTAAGTGAAATTGATGCGAATTACTCAAATTATTTCGTCATAATTTGTAATTCGCATCATTTTTCTAGCTATCGCTATAAATGAATTACTCGCCCACCAACCAACGTACTGCTGCATGTCCACCATTTTCGCTCATACGTAAATGAGGGAATAACCATTGTAGTGCTTCATCAGCATCTTCAGAGAATTTCCATGGTGGATTGATGACCAACAATCCACAGCCATTTAAGCCGACAGGGGTATCATCAGGCCATACACAAACTTCGCAAATCAACTGACGACGGATGCCCGTTTTGATCATTTTTTTTTCAAAACGCTCAATCATGGCACGATCTTTGATTGGATACCAAATTGCAAATACCCCCGTAGACCATTTTTTATGGGCAGCAGCAATTAATTCAACCAACTGTGGAAAATCTTTACGTTCAAGCTCATACGGTGGATCAATCATGACCAAACCACGCTTTTCTTTCGGTGGAATTACCCCTAAAAGACCTTCATATGCATCACGTTCATGTAAACCCGCACGTTTATCGCGAATATTGAAATACAATTGTTGAAACACATCACGCTGCATTTC
Organism: Acinetobacter baumannii; assembly: GCF_016508585.1. Lineage (GTDB taxonomy): Bacteria > Pseudomonadota > Gammaproteobacteria > Pseudomonadales > Moraxellaceae > Acinetobacter > Acinetobacter nematophilus. The sequence continues at coordinate 3,063 of NZ_JADVOP010000007.1, forward strand.
AAAAATGGTCGCTTTATCTATATCTCGCATTGCTTCAAGTGCGAACCAGGGTGAACCTGGATAAGCGCCTTTTCCAGCACCTGCTCGCATATCTTCAACCACTTTCAGATATTGTTTTACACCTTCTGGGGCATTACGCTTAATTGAATCATCAAGCTTAACGAGCCTGTGAATACCTGTCAGGAACTCACCTGATTTTTGCGCTTCTGATGTGGATAAATCGTATTTGCCCGCACCACCATGTGTATCGATATAACGATATGGTTTGTCTTTAGTATTTAGACGTGTCAATAGTTGAAGCAATAACACATGTTTCATGACGTCGGCAAAGTTGCCTGCATGGAAATGGTGACGGTAATTCATGTTTCGATTAATTCCTGAGTTCAATGGTTATTTTAACACGAAAAAATATTTCTTCACTGCCCATCGTTTGTTCTAATATAGCGACAGCCCTTCAAACACTATTTTTTTGGTCATTTATGGAAGCTCTTTCTCTCCCAAAGTCATGGAATGTTGATCGAATTCTTGATGATTTAGATCAACATGGATTTACCGTTATTGACCATGCATACCCAGCAGACTATGTACAACAACTGATTAAAGAGTGTACTGAAAATCTAAATCGTTTCCGTGATGCAGCAATTCAAAATGGTGTAATCAGCAAGATTCGCAGTGATCATATTTTATGGATCAACAAGGATTTAGAAATTGCTCAACATCATATCCACACGCTTCAGCAACTCTCTCAAATTTTCAATGCTGCATTTTATATGGGAATTAAAGAGGTTGAAGCACATTTTGCGTGCTATAACGCAGGCGAGTTTTACGCCTTGCATCGAGATAATCCTCAAGGCAAAAATGGTCGTATGATTTCTACAGTCTATTATTTGCATGATGAATGGCAGGATGACTGGGGGGGCAAATTACATTTACTAGACAAAAACAATGTATGGCATATTTTAGAACCCAAACCTAATCGAATCGCCTTGTTCCAAAGTGACTTATTACATGAAGTCCTTGAAGCTAAACATCAACGACTTTCAATTACCGCATGGCTCAGAAGTGACTCTCATATCCTGTAAATTGTTTAGTTTGTTTAGTCCAAAGATCAGCCATATTGCCGGTTATTTGGGTTATAAAAGCTTGTAGGCTTATTGAATAGATTTCGACATTTTGGTCTTGAGTGTTCAATAGTGCAACGCTCTATCTCAAATCCATCAGCTTTAAATTATTGAAATAGACCTCATAATAGAGTGTAGAAATTAAGAGGATTCAGCATATGTTTGATAATACAAAACAAATCATCTCGCGAATTGGTGAAACTGATCAATTGTATTTGTCAGGCAATACCCCTGAACTTGCACTTGAACGTGGTGATCTACGTTTACAGTTAGTCACGCAAAGTCATTCAAAGCAGGAACAAATTCACTTCCTACAAGAAGCGATTGTATTACTTGAAACTGCGCGTTTGGAATACGAAGAAATGCCAATGTCATTGTACATACAGCTTTCTTTGCATTTGGCCAAAGCCTATATGATTTACTTTGAACTGACCAAAGAATCGCGTTACGCCTTGATCACTCAACAAATTTTAAAACCGATGACGCAACATGAGCATGCTGATATTTACTTTATGTTGGCTTATGCCTGTGTAAGTAAGCAAGATTTTGCCTTAACCCGTCATTGGTTAAATAAATATATCAAAACCGCAGATTTTGATTTAGCGCTACTTCGACAACATCATGCTTTCAAACCTGTCAGAAATGAAGCCTGGTTTAGTCAAATGATTCAAAATAAATTGCACTAAGCATTGGGTCTATGGTCATTCATGACATGATATAAAATCGCAACCCTCCAAAAGAAAAGATGGCTATTGTAGCCATCTTTTTGTTGCGCTTGGGAAAAGTTAAAAGCTTTAAGCTGTTTGTAGTTTATATGCATCTAAATGGAGTTGCTGGTTTAACTCATCAATCCAAATTGCCCAATCATCATCTTGCACCAAATGACTGATTAATAAATCACGCTGAGATTTGTTCCAAAATGGCGCTTCATGCAATGAAACATTTGCAGGCAGCTGATGGGTACGCACATAAAGTTCAATCGCTGCTGCACTATTGGCTAAACCCAGTTGAGAAAACAGTAACTCTAAGGATGGTTTGTTCGTCCTGAGCATATCGCCCTCCTTATATAAGTTTATTTGTCATTAGATATACAATTAACTTATAAGAAAGACCTGATAAAAGATAGTTTCAATTTTAGTTTTCTTGTTTCAAATTGTGATTAAAAATCAATCAAAATATGCTTTAACGCACATTGTCGCATTGTACTGTGCCGGATTTAACCAATAAAAAAGCACTCTAAATAGAGTGCTTTTCAAAATTCATCTGAAACAGATTAAATTTTTAATTATTTAAGCATATCCGCAATTGCAGCACGCTCTTCTTCAAGTTCTTGAAGGGTTTTGTCCATACGTTCACGGCTGAATGCATCAATTTCTAAGCCTTCAACACGTTTGTATTCGCCATTTTCACAAGTTACTGGAACACCGTAGATTACGCCTTCAGGAATACCATAAGAACCGTCTGAAGGAATACCCATAGTTACCCATTCGCCATTTGTGCCTAACGCCCAATCACGCATATGGTCGATTGCAGCATTTGCAGCAGAAGCAGCAGAAGAAAGACCACGTGCTTCAATGATCGCAGCACCACGTTTACCAACTGTTGGAAGGAATACATTTGCATTCCAGTCAGCATCGTTGATTTTGTCTTTCAAGTTTTCACCATTTGCAGTTGCAAAACGGTAGTCAGCATACATTGTTGGAGAGTGGTTGCCCCAAACTGTAAGATTTTTGATGTCCGCTACAGCAACACCAGCTTTTTGAGCAATTTGAGTTAACGCACGGTTGTGGTCGAGACGCAACATTGCAGTAAAGTTTTTCGCCGGAAGGTCTGGAGCAGATTTCATTGCGATATAAGCATTTGTATTTGCAGGGTTACCTACAACAAGAACTTTTACATCACGGCTTGCTACTTCATTAAGTGCTTGACCTTGACCAATGAAGATTTCACCGTTCACTTTCAACAAGTCAGCACGTTCCATACCAGGACCACGTGGACGTGAACCAACCAATAACGCGTAGTCAGCATCTTTAAATGCAACTTTTGGATCATCAGTACCGATCATGCCAGCCAATAATGGGAAAGCACAGTCATCTAATTCCATCATTACGCCTTTAAGCGCAGCTTGAGCTTTCTCAAATGGAACTTCTAACAATTGCAAAATAACGGGTTGGTCTTTACCAAGCATTTCACCGCTAGCAATACGGAATAATAAGCTGTAACCGATTTGACCAGCTGCGCCAGTAACGGCAACGCGAACAGGTTGCTTCATGTAATTATCTCCAATGAGGATCGTTAATGTGATTAAACGGTTAAATCCGTTTTAATCGAATTATCATAAACGGCAAAGATTGTACTCCAATCCTTTGACACTTGCATGTAAAAGAGAATGAATTTCAACAAAAGTATGATAGGAAATATAAATAAAATATCTCAAAAAGAATGGGTTCTATCGACAATTCAGCTGTGTGGGTGACTATATCTGCTTTTTAGCGATAACAAGACCCGTAATATGAAATACCCACAGCGACTAGTATGTCCCTTTGATGGAGAATGTATTTGGACAATTTGAAACAATATGATTCGAGCATTGTTTGTACTGCCCATTGACCCGATAACACACTTGAACTTCAGTTAATACAGGATTTGATGATGAACTCTGACAAGTAAAGCGAATACTATCGTTGTTCATTCCCGGGTTTAATCTCACAAATTGTGTTTTTAAGGCATTATGCTGAACGCTTTTACTTTCTGAACTGGTTAAATCTGCAGGAATTTTAAGCCGATCAGCCAAATTGATAACTGTTCTAAAATACTGACTGGCATTCATCGGTACACAACCGCCCACACTCCGCCAGAGCTGGATACGGGCATTTTCCTCTGGCATTACTCGTGCAACAACTTTTGCCTGTAATGGCGTTAAACTGGCAGAACTATTGGTTGTGCAATTGCGTTCAGTTGTTTCAGGCAATAAACCCGAAATGGTCAATGAATAGCCTTCCAGACACTTACGTTGCCTTTGCTTTGACGAATCTAATGCACAAACCGCTGGCGTCAATTGCACCTGCATCACATAACCTTGTAATTGCGGTGCTGCATGTAACGGCACATTGACCAAAAAAAATCCTGCACAGCATACGGTCAATGCTATGCAAAACTTCTTTAATTTACGCAAGATATTGAAAATCATTGATTTACCAACAAAGTTTCATCCAAGTTCAAAGCGATTATTGCGATACACGAGTTGGAATCACAGGCATACGACTTTCAATGGCTTGAGGTCCTTGCCCTAATAAAATTCCATAATGCGCAGCATTGGTCATCACATTTTTTACATAGTCACGAGTCTCATTCAAAGGAATAGACTCCGTATACTGATCTGCTGAAAGATTTTGATAATCAGGTTGCCAACGCTTAGCACGATTTGGTCCTGCGTTATAACCTGCTGTTGCCAACACAGGGTTACTACTTAATTGCCCATGAATCATCGACAGATAGAAAGTACCATAACGAATATTGGTATTGGCATCACTGAGTGCAGCCGGATTATACGTTTCACCCATCTGTCTCGCCACTAATTTTGCCGTGCCTGGCATGATCTGCATTAAACCGCCTGCGCCAACATGTGAACGGGCAGCTGTAACAAAACGACTCTCTTGGCGCATTAAACCGTATGCCCAAGCAGGATCAATCCCTGCATTCCGGCTGTGACTTACGACTAGAGATTGATGTGGCGTTGCATAACGATAGGTATAGTTATGCTTTTTCTCTGTACGTTCAGCGGCATAGATTGCTCGATCATACCACCCCATATCTGTTGCACGTTTTGCTGCAGCAAGCAGCAATCCATCGTCATGCTTCAAGTATGCCTGACGTACTGCCCAATTCCATTCTCTATTGGTATAGGTTGCCGGTGCATTGATATTGCGTAAAGTAAACGCGCGACGGAAATGAATATCGCTATTTAAACGTTGTTGATCGTCTGTCGAGGGCTGCTCTCTTGCGGGGCTATCATTATATTTTTGCCCCAAATGATCTTTAGCAAGTAGATTGTGATAGTCATCACCCGACATTGCCAAACGCTGGTAAATCTCTCGTGCCGCTCTTTTCGATTGCGCATCATTACGTTGTTCAGACGCACGAGCCAACCAATATTGCCAACGATCTTCTTGCTTCTGCGTTACGCTCATACTGTCAATCGCACGAATTACACTTTCCCACGAACCAAATCGTATCGCTTGGCGTGCATAAACTTCAGCTTCTTCAGCGCTAAAAGGCACACCATAACTGGCATCAAAATTTTGCAACACTTCACGATTAAAATTATTTTTCATGACGGTTGTGCCACCAATATAGCCCACCGTACGATAAAGATATTTTTGCACATCTTCAGGCACACCTTGAACCAACCTGGGCACAGACTGTAAAGCACTGGTTAAATCCGTATCTGCGGCACGTCCCAATGCATAAACCAAATAAGCATAATCTTGCACATTCGTTTTCGGCGCTGACCATAAGTAGTTGAGCGGATTCGCTTGAATCTGGTTCATTTGCGTTAATGATAAATTAATACCGATTGATTGGGCTGTCGCAATCGCTAGACCAGATTGCCCTGCTCTTAATTGTGCATAAAGGCGTTGTTGACGATCTTGCGTAGTCATGAGTGGGCTAGACAGCATCATGCGCCCCAAACCATTACATGACTCAGGTTGAGTGTTGGTTGCAAGCCAAACATCTTTAAACTCTGCAAAAACCAATGAATCCCCAGTTTTGGCACGAACTTGAGCAACGGCACAACGTTCTGCCTGATCTGGATTTGTTACATATTGCAATACAGGTTGGGCACTTGAAAAGTCAGCTTGTTTGACTTTTTCTTCGACATAATCTGCTGCCAACTTTTCAGCCATTGCCGATTGTGGGTAGCGCTGTGCAAAACTAATAATATTGCCAGCAGGTTGAAAAGCAAGATTAGCATTCAGCATCCAATATTCAGGATAATAACCTAAAGCATCATTTTGCATTGAAACCCGGTACTGTTCTAAAGCACTCGCATTATTCGCATTACGCAAAGCATCATTGAACTGCTCTTCAGCCGCATAAGCCACTTGCAGACTTGTGCATGCAACTGCGCCTAAAAGATAAAGTTTTAATTTATTTTGCTTAAGTTGCTGCTTTAACACCGTTTTTCTCTCAACCTGCATGATGTGCCTTGACTTGCTGATGCACTTATTTGTGCCTAGTTTAATTATTCTAATCCATTTCTACTGTTGTGTTATGTAACCTTATGATTCATCATTAATAATCTATCCCTTTTTTTGATTTTTTTGTTTACGCCCTCTCCCTTGTTGCTAACATACCAATCTTGCTTAAATATTTCCCTGAATCCCATTTAAATGCTGTAAAATAGCGCGCCTTTTGTGAGTCTGTTAAAATAACAAACTCAATGCGAATTTTAAATTCCCTTTATTCATAGGATAGACCCCTCCATGACGGTTCAAACCTTCATTCCAAATGGTGCCAAAGCTGCCTCAGAAAACACTGTAACCCAGCCACAGCACACCCCAGCCGACGGTACAGTTAAAAAACTGTATATCGAAACGCAAGGGTGTCAGATGAATGAGTATGACAGTCACCGTATGGCAGATCTTTTAGGCGACTCACATGGTTATGTGCTCACAAGCGATCCAAGTGATGCAGATATTCTACTGATGAATACCTGTTCAATCCGTGAAAAAGCGCAAGAAAAAGTATTTTCTGAATTAGGACGCTGGCGCAAACTCAAAGAAAAAAATCCTGATCTTGTGATTGGTGTTGGTGGTTGTGTGGCTTCACAAGAAGGCGACAACATCCAAAAACGTGCGCCTTATGTGGATATGGTTTTTGGTCCACAAACTTTGCACCGTTTACCGCAAATGTTGGATCAACACGTTGATCAAATCGAAAAACCCAAAAAAGATAAAATCAAGCTGGTAGATATTTCATTCCCAGATATTGAAAAGTTCGACTTTTTGCCTGAACCGCGCGTAGAGGGCTACAAAGCATTCGTTTCAATCATGGAAGGCTGTTCGAAATATTGTTCATTTTGCGTAGTTCCCTATACACGTGGCGAAGAAGTATCTCGTCCTCTGGATGATGTCTTGGCAGAAATTGCAGGTTTGGCTGAAAAAGGTGTGCGTGAAATTAGCCTGTTGGGTCAAAATGTGAATGGCTATCGTGGTGAGACTTTTGAAGGCGAAATTTGCACATTCGCAGATTTATTGCGTCTTGTTGCAGAAATTCCAGGTATTGGTCGCTTACGTTATACCACCTCACATCCGCTCGAGTTTAATGATGATTTGATCCAGTGTTATCGCGACTTACCACAAATGGTTTCACATTTGCATTTACCGGTGCAAAGTGGCTCAAATGATGTGTTACAAGCGATGAAACGTAACCACACCATTGATGTTTATATCGAAAAAATTGCCAAACTTCGTAAAGTTCGCCCTGACATGCATTTATCTTCAGATTTCATCATTGGTTTCCCAGGGGAAACGGATGCTCATTTTGAAGAGACCTATCAGTTTATCCAAGATCTAGACTTTGACCATTCTTATAGTTTTGTTTATTCAAAACGCCCCGGTACACCTGCGTCTGAATTACCCGATGATACAACTGACGAAGTAAAAAAAGAACGTTTAGCCAAAGTTCAACATTGGATTAAACAGTCCAGTATCCGTAAAACAGATGCCATGTTAGGTACCATTCAGCGCGTTTTGGTTGAAAATGTATCTAACAAAGATCCGAATTTATTGGTGGGTACAGCCGACAATACACGTTTAGTAACATTTGTAGGTGATGCCTCTTGGGTCGGACGCTTTGCAGAGATTGAGATTACGGAGATTAAGACCTTAAATTTAGTTTACGGAGAACTCTTGAATCTTGAGCCTGACGTGGCGTAATGTAAGGGTATAGACTTTACTTTTAAAAAGGATATCTCTTGACTGCAGCGATTCGACGTACAGTAGCTTTTCCAGGTATTTCTGTTGAACGTTTAAAAAGCATGCTGGGTGCTTATAACGGTCATATGAAACAAATCGAACAACGTTTAAATGTCAGTATTTCACACCGTGGTGACAGCTTTTATATTGATGGTGAATTAGAGGCAGTTGAGAGAGCAGAGGGTTTATTGCAGCGCTTGCATGCAGAAGCCGAACTCTCTCAAGAAATCAGTGCTGATACCATCCATTTAATGATTCAAGGCAGTCAAACTGACCGTGAGTTACAAGAAGACCTTTCGGACAATGAGCATACAGGCTTAGATGAAGTCTGGCTGCAAACCCGTAAAGGTCGAATCAATCCTCGTGGTGCCAATCAAAAGCGTTATGTACAACGCATTTTGCAAAGTGATATTTCTTTCGGGATTGGTCCAGCTGGTACAGGGAAAACCTATCTCGCCGTTGCTGCCGCTGTCGACATGCTCGAACGCAACGAGATTCAGCGTATTCTTTTGGTTCGCCCTGCTGTAGAAGCCGGTGAAAAACTGGGCTTTCTACCCGGTGATTTAAGTCAAAAGATCGACCCTTATTTGCGCCCACTCTACGATGCTCTCTACGAGATGCTTGGCTTTGAAAAAGTTGCTAAACTGATTGAACGTCAAGTCATTGAAGTAGCACCGCTTGCCTATATGCGTGGTCGAACGTTAAACCATTCATTCGTGATTTTAGATGAAGCGCAGAACACCACACCAGAACAGATGAAAATGTTTTTGACACGTTTAGGTTTTGGCTCCCGTGCAGTCATCACTGGTGATATTACACAGGTCGATTTACCGCGAGGACAACAGTCTGGTCTCGCACATGCCTTACGTATCATCGAAAAAATCAAAGAAATCCATATTACTCGCTTCCACTCTCGTGATGTGGTTCGTCATCAGTTGGTACAAAAGATTGTCGAAGCCTATGAAGGATGGGACAGTGAGCAATACCGTTTAAGTGCTGAAGCGCGTGCTGAACGCAAAGCACGTCAAGAAGCCTTAATTGCTGAAAACGATTCTGCGGCAGATGCTCAACATCAAGATGCAACTGCCCCAAATCAGGAAAATGTTTAAGGACTGTTTTTGAAACTTAGCTTATCGTTACAACAATCGTTTGAAGCACCTGCTCTGGTGCTCAAACGTGCCTATTTAAAGAAAGTCATTGAGACCACTTTACGTCATATCGAAGTTGATCAAAATTGTGAAATTGGAATCGCTTGCGTAGATCATGACGAAAGCCATCAGTTGAACTTTGAATATCGTAAAAAAGACAAACCTACCAATGTGCTGTCTTTTCCAAGTGATATCCCTGAAGAGGTCCTACCTCTGTTGGATGCATTACCTTTAGGTGATTTAATCATCTGTATCCCGGTGGTATTGCAAGAAGCCATCGAGCAGCAAAAAACACCGATTGAACATTTTACCCATATGTTGGTTCATGGAACATTGCATTTGATGGGCTATGATCATGAAACTTCAGATCAAGATGCTGAAGAGATGGAAACATTGGAAATCGAGATCTTAAACAAACTTGGCTTCGAAAATCCCTATACTGAAAAAGAAGATTGATGTTCAATCAAAATCAAGTCCCTCTCACGAGAGGGATTTTTTAATTCATCAAAGCAATCCTCATCAGGATATTTAAGTTTTCAGACCCGGCTATTATCGAAAACTTTCCCATATCCCGATCTGCCCTTCTTTTACGCGTGGAATATTGCCCAATTTAATCCAAGGCATGTTCTCTCCATGAAAATCACTCCCGACTGAAACCTTGAGACCATGTTCTGCAATCATTCGATCAACCATTTGGCGTGTAGAAGCACTTTCAATCGCAGGTGGAAGTTCCACCGCATCGCCACCATGTTGAGCGAATAATTCAATTAAAAAACGAATATTGGTTGCAGATAAATCATAGCGTGTTGGATGTGCCAATACCGCGAAGCCCTGACTTTCATGAATCACCTGAATGGTTTCTGCCAAACCTAAACCATCAAACTTCACATAAGCTTTCTTGCCTTCCTTGATATATTTATCAAATGCTTGCTGGGCACGCTGTACAATGCCTTTTTCAACCAGAGTCTTGGCAATATGCGTGCGTGTAATTCGATCAGGCTCTCCATCTACTTTTGCCACAACATCGGCATAAATATCTTGTTGAATCAAAGGAATCAATAAATCACAGATTTCCTTTGCCCGCTCAGCCCGAATCTTTTTCTGCGCAGTTAAAAGCTGTTGCAGTGGTTCAGGATTTTGCATATTGAGTGCAACAATATGCACACCATAGCTCTTTTTTGTGGCAGGTCTAGACCACTGACTCGAGATTTCTACACCTGAAATGATTTGAATTGGTTGATTTTTTGCAAATTGTTCAGCTTGTATTAAGCCATCCATGCTATCGTGGTCCGTCAATGCAAGCGTGTGTATGCCTTTCTCGATGGCAGCTTCAACCAGCAATGCAGGGGTTAAAGTTCCATCAGAAATATTACTGTGAGTATGTAAATCTATGCCTTGCATCTTTTATACTATCCCATCAACCTGAACAGACTAGATACTTTAACATGAAAGCACTTTTAGACTTTGTGCCCCTCATAATTTTCTTTTATTTATACAAAACGGTTGATCCTAAAGATGTAGATCATCCCTTACTCCAGTTGATCGGCTCAACAGGTGGTGTAAATAACAATAACATTCTCGTCGCAACAACAGGTTTGATTATTTCAATGCTTGTTGTCTATGGTGCGTTGTTTATTTCACAAAAGTTCCGCTTAGATAAACAACAATGGTTTGTTTTGTTCATGACGGTGATTTTTGGGGGAATCACTTTAATGTTAAGTGATGACTTCTATATTCGCTTAAAAGCTGCGATTTTAAATTTAGTTTTTGCAGGCGCTTTCTTACTTTCACCTTATTTTGGTAAAGATAAAAAACCACTCATTCAACGATTATTTGGTCCTGTTTTAGAGCTGACTGAAAAAGGGTGGAAAAATTTAAACTTTGCTTGGGCAGCAATGTTCATTGTGATGTCAGGTTTACATGTCTTCTTTGCTTTTTTATTTGCAGGTGGCAAATATTGGGGAGAATTTACAGCATTTGGTGACATGATTGTGATGTTTTCCTTTATCATTATCCAGTTTGTTATATTACGAAAACACTTCAAGTCAGGCGACGAATAAAGTGTTTTAGAAAAATTGAGAAATATCATGCCATTATTTGTAATTACGTGTACTGATCAAGAAGGTACAGTAGAAAAACGTCTTGCTATACGTCCACAGCATTTGGCTCGACTAGAAAAATTAGATGCAGAAGGTCGCGTTATTGTTGCTGGAGCGATGCCTGTTGATCGTGAAAATCCACAGGCAGGTTTTTATGGCAGTACGATGATTCTTGATTTTGACAGCCGTGAGGCTCTAGATGAATGGTTACAAGACGAACCTTTCCTTAAAGAAGGAATTTATCGTCATATCGATGTTAAGCCATTCAATAAAGCCTTACCTAAGGGATAACAAAATGCGCGTTGTCGTCCAAAGCTTACTTCGTCTGACTTTAAGTTCTACGATACTGCTCTCCCCTATGTTATGGGCAGAGCCAACACAGGCACCCACAACTCAAGCAACGGCAGCAGCGCCTTCCTCTCAGGCGAATCCAACTGTCGCGCCTCCTAAACCGAATATTATTCCTGCTGTTGCTGGTGCAAATGCCACGACTCAGACCCAAGCACAGGCGCAAGAAAATAAACCTTTAACAGCAGAACAAATCGTTAAAGAAAAAGCATCCCAAGAAGCTAGAGTCAAGGCTTTAGTCAAAGACCAGGCAACACGTTTACAGCAGCTTGAAAAAGCCAATTTAGAAGCATTGGCGCAAAACCAAGAACTGCAGCTGAAAAATGATAATCTTGGTGTACAAGTTCAAGTCTTACAAAGCGAACAAAGTGCGCAAATGTTTTTATATGGTGCAGCAACGATTGCCGTTGGGGTATTACTTGGCTTTTTAATTGCAAGTTATATCTACACCAAACGTCGTCGCCAGTGGTAAATTATTGACCTGATACGTTTTGCTCAAATATTTCCAATATCATCAGATAGATCACGAGATAAAATCCTGATCAAAATCTTATTACAGTAACTTTTGATATTTGCGTTTTGGGCAAAATAGTTCATTTCGATTGTATGCTGGTTTTAAACAAGACTCTCAAGCTACAGGGTATTTTTGACAGCCATGGTGTTCGTTTTTTAATTAAATCAGTCCATTGCGTTTATAATCAAACTCTCAACGATCAAGTCGATATGCCATCGATTGTCGTAAAATTGAGCCATTAAAATATTCATGATCTAAAAGATCAACTCCTAGCAATTCAACTTTAAAAAGGTAATCTACGTTGTCAAATGCCATTCAAACTGCCGATCTAGATTGGCAATGCATTGATGGAATTGAAGTTCCAATTTCTAAACAATTTAGTGATGTCTATTTTTCAAAAGATAATGGACTGCTTGAAACACGACACGTATTTTTAAATGGTAATGATCTTGCAACACGCCTTGCAGCGTTGTGTGACTTTGAATATTTTTGTGTAGGTGAGACAGGTTTTGGTACCGGACTCAATATTTTAGCGCTATGGCAACTTTGGCAACAGGTACGCCCTGATAATCACAGCCACTTACATGTGATCAGTGTAGAAAAGTTCCCGCTGTCTAAACCAGATTTAAGCCGTGCTTTAGCGGTCTGGACGGAACTCGATGTTTTTTCACAGCAATTAATTGAACAATATCCATTGCCGATCGCAGGATGTCATCGTTTAAACTTTCCCGAATCACGGTTTTCAATTGATCTTTGGTTAGGTGATGCGCATGATGTTTTTCCCGTTATTGCCAAAACACACCCCGTTAATGCATGGTTTCTAGATGGTTTTGCACCTTCCTGCAATCCTGACATGTGGGAAGCCAATGTGTTAAATCATCTCATCAGACTTTCTGATCCTGGGACTACATTTGCCTCGTTCAGTGTTGCAGGTGTATTGAAACGCGGTTTAACAGAACATGGCATCAGCATTTCGCGACCACGTGGTTTTGGACATAAACGCGAGATGTTAAAAGCTGTTTGGAATGCATCTGAAGATTTTTCCATTCAGCGTATAGAACAAGACTATCGACAGCATCCATCGCAATCTTCCAATCAACGTCAAATTGCAATTATCGGAGCAGGAATTGCAGGATTAAGTTGTGCATGGGGTTTTGCCCAACGCGGACATCAAGTCACGATTTATGAGCAATCAGCCCCCTTAGCAGGTGCATCAGGTAACCCTTTGGCCCTACTCAATCCCAAACTCAGCCCGATTGAACAGAGTGCAGAACATTTAATGACTTTGTCTTGGCAACATGCACTTCGTCATTATCGAAATTTTAACGCGTTTCGTCCGATTGCCGTTCAGCAACTCGCACAAAAAAATCCTGATGAATTACTTCAATTAGCGAATGAATATCCTCAAAATTTACTTAAAGCGCAAACCGCGGAACAACTTGATCTGCACACTCAATTCAAAAGTTTACAGCTGACTCAAGCAGGTTCAGTCTATCCACAGCAACTCAAAGATCAAATTCTTGAACATCCTCTGATTCAGTTAAAATATGCAAAAATCGAAAACATTACTCAATCAAATGTTCATCGATTGACCTTATGCGATCATCAGCACAGCCATCTGGGCGATTTTGATCATGTGATTGTTTGCTGTGCCAAAAACAGCCGGCAATTTTTTGAACACTTTCCCATTCTCAAACCGATCCGCGGACAAGTGAGCTGGCTCAACAACAGTTCAAATAAACTCAATCCCAAACATGCTTATAGCTATGGTGGTTATTGCATGCAGCTTGATGACCAACAATTGATTCTGGGTGCTTCTTTCTATCCACAACGGGAAGATAGTGAAGTATTGACTGAAGACCATGTGCATAACTATGATCTTATCCACAGTGTATTTCCACAATATGCAGAAACACTCCTGCCAGTAGAGCAATGGCATGGTCGTGCTTCAGTACGTGCACAAAGTCTGGATTATTTTCCTTTACTTGGAAAAGTTGATAACGATAAAGAAATTTATACTTTTTCAGGACTGGGTTCTAAAGGCTTTTTATTTGCACCGCTGTGTAGTGAAGTTTTAATTGCCATGATTTTAAACGAAGCTTGCCCTGTGCCGGAAATGCTTTTGAAAAAATTGGATGTCAAACGCTTCAATAAAAAAGAAAAAACCAAAAAGCCATACTTCAAATCAAAATAATGCTGATCAATCTATAGGTTTACTGGAAATAAAAAAGCGCCTTTCGGCGCTTTTTTACGAACCTTGTTCCAATGGTAAGCCTGCATCACGTGCAGCGCGAGTACCGCCCATAAGCACGACATAATCGCGAGAACCATCTAGACTTTCTAATTTTTCAGCAGCACGAGGTGCCTTACTTCCACCACCACATAATATGTAGATGGACTGATCCGAATTCACTTGAGTCAAAATCTCTGCATTTAGGCTATCGATGGGCTGATTTACAGCACCTTTCACATGACCTTCGGCAAAGGCTTTTGCGTCACGAACATCCCAGATTACGGCATTTTCTGGGAACTCAAATGTTGTAATTTCTAATTTACGGATCATTGTGCACTCCTTTGATGTAAACAACACTTGGCAAATGAAGAAAACATCCCTAGCATCTCAGATATTCTTTCTATTTGTAAAGGTCTAAACTATGCCATCTTTCGATATTGTTTCAGAATTAGAGATTTTTGAAGTCAATCATGCTGTTCAAAACACCCAAAAAGAAATCGCAACACGCTTTGATTTCCGCGGTCAGGATGTTTCTATCGAAATCAATGAAAAAGCCAAAGAGATTAAAATCTCAACTGAAAGTGATTTCCAATGTGAGCAGGTTTACAGCATGCTTGAAAATCATTTCTTTAAACGTAAAGTAGATATTCAGGCACTTGATCCTCAAAAAATGACCGCTTCCGGTAAAAATGTTGTTCAAGTGATCAAACTCAAAGATGGACTTGACTCAGATACCGCAAAAAAAATTAATAAAGCCATTAAAGAAAGTGGTGTCAAAGTGCAATCTTCTATCCAAGGTGACAAGATCCGTGTAACGGATAAAAAGCGCGATACTTTACAGCAAGTTATGGCTTTTTTAAAAGAACAACAGTTCGGTGTACCTTTACAATTTAATAACTTCAAAGACTAAGCTCTTTAACAGCCCTTATAGGTTACGACATGACTCAGACCAATCGTTTATCTAAACTTGTAAAAGCGACTTCTAAATTCCCGAAAGGCATTCGTAGTACGCTCTGGAGTAAAGCCTTTGGTCGGGTTGTTCCTATGGTAGGCACCGCCAACATCAAATACTTGGAAGTCAGCCATTCAAAAGTTGTGGTGGAAATCAAGAACCATCGCGCTATGCAAAATCATATCGGTCAACTACATGCTGTGGCGATGGCATTAATTGCAGAAACAGCAACAGGCTTTGTGACAGGAATGAATGTTCCTGATAGCTCAATTGTATTGATCAAAAGTATGCATATTGACTATAAACGTCCATCTAAAGGTGATATGACAGCAACAGCAACCCTAAGTCCTGAACAGATTTTAGAAATGCAAACTTCTGAAAAGGGTGAAACGCTAGTTCCAGTTACGATTATGGATGAATCTGGAAAAGAGCCTGTAGAATGCCAAATGGTTTGGGCATGGGTATCTAAAGATCGCCTGAAAAATAAGTAAATGTAAATAAAACTTACTGTTCAGTAAGTATAGAATTTACTAAATTCCCCCGAACGAAAGACGATTAATCACTATATTCATCAATATTTACTCATCAAGATGATGTTTGAACATCATCTTGAAATATTGAGAATAATCATGAAACCCAATACCCCTCATAAATTAATTGTACTGTCTGTCATACTGGGCCCTGTTTTATTTTTTACAGCATGCGCTCAAAATCAAGTCTCAGCTGATCTTAAAAACAATTCGACATCTGTGATTGCAACTCAACAGGCGCAAAAAAACAAAGCCATTGTGACTGATTTTTATGAAGGTGTGTTTCAGAAACATCAAGTCAAAACCTATGCTGATCGTTATATTGGTGATCAATATATTCAACACAATCCACGTGTTCCTGATGGCAAAGCTCCATTTGTAAATTACTTTACACAATATTTCCAAGACAATCCTGAAGCAAAAAGCGTCATTAAACGAGCAGTTGCTGAAGGAGATTTAGTTTTCTTGCACGTACACTCAACACTGAATACACAAGATCGTGGGGTTGCGATCATCGATATTTTTAGACTCGAAAAAGGCAAAATTGTTGAACACTGGGATGTACGGCAACCTGTTCCTGAGACAAGTGTCAATCAAAACACCATGTTTTAAAACAGCGGCTCTATTTCCGAGGCTATAAAAAAATCCCAAACATGTTGGGATTTTTTTTATAGTCATTAGGCCGTTTGTGATGCGAGATGCTTTTGTTTTACATCCTCAGGAATTTGCCGTTTATTGCCTGTAACGTCTACAGCAACAAAAGTAAACACACCTGCTGTCACACGTTTGGCAGCGCGAGAGCTGTCGTGACTATCCCACACTTCAATCTGCATTTGAATTGAAGTATTGCCTACTTTTAAAATCTTGGTATAACAACTAATCACGTCACCAACTTTCACTGGAACAAGGAAAGTCATCTGATTAATTGAAATCGTTGCACAACGCCCCTTGCTAAAACGTTCTGCATGAATTGCGCCAGCCAAGTCCATTTGTGAAACAATCCAACCACCAAAAACATCTCCACTCCAGTTTGTATCCGCTGGCATGGCAATCGTTTGTAAAGACAGTGTACCTTCAGGTTTTACATGAGAATCTGACACAATAACTCCGAGCCCGTGAATTACTTAAGGGCATTCAATTGTTGATCTAACCATTCTTGTATTTGGTTAGCCCGTAACGCACCGCTAATTCTAGCAACTTCTGTAGTTTTATTCATTAAAACCAAGGTTGGAATGCTTCGAATGTTAAATGCACTGCTCAATCGGGGATTCGCTTCTGTATCAATTTTGGCAAAAACCACATTGGAATTACTCCCTGCCACTTGCGCAAAATGAGGCGCCATCATTTTGCATGGACCACACCATTCAGCCCATAAGTCAATCAGAATAGGCAGGTCACTATGACTCACAAAATTGCTAAAATTCTGTTCATTCAATTCAATTGGAGCAAGAGGTATAAGATTTTGATGGCATTGCCCACAACTCGGCTGCGCATTCAACTTATCTTCAGGAACACGGTTTTTTGCGCCACATGATGGACATACAATGATCATCTAGCTTACTCCTATATGTTGGTGTAAAAAGTCTAATTGGGTCAAAATTGCTTTTTCCAACCATTTCCCGTGATAAATATCAAAATGTGCCATATCCCACTCATGATATTGCACAAAAGGTGCGATATTTGTTGCCGTTTCACGACTGGATTCTATCGGAATAAAACTGTCTTTTTTAGATGCAATAAACAACACTGGAATATTTATACGTCTTACCGTCTGAATCGGTCTAAAACGAATTAAATTAAAGAAAACACGTGCAGGAACTTCGCCACTCCAAAAATAGTCCGGATGTACAATCGACATGTAACCATGGTAGCTGTCTTTGGTCGGAATAAAACATAAATCAAAGGGATGCACCACAGGCAGAGTTCTAGGAAGCATTCCTACCTTTGCGCCCATATAATCTTGACTGGATATTTTTAAAGCTTTAGGTAATTGTTGAATCGGGAATGATTTTGCCGTTTCCGCACCGTCTACATAAGGCACTTGCACCATGATCGCTTGAACATTTTTCATTTCGCTGGCAAGACTCAGTACATAGCCACCACTCAGCGATGTTCCCCACAATACAATTTTCTTAGAATTTATTTTCTTTTGCGTTGCCACATAATTAACAACCGTTTTCCAATCTTCCATCTGATTTTGCAAAGAAATAAGTTCACGGGGAAAGCCTGTACTCCCCCCCCAAAAGCGATAGTCAAACAACACAACAGCATAACCAGCTTGGGCAAATTTTTGTGCATATGCAATCAATTTGAATTGTCTAAGACAAGCAAAGCCATGTGCCATAATGATTACAGCAGGTTTCTTTAAATTTTTAGGACGATAAAAATCTGCGGCTATAACTTCTTGCCCGATGGGGACATACAGTGGTTCAACTGTATATGCGTACATACACACTCCATTGCGTTATCTTTTATAGATATTTCTTTTATAAATCTTTTGTAGTCCAAACTCAGTTCTGAGCTTAATGCTATTATATATAGCATATTTGATTCTAAATAATATAGGAGTGACAAAATGAGTGAAAATGTTGGTTTCGCAGGTCAAATTGGTCCAGAACATATTGCTCAAGTTGCAGAAAAGGGGTTTAAGTCTGTGATCAATAACCGCCCTGATTTAGAGGGTGGCCCAGAACAGCCTACCAGTGCACAAATCGAAGAAGCAGCACGTGCCGCGGGATTAGATTATGTATTTTTACCTGTGGTTGCAGGTCAGATTACAGAAGTAGATGTGAGAACGTTTGCAAACCGTTTTAATGAGCTTCCAAAGCCAGTCCTTATGTTCTGTCGTACAGGCAATCGTTCAAATAATCTTTACCAGATTGCCAAACAAATGGACTTATTAGACGACGAATAATAATCGTTTCACTAAGATAAATATCGTTGAGAAGCATTGCGTATTGATAGATTGTCGAACGTAAATAATCATAAAAAAGCCGTTCTATAGCGCCAAGCCTTAGAACGGCTTAATTCATCATATTGATTCAAAAAGAAAAAATCCATCACATAAAATGTGATATGTTAATTTAGAAAAATAACTGAAATGGATATAAAACAAACTATGGAATTTGTTGTTTTTGATCTAGATGGGACACTTCTCTCAACAGACTCTACAAGAGTCTGGTTAATGAAACAATTAAAATCACATCCTCTCAGGTTTATTGGGGCAATTTCTATTATGCCTATAGCGCTTCCTCTAATGAAAGTTAAGAAATATAAGTCTATTGGAGCTTCATTTTTTTTATGGATCGCGACATTCGGGCTGAATAGAAATCAACTGATAGAAAGGTTCAAAATCTTCTCGACTGAAGTTAATAGTTCTTCTAATACAAATTTATATTGGTTTGATGAAGGTATTTCTGAATTAAAAAGACATTTAAAAGCTGATCGAAAAATCATCATAGTGACTGCAGCACCAGAACTTCTAACACAAGAATTGTTCAAAACTTTAGGTTTAAATATAAATGTTATTGGGACACCACTAAAAAATAAAATGGGGGGATGGATTAGTGGAATCCATTGTAGGCACGAAGAAAAACTTAAACGATTAAAGCTTCTTGGTATAAATCCACCATGGTTAGCAACATATACTGATGATATTGAAGAAGATTATCCGATTTTAATAAATAGTCAGCACCCTTATTTAATTAATAGTGAGAAGCAAAGAAAATTAAATAACGCACTTAAAAATCTTCATTATTTAGAATGGAATTAACTTAAGTCTGTGTGAAACCCCACCTAATTCCGAGTCGATCCAATACAACAGATTTCAGGCTAAACAATAGCTTTTAGACCTAACTCAATTCAAAAAAGTATCATGAATTATTTTTTTCTTGATTTCATATCAGTAGTTTGCACAAATCAAAATGACAAATATAAGGTAAATCTCAACCTTGTATTGGGTTGAAATATCAAGAACATTCTTTTTAAATGCCTTTTACTCACACGAATACCATAAGCTTTGACAATTTATTTATATTTATTTGATTCTAAATTTAGCTACAATTTCCCCTGAGCGATCAACTTAATCAGGTTGTCGTCTTATCCATTCTGAAATAGTGATATGACATAATCACAGCTTTCACGCTATGATCATTTAGATCATATTTTTTCCCATTCAATAATAAAAGGATTCCTCAATGCAACAGGCTTTATTCGGTGGTGGCTGTTTTTGGTGTACAGAAGCCGTTTTTTTACAGCTTAAAGGTGTTCAAAAGGTCGTAAGCGGTTATGCTGGCGGGCATACAACCCATCCTACCTATGAGTCGATTTGCAATGGAGATACCAATCATGCTGAAGTGATTTTGATTGATTTCAATGAACAGCAAATCAGTTATCAGCAACTGCTCACTGTATTTTTTGCGATACATGACCCTACCACGTTAAACCGTCAAGGCAATGATATTGGTACACAGTACCGTTCTGTCATTTATTACTTCAATGATCAGCAAAAGGTTGAGTCTGAAAGCTTTATTGAACAGCTCAAAGCGGACGGGCTGAATATAGTTACAGAGTTAAGCCCTGCTCCAACGTTCTATCCTGCAGAAGAATATCATCAAAATTTCTTTGCCCGTAATCCTGCGCAGGGATATTGTAATTTTGCCATTCCACCAAAGTTACTTAAATTACACAGTCAATTCCAGGACTTGCTCAAAGATTAAGTTTTTTTAAATTTAGAGGATTTAAATCCGTATAAAAAAACCTCCCATCAGGGAGGTTTCAAAAACTTTTTAAATATCTTAATTTTGGTTAATTATCACTCATAAATGCAAGATCATTGAGTCCTGCCTCACTTGCACGCGACATTACTTGTGCAACAGTGTCATAACGCGATTCTTTATCAGCTCTTAACTGAACAGCGGGTTTAACAGGTTTCTGTCCAGCTTCATCAAATCGTTTCGATAATTCATCTAAAGTGATGATTTGATCATTCCAAGCCACTTCGCCTTGCTGATTAATACTAATCGTAATGGCTTCAGGAGGTGGAGCATTCACTTCAGCTGTGGTTTTCGGTAAAGTTAACGGTATCGATGGGTTAGCAACGGTTGCTGTCACCAAGAAGATGATCATCAATACCAACATAATATCGATCAGCGGAATGAGATTCATCTCATTCATGCCAGAATCGTTGTCTTCTCCCAGTTGAAAAGCCATTAAGCTTGACCTCCCACTAAACTTTTATTTGTCGCCTCAGCTTCAACTTTTTTCGTTGAAGATTCTTGCTGCAACATTGTATCAATCAATAGACCATGTGCCTGATCTTGTAATTCATTTGACAAAGTACGATTGAAACGCACACAAATGTTATATGCCAATACCGCAGGAATTGCGACTGCAAGACCAAGACCCGTCATGATCAACGCTTCACCAACAGGTGTTGCAACTTGAGCCAGACCCGCTTGACCGCTTTTACCGACAGCAACCAGAGCATGGAAAATCCCCCACACTGTACCAAACAAACCAACAAATGGTGCAAGTGAAGCAATCGTACCTAAAACAGAGACACCCTTTTCAGCACTGGCTTTTTCAACCGAGATTTGACGTAACAAAGCTTGTTCTGCAACTGCTTTACGCTGGTCAAAACTAAGTGGTGCAAGTTTTGCCTTTAATGCACTCAACGCTTGAGCGAGATGGTCTTGAGCAACCTGCTTGAGTTGACGCGTGCCTAAAATACGCAAAATGAACACAGTCCACGTTGCAATAGACATTGCCAATAACACGAAATACAGTGTTTTACTGACCGCATCAGCATGTTGCCAATAAACTGAAAAGTTCATATGCACATTTCCTAATTCTTAAAAAAAATCATTTTTTAGAGACTGACAACGCAAAATCCTGCCTAATTTTAAATGGTACACCAGTGCCATTTTCTTTGTAGGCTTTAAATTTTGCAGATTGTGTCTGTTTAACAACGTAACTGTCTAAACTTGAATTACCACTCGATTGGATAATACGGACATTGGTAATATTTCCATTTGCATCTGCAGTAATTTCTAAATTCACAACTTTTGTCCCATCTTCTGGTGACATCAGTTTAAGTAGCTGTTCTTTTGCAATTCGAGGACTGCGACTCCAAGATACCTGTCCGTCACTGACATTACGTGGCGTATTCCGTTGTTCTTGCTCACGACGCTGACGGTCACGTTCCTCTTGTTCACGCTTCTGTTGCTCCAAACGTTTTTGATCCTCTAAACGCTTTTGCTCATCTAGGCGTTTTTGATCTTCTAAACGCTTTTGATCCTCTAAACGCTTCTGGTCTTCCAGACGTTTTTGCTCTTCAAGCTTTCTTGCCCGATCATCATTTTCCACAGGTTTTTTCTGCTCAATGACTTTCGGCTTGACCACCGGTTTCGGTTCGACTTTCTTCTCTACCGGCTTTGGTTTAACTTTAGGCTTGATCTGTTCAACAGGAGGTGGAGGCGGTGGTGGAGCATCTTCTTTCAGCTTTAAAAATTTGATTTTTAAAGGTTCTTTCTTTATTTGAGGTAATTCAAAAGCCTTCATGTTGCTGATTCCCCACAATACACCAACATGTCCAACAACAACTGCCAAGACAGCAACAAGGACTTTTTTCTTCATCGGTGGTGGCGTTTGAAGTGGTGCAGAGGAAGACTGACTCATAAGAATCTAAATACCTAAAATTGAGTAAACTGTAAAACAATCAATTTACAGATTAAGCTCATCGGATAGAACAATTAAAGTGCAACAATCATAAATGAGAAGTGTTTTCATTTGCAACTGCTTTTTTTGCGTTTTTTATCGTTTTTACAAATAAAAAAATAAAAAGGGATGCATAAAACATCCCAATTTCATCTTAAAAAAATTAAACAACATTCACATATTATTGAAATACAACAGTCTTGTTGCCATCGACAATAATACGATCTTCAAGATGCCATTTTACAGCTCTTGCCAGCACATTACGCTCGACATCCTGCCCCAATTCACGTAATTGTTCAACTGTAAAATCATGGTTAACGCGTTCTACATCCTGCTCGATGATCGGACCTTGATCCAAATCAGCCGTGACATAATGTGCAGTCGCCCCAATCAACTTCACACCCTTTTCATAGGCTTGTTTATAAGGATTTGCACCTACAAACGCAGGCAAGAATGAATGGTGGATATTGATCACCTTCATTTCCCACTTTTGTACAAACTCTTCATCAAGAATCTGCATATATCGTGCAAGCACCAACAAGTCATTGCCCTGCATCAGTTCATCAATCTGCGCATATGCTTCACGCTTATTTTCTTTATTGACTGGAACCACATGGAAAGGAATGCCAAAGTTCTCTACAGACTCACGCAAATCTTCATGGTTTGACACCACTTGAGTAATTTCACAAGGCAAGCCACCACGCGAATGGCGCCACAACAACTCCAGTAGCGCATGGTCAACTTTAGAAACCAAAATGCCGACTTTCTTAATGTCACTCACCAAGCTTAAACGCCAATGCATCGCATAACGCTCAGCAACATTACTTGCGAAAGTCTGAATCAAACTTTCACGACGAGATTGCAAATGGTCTAGCTCAAACTCAACACGCATGAAATAACGCCCGCCCTGAGCTTCAGTTGCGTATTGATCAAGCGCGGTGATGTTTGCGCCCTGATGATACAAAAAGCTCGATACAGCTTGCACGATTCCTGGCTTGTCTTCACAAGTAATCAGTAGACGTGCTGTGTTGGCAGTAGTCATGTTCATGTTGAAGGATATCACTTATAAATTAGTTTAAAACAGCCGAGTATTCTAACGCTTTTTTAGCAGCTTTCAATCTTGATTCGGCATCAATCGTGTTTTACTGCCGATAAACTTGCAAATAATTCTGAAGAACCAAAACTTTCCAACAAGCGCTCGTAGGTTTCACGACTTTCACCCCGTAAGTAAGGACCTTCTAAAAACACCATTTGGCGTAAAGCCTGCCAAATCCATTTTTCATCCAAATGATTAGAATCACTCAAATGTCCCGACATATAAAGAAAGTTCGTCCAGTTGGTAAGCACAATCCAAATATTGATAATCAATGCTTCAATTTCAGATGCTGTCATCTGCATCAATCCGGCTTGAACAAAAGCATGATAAATTTTTTGTCCCTGCTGCATCACTTTACCGGCAAAACGGGGATATATTTTTCTAAAATCTTCATTATTTTCAATTAAATGATAGACATCACGATGTAAAAAACGGTATTCCCACAGCTGACTGCTCAACACTTGGAAATAACGGATTTTATCATTGGCATTGACGATACGGTCATCGGGTAATGAAAGCATATCCAAAGTTTCTTTTTGATATTGCTCCATCAACTCTTTAATGATTTCTTGCTTATTTCGAAAATGATAATACAAATTTCCAGGACTAATCCCAAGCTCAGCTGCAATATGATTGGTCGTAACAGCACGCTCTCCGCGTTCATTAAAAAGTTGCAGGCTAATCTGCAAAATTCGATCTTTCGTTTTCAAAGTTTTGGAGCTTGACATCCTATTACCATTTTTAACCGTTAGCACAAGCTAACATAAAGTGACTTGACTATTTAGAGTATTTACTCTAAAAAATATATTATATTAACCTATTCGTAAATGGTGTTTGTCATGAACAGTCATACAAAAACAGATTCAATGACTTCCTATTCACCTGAAGTTCAACGTATGCATGATCTTCTTGAGCAACAGAAAGCTGCCTATCAGCGTTATCCTGTGCCTACTGCAAAAGAGCGTATTGAACGTTTAGCTCGCTTGAAAAAAGTTTTGGTAAAATATCAAGATCAATTTGCAGATGCAATCAACCAAGATTACGGCAATCGTTCAATCAGTGAAACTAAAATCGGTGAACTACTTACCTGTTTAGAGCAAATTAAATATTATAGCAAGCATTTAACAGCATGGATGAAGCCATCTAAGCGTCATGTGTCTATGTTACACCAACCTGGTAAAGCATGGGTGCAATATCAACCTTTAGGCGTGATCGGAATCATCGCGCCATGGAATTATCCGTTGTTACTGTCCGTTGGACCACTGATTTGCGCCTTGGCGGCGGGTAACCACGCCATGTTAAAAATTTCCAGTTCATCTTCTCAATTTGGTTATGTGCTTGAAAATGCACTATCAGAGGCATTTCCACAAGAGTTGGTTGCAGTAGTGAACGGCGGTGGGCAAATTTCCGATGCTTTTTCGCATTTAGCATTCGATAAAATCATTTTTACAGGTTCTACCAATGTTGGTAAAACAGTCATGAGTGCAGCAGCAGAGAATCTTGTGCCTGTCATTCTTGAACTGGGTGGTAAATCGCCAGTGATTGTACACCCATCCAGTGATTTAAAATTGGTGGCTGAACGAATTGCATTTGGCAAGCTTTGGAACGCAGGTCAAACTTGTGTTGCACCTGACTATATGTTCCTGCCTAAAGGTAAAACAGCTGAATTTATTGATTCATTTAAAGAAATCGCGACAGCAATGTACCCGACCTTGCGAGACAATCAGGACTACACCAGTATCATCAATGACAAACAGTACAATCGCATCCAAGGTTATTTAGAAGATGCACGTCAACAAGGTGCTCAATTTACTGAGATTAATCCTAATCATGAGGATTTAACTACAGTCCGAAAAATTGCCCCAACATTCTTAACAGGTGTCTTGCCTACGATGGATATTATGAAGAATGAAATTTTTGGTCCAGTCCTTCCAATCATGGAATATGATCAAATCGACGATGTGATTGACTTTATTAATGGCAGACCTCGTCCACTTGCTTTATACTATTTCGACTTTGACAATGCTCGTGCTGAATACGTTTCTCAACGTACTCATTCAGGACATTTCGGTCAAAATGCCGTACTGACCCATGTTGCACAAGACGATCTACCATTTGGTGGCGTTGGTGCTTCGGGTATGGGCAAATATCATGGCCCAGAAGGTTTCTTTGGTTTATCACATGAACGTTCAGTGATGTCTATTCCTAAGCTCTTTAGCTTAAAATTCATCTTAGCGCCTTACGATAAACCCCTAAATAAAATTTTAGAGAAAACTTTCTTACGCTAACTGATCAAGGCATGATCTATCACAATAGATCAGATTGCGTTTTGACGAATTCCGCTTGTCTTTTAAGCGGAATTTTGGTATAAAACGCCCCTTGAATGAATTCAATCCGTTTTATTTTGACTGGCCATACAGATTTGCTGTTGGCTAAATCAATGGAGTTACACCATGTCTAAGGTTTGCCAAGTTACCGGCAAGCGTCCAGTCGTTGGTAACAACGTCTCACACGCCAACAACAAAACTAAACGCCGGTTCGAGCCGAACCTGCATCACCACCGTTTCTGGTTAGAAAGCGAAAAACGTTTCGTACGTCTTCGTTTAACCACTAAAGGTATGCGTATTATCGACAAATTGGGCATTGAAAAGGTTGTTGCTGACCTACGTGCTCAAGGTCAAAAGATCTAAGGAGTCTGAACCATGCGTGATAAAATTCGCCTAGTTTCTACTGCTGGTACAGGTTATTTCTATACCACTACTAAGAACAAACGTACTATGCCGGAAAAAATGGAAATCAAAAAATTTGATCCAAAAATCCGTCAACACGTTATCTTTAAAGAAGCTAAAATTAAATAATTTTAGTTTTCTTAAAAAATACGATCCATTTGGGTCGTTTTTTTTGCCTTTTTTTTCTTCAGCTTGTTAAAATCTTCAATAAATTTGGCACTATTCGTGCATTTTCTATGGTTTCACAACGAACCATACCCTTCTAGAAATGATTTTTTGAATGATTTCTCCTCAATATTAAGGAGTATTTAGTGCCTCATGACGTAGATCTGATTATTTTACTTGCAGTCGGTTTTGGTATAGCCCTCATTTTTGGCTATATCGCTGCACGTTTACGCCTTCCACCTCTGATTGGTTATTTAATTGCAGGGATTATCATTAGTCCCAATACACCTGGAATTGTCGCAGACATTACACTTGCCAATCAGCTTGCTGAACTCGGTGTGATGTTTTTGATGTTTGGCGTAGGCATGCACTTTTCACTCAATGATTTAATGCAAGTCAGACGAATTGCTTTACCAGGGGCAATTTTACAAATCGCAGTTGCAACATTATTGGGAATCGCTGTTTCCTTGATTTGGGGATGGAGTTTTGGGTCTGCATTGGTCTTTGGTTTAAGTTTGTCTTGTGCCAGCACCGTCGTTTTACTCAAGGCACTGGGAGATAAAGGCTTACTAAACTCAGTAAACGGCAAAATCGCTGTGGGTTGGTTATTGGTTGAAGATCTGGTTATGGTGTTGGTCTTGGTCTTACTACCAGCGACGGCAGTACTTCTCGGCGGACATCCAATCGCAGGACATGAATCAGATCAGAACATTTGGATGACATTGGGAATCACCCTCATAAAAGTGACAGGCTTTATTGCCTTTATGCTGATTGTTGGCAAACGACTCGTTCCTATGATCATGCAATATGTCGCTCGTTTAGGTTCTAGAGAGCTTTTCACCCTCACTGTAGTTGCAGCAGCAGTCTCAATTGCTTATGGCTCATACGCGATCTTTGGCGTGTCTATGGCGTTGGGAGCATTCTTTGCCGGGATGGTGGTAAAAGAATCAGATTTTAGCCATCGTGCGGAAGAAGAAACCTTACCATTGAGAGAAATTTTCTCGATTCTTTTCTTTGTTTCTGTAGGAATGCTGTTTGACCCACGCATTATTATTGAACAACCTTTACATATCTTAGTGGTTATTGCCATTATTATGATTGGTAAAACGCTGGCAGCAATGGCCTTGGTTTTATTCTTCCGCTATCCGATCAATACCGCTTTGACTGTTGGTGCAAGTTTGGCACAAATCGGGGAATTCTCATTCATCCTTGCCACGCTCGGCTTATCACTTGGATTATTGAGCCCTGAAGCACAAAACTTGATTTTGGCAGGTGCATTATTCTCGATTACCCTCAACTCATTTTTGTTTTCAGCCATTGAGCCTGTACAGAACTGGATTCGTGAACGCTCACATTTAGCGCGCTTGCTTGAACGCAGTGGCGACCCATTGGCAATGCTTCCTGATGAAGTCGATCAGGCTTACTTACGTGACCAAGTGGTGATCGTAGGTCATGGTGAAGTCGGACGTCGCATTACCAAGACACTTATGCAAGATGGTATTAAGGTGGTGATTGCAGAAGAAAATCGTGAAATTGTAGAAAACTTGCGTGAAAAAGGCATCGCTGCGGTTTCTGGTCGTGCCACTGAACCGAGTGTTCTCATTCAAGCCCATATTCAACATGCAAGACTCTTGGTTATTTCACCCATGGATATTGTCGATATCCATAAAATTGTCGACACGGCAAAATTACTTAATCCAGAAATTCAAGTTTTGGTTTGTGCTGAGAATAAAGAAGAAGCTGAGGTCATTCGTAAAGACAATATCGGTGAAGTCTATTATGCAAAAGAGGAAATGGCTAAAAATATGAGCAACCATATTTTAAATCAAATTCAAATTGCACATCATCATGAGCCGACGCATTAAATCTTTGTTGAGATCTTAGCTGAGTTCAAAGCAAGACCAAGAAAAACGCACTTTAAAGTGCGTTTTGTTGTACTTTTTCTAGCAAAACAAACTTTAGCTCATATATTTTGGCTGCACATCAACAACTTCTGCATGCCACTCATCCGCTTGCTTTTCAAGCAAGGCAAACAATGCAGCTTGAATCATTTGCTGAGCTATCGCTGGGGTTTGGTCACCCAATAATGCCTTCACTTCCTCATTAAACTGAATCGTGACCAATGGATCTTTCTCAGAACCTGCATTACGCAATGCCAACTCACCACCTTCGAGTTGTACTAACTCCAAAATAGCTTCTTGATTCCCAAATAACTCTTTTAACTGTTCAATAGACATAAATCCTCCATGCTCAACATGGGGCAAAGCACTGAATGCACTTTGCATCTTGTAGATATTTTATATAGTCATTTAAAACAAAATTTCAAGTGAATCTGATCAAAAAGATCAGAATTCAACCATTTCATTACGAAAACCATCAATAAGCTGTGATAAATCACGGTGCCATTCTCTCAAAATTTTAGTATCAGGCAACCAAGCTTGTGGTGTTTGCGTCACTTTAATAATTAAATTAGATGATGTTTCATCCTCTGGTTCCGGTGCACTGGGTTCAGGTGCGTATTGGCACAAACGATAAGCTCTTTTAAGCTCTGCAATAAATCCTTCCTTTGCCAACTTCTGCATCACCAAAACTTCAGGTGATACCTGCCCTTTGGCAGCCATGTTTTCTTCAATCGACTTCAAAGTAGGAGATAAATCATTTAATCGATAATAGCGAACCAGTTCCTGTAAAAAAGCCAGAACCGCACCATGCAGATGAAATACCGCTGCTTCACGCTGCGCTTGGGCTTGCTGAACATTTTCTGTCTGCTCTGCCTGCATACATGAGAGACGGGCAAAATAAAGTTTTTGATTGGTACGGTCTGCATGAAAGCGAGCTACACGTGACATGGATGTTCCCTAAGATTTTGGCATTTATTACATAGCGTCTGTTGAGATTGCAACCATACCTTGCGTTATCGACTGAAACGACATAAACAAGGCATGAAAAAATGTCCACTGTCGCAAGCATCTGTGAAGTGTCAACATATTCGACTTAGCTTAATCTTTATTGCACAGAAATCACAATAAATTTTATCCATGTTGAATGTCAATAAAATGAATAGCAAGAAGCTCATCAAAATAGTTCACTCAACCATACAGAAAACACAAATAAATTGATCGTGATCTATTCAACCATCACTTTATATAAAAAAGGAGCATTCCTGCTCCTTGTTAGATTAAGTTTTTGGCTTTTCTTCCGCAGCTTTCACACGAATCCCGTGACCATGTAAACGTAAAGTATTCAACCCTTTAATCGCTTTAATTGCTTCACGACCATTCGGCATTTCCACGAAAGCAAAGCCTTTTGACTTACCTGTTTCTGTATCCAACACCAAAGTACATGAATCAATTGCACCATACTGTTTAAAGAGTTCCAGCAATTCTGCTTCGGTCACAGTACGTTCTAAATTACGAACTAAAATTTTCATCTCACAACCTTAAATATAAACGAGGCAAAAAACATCAAAAAGCACTCGCCTACCTACTTTTTGAATGAAAACACAATTGTCATAGTTTAATCCAGATCAATGCCAAAATCTAAATTAATCGCTTGCCGTTCAATTAAAGCACTTTTAACTGTTTGCTCGCGTTGTCTGTAATGGGTTTCTGTTGTACATAAATTTCGAGTCAAATCATTGAAGAAATAACTTTCGATTTCTCTTCCCTGTTCATCCGTCTGACGATGTGCCCAAAAGTTTAAATTCTGCTTGGTTAAAATCAATTCGTTCTGTGCACGGGTGAGTGCCACATAAAGGACTCTACGCTCTTCCTCAACTTCATCAAAATTACCTTGTGCGCGTGCATGCGGATATTGTCCTGCGGATACGTTGGCAACATAACAGACTTTTTGTTCAGTCCCCTTTGCAGAGTGAATCGTAATCATTGTCACCACATCATCCTGTGACTGACGTTCGATCTCACTAATCGAGACGGGGTCTAGTACGTACTCTTCTAAAAACTCACTTAATTGCGTATGTTTAGAAGCAAGCTGTTTCACCAGATCAAAATCACCCACGCGTTTATGCCAGTCCTTTTTAGCATAATTTTCTTCTAACTGGTTAAGGATTGCTTCAACACCAAGCCGAACACAAGCTTCAACTTCAGTCTTCAACACACTCATTTGCTTCATGATCAGCAAGGTATGATCTGGAATACGTCCAAATTTCTCAAGTTTCTCTGTAATACTTTCAATATCAGGATCAAGTAACAGCTGTTGAGCAAGCTTACTTGCGCCTACATCACCGACGCCATTCCACAGGGTTAAAAAACGCATCCACGCGATATCGTCAAGCGGATTGGCAATCACACGCAATAGGCTGAGCAGATCTTTTACATGTGCAGTTTCAAGTAATTTCATTCCCCCGATAAAACGGTAAGGCACATTGGCTTGAATAAATGCAGCTTCGATATGTCTGGCAGCAAAAGCCGAACGCACCAAGACCATATGATCGTTCCATGCTGAGCCTTGCAACAAATGGCGCTCTTTAATATCTATTGCAATCCACTTTGCTTCATCAAACTCATTTGGAAAAACATGCATACGTGGTTTAAGCCCTTCGCCACGGTAAGCTTCAAGTTTTTTATCATAATGAATTGGGCTTCGCTCCAACAACCAATTTGAAAGGTCTAAAATTTCTTGGGTAGAGCGATAATTTTTTTCTAATTTGAAAATCTCTGCATCTGCCACTCGATCTTTAAAATGATGAATATTTTCAAAGTCTGCACCGCGGAACCCATAAATCGATTGTGCATCATCGCCAACACAAAACAATGAGGTTTTTTCTTTCAAAGGTTCTAAAATTGCCCACTGCAAGGGATTGGTATCTTGCATTTCATCTACCAGCATGTATTGGCATAGACTTGCCACATACTCAACCAATCCTTCAGATTGTGCCAGAGCCGATCCAACAACAGCAAGGATATCATCATAGTCCAGAAAGCTACGAGCACGTTTACGGCTTTCATACTCTTTCATGATTTCAGCAATTTGATCTTTATCGTCTAAAAACTCAGGCAACTGTTTTTCTAAAGCCAAACTCAGTTTTTGGCGTGTATTGCGAGCAAAAGAATATAAATCACAAAGTTGTTGTGGTTTCGGTAAAGCATTCGGATTTTTTTTATCATCTTTACCGCGAATCAGACGGAACAACATCAATTGATCATCACGATCAATGATTGAAAACTGATCCAGACCAAATGCCTTGGGTGCGCGGCGCAATAAATACATACAGAACGTGTGGAATGTTGAGGCCCGTAATCCTTTCGCCTGATCCCCCAACGCCAACTCGACTCTTGCTACAATTTCACTGGCAGAACGGCGCGTAAAAGTCAAAATCTGGATTTGATTCGCAGGAATACCTTGATCAATCAGATATGCAGCACGAGCAACAATCGTTTTGGTTTTGCCACAACCTGCCCCTGCAAGCACTAGACTATGCTTTGTTCCAGTCGTAGCAGCTTGTTTTTGTTGAGGGTTTAATTCATCAATCAGGTTGGCTAAACTCATTTTTACTCATCATTGTATGGATGGTCGTTAGTTTAGCAGAGCTGTCCTAAAATATGCATTTAAACCCTCGTATCAAGTCATGAATTGACGTTTAAATCAATGCAAAAAATACCACAGAATGCAATATGCTTTGCATTTTTAAAATACCAAAGCAAATCTATCTGCAAGACCAGACTAGACATTGAGCAACCGAATGACATTTTCACAGCAGCGCTGTAAATTTTTCTCTCCCAGCTTCAATGCTGTTTGTAAATCACATGCACCATCAACAATGCCGAAAATTGCGCTAAAACCCTCGGTGTATAATTCCTCAACCCCTTGCCCCACGTAACCAGCAAAAGCAATCACAGGTTTATTCAGGTTCTTTGCAACTTGCGCCACTCCAAAAGGAGTTTTACCAAACTTGGTCTGAAAATCTATACCACCTTCTCCTGTCAAAACATAATCAGCTTTCGCAATCTTTTCTGCCAGCTGAGTTTCTTCAATCACAATGTCTACGCCTGAACGTATTTTTGCACCTGCAAATACCATCAGACCAAAGCCTAAACCGCCTGCTGCACCCGCCCCATCTACATCGGCAACATCGATATTTAATTGCTGTTTCACCAAATCCGCAAAATATCTTAAATTCCAATCCAGCTTTTCAACCATCTCAGGCGTTGCTCCTTTTTGTGGGGCAAACACATAAGCAGCACCGGATGCTCCACATAAAGGATTCGTCACATCACTGGCAATCACAATCTCTGTCTGCTTCAAACGCTGATCCAATTGCGAAATATCAATGGTCTCGATTTGCTCCAGTTGCCCACCACAGACATCCACAATATGCATATTTTTATCTAAAAATTTTGCACCCAAGGCCAGCGCCATACCTGCACCCGCATCATTGGTGATACTCCCACCTAAACCGATAATGATTTTGGACACGCCCAATTCCAAGGCAGTTTTAATCATTTCACCTGTCCCTATTGTTGTTGTCACTAAAGGATTTCGTTGGGACTTTTCGATCAGGTGAATACCATTCGCCATCGCCATTTCAATAACGGCTGTTTTACCCTCATCAATTAAACCTAAATAAATTTGAATATTTTGACCGATCAGAGGGCCCGTGACTTCAAAGTGTATTTTACGACCATTCCGTGCAGAGACGAGTGCATCAACAGTTCCCTCACCACCATCCGCCATAGGCACATGGATACACTGTGCATCAGCAATCGCTGTATTGATACCGCGTTGCATTGCCCAACAGGCTTGATCAGCCGTCATACTTTCTTTAAATGAGTCTGGAGCAAGAACAAAAATTTTGGTCATGAGAAAATTTATTTTGGTGAGATTCAAAAAATAACATAACCATTTTTTTAGGGTAGATAAACTGTTAAATGAAAAATTAACACACAAGAAATCATCGCTATGCAACGTATAAATCTCGGTAAAACCGCACCAGAACTCTATAAGACAGTACTTGAACTGGAGAATTTGTCTATGCAGAAAGTTCAACAAGCTGGACTCGATATCGGTTTTTCACATTTATTGAAGTTAAGAGCTTCTCAAATCAACCAATGCGCTTTTTGTGTTCGTATGCATACACAAGATGCGATTAAAGCAGGTGAGACTATCGATCGTATCGCCTTGATCAGCGCGTGGCGTGAAAGCGAGTATTTTAATGAAAAAGAACGTGCGGCTTTAGTTTTAATTGAAGAAATTACATTGATTGCCGAGCATCATTTTCCTGATCAAACTTATGAACAGGCAACACAGCATTTATCCAGTGCTGAAATTACCGCAATTGAATGGATTGCCATTGTGATTAATACATGGAATCGCATCGCAATTTCCAGTCAATATCGCGTTGCACCTGAATAAGTGGAAAACATTTGTTTTAGATCTGGTGTCTGATAAAGATCAAATTTCATAGACTGGAACAGCAAAATAAAAATACCTGATGCAGTACATCAGGCATTTTTAGTGTTCATCGCAGTGAGCAGCGCTTAAATTAATGACTTGCCGGAGGAATATGTTTGATTGCTGCGGCAAAAGTAAGATAGTTCACTCCTTGAAATAAAATATCAACGCCCAAGAACAATCCAAGCACCCAGAAAGGCGCATCTGGTGATGCTAAAATAATTGCCCCAGTTGCCAAAGTCAATAAACCTGAAAATAATGTCCACCCCCATCCAGACATCGGCTTAAGCATAAACGCATTAAAAATACGAATAAAACCACCAATCAATAAAGCAATTGCCAGAAGATTGGTCAGCACCACTGCGGTAGTCACTGGTGATTTAAATGCATAATATCCAGCAATCAGATACAGCACCCCAAACAATGCCCAAAGCCAACGGAATCCACCATCAAAAATTTTAAATGCTGCAATGAGGTGTAAAATCCCACCAATCATCATCAATGCACCAAACAGTACAATAACTGTGAGTGTTGCCATCCCCAATGAAGCCAATAACACCAAGCCAAAGATAACCAACAATGCCCCAAGTAAAAGATACCATTTGCGGTTTTCATGGAGTTGGTGACGAACTAAATCATTTCCGACTGTACGCATATTTTTCTCTTGTTTGTTATTCATTGATTTGATTGTTGATCTAATTCAGCATCTTGTCTGTATAAAATCTGCATCTAAAGCACAGAATTTATTCGACCATCCCCAGAAACAAAATTAAAGGATCTGCTTGGATACTATTTTACCCATCCCATTTCCTGTGCGGTTAAACGGCTGATCATGGTATCTGCTAAACGCTCAGGTGTTTTGCTTTTGCTTTGGGAAAGTGCAATGTATCCTCCCATGATTTCTGCACGTTGCTGTGGGTAAAGCGGTTCTTGCTCAGGATTTGCATAACCTGTCGGATAAAGCGGCTGCCCTGTCGATAGATCATATTTATCCTGTGCACCAAAAGTATGTAAGAGTTCATGCACCAAAACAACTTGATTACTGGAGCTCTGCCTTTGTGAAGCAAATAAGTTGACTGAGCCAATACGTCCACGCTCCAAGGCAGTAGAGTGCTTTAAAACTTTCTGCAACTTTGGGTCATAATAATTCAAATATAAAGTTACAGACGGTGCACCATCCTCTCCTTGATGTTGTTTCCACGCATAGAATCTAAACTTTAAACTCCATAATATCGTATTCAATATACTTGTAGAGTCAGGAAATTTTGGTGGAGGAGTTTTCAACTCACGCCCCAGCTGGAAATGAAACGACGTCGCTTGTCCACGGAAAAGCAACGATTGTTGCGCCAAATAATGCGTCATCTCCTGTAAATCATCGACAGAGATTTGCTGTATATAATAGGACGTAGAGACTTGTCCATCTGCATTGATCGGATGCAGTAAAACCACAATCGGCTTTGTCCAATCTTGATTCATATCTCGCCAAGCATTCACTCCAACCATCAGCAGGATCATCAATAAAATTGCAATTCGAAGTTTTTTCCACATTCAATTCAACTCTGCTTTTTTCGTTTTTTAAGAAACATTTGACTACCTTCTATTTTTGTTTCAAAAACTTCCACAGCTTTTATCAGTCCCGATAATTTCGTATAACCATAGTCACGAGTATCAAAATCTGGCTTGACTGTACTCAAATAGGTGCCAATAGAACCTAGATATGCCCAACCATTGTCATCTGAGTTGTCTTTTACCGCTTTGTAAATCAAATTTAAAGTTGCTTTATCCAATGGGGGTTTAGTTTCTTCTTTCTCGATTGAAGAAGTTTTTCTGGTATTTTCATTATTTTTATTTTCAACACTTTGTTTGTCTTCTTCTTTCTCTTCAGCAATTAAATTTTCTATCGAAATAAATTTGTCACAGGCTTTTTTAAATGGCTCAGGTGTTTTCTTACGCCCAAAACCATAAACAACTAAACCGCTCTCTCTAATTCTTGAAGCCAAAGGAGTAAAGTCACTGTCACTGGATACAATACAAAAACCATCCAATGCGCCGCCGTATAATAAATCCATCGCATCAATGATCAGAATCATATCTGTAGCATCTTTTCCACTGGTATATGCAAATTGCTGTACGGGTGTAATCGCATGCGGCAACAACACTTCTCTCCATTTTTTCAGGGAATCACTGCTCCAATCCCCATAAACACGCTTTACACTGGCAATCCCATATTTCGCCACCTCTTCCAATACCGAAGAAATGGAGTTCACAGATGAGTTATCGGCATCAATTAAAACCGCAAATTTTTTAGTATTTTCCACAACATCCCCAATTTTCTAGTTTTTTATTCATTTATTTATCATACAGTTTCTAATCATAATTGATATAAAAAATGCCCACCTTGTGAGCATCTTTTAATCAGTTTTAAAACTTAGGCTTCAACCCATTTTCCATCCTGATAAAGCAACGACCATTTGGTTTGTTTTCCTTCTGGTGTTTCCGAACCAATATACTGTGCTTGATTCTTACGACTGAATTTCACCAATGTCGGATTTCCATCAGGATCTTGATCAGGCGCTTGCAAAATAAATTGATATTTTGGATCAAGTTGATCTGCAACTGAACGCAATTCTGCCACCTTAGGTGCACGTGTTTCACGTACTTTCGGGAACTTACTTGCAGCCAAGAATAGACCCGCAGCACCATCACGAAGAACAAAGAAGTCATCATGTTTGGTTGAACGCAAATGTTCCATTTTAATTGGATCTACACGTGGCGGCGCAGGTTGACCGTTCTTTAATACTTTACGGGTATTATCACAGCTCATACACGCAAAGTATGGACCAAATCGACCATTTTTCAACTGCATTTCGCCATCACACTTGTCACATGGAATGGTTGGACCATCATAGCCCTTGATTTTGAACTCGCCTTCTTCAAGTTCATAACCATCACAGTCTGGATTGTTTCCACAGATATGCAGTTTTCGACCACCATCAATGACATAGCTGTCCATTGCAGTACCGCAAATTGGACAGCGTTTTTTCGACATCAAATCGGCAGTTTCAGCACCATCATCATCAGAAAGTGCTGCCAGTGATTCGACAGGAGTTAGATTCAAAGTACCCTTGCAGCGCTCTTTCGGCGGTAAGTTATAACCTGAACAACCCAGAAATACACCTGTCGTCCCGGTTCGAATCTGCATAGGGCGATCACACTCTTTACAATGTACCGCCTCAACTTCTACAGGTAAGTTACGGCGCATGCCATTCTCACCTTGAGCTGTGGTTAAACGCTTTTTAAAATCGCCATAAAAACTGTCCAACAGCTCTTTCCAATTGCGCTCGCCATCTGCAACTTTATCCAACTGACCTTCCAGATCCGCTGTAAAAGCGTAATTCATGAGATTATTGAAATTCTCATCCAAACGATCGGTAACAATTTCCCCCATCTTCTCTGCGAAAAGACGGCGGTTGTCGAGTTTAACATAACCACGATCCTGAATCGTTGAAATAATCGCAGCATATGTTGATGGTCGACCAATACCGCGTTTTTCAAGTTCTTTGACCAATGATGCTTCAGTAAAACGTGCAGGTGGCTTAGTGAAATGCTGAGAAGGATCAAGTTTCTCAAGTTTTAAAATTTCACCTACTTTAACCGCAGGCAATAAAACATCGTCATCAGATTTGTTTTGACCACGAACTTTGGTAAAACCATCAAATACTAAAGTTCGACCTTTGGCTTTGAGTTCTACACCATTCGCATCTACTAAAATCGTCGAAGATAAATACTCTGCCGGTGTCATTTGACACGCCACAAATTGGCGCCAAATTAAATCATACAAACGTTGTGCATCACGTTCTACACCAGCCAAACTATCGCCTTTCAGAGCGACATTTGAAGGACGAATCGCTTCATGTGCTTCCTGTGCATTTGCCTTGTTACCATAACGATTGGCTTTGGCTGGTAAATATTTTGCACCGAATTCTGTTTCGATGTGCTGACGCACCATACTGACTGCATCGTCACTTAAAAAAGTTGAGTCAGTACGCATGTAGGTAATAAAACCGGCTTCATACAGCCGTTGTGCAAGCATCATGGTTTTCTTTACAGAGAACCCTAAACGTGTACTTGCTGCTTGTTGCAGTGTAGATGTGATATAGGGTGCGCTTGGATTAACCTTGGTCGGTTTATCTTCACGTGTTGCAACTTTATATTCAGCATCTTTTAAAATATTCAACAAAGCATCGGTTTGCGCCTTGTTTTGCAGTTTTAATGCCTTACCTGCCTGTTTGACGGCTTCTAAACGAATCTCATCTGTTTTAGATTTTGTATCCGCAAAAACTTGCCAGTATTCTTCTGGAACAAAAGCTCGAATCTCACGTTCGCGCTCAACCACCAATTTCACTGCAACAGACTGTACGCGCCCCGCAGATAAACCGCGCGCAATTTTTTCCCACAACAAAGGAGAAACCATAAAGCCAACCACTCGATCGAGGAAACGACGAGCCTGTTGTGCATTGACACGATTTAAATCTAAACGTGTCGGCTGTTTAAATGCTTCTTGAATGGCATTTTTGGTGATCTCATTAAAAACCACACGATGGTAACGACTGTCATCACCAC
The DNA here is from genome assembly GCF_016508585.1 of Acinetobacter baumannii. GTDB lineage: Bacteria > Pseudomonadota > Gammaproteobacteria > Pseudomonadales > Moraxellaceae > Acinetobacter > Acinetobacter nematophilus. Next base: position 41,728 of record NZ_JADVOP010000007.1, read on the forward strand.
CAATTACTTCCCTTAAATGCCAGGCAATCGCTTCCCCTTCCCTATCCAAATCCGTTGCAAGATAGATTTCATCTGCATCTTTGGCGAGCTTTTTGAGTTCTGCAACCACATTTTCTTTACCAGGAAGCACTTCATATTTGGCTTTCCAACCATGTTCTGGATCAACACCCATACGGTTGATCAGAGCGGATTGTGCTTTTTCAGCCTTCTGTTCTTCTGTCAATTTAGTTCGTGTAGCAGGCTTTTTTTCTGCTGTTTTGCCAGAACCACCTGTAGGTAAGTCACGGACATGACCTACGGATGACTTGACAATGTAATTTGAGCCTAAATATTTATTAATCGTTTTCGCTTTTGCAGGCGACTCCACAATCACTAATGCACGCTTTTTACCAGCATCAGGAGAGTTTGCTGTAGTGCTTTTGGATGTGGACCGAGGAGCGTTCGCCATAATAAACCACTGTTCCTATTATAAAGTTAAATTTCAGCCAATTTAAGTAAATATGCTTTCATATCATCAAGTTGTGTTGCTCTAAGGTCAGATTCTTCGTCCCAATAAAGCCCTACACAATTTGCCTGCATATCAATAGCATAAATCCCTTTTAATGCAATGGGAAAATCATTAAATTTCTCATCACCTTGAATCACATGAAGCTTTTCATCTTCGACACATGCACGCATCAGCGCCAAACGTGCATCTGGAATAAGTACACTATAATAAGCCACCATACTTGCACGTGATTCTGTTGCCATCGGGATTTTTGTCCACTCTGGCGCAGCCACCAAACGCGGATGCAACCCCATCTTACGGGCTTTTTCTCGCATTAAACCCAATGCTTTTTCTCTCGGGCTTACGCGTAAGCCAAAAATTGAGCCCAAAACAAAAACAATGATAACGAGCGCAACCCAAAGACCAGTGTGTTCCATAGTTCACCTTTTAATTCCTATATTAGAGTTGCATAAGCTGAATATAAAACGCAAGTTTAAAATTAAAATTACAACGAATCTGTAAGTTTAAAGTCAGTTTAATGTCTTATTTTTCATCTCTATTTTTTTCATAAAACATCATCCAATCGCCCAATGCGCGAATCGAACTTTCCAGTGATTTTCCCAATGCAGTAATTTGATATTCCACACGCGGCGGAATTTCCGGATAGATCTGTTTTGAGATCAGTTGACACTCTTCCAAAAGCTTCAATTGTTTTGAAAGCTCCTTTTGTGGAATCGGAGCTAAAGCTTTCTGTAATTGATTAAATCGTACAGGATGTTGAGCGTGTATAAGATGATAGACAATCGGCAAGACCCACTTACCGGAAAAGATTACAACGAATCGCATAATCGAACAGTTTTGCTCATATTGCACAGTTGTCATTTTTCACCTTACATAAAGCTACAATTTATCAAGGCTGATTTCAGCCTGTTTCAAACCGAACAGCCACTTAGTTACCATTTGGTAAGTTCTTACATCTGCGGGTAAATTTTCACAATATACGTTTTTCTTAGTGACATTATAGTGAAAAAATGAGATTAAAGGACAAGACTGTTTTAATCACAGGTGCAACCAGTGGAATTGGCTTTGCTGCCGCACAACGGGCAATTGAAGAAGGTGCTCGGGTGATCTTTACTGGACGGAATATAAATCAACTCACCCAAACCCAACATCAACTCGGATCGCAAAGTATGGGTTTTGCATGTGATCATGCTGACTTGAATTCTCAGCATGATTTTATCGAAAAATTACAGCAATTCTCCTTGAGCTTCGATGTGATTTATATCAATGCAGGCAATGTAAACCATCAGCAGTTTGGTCAATGGAACGTTGAACAATTTGATGAGATATTCAATACCAATCTCAAAGGTCCTTTCTTTTTGATCCAAAGCCTTCTTCCGATGATCAACCCTAATACTTCAGTGATTTTGTGTGGTTCGACCAGCATTCATATCGCGCTAGAAAAAAGCAGTGTATATGCTGCTTCAAAGATCGCTTTACGCTCTCTGGTCAAAACACTTTCAAGAGAACTGTTAAATCATAAAATACGCTTTAATCTGCTTTCTCCCGGACCAACGTTCACCCCTGCACTCAATAAAGTTGCAGACAGTCCCGCTGAAGCCGAACAATTAAAGACCAGTATTGAAAATTTAGTCCCTCTTCAAAGGCTTGCCACAGCAACAGAAATTGCCGACGCCTTTATTTATCTTGCTTCTGACGAGTCTCGTTTTGTTGTGGGAACTGAATTATTGATTGATGGTGGTGTCGCCAATTTATAAAGTGTCGCAATCAATAAATTCAGAAAATAAATGAGAGAGATACGCTGTGGTATTTCTTTCATCCATTTAAATAAACAGCATCAATTCAAATACATTTCATGGCTATAGACCACTTCATGTCCATTCCAATAAATATAGCCTTTTTCAATCAGCTCTTTCAGCAATAAACGAACATCAGATTGAGGGAACATTTTTTCCAATAGATCACGCAAGGCATAAATATCTTTGGGTTTCGATGTTTTTAAATCATTCAGTTTATGAATCACTTCAATTTGAACAGGATCAATCTGCTCAAAATTTTTAAACAGCCCCTGCTGCACTGTTTCAATTGATTCTTGATCATCTACCTGCTGTGGATACGCATGTAAGCTTTCTAAAATTTGATCGATTTTATGTAATTTGATATGTGATTGTTGGTCGAACTGTTGATCCGTTTGATCAGGAGAATTTGAATTTTCAACATCTAGACTGATCCACTGCTTTAAGACTTTTTTCCGATAGGAAATTTGTTGATCAAAACATTTCACAATTCTTAAATTGATCAGCATTCCTACAAGATGCTGGGCTTTTTCTGGCACAACCTGCAAAGTACTGGCAACCGAATTACGTAATTTTACAACTGTGTTCGGCTTTCCTGTCATCTTTCCCAAAGCATCACAGTATTTTTTAACCATTTGTAAATACGGTTTTTTTTGAATTGTTTCAAGACTCGGAAGCTGTCGTTTTTGACTTGGCAATTGACCTGTCGACTCGATTTGAACAAGACGGCAATCGAGATGTACATTCCGGATGATGTCCAACAGCACTGTAGAACTTGGCGAAGCTGAAATAATTTCGATCTGTGTATCTGGCGTTAAAAGCGCCAACAATTGCCCTGCAATCACGGCATATTCATATTCTTTTTGAGCCGCTTCAGGCACATCTAAAATCACCACTTGCCCACTGTTGATCCAACTGGAAAGCTCAGTGAGATCAGCCAGTGAATAATCAAAATGTCCAGTGCGATTGAAAAGATATAATGTAGTGTAATGCGCTACCATTTTGCCCAGCGTGTGTGCCGTGGGCATATTATTTTCAAGGTCAAAAAGAACAACTGTATGCGGCATGATCAAAGGTTTGCGATTAAACAGTGGCGTGCATTACAACGGGCTTTCAGTAAAAGGTCAAATAAAATTGGAAATTTAACTATAAATTTCCAATTTTTACGTTCGGATTTAATTGCACATGCATGGGGGCTATTGAATCGTGGCAATCACATGATCAGCCTGGCATGTTGTACCGACCTCTGCCAATATTTGTATTTGACCGCTTTGATGCGCTAAAACTTGGACTTCCATTTTCATGGCTTCCATAATCGCCACCACTTGCCCTTCAATGACCTGCTCGCCTGATTGGACTTTCCATGCCATGATGGCGCCATTGATGGGTGCAGGCAAATGTTCAGGTTTAATCTCGAGTTCTGCTTTCTGCTCCAACTGTTGTGCAGTAGAAGTGGTGTTTTGAGCAAACATGCCTGCGGGTAATCCGAGACGATGTAGCTTCCCATCAATCTCAATATAGCTCAAAGTCATCGCTTGCTGATGTTGAGGAATACTTCGCTGTGCAGGTTTGAGTACCTGCTTAAAGTCATTTTCAATCCAGCGCGTATGTACCTTAAATTCATCGGTAAAATCAGGTTCATTCAATACAGCACGATGAAAATCCAGAACAGATGCAACACCTTCGATTTTAAATTGCTTTAATGCCCGTCTTGCACGCGCAATTGCGATCTCACGGGTTGAGCCAGTCACAATCAGCTTGGCCATTAAAGAGTCAAAATGGCTTGAAACCAGCGAGCCTGTGCGCACTCCCGTATCTACGCGCACGCCATGTCCAAATGGCGCTTCAAATAAACTTAATGTACCAAATGCCGGAATAAAACCACGACTCGGATCTTCGGCATTAATTCGGAACTCAATTGCATGCCCACGCGCTTTTGGCGTGTCTTGAATAGACAGTTCTTCACCTAATGCAACTCTGATTTGTTCAACCACCAAGTCTACTTGTGCCGTTTCCTCAGTCACAGGATGTTCGACCTGCAAACGAGTATTGACTTCAAGAAATGACAATGTGCCATTTTGGCTTAATAAATATTCAACGGTTCCTGCACCAACATAGTCTGCTGCCTGACAAATATTTTTTGCAGAACTGAGAATTTCTTGATAAATCTGATCGCTGATAAACGGCGCAGGAGATTCTTCGACCAGTTTTTGATTACGGCGTTGCAGAGAACAATCTCGCGTACCCAACACCACCACATGACCATGCTGATCAGCAATCACCTGAGCTTCTACATGACGCGGGTTGTCCAGATACTGCTCGACAAAACACTCACCGCGACCGAATGCCGCTTTTGCTTCTCGAACCGCAGACTCATAGAGTTCTTTCACTTCTTCAAGTTTCCAGACCACTTTGAGACCGCGTCCACCGCCACCAAATGCCGCTTTAATCGCAATAGGCAAACCATGCTGTTTGGCAAAAGCTAATGCTTCTTCTGCATTGTTCAATGGATCTTGGGTACCCTGAACCAAGGGTGCACCTACTGAAGCTGCGATTTTACGCGCCTCAATTTTATCCCCTAACTTTTGAATCGCGGTTGGAGATGGACCGACCCATTTTAAACCAGCATCAATCACTGCTTGAGCGAACTCTGCACGTTCTGATAAAAAACCATAACCAGGATGTACCATCGTGGCTTTGGATTTCTTTGCAACATCAATGATTGCATCGATATTTAAATAGGTTTCTTTGGCTGTTGCTCCAGCTAAACCCCATGCCTCATCCGCAAGTTCAACATGTAAGCTGCCCATGTCATCATCTGCATACATGGCAATAGACGTAATACCCATATCACGACATGCTTGGATAATACGTACGGCAATTTCACCACGATTGGCGATTAATAGTTTTTCATTGGCATAATTTTGCTTGTTCATTTCAATTCTCTATCTCTACAAATTCGGCAATTTTTCTAAACTTGACATGGCAATCTGCAGGTATTTGCGCTACCAGATTCCAATGATGTTTAGCGACCGAAGCAATCACAGGATAACCGCCAGTAAGTGGGTGATCATTCATAAACAATACTGGCTGACCATTAGGCGGGATTTGCAAAGCACCGATACAGGTCCCTTCACTTTCCAACTCTTGGGTCACTTTACGTTTGAGCGGGTCTTGACCCAGCAGACGCAAACCGACACGGTTACTTTCATTGGTGACTAACCACGGTTGATTACACAGTTTCTCGATACTGTCTGGATCGAACCAATCCGTGCGGGGTCCCATCACAATATCCAGTTCAACCGTGTCACCAAGTTGAGGGAGATTGGTTTTTGCCACGTCATTGAGCGTGATATTGGATGGGACAACTTGACCTTGGTAAAGCACATCCCCTACGTTTAAGGGGCGTGGACCAAGAATTGCTAAACTGTCAAAAGAACAGCTATTTAAAACAGGCTGAATGTCGAAACCACCACGAACTGCAAGATAATTTCGTAGACCAGCGCGAGGAGTTTGTATGTGAAACTCATCACCACAATCTAATGCAATGGGCTGATAACATTCAAAATCAGCGGCTTGACCATCTGCGAATTTCACATGAATATTTGAAATTGCACCAGCCACAGCAATAACCGCTGAATGCTGCATTTTTGCTTTTAAGCCCCCATTTAAGACCTCAAGCACTGGTGTTTCGGTTGGATTACCAACAATTCGATTGGCGCTGTGCATAGAATCAGTATCCATTGCACCTGCTGTCCCCACACCAATATTGGTCTGTTGAAAACGCCCTTCATCTTGTATCGAAGTCTGCAATCCAGATGCTGTAATTTTAAATAAGGGCAGTTGTGAACCGGTGGCTTGTACTGAGACGATCTGTTTTGGTACATCTACAGTGATAGGATGATGTGTCACATCTTCAAAATGCACAGTCATTCCTGGTCTTAACAGTGCAGGATTGCATCGCTCCAAATCCCACATTTTCTCCGTTGTTGTACCAATCAATTGCCATCCACCAGGGCTATCTTTTGGATAAATCCCTGAATATTGACCTGCTAAGCCTAAAGAGCCTGATGGAATCTTTTTACGGGGCGTTTTTAAACGCGGAATATCCGTAAACGGTTGGTCAGGACTATTCATATAGGCAAAACCAGGAGCAAAGCCAATAAATGCCACATCCCACGTACTTTGGTGATGTTTACGAATTACATCTGCGACCGATAAGCCCTGTAGTTCAGCTACTTGCGCTAAATCTTCACCATCATAACGGATGGGGATAATCACTTGCTGGCAATGTCGTTGAACATCTAAATCTATATTTAAGGTACCGATTAAAGCCGATAACGTTTTAAAGTCAGTGTTGATCTCGTCAAAAAAGACCAAAATCGTCTTTGCTGCTGGAATTAAATCTTTGATTCCTTTCACATGTAAATTTTGCAATTTGCTGTATAACGCCAAAGTCTCTTGCAAACTGACCAGTTCAATCAAGAAACTATCGGAATTTACTGATAAAAATCGCATTTACTGATCCTTTCTTTTTTAACCCATCCAGACACGATCTGGAATATCGGTAATCAACATGTGTCCAGGTGCATGACTAATTGCAAATGGAACTTTAGAGTTCATGACTGCCGCTTGTGGTGTAACACCACATGCCCAAAACACGGGAATCTCTCCTGCTTCAATACGAGATGCTTCACCAAAATCAGGTTGATTGATATCTTGAATACCCAAACTTTCAGGATGCCCGATATGCACAGGTGCGCCATGTACACTCGGCATACGGGCAGTGATTTTTACGGCTTCTGGAATCTGGTCTGAAGGAATGGGACGCATGGAAACCACCATATTGCCCGACATTCGCCCTGCTGGCACACAGCGAATGTTGCTCAAATACATGGGTACATTGGTTTTGTCATGAATATGACGGACTTCAATACCTGCATCTTGCAACGCGGTTTCAAAAGAAAAACTACAGCCAATTAAAAATGTCACCAGATCCGGATGGGCATTGTAGATCTCAGTCGCATCGGTCACTTCATCGACCATCTCGCCATCTTTCCAAATTCGATAGCGCGGAAAATCTGTTCGAATGTCGGAATCAGACGCCAACTTTGTGGCATATACCCCTTCTTCCAAAACATCTAAAACGGGGCAGCTTTGAGGATTACGATGGGCGTACAACAAGAAATCATAGGCCCAATCTTTAGGTACAGAAATCATATTCACCTGTGTCATGCCTGGTGCCATACCTGCAGTCGGTCGATCAAAACCTGCACGAATCTGCTTTCTTGCTTCCCGAGTCGCTTTTAGTTGCGATGGATCAACTTTGATATTTTTGAACATCTGTATCTTCCTTTATGCACAAAATGAACGAATCTGAATATCATTTTTTAACAGTTCAGCTTTAATGGCAGCAGACATCTCTAATGCACCTGCGGTATCACCATGCAAACAAATCGTATCGGCTTGGATCGGGGTAAATACCCCATCAATCGATTCAACCCCACCGTTTTTCAGCATAGAAACCACACGTTGTGCTACAAAATCAGCATCATGCAGCACTGCACCTTCCAAACGGCGTGAAACCAAAGAGCCATCTCGGTTATAAGCACGATCCGCGAATGCCTCGGACACCACTGTTAAACCTGCTTGACGTGCCTGCTTGACCAGATTAGACCCTGCTAAGGCGACCAATACCAGCGAAGGGTTATACATTTTAATCGCTGCAATGACTGCTTCCGCCTGAACTGCATCTTTGGCAATCGTGTTATAAAGTGCGCCATGGGGTTTAACATACTTCACTGTCGAACCAGCCACTTTGGCAAGCCCATCCAATGCAGAAATTTGGTAGAGAACATCGGCAATCAACTCGTCCCGCGACAAATCCATATTGCGGCGACCAAAACCCACCAAATCAGGATAGGCAACATGCGCACCGATACAGACATTCAATTGCACAGCCTGCTTTAATGTTTGTAATATCCCTAATGGGTCACCAGCATGAAAACCACAAGCAATATTGGCACTACTGACCACAGGTAAAATCTGCTCGTCGTTACCCATTTTCCATGAGCCGAAACTTTCACCCAAATCACTATTTAAATCGACAAACATCAGCGTAGTTCCTTTTAATTGAGTGTTAGATTGATTACAGCTTGGTGAGATAATTAAATACCGTAGTAAAAGACATATATCCCATCCACCATGTCAGTAAGCAGGTCAGCACACCTAAAATCAATAACCATTTTGGATAGTTATAATTGCCCATGAGATCCTTGCGGCATGCAGCAACATAAACAAAAATCGTCAAACCAATCGGTAAAACCAGACCATTAAACCCACCCACAAAGATCAATAATCCAGCCGGTGTTGCACCTAAAATCACATAAAGTAACAGTGCCAATGAAATGAAACTAATCGTGATGTAATTGGTTTGCTTGGTTGTTAGATTCTTTTTAAATGCAGAAACGAATGAAACCGAAGTATAGGCTGCGCCGATGGTGCTACTGATCCCTGCTGCCCAGAAAATCAAGCCAAACAGTTTAAATCCAAACGTACCTGCCGCATATTGAAATGCTTGTGCTGCTGGATTGGCATCATGGCTGGCTAAATCAATTGTTGCACCACTCACCACCACACCTAAAAATGCCAGGAACAACACATAACGCATGATCCCAACAACAACGATCCCCTTGGTTGCTGCTTTAGCCACTTCATCAATATTTTCTGGACCAACAGCACCCTTATCGAGCAAACGATGTGCACCTGCATAGCAGATATAGCCTCCGACTGTACCGCCCACAATTGTGGTAATAATCGCAAAATCAATTTGGTCAGGTGCAAAAGTTTGTTGAACAGCCTGTCCCACGGGCGGCATGACAATAAAGGCCACAATGACAATCAGAATAATTTTGAGTAAGCCCAAAACAATCATGCTTTTGTCCATCACCAATGTGGCTTTTCTGGAAGCAAAAATAAGAATCGCCAACGCACCACTGACTACGCCACCAATTTTGGTATCTAAACCAAACAAAGCATTCAAGCCCAGTGCTGCACCTGCAATGTTCCCGATACTGAAGAAGAAGCCGCCAAGAATGACCAAAAATGCAAGTAAATAGCCACTTCCAGGTAAAGCCTTGTTGGCAATATCAGAGGCTCGCATTTGGGTTAGCGTCACCACACGCCAAATGTTTTGCTGAACCACATAATCAATCAGGATAGAAATCAAGATAGCAAAGCCAAATGCTGCACCCAATTTCACTGTAAATACAGCAGTTTGCGTAAGGAATCCCGGACCCATTGCAGACGTTGCCATCATAAATATCGATGCAACGATAGCCCATTGACGGTCAGATAATATAGAAGATTTCAATAAAGACATGTATGCGTTCCTCATCCATTTGAGCTTAATCAACGCTATTTCAAGTTAAACAAAGAACATCATTTTTTTCTGAAAATATGAAATTCTTTTATTCTTTAAATCTTGAAGATTTTTTGGTAGTGCTCTACCAAATCCATATTTGAAATAAAAGCACAGGAAATGAACCAGAACAATCATCCTTAAAGATCGGCAATAAAAACATAACATAATGAATTTAATGAATTTTATTTTAACATTATTGTTATAATAATGATTCTTTATAGATTCCGATAAGTTCTGATTATCAAAAAAGCAGGCTTTGAAAAAATTTCAAAGCTGAATTGATTCCATAAATTTTAGATATTCCAACAAAGATTACTTAATTTTTAATTTTATCATTCAACTTTTTCATTGCTCTATCGGAGATCAACACCGCCAAATCCGTTAGCTTTTCCTTTAAAGCGGTATTATTTCCCTGGGTATAAATTGCGGTGAAATGAAAAGTCTTGAGCTGAATTGGAGTATCCAATATTTCCAAACGCCCCTCTAAAATTTCTTTGAGTGCGGTCAATTTAGGCACTACAGCGATCCCTAAACCCTGTTCGGCCAAACGTAATAGAGTTGCCAGTGAATAACTGGTGATTGAAAGCGGCTCATCGATGCCCTGTTCTTTCATGCGGGCTTTCAGCTCTTTGTAAGGATAGGTAATTCTTGGATAAGTCAAAATAGTATGAGACATCAATGTCCTGAATGACATTTGACCGATGCCTCCTTTAAAGGAAGGAGATGCTAAAAAACTTAATTCAAAATCACACAGTGAACGTTCAATACACTCAAAGGGTAAGGTAGGTCCAAGTAAAAAAGCCATATCCAAATCCCCTACACGTACACCTTCTTGCAGGTCTGGGGTCAAACTCACCACGATTTCGATAGAAACTTTAGGAAATTCTTTTTGAACCTGTTCCATATATTCCACTAGCCATGTGTGTACGATGGTTTCAGAGACACCTAAACGAATGGTCCCTGTCAAATACTGACTTTCAGTCAGCTCAGCAACCAAATCTGTTTCAAGCCGCATGAATTTTTCAGCATATTTGAATAAAGTTGTTCCTTTATGAGTGGCTTTAATCTGGCGGGCACTGCGATCCAGCACTTTAAAGCCAAGATCATTTTCAATCGCAGTAATTTTTTGTGAAATTGCCGGCTGTGTCGTTTGAAGTTTGGTCGCCGCTTTATTGAAACTTTTTAAAGTCACCACCCAATAAAATGCTTCAAGGTTTTTTAAGTTCATGATCCATCTTGACCTTATCTATGAATGATGACGTTATGCAAATCCTTTGCCAGCCTAACGGATAATCGTGTAAATGCAAAAACAGTTAAAATCATATCAGCAGCTTTCAGCACTGATTCAGTTTTATCAATAATGGGGTGGACGATTGGTCATTGGATCAAAAGCCGCAATACCTTCTGACAAATCAGCAGACTCTACCCGCTGATACAGTAACTGCATTTGTTTTTTTAAATCAGCAATTTCCAAGCCCTGTTGCGCAACTTGATCATTTAATTGTTCGACTAAATCATCTAAAAATGCAATTCGGACTTGCAAATCTTCGATAGGTGCGGAAAATGACGCCTGATCATCAAGATTTTTATGTTTAGTCATTTTTAGTCCTCACTGTGGGATGTTTAGGAAACCGTATGGCCTATATTACTATAAGGGATGTCCAACTTGCGTTTGGTGGACCTGCCCTGCTCGATGGCGCAAACTTCAATTTAGAACGTGGCGAACGAGTCTGTTTGATTGGCCGTAACGGTGAAGGTAAGTCTACTTTACTCAAACTGATTGAGGGAAGTTTATTACCCGATCAAGGTGAAATTGCCTTACAAAACGGAATCACCATTTCCATGCTTGCTCAGGATGTACCCATGGATTCTGGCAAGGTCGCGGATATTGTCGCTGAGGGCGCAGGTGAAGCTGCTCAAGTCCTCAAAGAATACCATGAAGCGAGTGATGCTTGTGTATTAGGTGATATGGATGCTTGTGACCGTATGGGCAACTTGCAGCACAAGCTTGATCTACTGGATGGCTGGGCTTTAGAAACCAAAGTCAATGCTATTCTCAGCAAAATGGGGCTAGATCCAGAAGCTGATCTGGCAGATTTATCTGGTGGTCGTAAACGTCGTGTTTTATTGGCACGGGCTTTACTCACACAGCCCGATGTTTTATTGCTTGATGAACCAACCAACCATTTGGATGTCGAAAGTATCGAATGGTTAGAAAAATTTTTACTCGATCAAAATAATCTCACGCTGTTATTTATTTCACATGACCGTGCTTTTGTCGACAGTATTGCAACCCGTATCGTTGAATTAGACCGTGGTATTTTGCGCAGTTATGAAGGCAACTACTCGAGATACCTCGACTTAAAAGCCCAACAAATGGAAGCAGAAGAAAAACAAAATGCTTTATTTGACAAAAAGCTGGCTGAAGAAGAGGCCTGGATTCGTCAGGGCATTAAAGCTCGCCGTACACGAAATGAAGGTCGTGTACGTGCATTAAAAGATTTACGCGAACAATCCAAAGCACGTCGTTCACAACAGGGCAAAGTCAGCATGGCGGCGCAAGAAGCCAACCGTTCAGGTAAACTGGTCTTCGATATTGAACATTTACGGGTTGAATATGATGGCTATCCAATCATCAAAGACTTCTCTGCCTTGGTTCTGCGTGGTGATCGGATCGGTTTAGTGGGCGATAACGGTGTTGGTAAAACAACCTTAGTCAAAGCCATCCTTGGTGAGATTGAACATACGGGTTCAGTTAAAACGGGCACCCAATTAGAAGTCGCCTATTTTGATCAGCTACGCAATGCGCTTGACCTTGAAAAATCGGTTAAAGACAACGTTTCTGAAGGCTCAGACCATGTCGATGTGAATGGCAGCCGTCGTCATATCTACAGCTATTTACAAGATTTCCTGTTCTCTCCTGAGCGTGCGCGTACACCTGTTAAAGCCCTTTCAGGTGGTGAGCGAAACCGTATTCTTCTTGCAAAACTCTTGCTTAAACCCGCCAATTTGATTGTCATGGACGAGCCAACCAATGACTTGGATATGGTTACACTTGAACTTCTAGAAGAAATGCTCAGTGAATACAAGGGCACCTTGTTGTTGATCTCGCATGACCGTGCCTTTATGGACAATGTGGTGACATCAACCTGGGTATTTGATGGTAAAGGCAATATTGATGAATATATTGGTGGTTATCAAGACTATCTTGAACAGCGCCCTGATCAAAAAGTTGTAGACCAAAAGAGTGATGTTAAAAAAGCCCTTGCCAAAGCCGAGGCAGCGACTGCGGCTGTTGAAGCACCCGTCAAAAAAGTTAAGCTGAGTTATAAAGACCAACGTGCTTTGGAACAGTTGCCTGCCGAAATCGAGGCATTGGAAAAAGAACAGGCTGAACTCTCAGAAAAACTCGCAGATGGTTCATGGTTTGTCACAGATGCTGATGCTGCAACTCAAGCCTCTCAACGTTTGGCTGAAATCGATGATCTGCTTTTGGAAAAAATGGAACGCTGGGATCAACTTGAAGAAATGACCAAAGGTTAATTTTTTATTGTTTCTTCCAAAAAAACTCCGTAAATCTGCGGAGTTTTTTTTGAGTTAATCCTGTTGAAAGATTGGCACTATTGTCGCAACAGGCATTTCCATGAGTAGAAATAGCCAATACTCATTGATAAGTGGTAAGCGCTCAGATAAATTCGCAATAAATTTTGTATAGCCCGCCATTGATTCATCAATCATGTGAATTCTTTGTGGCGTCAAAATAAATAATCGCACTTCCTGATGACTGAATTGATCAAGCATTACCGCATCAATCCTTTGGATATCAGTCCATTTGACAGTATAAACTTGATTTTCATTATAAAAAGTAAAACTATCTGTATGGGCAGAATAGCGAAATAAACCATCTATGCATGTTTCATGCTGATTTTTAATTTTTTCAATACGTTGATTCCAATCAAATGAATCTTTAAACCAGACATGAGGATGCTCAATCAAGAGTAATCCAATCAAGCTGATTAAAAAACATACAAGCCAAATATTCCAGTGCAACATCACTGAAAATAGTGCAAATAGCCAAAGAACAAAGCCGATAAAATCAGGAATTCGTATAAAACTGGCTTTATTTATCGGAATATAAATTTTCATCGGTAATCGCTTTTCTTCTAGAAAAGTGTCAATCACACCATGCTTTATTTTTATGAAATAATGAATAACTAAAATGAGAACAGCTAAAATCAGTAAAATCAAATCATGATATTGCCATAATTGAAAATCAGACAATGCCAATTTGATAAAAACAACAATAACAGTTGACCATCCATAGACGCTTAAAAAGTAATAGACCTTTTCGGTGATCAATATTTTCATTTTTCTGAATGAAGACCAATTTGTTTTTTCCAATCCATGCTATCACTAATCAGACATGATGTTCAAAGAAGGGAAATACATCAGGTCATCATCCCCCCTATTTCAATACATTCATTGAAATGGAGTATTGATCAAAAATGAAGGCAATACTTTACGAATTAAAATTAAATAAATCTTAAAAAATCAAAGCACTTACCATTTCTCTATCATCACGCGCCATATCATTGCATTTATACTGATTTTCGCTACAAGCACTTCATGATGTTTCCATACAAATGCCTGAATATACAACTATCGAATCTAATTCAGATCTCGAATTATTTAGTGAGAATATGATCATGAAAAAAGTTACATCATTACTTATTGCAGCATTTACAACAGCAGTTTTTGCAGGTTCTGCAATGGCAGCAACACCAGCACAACATTCATCTCAACCAGTTAAAACACATCAGCTTCAAAAACAGCATAAAGCTGGACATGCCAAAAAACATCAAGCTGCTGCGCATAAATCAGCAACAGCAAAAAAAGTAGAGGATAAAGCCGCAACTAAATAATCGAGTGAATTTAAACACTTTATAAATCAATGATCCTCATGCTTAAAAGCTACATCAGTGATGTAGCTTTTAAATTTTTAGAGCTAAAGATATAGATAGGGGTCATTTTAAAACTTTTGCTCTACTTAAACCCCAATTTTTCAACGGGCTTGATCAGCCACAATGATAATCTTCTTAATCCTGCATCAAACATAGACTGTTGTAAAATCCAACAGGTCAAAACAGATAAAATGATACAAACACTCACTTCGATAAAAAGGTTAAAATTCAGTTGCCAATAACGTGCAACCAACATCACTACAAATCCATGTAATAGATAAACAGCCAGTGTATTTTGCCCCAAGTGTACAAAGTGCTGATTTAAACTTCTAACCCATACAAAAGTTGCATAAATCCCCAGTGATGAAATGAGCAGACATGCTAATCTCATTCCGATTCCTACAGGTATGCTGACTTTAAGTTGCGAATAACTCAAACTGCCATATAACCAAAATGGATTCAGTTGCGTAAAATAGACCAAAATAGCAATCGCCCCTAAAAGTGATAGGCTCACAACTTGGCTAAAGTGATTTTGCTGAATTTTGACTAAAATCTCTTTTCCATATAGTGCACCAACAACAAAAAAGGGCAAGAAAGTAAAAATTCGTCCAATTGAATATTGATAATTGTTCCAAGGGCTTAAGCCAATACATAAAGCAAGAATCAATGCAATCAACAGGGGAAATTTTGTTTTTATCAAAAAATGGGTAAGCATTGTCCATGCAATCATTCCCAACAGATACCATAGAATCCAGTAAGGTCGTTCAAATACATTCCAGTTGATTTGGAAATGCCCAGACCAGATGGCATCAAAGGCAGGAAATAAAATTTGAAAAGGTAAATACAGCGAAATAAAAAATAAAATATTCTTCCGCCATTTTTTTTCGTTAAATAACATGCCTGAAATAAAAATAAATGCAGGCATGTGTATAAAATAAATGATCCCCAATAAGGCATGGTTAAATGGGTCATCCCATCCAATCATTCGTTCGAGGAAGTGTCCGAGAACCACAAGAAATATAAGTGTTGCCTTACAACTGTCTAAGTAAGTATCTCTCATGATCAAATGGTCGAGAATGATGATTGATCATGATTATATACCTAAAATCTGGAATTGATTTTGCTCAATCTCAGCAAGAAGCTGCCGATAGATTTTAAAGTTCTCTAAATCAAAACAGACAAAATTGACTTCCTGTAAATGCGATGCCTGCAACAAAAAATCTGCCGTGGTTTTGATCGCAAGCGATGCAGCGTGATTTTTTGGAAAATGGTAGATTCCTGTAGAAATATTGGGAATTGCCAGTGTATTCAACTGGTACTGTTCCGCCAGTTTCAGACTATTGGTATAGGCTTTTTCAAGCAGTTGGGCTTCTCCGTGTTGTCCATCTTGCCACGTCGGTCCCACAGTATGAATGACAAAGCGACTGGGTAATTTTCCAGCTGTAGTGATTACAGCTTCACCGACTGCGCATCCCCCTTGTTTGGCACGAATTTTCTGGCAATCATTTAAGATTGCATCCCCGCCTTTCCGATGAATTGCACCATCTACGCCGCCGCCACCAAGTAAAGAGGTATTTGCAGCATTTACAATCGCATCAACTTTTTGCAGTGTAATGTCACCTTGAACTAATCGAATAATTTTCATTTTACATCCTTGCTCACCCTTGATGATGATTCACATCTTGAGTTTTCTTCTTTAAACGGCTTCATGCTACACTTCTTTCAGTTTTAACCACCCCCAAATTTACAAAATTGCTATGAGTAAAAAGCTTCAATACGAACCTGGAAAATTTTATTGGGCATTTTTACATCCAAAATATTGGGGAATATGGATTGCAATAATTTTCTTGATGTTGCTTGCGATTTTGCCTTGGGCAATTCAACATCGACTTGCTACGATCTTAGGAAATATTGCCTTTAATCGGCTTAAATCACGCCGTGAAACAACTGTGCGTAATTTGGAAATCTGTTTTCCAGAATGGTCTTCAGAGCAAGTGACTGAAAATGCAAGACAAGTTTTTGTAGACCAAATGATAGGTGTTTTTGAAACGCTGAATGCATGGTATTCCCCCCAGTGGTTTAAAAATCGTGTCAGCATTGAAGGCTTAGAACATATTACAACTGCAAAACAACAAGGTCAGGGCATACTGCTTTTAGGTACACACAGTACAATGCTGGATGCAGGCGGCTATTTGTGTGCGCAATTTTTTGAACCTGATGTGGTGTATCGCCCGCAGAACAACCCCTTGCTGGACATGTTGATTTATCGTTGCCGTGCGACCATTTATAAGGCTCAGATTGATCATGATGATATGCGCGGATTGATTCGCCATCTCAAAGAAGGTGATGCGATTTGGTACAGCCCTGATCAAGATTTTGGACTGAAACAAGGCGTGATGGCACCATTTTTTGGTACACCTGCGGCCACAGTAACCGCACATCGACGCCTCTTAAAAATATCGAAAGCTGTAGCAATTCCACTATATTTTTATCGTCATGGTGATATTAAAAACCCCAAATATCATGTCTTGATTGAACCTGCTGTCGAGCCCTTACCGAGTGAAGATGAATTGGATGACGCCATTCGTGTCAATAAAATCATCGAGAACCAACTTCGGATCGCACCAACACAATATATGTGGTTCCATCGTCGTTTTAAAACACGTCCAAAAGGTTATGAGAAAATTTACTAAGTTCTTACTTTTATTTGACTCGAATTTTAAAATCGAAAAGCAAAGTTAAATATCCTGCAATATCGTTTCAAACATGGGCTAACCAATATAGCCGATTCAATCATCATCAAATTTCACAAATTGATATGTATTGATATGGCTATATTGGTCTCTCATTTTGAGCTGTTGCTTATCCAGTGATATGATTTCTAAATCTTCTTTTTTTGACTTGCCTGAACCATCATCCCATAGAATGCTCATTTGTATGCCATCTTGAGTTGAGTTCAATGCTTCGATAAATCCTGTTTGATCTTGAGTGATGAGCAAATAATAAGACGGAGCTTGAGAAAAACTGATTTCAGTCAAATCTTTGCGTGAACAAGGTTGCTCACAACGATAAATACGGTGTTTGAGAAGCTCCCAAATCTCGCTGGATTGTAAATCATTTAAATTCTGATTGTCCTCTTGGCGCTGTTCAATTTCTTGAGGCTGTTTAATCTCAACACTCTGCTTTTCACAG
Organism: Acinetobacter baumannii; assembly: GCF_016508585.1. Lineage (GTDB taxonomy): Bacteria > Pseudomonadota > Gammaproteobacteria > Pseudomonadales > Moraxellaceae > Acinetobacter > Acinetobacter nematophilus. The sequence goes on from NZ_JADVOP010000007.1 coordinate 59,608, forward strand.
CCTGCTAAAATTAAATTCAAGTAAAAAACCACCATTATTTTTTTCATTTGATTCTGTTTCAACATTCCGGTCAGGTATTTAAAAATTTGAAAATCAATACATATACTTTTTAGATCGAACTTATCAACCTTTCCATATTCTAAAGCGAGCCATTGCCCAAATCACATAGGGCCAAAAAATCATATTGACGATATTGTGAATACTGCTCCAAATTCGCCAATACCCCTTACCAAAAATATCTGCTCGCGCATTAAAAATCTCAATACTAAAAGCCAGAATGACAGTGATGATCATAGCAATATTGGATTTCAGTTGGCGTTTATGAATTGCAGCAACAATAAAGTAGATGATTAAACCTGCATAGACAAACAAAGCATCACTACTTAAGCCTGTAAAATGTTTAAGACTCAGTGCAAATTCTTGGATTTTTGATAGCAACATAAGGACTCAATTTTTATTTTCGATCTTGTCTGTCGCAAATTATATACCATAAATAAAGCATAACCCGAGTTCTGCATCCTGCAAAACTCGGGTTTATGAGGTTGTGCTTTCAAATCTTATTGTTATTTTACTGTGGTTATCCATTCCAACATCAAATCCTTGATGATTGCTCCATCGACTTCGTCTTCCTTAGTGAGATTTTCCGTTCTCATTCCCTGTGTCGATGAGTAAAGATTAAAACGAATCGTGTTCAGATACTACCCGCTTAGAGACTAAATCCACGTAAGAAATTGCTTACAAAAAATCGCCATTTTCAAGATTTCTTGTTAGACAATGACATGTCCATTTTATAGTCTTGAGCCAATTCATCAGTCACTTTTTTCTCTTCTTTTTCTGCTTTTTCAACACCTTCCTGAATAGCTTCTTGTGCTTCCTGCTCATCAGAGTCCGTTTGTTCCAACTCCTCTTGGCTTTGTTCAAAAATATGACTTGACTGTAACACCACATAGATTGGGAAATGATCTGAACCAATATGCGGCAACCGCTCCATATGGACCAAGGCAAAATCTGTACTGTGAAATAAGTGATCCAATGACCACCTTAAAAACTTATAGTCGGCATGAAAGGTATTGATATATCTACGCCCCACACGAGGATCAAGCAACCCACTGATGCGTTGAAACAAACGTGTGGTTCGAGACCAAGCCACATCATTTAAATCCCCCATCACGATACAGCTTTCATCTAAATCCTTGATTTGATCGCCAACAATCAATAGTTCAGCATCTCGTAAAGTTGAGTCTTTGGCTTCTGTTGGGCTGGGTGGCTTTGGATGCAGACAATATAATTGTACAGCTTGCCCGGAAGGTAAAATGACTGTGGTATGGATTGAAGGAATTTCATTGCTCAGAATAAATTTAACTTCACTATCGACCAGTTTTAACTTGCTATAGAGATGCATTCCATACAAATTATCTAATGGAACAGGAACACGATAAGGATAGTCTTTTTCAATCTTCGCCAACTCATTTTGCCATGTCCGATCAGTCTCGAGCGTAAGGACAAGATCAGGCTGATGTTTTTCGATTTGCTCAATCAGCAGATGATATTGCTGATTGGGTGTAAGTACATTTGAAACAATAACTGAAATTTGCTGCTCTGGATTCAATTGGTCTTGCTGTACCTGTTCAACCTGTTTTTTCCAGATAAAGGTATAGGGCAAAACCATTTTTAGTTGAAAAGCCAAAGCAGCAATCAATAATACTAAAATAATCTCACGCGTCAGGTCCCAAGGTGCATTCCAAAATAGCAACAACACCAAAGCAGTCAAACCCACACATAGAATCTGTAGTCGTGGAAAATCAGCCCCCCTAAACCACCATTCATCACGTGGAATCAGTGACCAGAAGCTGAGCCAAATCACGATCACGGCAAGGATTTCTATCCAAATCATATTTTGTCACTCTTATATTCTTAATTTTTGAATGATTCATAAATTAATATCAATTTTGCATGTATCATAAACAAGATATATTGCACAATATAGTTGTGTTTTCATTGTGTATGCTATTGCAGTTACACGTCCTTTTGATACACTCAAACCCCTTTTAATTTTTTAACGCACCGAGGCAAAGTGACATGAAAGTAGGTCTGGTCGGTTGGCGCGGGATGGTTGGTTCTGTCCTTATGCAACGTATGGTTGAAGAGAATGATTTTGCTCATTTTGAGCCGTTCTATTTCTCTACCAGTAATGCAGGTGGTGAAGCCCCTGCTTTTGGTGGTAAAACTGCTCCAGCACTTATGGAAGCGACGGACATTACCAGTCTGAAGCAAATGGATGTCATTATTACCTGCCAAGGTGGCGATTATACTTCTGAAGTTTTCCCAAAGCTTAAGGCTGAAGGTTGGTCAGGCTACTGGATTGATGCCGCATCTACACTGCGTATGGATGATGAAGCAATCATTGTCCTTGACCCAGTGAACTTAAATGTCATTAAAGATGGTTTGGTCAATGGCATCAAAACCTTTGTCGGTGGGAATTGTACGGTTTCATTGATGTTGATGGGCATGGGTTCATTGTTCCAACACAACTTGGTGGAATGGATGACCGCGATGACCTATCAAGCAGCCTCTGGAGCTGGCGCGCAGAATATGCGTGAATTGATTACAGGCATGGGTTACTTATATAACAATACTCAAGACCTGTTGGATGACCCTCGTTCTGCAATTTTAGATATCGACAGTAAAATTGCTGAATTACAACGGGGGGAAGGCTTTCCCAAAGCCAACTTTGGCGTACCTTTAGCAGGCTCTTTGATTCCTTATATTGACAAACAGCTTGAAAGTGGTCAGTCAAAAGAAGAGTGGAAAGGTCAAGTTGAAACCAACAAAATCTTAGGCAACGCTCAAATTGTTCCAATTGATGGTCACTGTGTACGTATTGGTGCAATGCGTTGTCACTCACAAGCCTTGACCCTGAAATTGAAGAAAGATGTTCCGCTTGATGAAATTGAAGATATGATTCGTCAGTCTAACCCATGGGCAAAAGTCGTACCCAATACACGTGAAGCATCAATGAACGATCTTACTCCTGTAGCAGTCACAGGAACGCTCTCTGTTCCTGTTGGTCGTCTGCGCAAGTTAAATATGGGTAAAGAATATTTAGGTGCATTTACCGTAGGTGATCAATTACTTTGGGGTGCAGCTGAACCTTTACGTCGTATGTTACGTATTCTAATTGACTATAAAAATGCTTAAAGTCACAAAAAAGCCTTAAACATTGAAAAAGCCGATCTATCTTGATCGGCTTTTTTATGTAACTATATTTGTGTAACTCTAATGTTAATAATTTACATATAGACTACAGCGAAATATTGTATCATTGAGATGCCTTGAACTTTGTCAGAGCAATGGATAGAGATGACTGTATATAACAAATTAAAAATTGCCATTTTAGCCATCATGACGTCGCAAACAATCAGTGCGATTACGATAGATCCGATTCAAGTTCAATCGGGGTCTGGGGATCTTCTGTACGCAGAAATGAAATTCAGCAATGCCAATCCCAATGAAAAAATAGAAGTGGGTCTGGCAGATGCAGACGACATCCAACATATTGGAATGACCACACAGGCGCCCGGACATTTAAACTTTTATACGCGTCGTTCTGGCGACGGGACTGGGGTTATCGTCATTACTTCTTCTCGTCCCATCATTGAATCTGAACTGAATATCTTACTTAAGGTTAAAGAAGGCAGTGCTACACATATCCAGCAAGTAAGAACACCTTTAACACGTGGACGCAACAACATTCCCGCACCGATGGTGAATGCCAATACCAAAGAAAAACCGCTTAATCCTCAAATTATTGTGAGTGAAAAAGACATCGCATTGAATTTGCCAACCAGCACTCAATATCAAGTCTCCACACCACAGACAGTAACGCCGCCAACAAGCAAAAAATCCAATATAGCACCGGATAACCAACAAGCATTGGCAATCAGTGTTATTGCACCTCCTGCATTGAAGATTGAACAAAAAACTGCGGTGAACCATAGTGAAATTTCGCCAAACACCCCACCTGTAGCGATCAATAAAGATGAAACTCACGCTACTGCTGTTGCAAATCCACAAGTCGTGATTCCATCCAAGCCTATTGGACAGCCTGAAAAACCACCCCAACAGACTCAAACAGCCCAGTTCCAAACACCAAAAGCGGAACCCAAAAAAGCACCTGCTGAACATAAATCTGAAAAAGCCAATGCGGTCAAGCCTAAAACGGACACTCAAAAAGCACTCAAACAAAATAAACCGACAGCCAATAAGAATTTAGACAAAGCGCCAAGACATGTTGTGCGAGCCAACGAATCACTTTGGAAGATTGCATCTCGTATCGCAGCAGAAACCCACCAGAGTGTTCCGGAAGTGATGCGTCAAATCAAAGAGAATAATGCAGATGCCTTTATTCAAGGTGACATCAATCGTATCCGTCGAGGTGTTGCACTGAATTTAGCTGCAAGCTATCAACAAGTTCCGCAAATTCAATCTAAAGTTCCACCTGTGGCGCCTCAGATTGCCAAAAAGCAGTCTGGTTCTGCCAAATACCGTTTAGATCAGGCGGAGATGAGTTTAGTAGCAGATAATGAACAGTCTTCTGCGCAAGGTTCTGCAAAACAAAATACACAGGTGAATCAGACTACTGCTGAATTATCCACAAAAGTTATGACATCTCGTGAAAAAACAGTTAAATTACAGAAGAATGTGACCCAACTTGCATCGGCTTTACAAGAAAAGAATCAGCGAATTCAATTATTAAATGCTCGGCTTGCTCAATTGCAACAGCAATTACAACAGCAAAATGTAAAGAAGCCAAATAGTTAGGATATATTAAGGAAATTGATTCATTGTGCTCAATGAAGGGGAAATAAAATGTTGTTGTATGTGATTCCATTTGTTTTACTGTTGGTGGTTGCCATCGTTTTAAAGAAACGAGAAGATGCCAACAAAGAAAATACCAATACGGCGAGCAAAAAGACCAATAATAAAAAATCGTCAAAAAAGAATGTAGCACGTACTGCACGTACCTCACAAAAACAACGTACGGCTGTTGTTGAAAATGAAGTGGTGGTGCAGCAAGCAACAAAACCATTAAGTCCTGAACTAAAAAATAGTATCGAAAAACTGATTGCTGCAAAAAACTATTTTTCGGCTGAAGCTAAAATCAATCAAGCACTCAATCAAGATAATGCGCAGCATGAGTTATATCTCTATCTTCTGGATGTGCATTTAGCACAAAAAGACGAATTTGCAGTGAATCAATTGATTAACCATATTCGCTCCTTGGGTCTTGACGATATTGTTGCCCAGGCTGAAGAAAAGAAAAAAGCAACTCAGACTGAAAGTCCGATTGAGTCGATTGCTTTTGTTCCACCCACACCAGATCCTGTGGTTCCAGAAGTCAAAAATACTGCTGCATTTGATGCCTTGATTGGCAATATAGAAACAACTCCAGCAACACCAGCTGCTGCAAACTCAGAAACGCCTATTCGCGATGATGTTGAGACACTTGAATTCAATGCGTCAGTCGCTCAAGAAAAATCAGAAGAAAAGCCGCCAGTACAACCACTGGAATTTAATTTAGATTCAACTCCACAGGCACAGCCTACGGTAGAGTTTTCTTTCGAAACAGTTGAACCAACAACTGAGACTGCAAAAGAAACAATAACACCTTTGGAATTTAGCTTTACAGCTAATGAGCCCACTGTTGCGCCTGTTGAAAAACCAGTCGAAGTTGAAATTGCACCTGAATTTAAACTGGATTTTGCTGAACCGGTTGCAACGCCTGAAAAGGAACAGACTGAAGCGCCTCAGGCATTTGAATTTAAATTGACACCAACAGAAGCTGAAACGTCTGTTGAGACACAGCCTGCTTTCCATTTTGATCTAGAAGCAGAATCACAAACGTCTGAACCTGAATCATTTGCTTCCCAACTGAATTTAGAAGTCCCGGATCAAGTTGAAGCAGTTACGCCTGTTGAAACAACTGATCCTCTATTAGCTTCATTTCCAGAACTTGCCCAAGTTAATGAAATTCAACTCAATTTGGATCTAGCCCAACAATATATCCAACTCGGTGCTTATGCTTCAGCACGTGCATTACTGTCGCAGGATGAGTCTGTATATACGGCTGAGCAACGCCAACAATCGCAGAATTTACTGAGCCAAATTGCTTCATGAAGTTATGGTCTGTTTTAATTTGATAATACGAATTGTCAGACATCGTTCAGCGATTTAAGATAAAGCAGTCATTCATGGCTGCTTTTTATTATGAACAAAAAAATTGCTTTAATTTACATGGGTGGAACTTTTGGATGCATTGGCGAGCCGTTAGCTCCCATGTCTGAACATGAATTCATTCCACAGCTCAAACGGATTCTCCCGCCTCAACTGAAAATTGAATGCTTTAAAGCAGCCAGTATTAAAGACAGTAGTGCATGTACTGCTCTTGATTGGTTAATGCTGGTTCAACAAATTCAAAGCTTGCAACGACAAAGTTTCGAGCATTTTGTTGTGATTCATGGGACCGATACCCTCAGCTATGCTGCGGCGACTTTATCTCGTTTTCTAGCTCAATCATGTCATGTCATTATTACAGGGAGCCAATACCCCTTACTCAATCTTCAAGGCAATGACACACGTGAGTTTACCGATGCAATTGATAATTTAAATACAGCACTTGATGCCGTCACCAAATTACCTGTAGGTGTTTATCTTGCATTCTTCCATCAAGTGATTCATGCCCAGACTGCGCTAAAAACCCATAGTACTGCTTTGGATGCATTCAGAGGCTTAAAAGCAGAAGAGCCTATTCATCAGGACTCGTCTATTCTTCAAATCCAACCATCACATATTGAAAAAGCCGGATTATTGAATATTGTAAATTGGATGATGGTGCCGACTGAATTATTACAGTTTAAAAATAATCTCAACACCCTCGCTCAACATCCACCGCACTTTTTAATTATCCAAGCTTATGGGGTTGGAAATTTGGCTGTTGATACAGGCATTATTCAAAGTTTTAAAAACTTACAGACCAAAGGTTGCCAAATTATTTTATCCACTCAAGTTCCTCTAGGCGGCATGGATCAACGCTATGCAATTAGCCAATGGATTCAGGACTCAAAAATTTTAGTCAGTGATGCGCTCAGTCAAGCAGATCTTTATGCCAAAATTCTGAAAATTTATTTACAATACCCGACTTCGCAACAATGGCATAACCATTGGTATGATCATCCTGAATAGAGGTATTTATGCAACGCTTTGCAATTGGTATTGAGTTTTGTGGCATTCGATATAAAGGTTGGCAAACTCAACAGCCTGGCGTACGTAGTATTCAGGAGACAATGGAAAAAGTACTGAGCACCATCGCTGACGAACCGATTATCTTACATGGTGCCGGACGTACCGACGCAGGTGTTCATGCCACCAATATGGTTGCTCATTTTGATACCAATGCAATTCGTCCCATGCGTGGCTGGTTAATGGGATCTAATAGCCAATTACCCAAGGATATTTCCATCCAATGGATTAAAGAAATGGATATGGATTTCCATGCGCGTTTTAAAGCTCAAGCACGCCGTTATCGCTATGTTGTATATCAGTCGGCAAATCGCCCCGCCTTATTGCATAAACAAGTAACCCACGCTTATTACCCACTTGATGTGGATAAAATGATTGCAGCGGCTGCAAAATTTGAAGGAACGCATAATTTCGAAAGTTTCCGTGCTGCAGCATGTCAGTCCAATCAGCCTGTACGCCATGTCAAGCACTGTCGTTTAATTCGCCATGGCAATTATCTGGTTCTGGATATTCAGGCTGATGGCTTCTTGCATCACATGGTCCGCAATATTATGGGCTGCCTGCTTGAAATTGGTCAGGGCATGTATGAAATTGATCACATTGACCAGATTTTTGCAGCACAGGACCGTAAAGCAGCTGGAATTACCGCCCCTCCTGATGGTTTATATTTCATTCATGCAGATTATCCTGAACAGTTTGAATTGCCCCGCCCCCCTCTAGGACCTCATTGGTTAAATATGCCTGAATAATCTTTTCGTTTAGGCATAAAAAATCCTTCTCTAGTGAAGGATTTTTTTGAATATTAAACAATACCAAGCCTTTCAGTCATTGAAAGCCATTCTTTAACGTTGTTTACGCTTTCTATATTCAACAGGTGTTTCATTGGTCCAACGTTTAAACGCTCGGTAGAAAGTACTTGGCTCAGAAAAACCTGTGAGATATACAATACGTTCAACACTTTCATTGGTATTGGCCAAGAGTTTTTTGGCCAAACGACAGCGGTAATCTGAAAGAATTTGCTGAAAACTGGTATTGGCTTCCGACAGCTGGGTACGCAAACGACGAGGAGTGATACTCAATTGAGCAGCCACTGTTTCTAAAGTTGTTTCACCGCTCTCCAAAGTTGAACCAATTGCCCGGCGAACCTCACCGACCAAATCATAACGCGCCAGTTCTTGAAGCTTTTCAATCGCTAACTGCTCATGTAACTGTAAAAGTTCGGGTTCAGCTTGCCACAATGGATAGTCTAAAATGGCAGGGTCAAAATACAAACGCGTTTCTTTCTGCCCTAAACTCACAGGACAGCCATAAACACGATAGTACTCTCCATCAGAGGCACCTTGAGAAAAGTTGAAATCGATATAGATCGGTTCAAAACGTCCTTCAGTAATGAATTTAAAGAAGCGTAAAATGCCCGAAATGGCGCACTCAGAAAAATGACGATTGACAATATTTTCGCCCCAAGGCTGTTCACCATTGGTTAAATAACATCGTCCATTATCATCAACCACCAGCTTCGCATGGAAAGCATCACTGATCAGACGTTGATATGCGAGTGCCCGTTTGAGTCCTTCACCAAAGTTTTCACTTGAAATGAATAAATGTTCAATCACCTGTCCACGGTAAAGGGGTAAATGTTCTCCGAGATGTAAACCAATATCTGGATCGTTACTGACTTCCTCAGCAGCCACCCAAAACGCAAATTGTGCATTTAATGGTGTTCGTGCATTTTGATCAACCTGACCCAATGCCACACCTGCCTTTGATAATATTTCTTCTGTCGGCAATCCTGCACGACGGATCGCTTGATAGCCTAATCGTAAAACAACCGAAGCATCAGTTAGCTGGCTCACGCAGTGCCCTTCCTTGTATGTTATTCATTTATACTTAAAACCTTTGATTTAGATTACCGTCGATTGACCGAACTGACAATATTTATCCGCTATTTTTTGTAGAAATTGTTTAACAAGATGTTCGCTTATTTTCAAGTCATCTGCCACCTTCCCATACCGAATAATCTTGTTTTTCTATAAAAAATTGCCTATAATTTGCGCCTTTCCAATTTGATCATCAGGTAGGCTATGGCCAATAAAGAGGAACTTATCGAGTTCGAAGGCGTTGTCACCGAAACGCTTCCTAATACTATGTTCCGTGTACGTTTAGAAAACGGTCACGAAGTGATTGCTCACATTTCTGGTAAAATGCGTAAACACTATATTCGTATTTTAACTGGCGATAATGTAAAAGTAGAAATGACACCTTATGACTTAACTAAGGGTCGTATTACTTATCGTGCACGCTAAGTTTTAGTGTAAGCAAAAGCCACTATGAGGTGGCTTTTTCAATATCTATAAAATATATCATCTGGCTTACGATACATTGTTATTGTCTAGTTATTGCGTCGTTGACGCTAAAATCTGTTCCTGAATATACATCGCGACCAACATACCTCAAATTTAATCTACTTATAATCCTGTACAAGGCACGTATTTTTGCGCTCGTGTAATTTTTATTGCTCTGTTTTCAATATTTTCGGCTTTTTTACTGGATACGATTACAAATTTAAGTTTTTGGGAGTAAATCCGATTTCGCAATCTGTCTACAGACACTGATCCATATATTGATTAAACTCATTGCATTGAGTCTTTCAAATCAAACTCTCACTTGATTGGGTGAAGCTGATGAAAAAATATTTATACGTCTATGCGTGTGTGTCGATTACTTTCAGCATTGCAGGCTGTCAGAGTGTCGACACCCGACCTGAAAATTTAGATCAATATTTACAGCAGTTTATTGGTAAATCAAGCAGTGAAATACAAGCCGAGCTAAACTTTAAAGCTTTAGGTTATCAAGTCAGTGATCACATCCAAACCACCACTGACACATTAACGTATACCATCCTTCGTCCTATCAATATCCCTATGACAGGAAGCAATGCAACTGTGGGTTCAAATGCGATGGGAATGCCTGTCATTCGCTATGACACGGCAGGTACACCCAGTTATGACATCAACTTTAATTGCAGAGTCACCTTTAAATTAAACAATGCTATTGCCGAATCTGTTCAATATACGGGGCGTGCATGTTAATTTTACTGGGCAATTTTACGTATAAAAAACACAGCCTAGGCTGTGTTTTGGAAGAACATTGAGAACAAACAATTAACCTATTGCAGTGACTACCGCTGAACCCATCTCGGTTGTTCCAACTTTGGTCATTCCTTCAGACATAATGTCGCCAGTGCGCAAGCCTTGATCTAAAACTTGTCCTACAGCATCTTCAATTGCTTTTGCAGCTGTTTCTTCACGGAAGGTATAGCGAAGCATCATGGCAACAGAAAGGATTGTTGCCAACGGATTGGCTACGTTTTGTCCTGCAATATCAGGTGCAGAACCATGGCACGGCTCATACATTCCCTTGCCGTTTTCATCCAGAGATGCAGATGGAAGCATACCAATCGAACCTGTGAGCATCGCAGCTTCATCTGAAAGAATATCACCAAACAAATTGCCTGTGACAATCACGTCAAATTGCTTTGGTGCACGTACCAATTGCATAGCTGCATTGTCTACATACATATGCGAAAGATTGATATTCGGATATTCCGCTTCTTTTAATGCTGTAACCGTTTGTTTCCAAAGCTCAGTGACTTCAAGAACATTGGCTTTATCCACCGAGCAGACTTTACCCCCCCGTAAATTCGCCATTTCAAAAGCAACTTTAGCAATACGCTTGATTTCTGACTCTGCATAGACGTCGGTGTTAAACCCCTGCTTCTCACCATTTTCAAGCTCACGAATACCCCGTGGCTGACCAAAATAGATGCCCCCTGTGAGTTCACGAACAATTAAAATATCCAGGCCAGCTACAATTTCAGGCTTAAGGCTTGAAGCATCCGCCAACTGTGGATAGAGAATTGCAGGACGTAAGTTTGCAAATAGGTTTAATTCACTACGGATTTTCAATAACCCACGTTCAGGGCGGATTGAGCGTTCAATCGTGTCCCATTTTGGACCACCCACTGCACCGAGTAAAATTGCATCTGCTTTTTTTGCTTGGTCTGCTGTCACTGCTGGATAAGGTTCGCCATGTGCATCAATTGCAGCACCGCCCAATAAACCATGTTCCCATGTTAAACCTAAATTAAATTTTTCATTGACACGCGTAAGTACTTTTTCAGCAGCGGCAACGATCTCTGGACCGATACCATCACCTGCCAAAATCAAAATTTGTTTAGACATTTGCAGTTCCATTTATATTCAGTATCTCTACTGATTTGAGATTAAATTTTTTGTTCAACAAATTCGCTTACACCTGTCACTGCATTATGAGGACGACAGAAACGGCGAATTGTTCGAGTTTCTTGAAGCATGTCGACACAAAGCGGCGTGGGTGAGGAAACATTCAATAAGCTTCCTGTACCCTGTGATCTTTGGCGATACATTTTAAATGTATATTTTTGATTTGCTTTAAAATCATGAATCACATGGAAAACTTCAGCATGGTCTTTGGTAATCGGATAGAATCTAACCACCATTTCATATTGCTGCGGTGGAATCGTTAAATACACACCAATTTGATCCAAAGGCTTACCTGTTAATCTTAGATAACCCTTATCAATGGCTTTACGATTCACACGCTGTGTATTTTCCTGCATGATAATCAAATCATTTAATCGCGCAAATTCACAATGCTCTGCGCCTGAGCAATAAACTGAAACTGTATTTTGGCTCATCTGATTTTTTTCAGCTTGTTTAATACGGACCAAATCAACCATTTGTGCTGATTGGCATGCACTCAGGATTAAACCTGTCAAACTGATTAAAACACCACGACCTAAAAACTTAGTCATCGCTCAACCCCAACCTTGCATTCCCGAGCCAACATTCATTTTGTTATGCACTGCATGTTATCAAGAGTTGGGGATTCACGCTACGTGTAAAATGTTCACCGAAAATCAGGCTTGAATTTCAGCAAATACCCAAGGTCGCGATTGTTTAGTTTTTTCTTCATAGGCACGAATTTCATCTGCTGCCTGTAAAGTCAAGCCGATATCATCCAAACCATTCAATAAGCAATGCTTACGAAATGGGTCTACTTCAAATTTGAATGCTTCACCACTTGGTGTGCGTACTTCCTGTGCTTCCAAATCTATCGTGAGCTGATAACCATCAGTAGCAGCACACTCTTTAAATAATTGATCAACAATCTCTTCAGACAAAATGACCGGCAACATGCCATTTTTAAAACTGTTGTTGAAAAAGATATCTGCATAACTTGGTGCGATCACGGTACGAAAACCAAACTCTTCTAACGCCCAAGGCGCATGCTCGCGACTTGAACCACAACCAAAGTTTGCGCGAGAAATTAAAACGGATGCACCTTGATAACGTGGCTGGTTTAAAACAAAATCCGGATTCTTAGGACGCTTAGAATTATCCTGCCCCGGATAACCCTCATCCAAATAACGCAATTCATCAAATAAATTGTCACCGAAACCCGTACGTTTAATCGATTTTAAAAACTGTTTTGGAATAATTAAATCTGTATCTACATTGGCACGGTCTAATGGTGCAACAATACCTTGTTCAACGGTATAAGTTTTCATAATTTGCTCCTTAACCCAGCTTAGAATGAACGAACATCGACAAAGTGCCCTGCAATCGCCGCAGCTGCTGCCATTGCCGGACTCACAAGATGAGTGCGCCCCCCATTCCCCTGACGACCTTCAAAGTTACGGTTTGAAGTCGATGCACAGTGTTCACCAGGCTGTAATTTATCCGCATTCATTGCCAAACACATAGAGCAACCCGGTTCACGCCATTCAAATCCGGCCTCGATCAAGATTTTATCTAAACCTTCAGCTTCTGCTTGCTGTTTCACCAAACCAGAACCCGGCACCACCATCGCTTGCTTGATACTTGAAGCCACTTTTTTACCTTTGGCTACAGCAGCGGCGGCACGGATATCTTCTATACGAGAGTTGGTGCATGAACCAATGAAGACACGATCCAATTGAATATCTGCCAATGCCTGACCTGCATTTAAACCCATATATTGATAAGCACGAGTCCAGTCATTGCGTTGCACGTCATCTTTGGCCTGTTCTAACGTTGGAACCGCTTGAGAAACAGGAATCACCATTTCAGGCGAAGTTCCCCAAGATACTTGTGGCTCAATTTCTGCACCATTTAAAACGACAACCGTATCAAAGTGTGCATCATCATCAGAATGCAAAGTATTCCAATACGCTACCGCTGCATCCCATTGCTCACCTTGTGGTGCATAAGGTCGATCTTTTACGTACGCAATGGTTTTCTCATCAACGGCAACCATACCGACACGCGCACCACCTTCGATTGCCATATTGCAAACAGTCATACGACCTTCAATCGACATATCGCGGAAGACTTGACCACCAAATTCGATGGCATGACCTGTACCACCAGCAGTCCCGATCTTACCGATAATGGCCAAAACCACATCTTTCGGTGTCACGCCTTGACCCAATGTACCATCGACACGGACCAGCATATTTTTCATTTTCTTTTGCACTAAGCACTGGGTTGCCAAAACATGCTCAACCTCCGAAGTCCCGATTCCATGTGCCAAGCAGCCAAATGCGCCATGTGTAGCCGTATGCGAGTCGCCGCATACCACTGTCATTCCTGGTAAAGTTAAACCTTGTTCCGGTCCAACCACATGCGCAATCCCTTGGCGAACATCATTGATGTCAAATTGCACCACATTGAAGGTTTTGCAATTATCATCCAAAGTCTGCACTTGGATACGTGACGTATCATCTTCAATTCCAGCAATTCCTTCCGAACGCTCTTTGGTTGAAGTCGGTACATTATGGTCAGGTGTTGCAACATTGGCGCTTAAACGCCAAGGTTTACGGCCAGCAAGCTGTAAACCTTCAAATGCTTGAGGAGAGGTTACTTCATGTAATAAATGACGATCGATATAAAGCAATGCAGAGCCATCATCTCGTTGTTTTACTAGATGGTCATCCCATAATTTATCATATAAGGTTTTTGCTTTTTGGTTTTCGCCTGCCATGTCGATGTGCTCCACTGGACTGGGTAATTCTTTCATTAATGTCGATTATAACCACGTTTTTACATAAATCTAATTTATCATTTTTATCAGTTTAAAAACTTTTTGGAATCCTTTGCAGCCATTTCCATACCATTTTTTTGCCAGATAAATGACTTGAAATCATGCTCTATTCATACGGTTCAAAAAATCATATCTTGAAATGAAGAGCCTGGCCAAAATTCAAGATTCATTTTAGATAACCGCAATGAAGTTAAAAATTTATTGCTCGTCAGCCCCTGAATCTCTCATAAAATCAATCTGCTTGATCATCAATGCTACAGTAACTCAGCTTTCAATTTTTTCAGAGCATTTGAAAGCAATGATAAAAGTAATCACCGCTCTGTTACAGATTAATCTAGGTTGTTGGTAAATTCTTTTCAATTATTCTTTATGTTTATTTATAAATCCAATCAGCTTGAGTCAAAAAAACCTTTTTACATTACAATTGATAATGATTATTATTTAAATAATGAATCAATAAGTGGTGAATCTGATGGCAAATATCCAAAACTTCTTACAAAACAATCAACGCGTTTTCAAGAAAACATTAAGCTACTACATTATGCATATCACTGTTGCAATGCTGGTGGCTTATGTGGTGACAGGTAACTTTTGGATGGCTGTGACATTAAGTTTACTCGAACCTACGGTTCAAGCCTTTGCATTCTTTTTCCATGAAAAGGTCTGGAATAAAAGAGATCAAAAAGTTGCTCAAAGAGCAGAAGTTAAAGTCTAGATAAATTGACTGTGGCAAGAGGTCCTAGTCACCACCACCTCCTCCACAGCTACTACAACTACTACAGGAAGATGAAGAATCCGAACCACTACCATGTGAATGCCCAGAATCATGTGAAGAACTCGAACCAGAGCAGGAACTTGAAGAACATGACGAGGTTGAGGATGAGCAAGACGATGTGGTTGCCGTAGAAGAAGCATCTGATGTTGAGCTCATCATTTGGCTATACATTCCAATCATAAAAGGCAAACTGAAAATCAGCCCTTTTTCCCAACGAATATGTCCGTCTATCTGAAATAATCTCGGTAAAATTTGCGTTTTTTCTGGATTTAAACCATGTAAATGGCACGTACTTTGCCATGTATTGAGCAATTGCTGCTTCTGTGCTGCTCTTTGTTTTTCGGTCGGTAAGGGATCATGGGGTTGATGAATCAACTCATACCCTAAAAAGTTCATACACATTGTTTGATAAAATGCATCAAACTCCTCAATCAATATATGCCATAGGGCATCTACAGAATGAGAAGGCATGGCATAGGCATCTTTACGTAAAAGATGAATTGCTAAATAATCTTTAAAACCCTCTTCAATATAAGGATAGGATGATGTCGAAATATTGGGATGTCGCTGTCCAAATACCCGCCAGACTTCGGCAGGAATTTTAAAGTTATTCCATGTCCGGACTTTTCGCAGTCTTCTCAAACGCGCTCTCGACCAGAATATACCGATCATTCCCACAAGAATGACCAGAAAATAAATCTGGAAGAAGTATAAAAATAATAAACTGATTGCTCCGAGAATCAGCATAATGACAAGAAATCTTATCCAAGATATTGGCAATGTGTCACGAGTGCGTTGTTGAAAGTCGTCAAGGGTGATTCGAGGAGATGGATTCAAATAATATTTCCTTGGTTATTTTTATTCCCACACTATAAATCAGTCGACTCAGCTGTGTACAGCTTAAACCTGTATGAAAGTTTTATCATGGTAAGCAAGTGAAGACACAAATCACCCAAATTGAAAAAAAGTGAAAATTACTTTGATTAATTCTTAAAATTTCTCAATAATGAATTAAACATAAAAATTCTTTATGGATGGAAATATTATGAATCTCGCTGCTTTTGAAGCTTTTGTCAAAGTTATGGAAACTGGTTCTATTTCGATGGCAGCAGAACATCTGTTTATTACCCAGCCTGCCGTGACCAAACGAATACATAGTTTAGAAGAATATTTCGGCGTCAAATTATTTGAATCTGCAGGACGTGGTGTTCAAGCAACTCATGCCGCACATTCGCTATTGCCCAAGGTAAAAAACTGGTTGAATGAATTGGGCGATATTCACCATACTCTCAGTCATGAACAAGGTGAAGTACGAGGAAAACTCAAAATTGGAACCAGTCACCACATTGGTTTACATCATTTACCACAGCATTTAAAGAAATATGTACAGCACTTTCCAGAAGTTAAACTGGACGTACATTTTGTCGATTCTGAACAAGCGCATGAACAAGTGTTGGCAGGTGACTTGGAACTTGCTTTTTTAACCCTTCCACCGCAGGGGGATGAACGTTTAAGTTATATCACCATCTGGAATGATCCTTTGGTTTTCGTTGTGGCTCCTTTTCATCCGTTGGCACAAAAAAGAAATCTTAAACTTCAAGATTTAATTGAATACCCAAGTTTATTGCCTGCCGCACAGACCTATACCAGCCAGATCACCCTAGCTGAATTTGAAAAGAAAGGCTTAAAACCTAAAATCACCATGAGCAATAACCCTTTAGAGTCTATTCGAATGCTGGTTTCAATCGGTTTAGGTTGGTCTGTTTTGCCAAAGACCCTGCTCAATCAAGACTTGCAACAGTTAGACCTTCATTTCGAGATGAACCGTCAGTTGGGAATGGTTTGGCATCCTGCTCGTACTCAATCCAGAGCCGTTCAGGAATTAATTGAAATGATGAAATAAGCAAAAATAAAGCGCTCATTATATGAGTAATGAGCGCTTGAAGAAGCTGAGAATGTCCTTAGTCTTATTTGACTGAATCTTCATGTAAAGACTCATTTAACTGATCAACAATAGTCGCCCACTCCCCATCAGAACTCAATTTTTCATCTAAAAACTGGCGTTGTGCCTCAGTCCAGAAGTCAGCTTTAGTCAAAAATGTGTCTGCATCTAACTGATGATTTTCAATAAAATCTTGAATTGCTTCTTCGCTAGAATCTAAGCCAAGTTGTTCAAATAAATTGGTCATTCTTGGACGTGTCTGGCTCATTATATAATCTCCATCAGTTTTGAAAAATTCTCAGATCAACATAGCATTTTTACACTGAAAATGAAGTACAAAATATTCATTTGTAAAAATATTTACAATTAATGAACAGATCAAATTTAACATCCAATTCAGCATTTTCAACTCATTGACATGAGCAAAATTTAAGCTAAAACACGGATTGAATCACTCCAGCATACACATGTATCTCTATCCATAAATAAAGGTGTCTTTTTATCCTGAACCATACTGGATTTTTATTGCTGCGGTGGTTTTGAAGGACAGAACATTCTGCGGGATGGTTTATATCAAAGTTTTAGAGAGTCATAAAAAAACAGCACCGAAGTGCTGTTATCGACCGACAAACCCGATTAGATCGACCAATCCTGAATGTCCCAGCCTTGTTGTTTGGCTAAGGCTTCCAGACGATCATCCGGATTTACGGCAATCGCATGATCTGCGTACTCCAGCAAAAAGCGATCATTGATCGAGTCTGAATATGCCCAAGATTCAGTCACATTACGTCCCTCAAGCCATTGGTCCAGACGTACCAATTTGCCTTTTTGATAACATGGGACATTGGTTACTTTACCCGTATATTGTCCATCTTTAATTTCTGCATTGGTGGCAATAATTTCAGTAATTCCAAATTCACGAAAAATAGGTGCAGTGATAAAATCAGAAGTAGCGGTAATCCCCACTAAGGCATGTCCTAAATCTTTGTGCTTTTGAATCGTAGCAAAACCTTTCGGACGCATCTGGGCACGAATGACTTTTTTCATAAACAACTGATGTAATTCAGTTAAATAGTCATTGTCATGTTGAGTTAAAAACTCAAAAACAAATTCATTGTAGGCAATCGGATCAAGTTGTCCTGCTTTATAATCTTCATAAAACTGATCATTCATCGCACGATGGTGAACAGGATCAACCAAGCCTTCATTGACCAAAAACTCTCCCCAAGAATGGTCCGAATCTGTATTTAATAAGGTGTGATCTAAGTCAAACAGCGCCAATTTCATGAAAATACTCGTTTAAACTGAAATTTAAGAAAAAAATTGTAAATCTATCACCGCTAGTCGATAGAAATTCGTTAAGATCATAGCAATTTTACAACATTATTACTTTGACTTTATCGAGTTGGACAAAAGAGTGTCAGTCCCCATATATAAAGTCAGATGAAATTAACAAATTTTAGGTAGCCAAATGATCGACTCAGAAGGTTTCCGACCCAACGTCGGGATCATTTTGGCAAATGATATTGGACAAGTTTTATGGGCAAAGCGCATTGGGCACAATGCATGGCAATTTCCTCAAGGAGGTATCCAATTTGGAGAGACTCCTGAGCAAGCTCTTTTTAGAGAACTACGTGAAGAAGTTGGGCTCTTACCCGAGCACGTCCAAATAATTGCCCAGACAGACGACTGGTTGCATTATCGTTTGCCACTTCGATACATTCGTTCGGACTCCGATCCGATTTGTATTGGACAAAAGCAGAAATGGTTTTTACTCAAACTCACAGCTTCAACGAAACATATTCAGTTGAATCTCTCTGATCCGCCAGAATTTGATCAATGGCAATGGGTCAGTTATTGGTATCCGCTTGGTCAAGTGGTGAATTTTAAACGTGATGTTTATCGAAAGGCGATGATGGAGTTATGTATGCAAATGCCACACTACACCCCTGAAATTTCTTCAAAAATGTGAATGATTTTTCAAAGTAGTGCTGTTATAAATAATACTGATGAAAACGCTTTAAACCATAGCTTAGATTAGGAGCATAGATCTATGTCGAACATGCAACTGGACACTTTAAGACGCATTGTACAAGAGATCAATGCATCGGTCAGTTTGCATGAGTCTTTAGAAATCATGGTCAATCAAGTTTCTGAAGCAATGCATGTAGATGTTTGTTCCATTTATCTGTTAGATGAACGAAATCAACGCTATGTACTCATGGCGACCAAAGGCTTAAACCAAGAGTCTGTGGGCAATGTTTCCCTGCAATTAGGGGAAGGTCTTGTTGGCTTAGTCGGTCAACGTGAAGAAATTGTCAATTTGGACAATGCATTCAAACACGAGCGGTTTGCCTACTTCCCTGAAACTGGGGAAGAAATTTATAATTCGTTCCTGGGTGTACCCGTCATGTATCGCCGTAAAGTGATGGGTGTCATGGTGGTTCAGAATACTGAACCTCAAGACTTTAGCGAGGCGGCGGAATCTTTTTTAGTGACTTTGTGTGCACAGCTGTCAGGTGTTATTGCCCATGCTCATGCTGTTGGGAATATTGATGTATTCCGTAAGCCGAGCAACTCATCTAATTATAAAACTTTCCAAGGGTCATCGGGTGCAGGTGGAATTGCACTGGGTCGTGCCATTATTCTCTATCCTCCTGCGGACCTTGCCGCTGTTCCAGATCGTGATGCCGATGACATCAGTGAAGAACTCAAGCTTTTAGATCATGCAATTGCTTCTGTACGTGAAGAAATTCAATCTCTTGATGACAAAATGCAAGACTCATTGATGGCTGAAGAACGGGCATTGTTTAGTGTGTTTTTACGCATGCTGGATGAGAATGCTTTGCCTGCAGAAATCAAAGAGATTATTCGCGATGGAAGTTGGGCACAAGGAGCAGTAAAGCATGTGATTGACCGTCATGTCGCGCTATTTGCCCAAATGGAAGATGATTATTTACGTGAACGTGTTTCCGATCTTAAAGATCTTGGGCGTCGAATTTTAGCTGCCTTACAAGAAGGTGATACCAGTCATAAGGAAATCACCTCTGAAAGTATTCTGATTGGAGATGAGATCAGCACGGCAGCATTGGTTGAGCTTCCTGTCGATAAGATTGCAGCAATCGTTACCTCCGAAGGTGCAGCCAACTCACATATGGTGATTGTCGCACGTGCACTCGGTATCCCAACAGTAGTGGGTGTAACTGAATTACCTGTAAATACGCTTGATGATGTTGAAATGATTGTGGATGCATATCAAGGACGTGTTTTTGTTAATCCGCCACGCCGTTTACGTACACGATACAAAGAGATTCAAAAAGAAGAAGAACAAATTGCCAAAGATTTAAAGCAATACGAAACCAAAGATGCCATAACGCCTGATGGTGTGGCTGTAAAGCTTTATGTCAATACTGGTTTGATGATTGACGTGGTTCGTGGTGTTCAACGTGGTGCCAAAGGGGTCGGGCTCTATCGTTCTGAAATTCCGTTTATGTTACGCGAGCGCTTTCCTGGCGAAGAAGAACAACGTGCCATTTATCGTCAGCAGTTGAGTCACTTTGCCAATAAGCCCGTAGTGATGCGTACGCTGGATATTGGCGCTGACAAAGACTTACCTTACTTCCAAATTGAAGAAGAAAACTCAGCTCTGGGTTGGCGAGGCATTCGCTTTACCCTTGACCACCCTGAAATTTTTTCTTCGCAAATTCGTGCCATGCTTAAAGCCAGCATTGGCTTGAATAATCTTCATATTTTACTGCCGATGGTCACCAGTGTCAGTGAAGTTGAAGAAGCCCTCTATTTACTTGAGCGTGACTGGATAGCAGTTCAAGAAGAAGAACAGGTTAAGATTACCAAGCCTAAAATTGGCATCATGGTTGAAGTGCCAAGTGTACTTCTACAAATTGGTGAATTTGCTGAATTGGTGGATTTCTTCTCGGTGGGTTCAAACGATTTGATCCAGTACTTGCTTGCAGTTGACCGGAATAACCCACGTGTATCAAGTGTTTACTCTCATTTCCACCCTTCTATCCTGCGTGCTTTAACACGCTTGGTTCAAGAGTGCCATAAATACGAAAAGCCGATCAGTATCTGTGGAGAAATGGCCGGAGATCCATTGTCTGCAATTCTACTGATGGCAATGGGCTTCAATACGTTATCAATGAGTTCAAGCAATATCTTGCGTGTGCGTAAAGCGATTTGTCACGTTTCAATGAGTGATGCGCAAAAGCTACTCGAAGAAGTCGTGGCGATGAATAATCCCTTGATGGTGAAAAGTTGGATGGAGTATTACTTTAAACATCATGGCTTAGCTGACATGGTAAAATCTAATCGTTTAGTGAATATTTAGTTTTTATTCTATTTTCTTGAGTTTAGGCAAAAATCACAGTCCATAAAAAAAGTCGATAATCATCAGAATATCGACCCTTTTTGTGTTTTTCATAACCACGTTTTGCATTTTTTTTACGATCTACAAACACTTGGCTCTTGTTGACTTCATGCATGTGTTTTGCCACAAAGTTGTGAATCACAACCTCTGGCATGAGTTTCTTCTTTGCCATTTTATTTACCTATTTTATGGTTCACCACATCATCAGTGGGAGTGTGATATTACGCTTTTTTATGCAGAATACAAGTATTTAAATTAATCAACTTTGTCACTATTTTTATAGCTGTTGCTTTTATAGATCCTATCAAAGTCATGTTTTGGATTGAGCTGAAACATGATTTTAATCTTCAACAGATATCTTGAGCTTAATTAAAGTTTTACAAATCAAATTAAAAATCACGTACAACTCTTGAGCTCTGTTCTCTATAGTATGCAGATAAATTTGAATATAAACATACTCAATACAATATCGGCTCATAAGTTAAAATGGAGAATAATGTGCTCAAGCAGAAAAAATTATCAAGCTTTCTACTGTTGTTGGTGTTTCCAACATTGGGCTTAATCGGATGTAGTAAACCTGAGAAAGCTGAAGTCATAACAGCCGCATCAAGTGCAAGTTCTGTCACTCCTGAAACAGTAAAAACCGAATCGATTGAGAATACTTTTGATCTTTCACAGATTCCAATTTCAAATATTACACTTGGGCAGTTTCCATATATTTCTTTGCCAAATGGTTATCAGTTTCATGATGCAACCACGGTAAATTTTGAAAGAATACCGTTTTGGACCGGTCAGCACATTGAAAACATTGAAGGGAAATTGTATAGCGCGGCCATTCAACAAAATGAGGATTACAAAGAAGGCAGCTTTTTAGAATTACAACGTAATCTGGAAAATGTAATTCAACAATTGGGGGGCAAGCAAATTACAGTGAGTAAAATTCCTCAACAAGAATTGGACAAGCTTCCACAAAAATTCCAAGTGGATTATGTTGCTGGCTTAGGTGATATTTTCAACAATCCAACACAGACTTTCGTCGTCCGCCAAGCGAATAAGAATATCTGGTTTCAACTTACTCAAACAGGAAATGGAAATGCCGGTTTATTGGTGGCTGAAACAAAACCTGTTGAAATTACAGCAAAAGTATTAAATTCAGATCAATTAAAGACAGCTTTAGATAAAGACAGTAAGGTCAATATCGAGGTCAACTTTGCCACGGATCAAGCCAATATTCTGCCTCAATCGCAGCCTCAGATAGCACAAGTGATTCAACTGTTAAAAAATAATCCTGAACTCAAATTAAGTATTCACGGTCATACCGATGGTTCAGGTGATGCCAAACACAATCAAATCCTGTCGGAACAACGCGCAAATGCTGTTGTTAAAGCACTCACCGCTAATACTGGGATTCAACAAAATCGATTAACTGCAAAAGGTTTTGGTGATACTCAACCGGTTGCAGAAAACTCAACAGAAAACGGTAAAGCTTTAAATCGCCGAGTTGAGCTGATTAAATCTCATTCACCGTCTTGATGAAATGTTGAATTCCCTCCATTCACCAACCCCATTTTAGATCAATGGGTTTGGTCTAAAATCTATTCCTTGCATATACCATACACTCAGCAAGGCGCTGTCTAAACTCACCAAATCACGGGTTAAATAACCTGCTGGAACTTTATGTCCATCCATTTGTAATCCACTGTTGATTTGCGCTTTTACACATCATTTTGAATTTAAAGATATCAACTGCGATAACAGTGACTTACTTACTGAAATAAAATTTCAATTACAACAACTTTCAATAAAAAACAAAATATTAAATATTTTCAACAATATAAATTTGCTTAATTCCTGAAAAGCATATACTTTGTATATACATTTTTGATTATCGCCTTTGGGGATGAATACGTCATGGCTGAATTACCCAAAAAGACAAAGGTGAATAAAAAAGATGGTCAACTCTTAATTCGCATAAACAGTGCTGAACGCGATCAGTTTTTACAGCTCTGTGAAACAATGGATACCAGCGCAGCACGTGAGTTAAGAAAATTTATCCGTAGTTTTATCAAAAAACATCAGCCAACGGATACTCAAACGAAGGAGTAACATGATGTCTAAGCAAGTTAAATCTTTAAAGCAGAAAATCAAAGCACGTTTGGAAAAAATCTCTAAACACGAAGGTAAATTGAAAAAGCTCAAGAAAAAGCTGAAAAAACAGAAGTAATTTCAATGATTCATTTCATGCTTGAGCTTTAATGAAAGTCGCCTAAAAGAAAGGGCATTATTTATATAATGCCCTTTTTACATGTCCAAATAAATTAAGCCAAAGCCCTATCCAATAATCTTTCCACATCTACTGATTTTGCATCAATCATGCCCACGACTCTCCCATAGAACGGACGATAACGCGTTGCTATAAAAGCATCAGTGACAAAATCAGGTGCATATTGCTTAAGTAGAATAGCCTGTGCCAAAATCACTAAACGGCTGACCAAACCACGTGCAGAAAACTGTAAATCGTCTGCCTGTAGTGTACTGAATAATTGAAATAAATCCTGCAACTCTGCCTGTAAAATAGAATTCAGGGATGTTACTTTTGCAAAAGACTCAAATAATGTCTCGATTGATTCGCGATCACGTTGAATGGCACGCAACACATCTAAACACATCACATTACCTGAACCTTCCCAAATTGTATTTACGGGTGCTTCTTTAAAAATACGCGCCATAATTCCTGTATCGACATAACCATTGCCACCAAAAACCTCCATCATCTCGCCAGTCAACTCAACTGTACGCTTGCATATCCAGAATTTCGAAGCAGGGGTCATAATGCGTTTCCAAGCGACTGATAATTCATCATCACTTTCATAACAATGTGCAAGATGGAAACTCAGTTGCATAGCGGCTTCAGTTTCCAGGGCTAAATCGGCCAACACCGCTTGCATCAAAGGTTGTTCTGCCAGATGTTTACCAAAAGCTTTACGTTGCCGTGTGTAGGCAATACATTGTACCAATGCTTGTCTTAACATCGCACTTGAACCCACTGAGCAGGTTAAACGGGTATAATTTGCCATTTCAATAATGGTTGGAATACCGCGCCCTGCTTCTCCGATCATGATGCCCCAAGCATTTTTAAATTCGACCTCTGAACTTGAGTTACTGCGATTACCCACTTTGTCTTTTAAACGTTGCACATGGATGTTGTTTTTCGTGCCATCTTCCAACCAACGAGGCACAAAAAAACAAGCCAAGCCATCTCGTTCAGTTTTCGCAACCACCAAATGTGCATCACACATGGGAGCTGAAAAGAACCACTTGTGCCCCGTCAATAAATAAGCCTGTCCACGACCTGATTCAGCAACAGGCACAGCGACAGTTTGATTGGCCCGAACATCTGAACCGCCTTGCTTCTCAGTCATCCCCATACCCAACCAAATTGACTTTTTTTGGGCAATCGGCAAATCTCGTTCATCATATTCAGTAGATAGTAGTTTCTCACCGACTTTTGCCCACAATTCAGGCTCATTCTGGATCAGTGGAATACTGCCTAAAGTCATTGAATTTGGGCATAAGTTGCCGCACTCGACTTGCCCACTGAGAAAGAAACGTGCTGCCCAATCTACCCATTTGCTGTTGGATTGCGAACGGTTAAATGGATGGGCATGAGTATTAAATTGACGATTGAGCTTCATCCATCGATGCCATGCAGGATGAAATTCCAAAAAATCTATGCGGCGACCGCGAGCGTCAAATGTATGTAGTTCAGGTGTATGACGATTGGCTAAATCGGCATATTGATAATACTCAGTAGAACCCACAATTTGAGCAAGTTTGCTGAGATTTTGCTGATCAGTACTGCCATACCGTTGCAGTATTTCCTGCAAAACCAAATCCGTTTCAAATAGATTGTAAGTCTGCAACTCATCAAACTGGTTACTGATTTCATGGGTTTGCCAATTCT
This sequence comes from Acinetobacter baumannii, assembly GCF_016508585.1. GTDB lineage: Bacteria > Pseudomonadota > Gammaproteobacteria > Pseudomonadales > Moraxellaceae > Acinetobacter > Acinetobacter nematophilus. The sequence goes on from NZ_JADVOP010000007.1 coordinate 85,097, forward strand.
GTAGTGTGTTCATCCTGAAAATCCTGTCTTGTTGTTTTAACCAATTACATTCAGTATAGAAGAAAATATCTTCAAGGACGTTCGGATTATTTTTATGGCTTTACCTGCAATCAATGTACGTCGTAAACCTCGCCAATCAAGGGCCCGTATCACGCAAGAAGCGTTGATTGAAAGCTTTGTTCGGCTTTTGCATGAACGTCCTGCCCATAAAATTACCATTCGAGAAATCACAGACATTGCCGGTGTTGGTTTAGGTACCTTTTATGAGTATTTTTCTAAAAAACAAGATTTGATTGCATTAACCATTTATCAGCATGTCAAAAGCAATGCTGAGTCTATTAAAAGTTATGCACAAAGCCGATACGACTTATCCACAGATTTGAGTTTTTCTGACTATTTAACGCACATCATTCACTTTCAACTTGAGCAGATTCAATCCCAACAGTTTTTATGGGCGCAGTCTTTTTTATTAGAACGGCAGGTTTCAAGTATAGAAACCTATCAAAAAAGCTATGCCATGATGGTAGAGATGTGGCAAAACATATTGATGCCTTTTATTCAGGATGATGAACAACTTAAACAGATCAGCCTAAATGTACAACGAATTTGCTATGGTTTTGTCTCGCAAACACTGCTGATTGAACCTGAATTTAACGCCTGGGGAACTTTAGAAAATGAAATCCTTCAACATCTTGGTGTCATTTCAAATAAGGAAAATCGCTAAGTTATGATGGGATTTAAAAGGTAAAAATGAGATATCTATAACAATACTACATTATTTACTCAGCATGACTAACATTGATTAAATATTGATAAAGTCATTTTTAGAGACCAAACACAAACAATCGCAAAAACAAATCAAATAAAATATTTTTATCAATTTTACAAATAATAAAGTTCAACTTAAAGTATAGCTATCTCTTTTAAAAGCACGCAATGCTTCGTATAGAAGCTGTCTACTTAAAGCAGATACCCAACACTGTACTGTGCCTTAAATTAAAAGATTAATCATTTAATTTAAGGACAAATAGATTTAACAATTGTTCACTATATTGGTTTTTCAAATACAGTTAATGTCATGTAATAGCGAATATTCTTTATCTATTCCATCTATTCAAAAATGAATACATGATTAATTAAAAATGGAGAAATAGAATGAGCCAAGACTCAAAAAAATGCCCTGTGACCCACCTGACAACTGCTTTTGGTGCGCCTGTTGTAGACAACCAGAATAGTTTGACGGCAGGCGCACGAGGTCCTCTGCTTGCACAAGATTTATGGTTAAATGAAAAGCTCGCTAACTTTGTCCGTGAGGTGATTCCTGAGCGTCGAATGCATGCCAAAGGTTCTGGTGCTTTTGGTACATTTACCGTCACTCATGACATCACACAGTACACACGCGCTAAAATATTTTCACACATTGGTAAGAAAACAGAAATGTTTGCCCGATTCACCACGGTTGCAGGTGAACGCGGTGCAGCAGATGCAGAACGAGACATTCGTGGTTTTGCATTAAAGTTCTACACTGAAGAAGGTAACTGGGATCTTGTTGGAAATAACACTCCGGTATTTTTCATGCGTGATCCGCGTAAATTCCCTGACTTAAATAAAGCGGTAAAACGTGATCCAAAAACCAACCTCCGCAGTGCAACCAACAACTGGGATTTTTGGACCTTACTGCCAGAAGCACTACACCAGGTTACGATTGTGATGTCTGACCGTGGGATTCCAAAAAGTTTCCGTCATATGCATGGTTTTGGCAGTCATACTTATAGCTTCATCAATGCTAACAATGAACGCTTTTGGGTGAAATTTCATTTCCGTACACAACAGGGTATTGAAAATCTAACTGATGCCGAAGCTGAAGCAGTCGTGGCAAAAGACCGTGAAAGTAATCAACGTGATCTATTCGATTCGATTGAAAATGGAAACTTTCCAAAATGGAAACTTCAAGTTCAAATCATGCCAGAAACAGATGCAGAGAAAGTTCCATATCATCCATTTGACCTGACTAAAGTTTGGCCCCACGCAGATTATCCATTGATTGATGTCGGTGAATTTGAGCTCAATAAAAATCCTGAAAACTTCTTTTTGGATGTTGAGCAATCAGCATTTGCACCAAGTAATTTAGTCCCAGGAATCAGCGTTTCACCTGACCGTATGTTACAGGCACGACTTTTTAACTATGCAGATGCACAACGTTATCGTCTTGGTGTGAACTATCAACAGATTCCGGTCAATGCCGCACGCTGTCCTGTTCACTCCAATCATCGTGATGGTCAAGGTCGTGTAGATGCCAACTATGGCGGCTTACCGCACTATGAACCGAATAGTTTTGGTCAATGGCAAGAACAGGCTGAGTTTAAAGAGCCACCGTTGAAAATCAGTGGTGATGCCGATTATTGGGATTTCCGTCAGGATGATGCAGACTATTTCAGCCAACCTCGTGCCTTGTTCAATTTAATGAATGATACACAAAAACAAGCATTGTTTGATAATACAGCGGGTGCGATGGGCGATGCCCTAGACTTCATCAAGTATCGTCATATCCGTAACTGTTATGCTTGTGACCCTGCATATGGCGAAGGCGTTGCAAAAGCATTGGGGCTCACCGTTGCTGATGCACAAGCTGCTAGAGACAGCGACCCAGCCAAAGGGCATCCTGGTTTCCTATAATTGACCGAAACATGAAAAACCACCTGTCGGGTGGTTTTTCATTGTCTATAAATCAACTATATTGAAAGAAACTCCAATCGAGAGTGAAAGCATGCAACTGAAAATTGAAGATATCATTCAACAATATGACATGATCTTATTTGATGAAGTTTGTGTGCTGTGCAATGCTTGGGCAAAGTTTTTAATTCAGCACGATACTCAAGCAAGATTTAAATTGGCTTCCGTTCAATCTCCACTGGGTCAAGCCATCTTAAAATATTATCAAATGCCGACTGAACACTTTGACACCATGTTGGTGATTAAAAATGGACAGGCAATCAGCGAGTCTACAGCATTTTTAAAAGTCATCGAAGAATTAGGGCTTCCGTTTTCTGGTTTAAAAATTGGTTATCTAATTCCAAAGTTTATCCGAGACTTTATGTATCGCCAAATTGCTTTCAATCGCTATCGTCTATTCGGTACAACAGATCAATGTCAATTCGTTTCTTCACATCATCAACATCATTTTTTGGAACATGTTGTTTATGAATCCACTTCAGACAATTAATCGCGCCTTGTTGAGTATCCACATCACTTTAGCTGTATTGTGGATTTATCAAGGTCTGGTACCTAAACTCATTTTTAAGGTTATTGAAGAACAGCAGTTTTGGCAATTTACGGGGATTCAATTTCTATCGATTCCCAGATTGATCGAACTCTCTGGAATTGGCGAAATCATCTTTGGTGTACTCTTTCTAATTTTTAGGCAATCAAAGATGCTCCATTATTTAAATATCGTGGCAATGCTGTTCTTTATTGTCGTGGTTGCAGTTGTCTATCCTCACTACTTTGTCCAAGGTTTTAATCCTTTCATAATGAATACAGCCATGGCTGCACTGTCCATCGTTGCATTACAGCTTTTGAATATCCCTAAAGATTTATAGATTTACATACGGACATTGCGACCAAACTCTTGTTTCCACCCCTGCGTTTCACGCGCAATGTGTTTCGCTAATTGTGTTTTGACTTCCTTGATCAGCAACGTTCGCTCTTGTCCATGTACAAAACGCCCCCGATATTGGGTTTGCATGGTCTGGATATAATCATTCAAGGTACGTTGCTGTTGTCTGTTTTTTGGAGAGCGATGTAAAAATTGCAGATATTCTTCATCCGGATTTGTACTGAGTGGATCACCGATAACATCCTCAATATAAAGCACAGCATCTATCAATTTGACATTCCCCTGTGCGTCCACAGCATAGGTTTGCTTACGTACGCCATAGGGATAGGTCCATATCCCCTGTCGATCTGCGGCAGCCCAGTAACTATAAAAAATGAGCTGATTATCTTTAACTGCATAATCCCCCAGTTCAATTTGAGTAATACTACAGTCGCCAGATGCTGCATCCAAGGTGTGTGTTAAAAGTTTTTTGCCTTTTCGATAGAGTTCAATATCATTGCGTATATAGCCATCATCATCTTGATTTGATACGCTTTTCAATTCAAATGCAGTTTGATTAATCTTGATATTTTGGTTCTCTGCAAAAGCAGTGCCAGATAGTGCCAGTGACAGCACGAAACCTTGAATTCTATTCATTATTCAACTCCCTCATTTTTAATCAGGAATAAATATTATTTTAATCTACAAACATAACTTTTCTAAAACTGGAAGTAATTCACCTGCCTGATCAAAAGACTGTGTTTGACGGTAATGCTCTACTCGCTTAACCCGTTTATAATCCTGATCATCTCGACTTTTAAATTGTTCAAGTCGGGTGAATGTCCGATCCTTACATAATAGTTGATAATAATTAATTGTATATTGTTTTTTCGGATTCACACTTTTCACCCAAGCCTGGATCAGTTGATTACCATCGGATATGGTGGTGATACTTTCAAAAAACTGAGTATCTGCATGCTGGTGAATCAATTTCCATTCATCCCCTGTATCCAAATCATATTTTTCATGAAGAGGCTTGATCCGTTCAGCGTCATTCGATGATGAACCGGCTTCAGATGTTGCCATCGTCAACTGCTCCGCAACAGCACACAGCTCATCTGAAACACAATCTGTTGCGTCAGTTGCTGCAAGTTTTACAGGTTTGGCCGCAACTGAAGTGAACATTAGGCTCAGCACGATTGCACTTAAAGCTATTTTTATCTCAATCATAGATATAGACTAGACGACCAATTTCCGTCCTTCACGAATACAGTAAAAGGGATTAACCATTTTTGATGAATTCTTCATGGCTTTTTGTAAATCAAGTTCGGGCTGATCACGATGCTCATCAGTCAATTGAAAAGTACGGTAATGAATCGCCAAAGAACGTTTGGCTTGCAAATCCAAATGCGCCTGAAATGCATCCTGGGGGTTCATATGCATATATTTCATCAGCGCACGTGGCTCGTATGCGCCAATTGGCAATAATGCAATACGTGGTACACCTAAGCGTTTCTGAATTTCTTTAAAATGTGGTCCATAGCCAGTATCACCTGCAAAGAACAAATGACCATGTTCAGACAGCACTGAGAATCCCCCCCACAAGGCAATGTTCTGATCGCGTAAACCACGACCAGAACCATGTTGTGCTGGTGTATAAACGATTTTTAAGTTTTTAAATAGTGCAGACTGCCACCAATCCATTTCAATCACATGGAATTCTTTAGGTAAATAACACGCATTGCCTAAACCCGTGTAAATCGGCATTGCAAATTTATTATGCAACCATCTTAATGTTGCTAAATCCATATGGTCATAGTGGTTATGACTTAACAAAACAGCATGGATTTCAGGTAGTTGCTCTAAAGCAATCCCAGCAGGAATAACGCGTTTTGGACCACGTCCATGTTTTGGACTGACATAATCTGCCCAGACAGGATCCGTCAGGAAATTATAAGGACCTATTTGTACCAGTACCGTGGCATGACTCACAAACCAGACTTGCCAATCGTGATCATCGACTTCTGGTCGATTCTGTGGAAGCAGGCGCTTAGTTGCATAAAATTCTGTGGCTTCTTTTTGAGTGTCTACATTCCAGGTATAGGATTTACGTGTTCCCAGCCATTTCATAAGATCCCAACGGCTACGTCCTTGTGGTTTACGTATTTCATTAAAGAACCGTTCACCATTGTGCTGCTTAGAACCAATTACACTAAACACGGGTTTATACCAGGTATGTGACAAACAATTTTCAGTATCAATTCGATAATGCAATTGCTCTATATGCTCAGATTGAATTGTCTTCTCTTGCATTGTATGGTCTTGTACCGTTTTATCGTCCAAACGGATAATTGGCTCTTGTTTCGACATGATTACTCTAAACGCCCTTTCATTCTTTCAAGCCAAACTTGTTGTGTTTGTGGCTTGATAAATAATGCCACGATTTCGGGATGAATACTTTTAATCTTTACTTCAATTCGGTTGACACAGGCTTCAATCTCATCTGAGGTTAAATCATCTTTAAACTCTAAGCTTAATGATGCAATCACCTGATGAGCCCCCATCTGTTCAGTCAATACACCATTTGCTGAATAGACTGCTGGGTCTTGCTGAGCAACTTCCAATATATTATGACGTAGTTTTGGATCCGCAGTTTCACCCATCAGTAGTCCTTTAGTCTCTCTGGCTAAAAGTAAAGCAGAGATTGCAAGAACCACACCGATCAATACTGAAGCAACGCCATCCAATATGGGTAAATTGAACTGTTGCGCGCAGAATATGCCAATAAAGGCAATGATCAATCCAATCAATGCTGCGGAATCCTCAAAAAGCACCGTAAATGTAGTGGGATCTTTACTACGCCGAAAACTTTCAAAATAGCCCATTTTCCCTTTCATTTTCTTAAAACTTTTTAAGGCAATAAACCACGAAGTACCTTCACACAACATTGCAAATCCGAGTACAACATAATTCACCAACGGTGATTCTATAACTTCTGGATGACGAATATGTTGAATACCCTGATAAATTGAAACCATTGCACCTAACGCAAACACCAACAAAGCAACAATAAATGCCCAAAAATATAACTCTCGACCATAGCCAAAAGGATGCTTGTAGTTGGCAGGTTGCTGAGATTTCTTTAAGCCATACAATAATAGAATTTCATTGAGTGTATCGACGACAGAATGAACAGCCTCACTCAACATAGCCGAACTATTGGTGATATAAGCGGCTATGAACTTTACCAAAGCAATTGCTAAATTGCCCAAAAGTGCTGCATATACAACAATTTTGTTGGAATCTGACATTTATTGTCCTGCTTTTTATCATCAAATACATCAATTTGATTTTTATATCTATCTTGCCTCATATTAACCAAACAACTTGTGATTTATTTTTATTTTTTGTTGCTTTTCACAATTGAGTGAATCTTTTTATGCAATCTGATTTAAACCCTATTCTAATGACGCATTCAAAGCACTATCCACAATTATTAGAAATTTGGGAGGCATCTGTACGTGCAACGCATGACTTTTTAAATGAACAGCATATTCTACAAATCAAAGCATTAATCATTCAGCACCATTACTTTGATCATGTAAAATTGTTTCATGTGGAACGCGAACAGCAAATAGCAGGTTTTATGGGGCTTGCTTATCAAAAAATTGAAATGTTATTTGTAAACCCTATTTTTTTTGATCAAGGTATTGGCTCACTGTTGATTCAAAAAGCTTTTGAATTAGGTGCAGATGAAGTGGATGTCAATCAACAAAATACTCGAGCCTTGGACTTTTATCTTAAGCATAATTTTCAACAGGTGGCGCGCTCTGAACTTGATGCGGAAGGTAATCCCTTTCCAATTTTGCATTTGAAACTGCGAAAGTAATCCATTCAACCGAGTAACCAAATCATGAATAGATGACGTTGAACAGAACCAACGTCATCTTAATTGATTTTTCACACATCACCATTTAGAAGCTTTGTTGAATTAAGCTACCAGCTTTTTCAAATCCTGCGTTAAATCGAGATGATTGGTCGTAGAAAACAGTGCTTTTTTCGCAATCATTTTTTTCAAATGGCGCATTTCTTTAGCTGCATTGACCGTAATACCTGCCACGATTTTGCCCTCTTTCACGCCAAACATTACAAAACAGTGCTCTGCGGTTTTATGTTGATCCATTTCACCACGAATATGCCACTCAGTTGCAGTCATATCACCGGCAAACTGAAAATTAATGTTGAACTGATCGGTCCAAAACCATGCAGGATTCGGTACCGGATGTTCAATACCCATGATATGGCGCGCAAAGATAGCCGCTTGTATATTGGCATTTTCCCAGGTTTCAATGCGCTGATATGTTCCATTGGCACGCAGTTGAGTCGCAACATCTCCGGCTGCATAAATATCAGGCTGCGAGCTTTGACAATGTTCATTGACTTGAATTGCAGAATCAACCTGTAAACCCGCATCGATTGCCAGTTGGGCATTTGGCACAATTCCAATACCATAAATCACCGCATCAGCGCGCAGCTCTTGACCATTTGCAAGATTTACCACGACCTCTTCACCATCCACTGTGCGTTCAAGTCGACAGTCCGTAATTTGAGTTTCAAGCTGTACATCTACACCATTTTGACGATGTTGGGACAATAAAAATTCGCTCAATATTTGAGGCGAACAGCGTCCCATAACCATCGGTCCCATTTCTATCACTGTCACTTGGCAGTCTTTAGAACGAGCTGATGACGCTAACTCCAATCCAATGACCCCCCCGCCAATCAGAATGATACGGCGTCCAGGTTGCAGTACTGGAACCAAAGCTTGTGAATCTTCAAGATTACGTAAGGTGTAGACATGTTGTCCCAGTGCATCAAAACCAGGTAAACGACGTGCAGCCCCCCCTGTTGCAAGTAACAGTTTGTCATATGTGATTACATCACCATTTTTTAACGCTACAGTATGTGCTTCAGGGTGAATTTTAACGACGCCATTCCCCCGAATGATCTCGACATTCAGTGCTGCCAATTTTTCTTCGGAAAGGATTTCAATCTTGGTTTGTTCAGGCTTCAGAATGACATCTTTAGATAAAGGAGGACGTTCATAAGGCAAATGGGGTTCATCTCCAATCAGAATTATTCTACCCTGATATTGGTGAGATCGAAGTTCAAGGACAGCATTTGCACCTGCCTGGCCAGCTCCGACAATAACCACTGTCTGAACAGACTCATGATTCATAGGTTTTTTCCTTATTACTTGATTAATTCTGCTGAAACAATACCGAATCCAGCAATCCACTCACTGATCGGTTCATAACAGTGAACGCACATGTCATAACCTCCTAATTCAGAAAGTGCTGCAAATGCGGCAATCCATGATCGAATTTCCTGACCTCCACGTCCGCCCTGTTGACGAATATCTGCTTCAGTCATTTTTTCTATTGCTTTAAAATCAGCATTTTTAAATAACTCAAGCAAATGCATATCCCATTCAGGATTTAAAGGAACAGAGATTGATTGATCACCTGCTGCCAGCCGCTGTCCTACTGAAATGATTTTCGCCTGACGTGCATCACGGGCTGCTTGAGTTGGATAACGCCCACAAATCAAAAACTCTTCAACCTCAGCGGATACAGATCCCATTTGTGGTGTCGGTGGATCATGTGAAAGCCCACCTGTACCTAAGATGAGTACACGTTCATTTTCAAGATTTAACGATTGAATAAATTGCCCTACAGCACGCCCTAATGCGAGCGTTCGTTGGGTTGTTGGCATAGGTGCTGCTGCACCATTGACAAAGATGGGGATCGTGGGGTAACGATCCAGTTGCCCTTGACAGAGAAAATGCAAAGGCTGTGTGACCCCATGGTCTGCCTGCATGCGATAAGAATATGCAATGTCTACCCCCTCATCCAATACTTTTCGCACTAACTCTACTGCCGTATGTTCAGGTACATTCAGTTTGAGATTGCCTTTACCATAATCCCAGTCACCCGCAGCAGTCGCACGAATTCCAACACAAAAAGAAGGCATCAGATCATAGAAAAAACCGTTAAAGTGATCAGGCCCAAAACTAATGATCAATGTAGGCTGATAGGCTTCCACATCCTGAGCCAACTTTTCAAAAGTTGATCGAACAGCATCCTCTTGGCGCTTGTCGGCAGGCGATGCAAACTCCATAAGTGGACTATGCGAAGCACAAATAAGTTTAACGCTCATGTTTAACTCCGAAACAGAAGGCTGTACTGAAATGCCAGTTGCCTTTTTCATCCTTTAAATCAGTGGTCAAAAAAACCTGCGCGAGGTTGACGTAACCCACGGATTCCCAGACCACATTCAGCATTGATTAACACCCCAGTCAATGGACGATTATTGGAGCGTGAGGCGAGCAGTACATAACTTCCCGTCATGTCTTCAGGTTCAGGCAAGAAATTTAAAGGCATGCCTCGTGCAATTTTTTCTGGATCACGTGCGTCCAAGAGTCCTAAATTTTCTTGTCCTAAAGACGCAGCACCTTTGATATTTACATTCATACCAGAAGGTGCAACTGCGTTAACTCGGATTTTGGGCGCAAGTTCATAAGCCAATTCTTTCATTACGCCCACCCCTGCATGTTTGGAAGCGGTATAAATCGGACCACCACCAGCCGAATAGAGGGCTGAATTTGATAAGGTAAAGATGATCGAACCCTCGGATTTGACCAGTTCATCTAAAGCAGCTTTAGCGCCTAAAATCAGCGATTTGGTGTTAATTCCCATAATTTCATCAAAAGCGGTTTCTAGCTGTGCACCACTCATATGCACGATATCTGCATAATGATCCCAGATGCCCGCATTCCCAATGAAACAATCCAATTTACCAAAACGCGCCACTGTGGCTTCAACTGCACGAACGTTATCTGCAAACAGCGCAACATCGCCCACAATCGTTTCAACCTGATCACCAAAGCGTTGCTTTAAAAGATCTACTTTTGCTTGGGAACGTTGGAGTACCGCAACTTTTGCACCTTCCGCCAAAAAGCGCTCAACCAGTGCTAAGCCCAAACCAGAACCTCCGCCCGTGATCAGGGCGACTTCACCTTCAAGCCATCCCATATCTAAGCTCCAGCCATCTCTACATATACTGCACCGTCTTCAATCACTACGGGAAAAACTTGAATCGCATCAGTTGCAGGCAAACACAAGGCTTGACCTGTTTTTAAACAGAATCGAGCTGAATGCAATGGACATTCCACGGTTCCATCATCTTCTAAATAGCCTTCTGACATTGAGGCATTGCCATGTGAGCAACGGTCATTCATGGCAAAAAACTCCCCTCCATTATTGAAGACTGCCAGCGCCTCGATTCCATTGACATGGCAAGCGACTTTAAGCGCTTCACCCTCATCCAATTCATCAATTTGGCATACAAAAATCTTGTTCATTAGAAAAATACACTCAAGTTGTGAGAGTTATAAGTCACTTGGTCTAAGGTGATCTTGCGATTAAAAATTTGGAATCCCAAACCACCGGAAACCTTCCGAAGCTTGTCATGGCGCTTACCGCAATAGATCGTCACATCTTTTTCTTTCTGAGTACGATAGAGTAGATATGTCACGTATACGTCATATTCATCAACAACATCTGTAGGCTCAACAATAATATTAGAAACCATATGGGTAGTTCTTGATGGAGGTTCCTCAGCCCAAGCCATACCGGTTTCAAGCCGTGCTATGCGACGCTCCAATAAATGTTTATTGTCATTGAAAACCCAAGTGGTTGGCGGTTCGACTGAACGGCGACGATCACGGGTTTGTGCGTTCGGTGTGGTTCTTAAGGTATAAGAAACATCTTCGGCAAAAATTGCCAACCAATCCCTAAATTTCCAATCATCAAGTAATTTGGCTTCACGATATAAAAATTGGCTGATTTGATGTTGAAGCTCCAAGCTCACTAGACTCATTTGATAAGCTCCTGTTCATAAGCATCTGCAGCAGCTTCAACGTCTTCCCATTTTTCATGAATCAGTAAATCTGCCCAACGTCGATACATTCCACGTGCTGCGGTTTCTGAAAAAATATAATTGGTGATGCCTGGAATACCATCTTCTCGGACTTTTTCATTGCCGAGTCCCATTTCCATGATCAAACGGTTGTTACGCGCTTTATAACCGCGCAATACTTTCTGAATCTCAATCCAGTTTTCAGAGTCATCCTGTTCCAGAAAACCTGCTGGACCAAACGCCCGTGTTGCAGAACGTTCAAATGCTTCTTTGACTTCTTGAGAAGCCTCCGCATCAGCAATACAAAATGCCCAAACTTCAGTTTTATTCGGTCCTCTTGGATGCCATACTCGAAGTGTCGCGGTTCCGTTTAACCAAGACATGGTTGGGAACATGGTATTGTGACCTGCCAGACGTAAAGCTCGAACCTCGCCTAAACGTGCTTTAACTTCTTCAAAGGTTTCACGAAAATAGTTCGCTACTTCGCCATCGACCCATACGTTTGCATCGGGCTTTTCAGTAAAGAAGAATCCTGAACCATGTCCTCTTGAGCCATATTGAATCGCATCTTTTGCGGTTTCCCAGACTGGACGAGCCGTTTGCGCAGTCCCCAATTGCTTAGATGCATCATCATCTGGTTTTGCTCCAAGAACTTGGATTGCAGAAGCATGAGAAAACAATGCATGGTATTGATCAGATGCAAACTGTTCTGCGGCAAATTTCCAATTACATTCGATTTCCCATTTGTGTACGCCACCGATGATTTCTGTTCCCCCTGGACGACGGTCAATCACGCCATCCAAATACCAGGCAATATCCCCCATGTAATCAATTAAATCGGGAGTAGATTCATCCCAGCAGCCAAAAATCAAGCCTTTGTAGGATTCAACACGATTTACTTCAATCAACCCCCAATGTTCCTTACAGGCGCCTTGAGGAAAAGCACGGTCTTCTAAAGGAATATCTTTAAGTGAACCGTCTACCCCGTAAGACCAACCATGATAAGGACAAGTAAATGCACGTGTGTTACCACAGTCAGCAAAGCTAACGCGCATTGAACGGTGACGGCATTGATTCAAAAGTGCTTTGATTGAGCCATCTTTTTGACGGACGACAATAATCGGGTCTTCACCCATGTAAGTATTGAAAAAATCACCTGCTTTAGGAATTTGGCTTTCATGGCAAAGGAATAACCAAGTACGACCGAATATTCGTTCAAGTTCGAGTTCGTATAGTTCTGGATCTGTATAGATCGATGGCGAGATACGTCCATTTTGTGCATCGACTAAAGCGTCGATTTCACGCACATCAATTTTTCCACTCATGAAAGCTCTCCTGCGACAAACGTGGGGTCATACATAAATTGACTCAACTTTGCACAAATCATCGCTGTTGAAATGAGCTTTAGGGAAATATTTATTTTGTTTTAATTAATATGTTTTATGAATTATTCCTCAGATGATTTTCTATATTAAAATAGCAATGGGTTTTAATAGTTCATTTATTTTCTAAATACTACAATCATCTTCACCTCATCATTGTTTATAGATTATACTCTTGCGAAATCTTAGTAAGACATTTTTTGGATTATTCTTTGGACGAGTTATATGGAATTACGACACCTAAGATATTTCATTACTGTGGCTGAAGAACTTAACTTCAGTAAAGCAGCATTGAGACTTTATACCGCACAACCCTCACTCAGCCAGCAGATCAAAGATCTTGAAGAAGATGTGGGTGTAAAGCTTTTACATCGGACAAAAAGAAAAGTTGAATTGACTGAAGAAGGTGCTGTTTTTCTTGAGCAAGCGCGGCTGACTTTGGCACAAGCAGACAAAGCTGTTGCTATGGCAAGACAAGTATCCAAGGCGAAACAACAATTACTACGTATCGGCTTTGTTCCCGTTGCTGAGATGAAAGTTTTTCCTTATGTCCTACCCAATTTAAGGGTGCAAAATCCTGACTTAAAAATTGAGTTGTTGAGTTTAAATAATCTTGAACAGATGCGCGCTATTAAAAAGGGTGAGTTAGATATCAGCTTTACCCGTCATAACTTTCATAATGATGAAATTGAAAGCAAGTTCGTATTACGTGAACCACTGATTTTTATTTTACCTAAAGACCACCCATTGGCAAAATATGAACGCATTCCAGTGAAAGCTTTAAATGGGATTGATTTTATTATCCCGGCAGAAGAACAGTCAGGTACTTTACACAATACGATTCTGGATTTTGCCAAACAGCATCATATTGAATTCAACATTGTTCAAAAAGCAGATAATATTCTATTTAATATCAACTCGATTGGAATGGGATTGGGCTGTACCATTCTGCCAGGCTATATCGCCCCCTTAACCATGAGTAACACCATCATTCGACCTTTAGATGTTGAACTCCCCTATTTGGACTTGTATGTCAGTTATAGAAAAAACGGCAGTGCTGTAGCAGTACAAAAATTTATCGCCTTACTCACCAAAGTGTTTTATCTCGACATTAACCGTTCGGATGCTTAAGCCTTAATGAAATCCGCTGTTTTTAAGTCGGCTGTAAATACCCCTTGCCACACCATTATTTCTTCCCCGAATAATGGTGGCGAATCTAAAACCCAGATCCTCACCAAGTTATCCGATACAGTCCTTTTACCCTCATTTTAAATGCTAAGAGAGTACTTGGGAAAAGTCTCTTTGGCGGTTGATCATGCTACAGTTAGATAGCCAGACTACAACTTAAGTCTAATCATCTGATCAGGTTTCAGCTAAGATACTGCTGAATATCACAACAATACTCCCAGAGGTTGAATACTGTGGCTCTATCAACATTTCACCATATTCGTTCTGGTATTCGATCTCGCCCCTACTTCTTTATCGCTTTTCTCTTCACCATGATGTTGTATGTTGTATTTGGTTTTATTACAGATTGGTCTTGGTCAACACGACTGTTATCCAGTTGGAACATTGCAGTCATGATCTATCTGCTGCTTACCCTGAAAACACTGTGGTCGACCTCTCAAGCACATATTCTCAAACGAGCACAGCAACAAGATGCCAGTAAGTGGATCATTTTACTTTTAGTTATTTTTGCTTTGGTCATGTGCTTTATTGCCATCGTGATTGAACTTACCCATATGCCACATCATACTTTATCTAAATTTGGGCATTTGGTTTTGGCAATCTTAACCATTATTTCTGCGTGGTTATTTATGCACACAGTTTTTGCAATTCATTATGCCCATGACTATTATTTAGCAGTAGCAAAACATCAACAAGGAGGGTTGGACTTTCCCCAAACTCCTGAACCAACTTATCCTGATTTTTTATATTTTAGTTATGTGATTGGTACTTCTGCACAAACTGCAGATGTGTCGATTACATCTCGCCCAATGCGTGTTTTAAATATTTTACATATCCTGCTGGCATATGGATTCAATACCACCATTTTAGCCATCTGTATCAATGTTGCTGCAAGTTTGATTTAATTGTTCATGGACGGGGATCTAGCATTTCCACATAAAACGCCTGATGTATGTCATCAGGCGTTTTAAGAAAATCACACTTTACATTTTTTTAGGCAAATACAATAACTGTGGATTAAATACTACAATTGGTCAAATTACTTGATGCCGCGTGCAGCCAAATAATCTTTAATGACTGTATTGAACTCTTCTGCTTTTTCAACTTGTGACCAATGTCCACACTGACTAAAAATGTGCGCATCTGCATGGGGAACCGTGTTTAAAATATCCCAGGAACGTGATACTGGAATCACCACATCCTGTACTCCATGTATCAATAACACAGGCACAGTAATGTCTTTCATTTTTTCAAAGTCCAAAGGAAATTCAAAACGATCACGGTCACGTGCAGCCACCACATCCATTAAGCGAGCAGAAGCATAATCATTTTTTGCTGCTTCAAAACGAACCTTTACCAATTCATCAGTGATTAATGATTTATCCACCACAAACATCGACAACGTATTTTTGATCCCTTCTTCACTCAGAACTGGATTGGCATGGGCCTTCAATGCGGCAGTTTGTTGAGCTCCACCCGTCCCCATTGAAACAATTCCAAGCACACGTTCTGGATAATCCAAGACCATTTGAAAAGCCAACCATCCCCCTAAAGAGTTTCCAACCAACCATGTTTTTTCAATGCCCAATGCATCTAGAGTACGTATCGCATGATCTACCCAAGCGCGAATACCATAAGCTGTATTGGGCGCAACAACGGTCTGTCCGTATCCAATGGAATCAATGGCAATACAACGTGCCTGTTCACCAATCTGAGGAAGGTTCAACCACCAATTGGCTGCGGCTGAAACACCTGTACCTGAACCATGTAAAAAAAGTATCGGTGTACCCTTACCCACTTCGTGATAGTGAGTTAATTCACCATCGGCTGTTTCAATCCATTTATCCTCTAAACCAAAAAAAGTATCTGTTTGATAATTCGGGATTTGTACAGTGCTCATCACTACTTCCTCATACAACCTGATCTATGGGCTGAATCCATCTAAAAACGCATCTATACAGATTCAAAAGTTTGCTCTAAAACTTAATCTTACCTGTCTATGAAGCTAAAATTGATACTTAATAACGATGACAATCAACAAAAAAACGATAATTTAAACATTTGTTTTTAAAAAATTTATTTAAATTATACCAAGTTAAAGGAGTGCTACTTATGCAACCCTCCTTTACATTGGAGATCATTAAAAACGATAGCTATAACTGGTTGCTACACGATGCTCCTGCAAATCGACAAATCCAGGAACATTGGCATAATTCACATTGATGTACATCCATTGAAAACCCAGACCTTTCAGTTTTCCCTCAGGAATTACATAATTTACAATAAGATTATCTTCCTGCTCTTTGCCCCGGGTTCCATTGTTATTTTTAATGTTTGAACCATCATAGTGGCGAGCAGTCACAGTTAAACCTTGAGCAATGGTGTCTTTAAAATCATAGGTATACCCGAGACTCCAAGAACGTTCATCTTTGCGGATAAAACTGGCAACTGACCAATTGACCAAATAAGGTTGTGGCACCCAGCCGGAAAGGGTCGGAAACATTGCATTCACATTGCCCGTCTCGCCAAAGATTTGTTGATAGCCGACATCAACACTGTGCTGATCAAATGTCCAAGCGCCTTTGAGTGAAAGTGCCTGATTATCGATTGCACCATAAATCGCATCCCCTGAGTCCTGGTGATCAAAATAGCGGACATGTGCTGCAAGTTTATGCTGTTCATTGATCTGTTTATTTACAGCAATGCCGAGATAATGCTGGCGATAAATATTCTCAACATCAGCATAGAAATAACTCGCAGTGAGATCAGGGCGAAATTGATAATCAATCCCTGCAATCCACATTCCTTTACTTGTACCCGAATGCACTTTGCCTTGATCGGTGTTCAACTCATTTGGCCATAAACCAAAGTCATGCACCTGATTTTCATAGCGTGCATTGACACCATTTAAATAGGCTAAGGTGAGTTTGCTATCTTTAAGTTCTTTTGATTCCAACCAAGCCCCTTCAAATGTGGTGAGTAACTGACGGGATGGATCAAAATGTACAACAGGAGACACGGGCAGGATTTCACCTATCTTTAATTCAGTTTGGCTGATTTTGGCTTTCAGTGTTGCCCCAAACTTAGCATTATCGCGTGCTTGATGCCTATCATGGTAATCAAACGGCATGACATAATCGTTATCACCTCGATCTCCACTCAAACGGAGTGCATATTGGGCTAAAACATCAACCCCAACTTTTAAAGGACCCAGCTCTGCATAACCCGATTTAGCATCAAGTGTGACTGCTTGCGACCAACTGCCAAAGTCCTGTGGTTTGCTGCTATTGGGCTGATCTAATTGACGATCCAAAAAGAAATTTCGAAATTTAAGCTGAACTTGACGATCATCAATAAAGTCTGCATAAGCTACAGACGTCCCTAATACTGTTGTTACAGTACATATTGCTATCCATAATGATTGACGACGCATGATTGTTTTCCATTCAAACAAAATTCATTCCGCCATCTTGCGCAACTCCATGTATGGAAAAAATCAGACTACAGTATGATGAATTCGACATTTAATCATCAGTTGCGGGTTTAATTATTTTCAGGCACTTTTTTTAATACTTTTTAGCAATAAGCCAGCTAAAGACCATATTGCATTTAATGATTTTAAACTAAAAATAATCTTTCATTTATCGTTAAAATCCAGACATATTCTTAAAATATAAAATTCATTAGTGTTTTTATGTTTAACACGAATTTTAAAATACTGGTTTTCATCTACTTATTTATAAGAAATAGCGTTTATATTAAATAAATAAACGATATTTAAAACAGCAAACCAATCCAGTCAGACAAGCATTATTTTGATGTTTTATTCCTTTCACTACATCATCAAAAAGTTTTGCTGATGATTGACAATAAAAAACGCCCGATCTGGGCGTTTTTTATTGTCCAAAGAGGCTTATGCACTGGCATGTTTTGCTTTTGACATGGTTAATGCCAAATCTTCGATCATATCTTCTTGACCACCGACTGTACCACGGCGACCGAGTTCCAATAAGATTTCTCGAGCCGACACGCCATATTTTGCTTCAGCACGTTTTGCAAATAACAAGAACGATGAATATACCCCTGCATATCCTAAAGTAGCTGCGTCACGATCTGCACGAATCGGCTGAAGCATCATCGGAATAACCAACTCTTCAGCAATATCCTGTACTTTAAATAAATCTACACCTGTCTCCAGCCCCATACGATTGGCAACAGCCACAAATAACTCCAGTGGCGTATTTCCAGCACCAGCGCCTAAACCTGCTGCAGCCAAATCTACACGGATTGCGCCAGCATCTACTGCGGCGACTGTATTGGCAACCCCCATGCCTAAGTTATGATGACCATGAAAGCCCAGTTCGATTTCAGCAGCTAAGTTGGCACGCAAAAGCCCTACTCGATCTGTGACATCTTGAGGCAGCATATAACCAGCAGAGTCAGTCACATAAATACAATTTGCACCATAAGACACCATTTTTTGCGCTTCTTCGAGCAGTTTCTCTGGAGATGCCATGTGTGCCATCATCAGAAAGCCAACCGTATCCAAGCCTAATTTACGTGCCGCGGTTATATGTTGCTCTGATACATCAGCTTCTGTGGAATGGGTTGCCACACGGATTGTAGAAACACCAACATCATGTGCCATTTTTAAATGATCAACAGTACCGATCCCGGGAAGTAAAAGTGCTGAAACTTTTGCTTGTTTTAACTGTGGAATCACAGCTTTCAAATAGGCTTCATCAGTTGCTGCTGCAAAGCCATAATTCACTGAATTACCTCCCAAACCATCGCCATGGGTTACCTCAATTAAAGGTACACCTGCCTCATCCAATGCGGTTGATATGGCAATCATTTGTTCAATCGAGGTTTGATGGCGCATTGGATGCATACCATCACGTAGGGTCATATCGTGAATCATCAACTTAGACATGGTTGCACTCCTTATGCTTCGAGGGTAGGGGTATTTTTTGCAAGAATTCGTTCTGCAAACATTTCTGCTGTACGCGCAGCTGCTGCCGTCATGATATCCAAGTTACCTGCATACTTAGGCAGGTAATCTCCCAAACCTTGAACCTCCAAGAATATAGATACACGCTGACCATCAAAGACAGGACCATTGACTAAAGTATAACCAGGCACATACTTTTGTACGTCCTTGATCATTGCATGTACAGATGCGGTAATTGCTGCCTGATCTGGCTCGCCCTCAACCAAACAGTGAACCGTATCCCGCATCATCAATGGAGGTTCAGCAGGATTGATGATTATGATCGCTTTGCCTGCTTGAGCGCCACCTACTTTTTCAATTGCGCCTGCTGTGGTTCGGGTAAACTCGTCAATATTTTTACGTGTTCCTGGTCCTACAGATTTGGTAGAAACTGTAGCAATGATTTCACCGTACTGAACGGGCTGCACACGTGAAATTGCAGCCACCATCGGAATTGTTGCCTGACCACCACACGTCACCATATTGACATTGGGTACCGCGCCAGCATCTAACAACACGTCAAGATTGACAGGTGGCACACAGAAAGGACCGATTGCCGCTGGAGTCAAGTCAATCATCAACACCCCAAGTTCATTTAACTTACGGCTATTTTCCGCATGTACATAGGCGGAAGTCGCATCAAAAGCAATTTTAATCTCATCATCAATCACATGAGGCAGTAATCCATCCACTCCTTCTGCGGTGGTTTTTATGCCCATTTTTGCAGCACGTGCTAAACCCTCTGATGCAGGATCAATTCCCACCATCCATACAGGCTCTAGAAATTCACTACGCTGTAATTTATAAAGCAGATCCGTACCGATATTGCCCGGACCAATCAATGCACATTTAATCTTTTTCATACACTCATTCTCTTTAAAACGCGCTTAAGCACTTTATTCAGCAGCGAAAACGGCAGTGACTGCACCAAAGCCTTCAATTTCAACATGGAACTCATCACCCGGGTGGGCAACCACCATCGGACCCAATGCACCCGTTAAAATAATGTCTCCAGCCAATAATGGACGCCCACGGCGAACCATTTCATCCGCAAGCCAGACTGCTGCATTCAGTGGATTGGCTAAACAGGCTTTGCCTTGTCCTTGAGACACGACTTCATCCGCCCGTGTCATGGTCATTTTGCAGTTGACTAAATCTAAATTATCGAGTGGAACGGGGCGTGAACCTAAAACATAAGCGGCAGAAGAGGCATTGTCTGCGACAGTATCGATTAATGAGATTTTCCAATTTTCGATTCGGCTATCAACCACTTCAATCGCAGGTAAGGCATATCGTGTTGCACTGATAATATCTGCATAGGTATGTTTTTCTTGAGTCAGATCTCGATCAATAATCAAGGCGATTTCAGCTTCAACCTTGGGTTGGATCAAACGACCGGCAGGAATAGCCTCACCATCACCATATGCCATATCCGCAAATAGCATTCCAAAATCAGGTTGATCTACACCTAATTGAGCCTGCACAACTTTTGAGGTCAAGCCTATCTTCCGTCCCACCAAACGGCGTCCTTCTTTGAGTGCCCGTTGTGTATTTACTTCCTGTACAGCGTATGCAATATCGACATCAGCACTTTGGTCACCTAATTGAGGAAGCACGGGTGCAATTGCTACCTTGAGCAACTCCGCTTCTCTTAAAGCCAAAGCAACAGATTCAATGCATGTTTCAACAGCGTTCGACATCATGTTTCCTTAAACTGCAAAATTGGACTTCATACCGTTTTAGAGGACTAAATCTCACATCCAATCAATTGGAGATTGTGCTTTTAATGAGCCAGATCAATCGGTGCAGTTTTACTGCATCTGGTCACTACTCTTTTTAAAACGTGTACTTTTTTAAACAGTTTAAGCATCAGGGAAAATGGCATTGCGATGCCAATACTTATTTTATTTATGACAATAGCTACAACCTATAAATGTTTCTTCTTTTTTTTTAAATTTAAGATCATGACGATCAGATTACTCTCCTGTAAATCAAAGATAAAAGCAGCAAACCCAGCATGATTCCACACTGAGTTTGGCTCTTGTAAGCATCAATCCACAAAAAGCGCTTGCGGGTTTCTCAAGTTTTTCCGATTTTTGATTGTATCAATATATTGTTCAATGACAGGGTGACTTTCAATCAACGCCATTTTCAATTGCCAAAACAACATGGAACCGACAAAGACATCTGCCGCGGTAAATTGCTCACCACACAAATAAGGCTGAGCCTGTTCCAAGCCTTGAATTAAAGCCGTATAAGTGTCCTGAAAATTTCCATAGCCAATATGCATTTTTTGTTCATCGCCGATCTCAATGTTGAATGCGCGATCGGTATTCGCTGCATCCCACGGGCCAGCAGCAAAAAACAACCAACGGAAATATAAACCACGCTTCGGATCATCCAATGCAGGCGCAAGTCCTTGATCAAAAAATTTATCTGCCAAATAAGCACAAATTGCAGCCATTTCATAAATCACGACATCTCCATCAACCAAAGTAGGTACTTTGCCAAATGGATTAATTTTCAGATAAGATTCTGATTTCATCTCAGTATGAAAAGCCAACTCAATTTTTTCAAATTCAGCACCGAGTTCTATCAATAGCCACTCAACAACAAGACCTCTAGACTGTGCGTTGCTATATAGTTTTAAGCCCATTTTTTCCATTCCTTTATTGTGGTTCTTGTAATATAAGCGTGGGCATTGTCAGTTTTTGTCAGGAGCTTTTCATCATTGATTGCTTTTGTAATTCTTTTTGCCACCAAGCGTGAAAAAGATGGCGCTTAAACTCAGGATAAATAGTGTCAGTCACTTTCATTTCCTGTATGCGGTCTAAACGAAAATTACGAAAATCTTCCCGTAACTCACACCATGCAGCCAACAACATTTTGTCGTTAAAATATCCCAACACAAATGGCCAGACTACTCGCGTAGAAATATTGTGTTTTTCATCGAGATAGTTCACTTCAATTTTGACCTGATATCGGATTGCCAAGCGTACCTGTTCAACAATTTTCTCATCGACTTCAAGCCAATAGCTCACTGAACGCAACATGGTTTCATTCATCAATTCTTGTTTATTTTTCGGCAGTACTGCATTGAGTTTAGTTAAAACCGAGTGTGAGGCATTTTTTAATGCGGGATCAGGAACGGATTTTAACCAATGCAAGGCCAAAAACACGGCTTCAATCTCTGTTTCATCCAGACTCATCGGAGGAAGCAAAAAGTTTTCCTTGAGCTGAAATCCTAATCCGGCACTGCCCTCGATATGAACCCCTTGATCTCGTAAACTCTCAATATCCCGATACACACTTCTTACGCTAATATCTAGATGTGTGGACAAGTGTTGTGCAGTAATCGGGTAACGCTGTTCACGTAAAAGCTGTAACAGTGTCAATAATCGAATAGAACGGCTCATAGGAAATTTTCTTGTTATATACGTTTTAAATAAGCTGACGTTGTTTGCCAAAAGCAAACAACGTATATCGCCAGCTAAGCAACCTCTGAAGTATTGATTTGTGTCTTTAAAAATTCATGTAAAACTGTCACATTGTTGGCAATCATCAATGGATTAAATGCCTTGAGCACATCAATGCGATGTACGCCATAACTCACGCCCACACGCGGCATCGCAATTCTTTGTGCCATTTCCAAATCATATGAGGTATCTCCCACCATAATCGCTTGCTCAGCATGAATCCCCGTGTAATTTAAAATTTCAGTCAACATCAAAGGATCTGGTTTAGATTTAGTCTCATTGGCTGCACGTGTGACTTCAAATAATTCAAGGCTTTGTGTTTGAGCCAAGACCCGATCCAGACCACGACGGCTTTTTCCTGTTGCCACAGCCAATTTGATATTCTGATTTTTTAAATCGTACAGCATCTCGGAAACACCAGCGAACCACTGATCATCTTTAGAGTGTTCAACATAATGATCGCCATAGCACTTCAAAATATCTTCATGTAAGGCTGGAACTTGAGGAAACAGCACTTGAGCCACTTCAGGCAAGCCTAAACCAATAATGCTTTTAGCCGCCTCAGGTGTTAAGGGCTGATCATAAACTTTCGCAGCAAACATTAAACTTTCAACAATTTGCCCAACTGAATCAAATAATGTTCCATCCCAGTCAAAGACAATCAGTTCTACAGGCTTTTGCATGAATTACTTCCAATATGTGTTGCGTTGATTCGGGGTTTTAAGTCTCCCCGATAGAGATTACCGTATCACAGACCATGAGAGGTGATATTGATTTATTTTCATCCTTGCTTGTTAACGTCATCACTCATGCCAAACATGTGGAAATTTCGACCATCAGATCTCCACATGTTAAAAAGTGAAAGAACAGGGTTCAACTAGTCTTTCTTTTGTGCTCTTAATTGCGCCACCAAACTTTGCATATCTTCCGGTAAAGGTGCTTCAATCACAGGATAGCCCGGGATTTCCAAACGCATGGCATGTAAACACAATCGACGCGGATTCGGTCCCCGATATTCTGTTTCATGACCATATTTTTCATCCCCAACCAAAGGATGACCGATACTTAAACCATGCACACGAATCTGATGGGTACGTCCTGAAAGCGGCGAAGCATAGACCAAGGTGGCATGCATAAAACGTTCAGCGACATTCCATTGCGTCTTGGATTCTTTACCTTCTTTTGACACACGTACGCGGCGTTCACCATTGGATAACTCATAACGCAACAATGGTTGGTCAATAAGCTGACGGTCAAGACTGACCTGCCCTTTCACGATTGCGGCATAAGTTTTTTGGATTTTATGTTCACGTAATAAATCTTGCAGCGTTTTCAAAGTACTGCGTTTTTTACTCACCATCACCAAGCCTGAAGTATCACGGTCAATACGGTGAATCAGCTCTAAATATTTTTTGCCTGTTGCTGCACGCAAGCCTTCGATCAAGCCATATGCGACGCCACTCCCGCCATGTACAGCAATTCCAGAGGGCTTATTGACCACCATCAGCCCTTCATCTTCATAAATCACTCGGCTGAGTAAACTCTGGGCGACTTTATCAGACACTGGAGCATCGGTTTCGTCTTTCTGTTCAAATCGAATAGGTGCAACACGGATTTGATCACCAATAGCCAACTTGGTTTCAGCCTTGATGCGTTTTTTATTGACGCGTACCTGTCCTTCACGAATTAAGCGATAGATCCGACTTTTTGGCACACCTTTAAGACGCGTAAACAAGAAATTATCTATGCGTTGACCTTCTTGATGTTCGTCCACTTCAAACCAAGTGACACTTTGCCATTGTTGCGTAGAATTCATACAGTTACGTGATCCAATAAAAAACTAAAATTTGATTAAAAACTGATCATTTAGACTATACATTTCATACAAAATAAGTGTATAGCCCATAGGCAGATGATTCAAGGTTTGCTATAGTCAGCGCACGGATACCACCGTAAGTGAAGTTTATTATGTTCCTTTCACCCATTGAAAATGGAATATAAAAGGTAAACTTCACGACAGATACGGAAAGGTCCCAAAAGAATATGCCGACGCCGAAGGCTTTATTATATCGGCAAAAAGACAAACTGTTGCGTTTAATTGTACTTTAAGTACAGAAATCGGTTTGTTTAAAAATATATGTCGCCAACCCAGACGTTGGTTTTTAAACATAAACTGATACACATCAGACAAGTCGCTTTAGAGTGTTTTTCAGGACATAAGTGTTTGAGGCATTGGAACTGCACAATTTGTAAAGATACGATGATCATTCCGTATCAAGACGCTCTCACCAAAGTTGAGATGCTCTTCGAGCAATGTGACAGTGAAAGACGAAACAAATCAGTCATCCAATGCACCACTTTCAGTACCAGTGAAAGCCTCAAAAACTTTAATTGTGCAAAGATTAAAGAAGTATTGCAGCATCAATACAGGTATCAAAAGCCCAAGCTTGCTCAAAACAAGTGGGTTCATTACTGAAATCATATAGATGTACTGATGGTTTGAGTTTTGATCCAATATTCAGATGTTCGCTTCACTTAAACAGATAGCGAGTTGTTGGTGTGAATCACTATTAGGTGTTACACCCATGAAACGTATGTTGATTAATGCAACACATGCAGAAGAAGTTCGCGTTGCACTCATCACTGGTCACCGTCTTTATGATTTCGACTTAGAAAATCGTACCCGTGAGCAAAAGAAAGCCAATATTTATAAAGGGCATGTCACTCGCGTAGAACCCTCTTTAGAAGCTGTATTTGTAGAATATGGTGCAGGTCGTCAAGGTTTCCTGTCGATGCGCGAAATTGCAAATAGTTACTACAAAGCAGATCCTCGCCAAACTTCAAATATCCGTGAGTTGATTACAGAAGGCACTGAACTTTTAGTGCAAGTTGAAAAAGAAGAACGTGGCAATAAAGGTGCCGCACTTTCAACTTATATTTCTCTGGCGGGTCGTTATTTGGTGCTTATGCCAAACAATCCAAAAGGTGGCGGTATCAGTCGTCAAATTTCTGGATCAGTTCGTGAAGAATTGAAAGAGATGTTGGCTTCATTAAACACACCACGTGGCATGAGTGTCATTGTTCGTACCGCGGGGATTGGTCGTTCACAAGAAGAACTGCAACTCGACCTGCAGCATTTATTGGATCTTTGGGCTCAAATCCAAAACTCGGCCAACTCAGGTCCATCACCAATGCTTGTCCATCAAGAAGCAGGTGTGGTTACCCGTGCCATTCGTGATTACTTACGTGATGATGTAGCAGAAATTTTAATTGATTCAGAGCAAGCATATAACGAAGCCTACAACTTTGTTAAAGCGGTGATGCCAAATCAATTGGATAAACTCAAAACCTATACCTTAAATGAACCATTGTTTGCTCACTTTGGTATTGAAAGCCAAATTCAAACGGCTTATGAACGTGAAGTCAAGCTTCCTTCAGGTGGTTCGATTGTCATTGACCAAACTGAAGCTTTGGTTTCAATTGATATCAACTCAGCAAAATCAACGCGTGGTCACGACGTAGAAGAAACTGCGTTAAGCACCAACTTAGAAGCTGCAGAAGAAATTGCTCGCCAATTACGTTTACGTGATATCGGCGGTTTGGTTGTGATCGACTTTATCGATATGACCAAAGAACGTAACCAACGTATGGTCGAAGCCAAACTTCGTGAAGCAACACAAAGTGATCGTGCACGTATCCAGTTTGGTCAATTGTCACGTTTTGGTTTAATGGAAATGAGCCGCCAGCGTTTACGCCCATCACTGGAAGAAGCAACAGGTTATGTATGCCCGCGCTGTCATGGTACAGGTATGGTTCGCGACTTACGTTCACTTTCTCTTTCAATCATGCGTAAGGTTGAAGAAATCGCGCTTCGTGAACGTCATGGTGAAGTTCAAGTTGAAGTTCCTGTTGAAATCGCGGCATTCTTGTTGAATGAGAAACGTCACAGCCTAGTTTACTTAGAGCAGACCTCAAATGTGCGCGTGACTGTACTCCCTCACCCGCATTTAGAAACACCGCATTACGAAATTTCATATAATCCGGAAGGTTTTGCGCCAACAAGCTATGAGCGTACAGAAGCAACACGTTCAAGTGAAAAAGAACTGGGTTATCAATCTTCTGAATGGCATTTGGAAGAAGAACAGACTCAGCAAAATACTGCACCTGCCCAAGCCCAAAACAATAAACAAAATAGAAAGCAGCAACCTGCTCAAGCTCAAAAAGCGGTTCAGGCACAAATTGCTCAAACATCATCAAGTCCGTGCGCATGGTTAGAAAACTTGTTTGTACAAAAACAAGCCGCAACCATTGACCAATCACGTACTGCAAACAATGCAGCAGCAGCGATTGAACAAATGATTAATGGCGGTGCTGTCAGCCGTGGTCAGTTTGGTCAGATCAATCAGCATGCTTCAACAGCAGCAATTGAAGCTCAGATTGTTCCTGAAACCAATGCTTATCTTTCACATACACCAGTTCAAAAATCAGAACCGCGTGAATATGAAAAGCATGTTGAGAAAGAAGAAAAATCTCAACGTAATAATAAAAACAAAAATCGCAACAAGCACAAAGAGTCTCGTGAACAGGCGAATGATCAACATCAAGTGATCGAAGAAGTGGTTCAGGTGACTCGTCAAGAGCAACGCCAAGAACAGCGTCAGGAGCAACGTGATCAACGCCGTCAACAAAAGCAGCAACGCCCACAGCATGATCAACATGCAGAGGCAAATAATGAACAGGCTGTTCCGCGCCGTGATCGCAATCATCAACAGCGTCCAAATCGTCCGAATCGTCACCGCGACAACAGCGTATTTAATGATGAGCAACAAGCTGCATCTCACAACGCGTCTGTAGAGTTAGCTCAACCGCAAGACAAACAACCCAAAGTTGAAGTTATTGATGCACCTCAACATGCATCGATGACCACTGCATTGGTGGTTAATCTGGATCAGGCCCAAAGTGAAATTGTTGCATTGACACCGCAACAAGCCACAGTACCTGCGAAAGCGAAGAAACATGATCGTCATGAAAAAGGCGAAACCGTAGCAAAAGCACCTCGCTCTGCTGAAACTCAACCTGTGGCTATACCTGCTGAAGAAAATCAGAGCGTACAGGCTGAGCCACAACTCAGCGTGGAGACAACTGAAGTACAGCAGCCTGTTCAACGTGCGAGCAATGATCCTCGTCAAAAACGCCGTCAACAGCGTGAAGCAGCACAAGCAAAAGCTGCCGCACCTAAGATCAGACCTTCTCAAGTACCGATGTTAAATCAGTACTCTGTGGGTTCTTTGATTCGCCATGTCTATGGTGATGATTGCGCGGTACTGATTGAACAATTTGGTTTAATTCCAACATTCAATCGTGCGTTGCTTAAATTCACAGAAGAGTATTCTGCAACCTTAACAGTTCAAGAAACTGTTGAACCAGCGAAACAACCTGTGACACGTGATGTTGCTGTTACAAAAGCAGCGCCAGAAGCACAACCCGCAGAAGTGTTAGATTTAACACCGCCAAAACCTGAAAATGACCGCCGTGTAGCAAATGATCCTCGCGAACGTCGTCGTTTAGCCAAACAAGCTGCGGTGCAGGCAAAGCAAGCACATCAAGCTGAACTTGAGCAAAATCAAGAACAAGCAAAACCTGCAGCGCCAGCGGAAGCTAAAGCTGAAGAGACAGCAACTGGAGAGGTTTCTGCACCGGAAACTGTTGAAGAAAAAGCACAGACAGAAAACACTGTGGAAACCACAGTGGCACCTGTTGCTGCTAAATCAACTACAGCAACTGAAACAGTAGCGGCGAAACCGTCAAAAAGCGCAACAGCTGCAACGGAAAAAGCGCAAAAAGCACAGCAAGCTTTGGCTTTAGATACAGCAGCAGCTTCTGATGAGACAGCAACATCCAAGGCAGACGTTGCTGCGACAGAAGATAAGCCTGCCCGCCCTCGTCGCCCTCGTGGACGTCCACCTAAAAAAGCGACACCGCCAGCTGCTGAGTAATCAAGTAAATTTGCTTAAAATGTAGCGATTAAAGAAAACCTAGTCATTTCGATGGCTAGGTTTTTTTGCTATTTTGAATAGATTTTAAAGACATTTGTCAGATTAGGTTGATTGCACTAGTCTTAAACGATTAAAAAGACAAATGTCTAAACGATAAGGTGATTTTTATTTCCGCTCTGATGCTTGGATCTGGAACTGAAAATAGTATCTACTGATCATTTATACATGTTTACTTCAACACAGACATGACATGAAATTTGATACGTACCTTATGCAGCTCAATGACACGCTAAGAAATTGTATTGGATTACGAAAAAAAAATAGGATTGATATGAGTCAAACAACACAGACCGATCTCATCGGATTTGCTGATGTAGCCGAGCGCTTACCACAGCTCATCAATAAGCTTCCAAATATCCTGACTGGACTTAAACAAGCTTATATCAGAACGCCCAATACCCCTGCCGGGCTAGGTCTAGCTTTTGAACGAGCGGTCAAGCGTAATCCATATGGAGATGCGTTATTATTTGAAAATCAACGCTACAGCTATAAAGAGCTGAATGCTTGGGCAAATCAAATTGCGCATTTCTATCTTTCTCTTGGTATAAAAAAAGGCGATGTGATCACCGTGATGATCGAAAATCGTCCAGAGTTGATTGCGACAGTGATTGCTTTAGCAAAAATTGGTGTGACCTCCGCACTTGTAAATACCTCACAAACAGGCAAAGTACTCACACACAGTGTCAACCTCGTTAATCCCGTGGCAATTGTGGTTGGAGAGGAATGTCGTGCTGCTGTGGATGAAGTTCGTCAAGATTTAAATATCGCTTCAGATCGCCTGCACTGGTTTGCAGATCAAGATACCCTGAAAGAATCTGGTAACGCACCGCAAGGCTATATCAATCTTGCACAAAAAATTGATGCATTTCCTAAATTCAATCCTGCAACAACCCACAATGTTAAAGGCAAAGATGGACTATTTTACATCTATACCTCAGGAACAACGGGGTTGCCTAAAGCTGTTGTATTTACCAATAGTCGTTGGACGCTTGCCTATGGGACATATGGTCACATCTTAAATTTAGGTGAAGATGACGTAATGTACTGTACTTTACCGCTTTATCATGCAACAGGTATGGTGGTGTGTTGGTGCGGTGTCATTGCAGGTGGCTCGGCTTTGGCTATCCGCCGTAAATTTTCAACCTCTGCATTTTGGTCAGATGTTAAAAAGTTCAACGCTTCTGCAATTGGATACGTGGGAGAACTCTGTCGCTATCTCATGGATGCAGCACCATCCGAACTTGATCATTCACACCGAGTCACCAAAATGATCGGTAATGGCATGCGTCCAAATATCTGGAACAAGTTTAAACAGCGCTTTGGGATTGAAGAAATACTTGAATTGTACGCCTCAAGTGAAGGCAATGTGGGTTTCAGCAATATCTTCAACTTTGATAACACTGTTGGTTTTTCCCCTACTCCCTATGCCATTGTACAGTTTGATAAAGAAAGTAATGAAGCAGTACGTGATGCAGATGGCTACTGCCGAAAAGTCAAAAAAGGCGAAGTGGGCTTATTGATCGGTAAAATTACCAAACGTTCTCCTTTTGATGGCTATACAGACCCAGAAAAGAACAAATCCGTGATCATGAAGGATGTCTTTAAACAAGGCGATGCTTATTTTATCACTGGCGATTTGGTCCGTGATATCGGTTTCCGTCATGCTCAGTTTGTTGATCGTCTGGGAGATACTTTCCGTTGGAAAGGTGAAAATGTATCTACCACTGAAGTTGAGAATATCTGTAGTGACTATCCTAAGATTACAGAAGCAGTGGTTTACGGCGTTGAAATTCCCAATACCAATGGTCGTGCAGGTATGGCGGCAATTACCTTACATGAAGGTGAACAACTGACAGAACAAGATTTGAGCCAGATGGTTGCTGATTTTAAAAAGAACCTTCCCGCTTATGCTGTTCCAGTTTTTTTACGTATTCAAGAGATTGTAGAAACGACAGGAACATTTAAATATCAGAAGAACAAACTGAAAGAACAGGCTTTTAATCCTGAAAAAACCTCTGATCGCTTGCTGGTACTTTTGCCAAGTGCGACAGCATATTGTGATGTTACCCCAGAGGTTTACGCCAATATTGAAGCTTATAAATACCGTTTCTAGAAATAAAAGCCCTGTTTTCAGGGCTTTTTTAATTGATTTTGTGTTATTTATAACCGAACGCTGCAAACTTTCTTAATTTTTACTTGCGCTCTATCAATATCTTGCTAAAATACGCTCCATCAAAACAAAAGGGTCGTTAGCTCAGCTGGTAGAGCAGCGGACTTTTAATCCGTTGGTCCCGCGTTCGAATCGCGGACGACCCACCACTTATTGTTTTGACCTGTATGGATAACGAATGAAAATTACTGGTTTTCATATCGCTTTAAGTAAAGTTTCACTTTACATCCTAACTCAGGGTCGTTAGCTCAGCTGGTAGAGCAGCGGACTTTTAATCCGTTGGTCCCGCGTTCGAATCGCGGACGACCCACCATCTTTATGTTTCAATCTGAACATGGATACCGAGTGAAAATTTAGATTTTCATTGATTCGGATAAAGTTATACTTTATACATCCTGACTCAGGGTCGTTAGCTCAGCTGGTAGAGCAGCGGACTTTTAATCCGTTGGTCCCGCGTTCGAATCGCGGACGACCCACCATTCTTTCTTAGGGCTTCTTTCCGTACTCCTTTGGGACTATACTAGAAACGAAACCTGCAAATGTTCCGACCTAGACCAAACATCATCTTTTTTTGATGCTTCGCCGTTCTTGAAAATTTTGCTTCATCTTTTGTTGTTATGTCTAAATATACTTGTTTTAGACAAATACAGGGTTGTTAGCTCAGTTGGCAGAGCAGTAGACTCTTAATCTATTGGTCGTGGGTTCGAACCCCACACAACCCACCATATTTATCAATAACTTAAAAATTTATATCTAAAGTAAATCCATTATAAATATTACTGTGTAAGCACTATGTAAGCATTAATTTTATTTTTATTACAATCATCGAACTTAGCACACTACTCTTTTCATAAAGCAATAAAGCCCATATCACTATCACACTCCCTCAAAAGGTCAGATAAGAACTCAAACTCACCTATATGATAGCTACCTAGAATATCTTGACCTAAAGTCTCCTATAACCTAATCAGGCATAGTAATGATGTGTGCTGAATTAACAGGAGACTTCTACTTGGGAGATTCTAGGCAGCCAACTTATGAAAGCTCTCTGCCTTTCTCATCTCTCTTTCCAATACCTTCCTATATTGGGTCAATGTGAGTAACAATATCAATCACATTGTGATTTTTAAGCACTTCATTTCTCGCCTCTACTGCAATTCTGTGGCCTTCTTTGACACTTTGTTCACCACTAACTTCTAAGTGAACATCGACAATAGTCATGTCACCCATTTTACGTGTTCTCAATTGGTGCAGACCTAATATCCCTTCTTTCTTCAATAAAGTTTCTCTGATCTCAGCTATTTCATCTTCGTTCGCCGATTTATCCATCAAATCGTGTAAGGCTGTCCAACTAAACTCAAATCCCATTTTTGTAATCATCAAACCAACAACTAAGGCTGCGATTGGGTCAAGAATTGGATAGCCAACAAGATTACCAATAATCCCTAACGCGACAACAAAGGAAGAGGCTGCATCCGAACGTGCATGCCATGCATTCGAAATCAATAAGCTTGATTTCACTTTTTTGGCAATAGAGAGCATATAGCGAAATAATAATTCTTTAAAAATCAATGCGACTATAGCAATCCAAAGCGCTACACTATGAACTTTTGGGATTTGTTCAGGATGAAGGATCTTATGTATTGATGTCCATAACATTCCTATTCCAACAAATAGTAAAATTAAGCCGAGTATAAAAGATGCTGCATTTTCAAAACGAAGATAACCATATGGGTGTGTATCATCAGGTGCTTTTTGACTATGACGGTTCGCCACCAATACAATAAAATCTGCAACTAAATCACTTAAAGTATGGATACCATCTGCAACTAGACCTTGTGATTTTGAAAAAATACCAATCAATATCTGTCCAATCGACAGAAAGATATTAACACATACACTAACCCATGTTGATTTGGATGCAGCTTTTGCTCTCGACTCAAAATCAATATTTGATTCAATCATAATCTTTAGACTCTTGGTTTATTTTTTAAAATAAAGCATACTTTTCAGAATATTATCTTTAAGTACATAATGATGAATTAAGGCAGCTATAGCATGTAAACCTATAAGTACCATGAAAAAATTACCAAGATATTCATGAGTTTCACCAATTATTTCCACATCCCGTAAGTTACTTATTAAAGGTAAATTTATACCAAATAACTGATAACTTTCGGTTAATCCTGATAAAGTTAACCAACCCAACATAGGAATTAAAAACAACAATGAATAAAGCATGTATTTGACGATCAAAAATAAAGTTTGTTGATATTTACTCATCACTTTATTAAGTGGAGGATCTTTTCTATAAAGATAAATCGTTATAATTCTGATAAAAAATAAGAAGAATACTGATATTCCAGCAAAAATATGAAGTTCCCCACTTTTTAAATGTACCGTTGGATCTCCCCTAGTAATATAAGCTAATGCAACAAGGAGAAGGGTCAGCCAATGTATAATCATTATGGGAAAAGGATATTTGTTTTTCATACTTGTACCAAAATTTTAAAAAATTCAAATATTTCTAAAATCGTATAAATAATATCTTAAATTCTTATTAAGTTTGATAAATTTAATAATAGAAGTTTTTTATATTTTTATAGAGTTTTTATGAACTTTATAAATATTAAAATTCTGCACATTATTCTTCCACAAAAATATAAAAAAGCTCACAAGTATTACAATTAAAGATTTAGTCACTATTTCTAATAATAGCTAAACAGATAAACTAAATTTAATTTTAATTACCATACCATATTCACTATTCGGTTTAAAAATCTCTATTTCTCCAGAGTATAAGTCAACAATTTGCTTAACAATAGATAAACCAAGCCCACTTCCTATTACTTCACTGGTTTGATTAATGCGATAAAAGCGCTGGAATATAAAAGGTATCTGCTCGTCATCCACTCCAATGCCATTGTCCTCAATCTCAACAAAAGGTTGTCCATTTTCTATTCCACAAGTGATTTTAATAATAGGGGCACGAGTTTGACTACGATAAATAATGGCATTTTCTAATATATTTCTCAGCATGATCTCAAGTTGATCAGATTGTGCCAAAATTAGTGCTGAAGTTAATTCTAGTTTCAAATCGATCTTGGCTTTATGGAAATGAAAATCCATCATCGTCACAGTACTATTAATAATATTGACCAAATCTATCTGCGTTTTAATCTGAACTGCATTTGGTTCAAGACGAGCTAATGTTAGTAATTGAGCGATCATACGTGAGGCTTTATCTACCCCCCTCATAATATCTTGAGTAGCTTCTTGCAACTCTTCAACTGAACGTGCACTTTGTAAAATTTGAGCATGCATACGAATTGCAGCAAGTGGCGTTCGCAATTCATGTGCTGCATTGGAAGTAAAGCGCTTTTCCCTTTGAATGCTCTCAGCAATCTCACTCAATAATGTATTTAATGAACTGACCAGCGGTTCAATTTCTTTAGGTACTACAGGATGGATAGGACTTAAATGTTCAATTGATTGTTTTTCTAAGTTTTGGCTAATGCTATACACCGCGGATAAATTGCTGCGGATGATACGGATAATCAACCAGAACAAAAGTGGTAAAAATACCGCTGACACCAAGATCAAAAACAACAGCATATCTTTTTGGATATCTTCGCGAATCGCCCAGACTTGTGCAATTTGCACCTGAATGGTATGGGTACTATCCCAAGCTGAATAGCTTCGATAGGTCTTACCATGCATATTGATCCATCCGAAACTGCTTTGTTGAACCAAGGGCTTGGTGGTCACGCCAACCGAACGATAAATCAATTGCCCATCACCATGCCAAATCTGAAACACGATCTGGTCATAGTGTTCACCTTGGATCTTTTCAATCGCAGTATGTTCAGGCACCTTACCATTGAGCGTGCTTAGGGTAGTAGACAATAAGGCATGCGCTGTTTCCGCCAGAGATTTATCGAAGATATTATTGGCAGTTTTTTGCATGCCCCAATAAATACAACCCAAACTCCCTGCCCAGACACTGGTGGTAATCACCAGTAATATCATGGAAAGCCGTTGTGTTAACGAATAACTACGGATCTTTTCGGTGATTGGCTTTTCTGCTGTTGGCTTGTCTGCTGTCGATTTATCTTTCATTGGCTGGACTCATCCATGATGTAACCAAAACCTTGTACGGTACGCACAATATTTTTACCCAATTTACGTCGTAAGTTATGAATATGTACTTGGATGACATTACTGCTGACATCAGCATCGTAGGCATAAAATGAATTTTCAATATTTTCACGAGAAATCACTCGACCACGATTAAGACTAAGTAATTCAAGTAAGTGAAATTCTTTATGGGTCAATTCGACCTCGACACCATCTAAAAACACTTGTTTGTTGGCCTTGTTGATCTGAATATTACCAATCTGGATCAGGTCACTAACATCACCAGAGATGCGTCGTAGTACCGCTTGAATACGTGCCACCACCTCATGTAAGTCATAAGGTTTGACCACAAAATCATCGGCACCCGCTTGTAAACCGGCAATACGATCTTCGATTTGGTCTTGTGCGGTAAGGATAATAATCCCGACCATATTTTTTTTACGGCGTAGGGATTTTAAAACCTCAATCCCATTACGATCTGGTAAGCCTAGGTCGAGTAAGACAAAATGGTAGTGATAACTGCCCAGAAAATGATATGCCTGCTCTGCCGTACCCGCGATATCGACCACAAAGCCAGCCTGATCCAAACCACGTGCAGTTGCTTTGGCTAATAAAGCGTCATCTTCTACCAATAAAATTCTCATACTCGACCTATTGAATCATGCAGTTATTGTTTCACCTCATGCTCATGGCCATCATGCTCATGTTCGTCGTGTAATGGCCACAATTGATGTGAATTGAGTAATAGTAGTCCGTAGCTCTCGGCATAATCAACTTTGGCTTGATCGATACGGTTACGCGCTTCGATCAATTGTTGTGAATGTAACAACAGTTCGTTGAGGCTGAGCTCACCCAATTTATAAGCCTTTTGCATCAGGCTATGTTGCTGTTGCAATTGGGTTAAGTTCTGCTGCGCTTTACCATAACGTACCTGAGCTGACTCCATTTGCGTTGACCAGTACTGCGCTTCCTGACGTAGACGGTTTTCCACACGTCCTACTTCATAATCTGCTTTACGTGCTTCGGCTGCGGCCATACCCGACGCAACACGAGTGTGACTGCCAGATAATGGTACCGAAATCGTCACCCCCATTAAGTTTTCCACGCCCGACTGTTCACGACTATAGCCAAGACTAATGGTTGGATCAGGGATTTTATTGAGCTGTTCACGTTTGTGTAAAGCATGTTGTTGCTCAGCCTGTTTCCGCACCAACTCTAACTCATGGTTAGCGGATAGAATCTGTCGAATCCACTCCGCCTGAGTAAATTTGATTGGACCAACCTGAATCATATCACTGTTCCACTGCTCAGGAATCGTACCACGATAATCACGTGCCAATAGTTGCTGTGACTGATAGTAAGCCACTTTGGCTTGCATATATTTTTCTTCAACTTGGCTATGTTCGTTATTGAGCAACATCAGTTCCAGACGCGGTGCATCACCAGCACGAATACGTTGCTGGGTCATACTCATATACTGTTCGATCTGACCTAACTGTTCTTGCAAACGATTCAGCTGCAAAGCTGCACGCATATAAGCAAACCAGTTGCCTAACAAAGACTTAGCGACTTCGTGTTTGGCATCTTCGTACTTTAACTCTGCAATGTTTACACCACGCTTAGCTAGGTCTTGATCGAGCTGATATTTACCCGATAAGCGGATTTGCTTTTCGACCCCAAAACTCGGCTCATAGCTGTTGGATTTGGATTGACCCTCTTGAGCATCTGTCTTACGCAGCTGCATCCCGGCACGTACTGTCCATGGGTGTTGACCCAATTTGAGTCCTTGGCCAGCAAAGTCTGCATAGTCTTGGTCTGAGATCGCAGCACGCACAGTCGAGTGCTCAGCCAAACTTTGTTTAACTGCTTCTACTGGTGGCAAGACTGGATCGAGACTCGGTTCAGCCCATGTAGCTTGGGTAAAAGCCAAGCAGCAGCCAAGTCCGAGTAAACGTAACATTTTACTGAGTACAGCGGGTTGAATTTTGATCTGCATATTGAGATTTGAGTTCATCAGTCAAGTGCTCCTTGGCCTGCATAGCCAGAGGTCACAGTGGGAAGTACCCAGTAGAAACAGTCGCTTGCTTTAAATTTTTGTTTAATATGGTCTAAAACTAAAGGTACCGATGCTTGCGGCAAAACCATCAAGATCAGGTTACGCTCAGTCGCACCACGGATCTTTTCTTGCACATTGCGATAATGCTGACGGCTACCAAAACCCTTGGCTGGCACACAGGTACAACCCGTAACCAGTTCAGGAATCAGCCATAAATGGCTCATCAGTTCTTCGACAATCTCACTCGACACGTTAATAGAGAGTTGGCACATTTCAGGCATGATGATCACTCGCTAAACCAAATTTTTTAAATAGATTAGGTAACAAAATCAGAGTCAATAAGGTACATGAGATCAATCCACCGATCACCACGATAGCAAGAGGGCGCTGAATCTCTGCCCCTGGACCTGTGGTAAATAGCAATGGAATCAGACCCAATGCAGCAATACTTGCAGTCATCATCACTGGACGTAGACGACGCATTGCCCCTTCTCTTACCACTTCCTCAATCTCAATACCGCGGGCAATGAGCTGGTTAAAGTAGCCAATCATTACCAGACCATTGAGCACCGCGATCCCCATCAGCGCGATAAAGCCGACTGATGCAGGTACGGATAGATACTCACCCGTAATCGCCAAGGCCACCACACCACCAATCAAGGCAAATGGAATATTGGCAAACACCAATACCGCTTGGCGTACAGAACCCAATGTAGTGAATAACAAGAAGAAGATCATGGTCAAGGCTGCAGGAATCACCAACATCAAGCGCGCTGCGGCACGTTGTTGGTTTTCAAACTGACCACCCCATTTCAAATTATACCCAGCAGGCAGTTTGACTTTTTCAGCCACTTTTTGTTTGGCTTCATCAACAAAGCCAACCAAGTCACGATCACGCACGTTAGAACGCACCACAGACATACGCGATGCATTTTCACGGTCGATTTTCACTACACCTTCGGTTTTGACCATCTCAGCCAAAGACTGCATTGGAACTGCGGCAGAGTTTTCAACTGGTAATGCGATATTGGCCAAGTTAAAGCTGGATTGGCTTAAAGATGGATCACCTTTCATCATTAACGGTACAGGACGGCCTTGTTCAATGATCGAACCAATCTCTTTACCTTCAATCAATGTTTTCAGTTGCGCTTGAATGTTTTGGCTGTCGAGTTGATTACGCACGGCCATATCACGACGTACACGCAATTCTTGATATTGCACCCCAGAGTTTTCAAGGGTCATCACGTCTTGACTGCCTTCGATCCCCTGTAAAATGCCGGCAATTTGCTTAGATAATTCATTGAGTTTATCGAGGTCTGTACCAAATATTTTCACCGCTAAGTCACCACGTACCCCAGAGAGCATTTCTGACGTCCGCATTTCAATCGGTTGGCTAAAGGTTAAGTTCACGCCAGGGACATCACCCAAGACATGACGAATCTTCGCTAAGATCTGTTCCTTACTTTGACCATTCCACTGATCTTGCGGTTTAAGCACAATAAAGCTATCGGTTTCGTTAAGCCCCATCGGGTCCAGACCGAGCTCATCCGAACCAGTCCGCGCCACGATACGCTTGACTTCAGGCACTTGTTTTAAGATACGTCGTTGAATATCCATATCCAGTGCAATCGAGTTTTGCAGACTAATCGAAGGGATTTTTTCTAGCTGTAAAATGGTATCGCCTTCATCCATGGTCGGCATAAACGATTTACCAATAAATGGGAAAATCAACACCGCCACCAACAAGGCCACACCAGCCATTGCATAGACTTTTTTCGGATTGGCCAAACTCGCATTTAAAACTTTGCTATAAGCCGCTTCAAGTTTACGCACGATAAATGGTGTGTGATGGGCTTGTGATTTGAGGAAGAACGAACACAACACAGGGATAATCGTTAAAGAGAAAAAGAGTGAACTCGACAGTGCAAAGACAATCGTCAACGCGACGGGTGAGAACAGCTTGCCTTCTAGACCTTCCAAAGTCATCAGTGGGATAAACACCAACATAATGATGATCATACCCGCAGTCACAGGTACCGATACTTCACATACCGCACGATAAATTACATTCAGCGGTGGTAAAAATGACCGGTTTTTGGATTCATGTGCATCGGCCAGCTGCATCTCGATATTTTCAACCACCACTACGGCAGCATCGACCAGCAAACCAATGGCAATGGTTAAACCACCGAGCGACATCAAGTTGGCACTTAAACCAAACTGACGCATCATCAAGAAAGTACTCAATGCTGATAGCGGTAAAATCGCTGCCACCACCAATGCAGAGCGTAAATTCCCCAAGAACAACAACAGTAAAATTAAGACTAAAACGATAGCTTCAAATAGTGTCTTACTCACGGTATGAATGGCACGGTTGACCAATTCACCACGGTCATAAAACGGCTCAATAGTGGTGCCTGCAGGTAAGGTTTTTTCGATCTCTTGCAAGTGTTCACGCACATGTTGTACCACTTGACGCGCATTGGCACCTTTTAAGCTGAGTACAATGCCTTCAACCGCTTCACCTTGACCATTTTCAGTTACGGCACCATAACGGGTTAAAGCACCAGTATGTACTGTCGCAACGTCTTTGACTTGAACCAAAACACCTTGGTTGTTGGAAACAATAATATCACCCAACTCAGCCAAGTTACTGACACGACTATCACTACGAATCAGCAGTGATTCACCATTTTCATTGAGTCGACCAGCACCATCACTGGCGTTGTTAAGTTCAATCGCTTGTTGCAGTCGATTGAGTGATAAACCACGTGCAGCTAAGGCTTCTAGGTTCGGTGTCACTTCAAACGTACGTACCAAACCACCCAAAGAGTTGACATCAGCCACCCCTTCGATCTTACGTAACTGTGGACGAATCACGCGATCCAACAAGGTCCGTTTTTCCATGTCACTCAGTGAACCATGTAGGGTAAACATAAATGACTCACCCAAAGGCGTGGTCATCGGCGCGATCCCACCCGAAGCACTGCTTGGCAATGCGGACATGACGCCACTTAAGCGTTCATTGACCTGTTGTCTGGCCCAATAAGGATCAGTGCCTTCGGCAAAGTCCAAAGTAATAATGGCAATGGCATATTTGGATTGCGAACGCAGTACGGTTTGATGCGGAATCCCCAACATTTCTTGTTCGATTGGCACCACGATACGACTTTCCACTTCTTCGGGAGTCATACCTGGTGATTTCATCACGATCTGAACTTGAGTACTCGATACATCAGGAAAGGCATCGATCGGTAGCTTGGTAAAAGCCATGTAGCCAGCCACACTGATCGCCAGACCAATCAGCAAAATCAGGATGCGTTGGCCAAGTGAAAATGCAATGATACGTTTCAACATGTGCTTGGCCTCAATGCGCTGCGGCTGCAGTATTGCTATTGACGGCAGGTGCTTGTTCTGTACCAAAGCCTGACCAAACGGCTTTTAGACGCTCAACACCACTGACAGCAATGCCCATACCTGGTTTTAAACCGGTTGAAGCGATATAACTGTGTTGTTGATTTTCACCCACAACATCCACTGGCACTGCAGCATAACCATTTTGATTTTTCACAAAGACGATATGTTTGCCATCTTTTAAAGTCAGTGCCGCACTCGGTACAGTCCAAGCAGCCATCGCTGTTGAGTTATGGCTTTGCAGCTGTGCTTTAACAAACTGTTGTACATGCAGACAGCTATGATTGGCACTCATCTGTGCCACGACATTTTGAGTTTGCGTATTGCCTGCCAATGCTGGCGCGATTTTTTGCACCTGACCAGTAATCTCACAGCCTTCTACTTTAACCGTATCGCCAATATGAATAAATTTACTGTCAGCTAAACTGGCTTGTAATAGCAGTTGCAAAGGTAAATCGCCATTGACCAACTGACCGAGTACCGCCCCTATTTCTACATATTGACCCGCAGAAACTTGTAGGCTTTCCACCTGACCACTGGCTGGGCTTTTTACAGAAACCACAGGGTTAAGACCATTAGCACTGCTGCCCCCCATAAACTGCAACATACGTTGTTTTGCACTTAAGTCGATGCTCAAACGTTGCACTTGGTTTTGTGCTTCTTGGACACGTTTTTCTGCAATGATGCCTTCAGCAAAGAGTTTTATTTCACGTGCTAAAGTTTGCTGTGCCAGTTGTTGCTGTGCACGAATTTGTAATATTTCATTTTGAGTTTGAATCAGGTCTGGACTACTTACAGTCAGTACATTGCTATTGCGTGCAATGGCCGCCAAAGGTTGCACCAAAACTTGTTGTACTACCCCAGCAACTGGACTGGTCAACACCACTTTACTTTCAGGTGACCACTGCGCCAGACCTTGCAAAGACAAAGTCGTTTGAATATCAGTACTTGGCTGACCCAAACTTTGTAGTTGGATGCCGACTTGTTTAATTTGCTCTGGTGAGATCAAGATTTGATTACCCGAAGCATCACTTTTAATCGCTTCATTGGCTGCAGCATCGGTTTCCTTAACTTGTGCAGCTTCATTCTTGTTTGACAGTAAGCTACTACCTAACAAAATCGCAACGATAACCACGGCCAATGCGCCAATGGCGAATAATAGTTTTTTATTACCCAGTACACTTACTTGTTGACTCACTGACCCCACCCTCAAAGAGATTTTTCTATGCAAGGGTAAAACCAAGTTATTAAGATCCGATTAAGTTTGATCTTCAAATTTATTAGTTTTAATTAGAGTGTGTTGACATTTGCTGTACTAATTTTAATCTCAGATAAAAATCATTTTTAATAACAATAGTTTAGGAGTGATATTCCCAATAGAGCACTTGCAACAAAATATTTATTTTTATATAAAATTCATATAGTTACTGTTAAAATATCAAAACTCCTAATCCCATTAAGCTTTTTTATTAAAACTTGCTGACCTTCTTATTCATCCTGAATGATAGTATTTTGAGTACTGATTGCACCCTCATCTCTGTCTCAACAGCTAATCAATTAAAAGATCAAAATAGAATACTATAAAAGACAGGAGATGTGATTAAGCTAAAAATTGATGTTAACTCATAGCTAAAACATTGACAATTATCTGAGTGTTTTTGGACTTACAGGCGAAATATAATCCATACTTTAATGAGTATCGATCGCTAATTCTAAATATTTCAATACTTCATGATAAAATCAAAAAAATAAAGGAACAGTTGTTCCTTTACTCTCGGCTTGCCAACTCACTTTCAATCCACAGATGAATTTCATAAGCTGACCAACCAATACGGTTTTGGGTGATTTGAACTTTCTTTGGAAAAGTGGGATCGTAATAAGGTGAAAATTCATCCATCATTTCATAATCGTCGAACGACCTACACCAACAATTTTTATGACTTCTTTGATACTAATAAGTTGATTCATTTGAAAAGTTTGTCCAACAAACGCATTCATGATGTTTACTCCTATCAATGATGCGAGCGTTACTGCTCAAATGATTGGGAGAACTGTAAAAATTTAACTTTGAACTACATGACAATTAATTCACTGCCCTCACACTCCTCTGCAATCCTTTCTGTATATCCTGTACAAAACCCTCAGCCTGATTCAGCTTAGGCTTTGCTTTGCTTCTCGCTGTGGTTACAGGCTGAGCTTGTTCTACTTCAGTCTCTTGATTTTCATCACTATAAAACTCCTCAACCAACTCTAAGCCCTCCTCATCATTCATCTCAAATCGCGCATTGGCAAAGCCTTGTCGTGCCATCTGGTCTAAAGCACTTTGGTTAAACCCACTCTGCTTACTTTGCTGATCAATCTCTTGCGCCATGTGAATAGCCTTTTGCAGATTTGTTCCATCCCGTAGTGTTAAATCCACGTAATACACAGGCGTTCGATAACTTTGTGTGGTGGATTTGCCTCGAAGTGTGAGTTGTAGCGGTAAGCATGACAATAAACCATTCGATGCTGCATGGTAGTAACTGAGTCGTGCTGCTAAAGTCCGAATACTATTAAAACCCGCCGTCCTAAAAATAAACGTACCTAGTTCATCACTTTCATCTAAATTGACATGCAATCGCCCAAAGGGCTTACAGTTACCTCCTTTTGCTAAAGGACATAGGTCAGGTGATGGGCATGGATGTTGTTCCACACCTTGATTAGTCAGTCGTTGACAGGTTTCACCATTACCAATACACACAGGTCGTCCAGTCTGTCGGTCGAATAAAGTGTACTCTGCTCGTAGGTTCAGTTCAGGATCGTTAAAGATCATCCGTACTGGAATAGCGCGGAGTTTGGGGGCTTGGCTTTGGTTTTGGCTTGCGTGTTGGTTGGGTTGTTGATTTTGTTGCTGTTTTGCTCGAAGCTGTTCATCAAGGGGATGTTTGACCCATCCGTCTTTATTTTGGATTTGGCTGGTAATGGTAAATTGATCATCTTTCTCAGGGAGTCGTTTTCCGTTCTTTTCGACAATCTTGCCTATACTGATTCGTCCAAGTATTGGCGGTGTAATCGCTAAACCTTTGATCATGGTATATTCCTCATATTTATTTTTTTACAGAATTGCGTCCTATATGAACGAGATACAGTTCCATAAATAAATAATTCAATTAAATAAATTTTTAGCAACGAAAACCGCGACCGTTTTGCTCTCTGCTTTTAAGTAGAGGGCGGGGAGCGGTTTTTGTCATTTTGAGTTTTGCTGAAGATTTCTATTTCTTAGGCTAATTTTGTTTCAATCATCGTTGCTGTAGATATTGAAACGCCGTGAACCTTGTTTGTTGTGTGGAAATTGATTGAGATATTCAGGGTGTTGTTTCAGTAATGCCTTGCTATCTAAGCTGATAGAGTCCTTAGACTTTTTCCACGTCACCGAACCATTGGTGAATGTTGCTCGTTCTACATTTTGTATCTTGGCTTGTAGTTGATGTTTAAGCTGATCAAAGTTTTGTTGATGCTTTTCAATTTGGTTACGC
This sequence comes from Acinetobacter baumannii, assembly GCF_016508585.1. Taxonomy (GTDB): domain Bacteria; phylum Pseudomonadota; class Gammaproteobacteria; order Pseudomonadales; family Moraxellaceae; genus Acinetobacter; species Acinetobacter nematophilus. The sequence goes on from NZ_JADVOP010000007.1 coordinate 129,056, forward strand.
GCTTGAAGCAATTGTTCAAACTGTTGATTGGCTTGTTCATCCTCGGACAAGTCAGTGGTACTGAGTGGGATATGCTCGGGATATAGTAGTTGTAGTGCTTTGCCTGCGGATTCACTGGCATCTGCATCAGGTGGGGTATCCTTTTCTACACATTCCCAGAAGTAACGTTCGGCATTGATGATATGTTGGATCACCGATTCTGAACGGGTCACTTTAAAGATTCGGGTTTCATGCCCACAGATCAGTACACAGATATGTGCTGCTTTCTTACCTGTCACCGCCAATTGGTGTTGGACTTGGCACAGCACGTATAAAGGCACACCATCTCGCCAAAGTTTTGCGCCGTATTCCCCTGCGGTTTTGCATTCTAAGACTTGGACTTCATCACTTCCGACTACTGAGTAATCTAAGTTTGCCAACATAAAGTATTTGTCAGCTTCGGGATGTTGTAGAACAGCATTGATGCGACGGACTTTGTTGTTGGTGTGCATGCTGTAGTATTCAGCAACTAGAGGTTCAAGACGTTTGCCCCAATATAGGGGTGCATGTCCTTCACTTTCATCTTCAATGTTTTGTTGGATGCGTCCTGTTTTGATCATCCAAAGTTCTAGCATCGACATATAGGGATTGAGTCCACACGCTGCTGCACAATCACTACTGCCTATACCTTGTCTTCGAACCTCTAGCCATTCTGCTTGGCTCATATGTTTTGTATTCACTAAGCGTTTGGCGGTAAAGAATTTCGGGGCAATAAAAGGTTGTGTAGCACGATTGAGATGTGGGGATGGGGTTAACGGGGTAATAGATTGCATATAAGTATTCCTCTGGTATTTTTTTAAAATTTGGGCATAAAAAAAGCTGTGTCCGTAGACACAGCTTTGATTTGCTTAATTAATTTAAAATATTAAAATGTGGTATTGAATCAGTTGGGCTACTTAGGCTATTAAGCAATCATCCTTAATGCTTGTTCTAAACCACGTTGTTTCAAGCCTGCCCCTGCACCGAACCAAGCTGAATCAAGACGGTGATCTTGACTCATGGCACGACGTTCATGATCAGCAAACTCGGTGATGGAACACAGTAAGCCATAGGCTGTGTCTTTGGCTGAACTGAGTTCTGCCCCTCTTCCATGTCCATTGAACATGGTCATGACTTTCGACATAGCTCGTCCATTCGGTTCAGCTTTGCTTGAGTCTGTTTTGGCTAGTTCAGTTTTAGTGGACTCAGTTTGATTCGCTACATTGCGATAAAACTGAATGATGCCTTCATCCTGTTCTGCTTGACTAAGATTGGTATTGTTAAATACAGCATCAAAGTAAGCAGCTGCTTCTTGTTGGGTCACTTTGCGTTGACTCAGTTGTTTCATTTCATAGCTGTGTTCATCCCATGCACGAATTGAAATGCCAAGCTGTTGTTTGATCTTATCTGCATCAAATTTGGTGCTATGTGGTACTTTGACTACGCCTGTACTACTGTTTTGTCCTTTCAGTGCAATAGCTAAAGTATTGTTACACACCACACGGATTGAAGTGAATTGTGCAGTGGTGGCGAGTGTACCATCACAAGCGGTGGCTAAGAGTATGTAGCCATTACTCACATCTTTGCCTTTGAGTGAGGAAGTTTGTCCTGTTCTCGCCAATGCCCAGAACTTCTTGCCACCTTTAAGAACGCCTGCGGTTTCCAATTCAAAACCTGATTGTTCAGTCAAATCTCGATAGAACTCAAGAATCTGTTTGGGTTGAACTTCTTGGTAGCGTTGACTGACCACTGATAATGGTGCATGGGTGTCTGAGCGGTATAAAACCCGTTGCTCTTCATAGGGCATGATAATGCTTTGCCCACGTTCGTTTTGTGCCATATAGCTGACATCGGAGGATTCAATACGCCAATCCATGCCTGCTTGTTGTGCCCATACTTCAATCGGTTGGTTTTGAGAAAGTTGGTTGCCTAAGCCATGCCAAGGGGTTTGCCCAACGTATGCCATTTGTTCTATTAAATGTGCCATACTAAATTACTCCAATGAAATTGATTATTCACTTAGGTAATATGTATTTGAAATTATTTTGATTTTTTGTAATTATTATTCACAATTATACAATAAGACTATGGATTAACTTTATGTTTACACTCATCGAATCAAGAGAAGAAATTAATAAAGCACAACAGGATTTAGAGCGTTCAATTCGCCGTGATTTTAAAAAAGAAATTAAAAAAAATATTGGCTATCCTGGTGGTACTGTATTTGATGCACAAGTGCAATCTGATGGAACTTATTGGTTCTGGTCAACAGATCATAATGGAAAGGATGTTCTTAATCCACGTCGTTTAAACTGGTTTGGTTTACTTAGTAATAGTTCAAGTCTAGATATTTCAGTAGAGATTAATACGGTATATAAAGGTCGTAATGATAGAATTGCAGGCTTCTTTGCACGTGATAGTGAAACTGGTTCCGTCTATTTAATGCATTCAGGTCGCGTCGGTGGTGGAACGGAAGGCGTTGGTAAAGAAGCCTTTTTAGCATGGAGTAATCAGCAACCTATTGAAGTTTTAGATTCATTAGGTAATGTTAAAGAAGGAATCGTGGTTATGCCTGTTCAAGGTATAGCCGTTACTCAACCTGCTATCTTCTATATCAACAATATTGCAAATTTCAAACAAGCGGTACGTGATGGTGAATTAACATCACCAGAATTTCAAAAAAAGAAAAAAGAATTTTCTGATTTCTATTCAGAATCACATGGGCAACGCCAAGGAAAGCGTTCAGAAGAAATTGATTATATTTCAAGGCATGGAGAAATTGTCGATGCGGTTTATAAATGGCGGAGTGCAAATTCACTTCCAGATAAAAGCCATTTGGTGAAAAATTTGTATATTGATCTAGGGGTTGCCATTGATAATAACCTTGTTGAAGTATATGAAGTCAAAACAAACTCAAACCGTACTAATATATATACTGCTGTAGGTCAATTAATGGTTCATGGCGTATCCAATGAATGCCAAAGAACTCTTGTACTACCTTATGATCAAGAGTTGGCTCAAGATCTACAAGATACGTTAAAGCGACTCAATATTAAGTTGCTTACATTTAAGCTTAATAAAAAATCAACTATCATTATTTCATCTTAATTCATGTAAATTAATTAGGTACTTAATACAATTCCATTCTTCAAAAAGTGCTTCCCACTTTTGAAATGTGGCATTGACTAAGCCCTACCGTCAGATTATCCTTTGCCTGCTGACCTACATTGTCAGTCGGTTTTGACAGACCGTTTACCCAAAGCACGCTAAAAAGTTTCACTTTTTGGTGGGCTACCCTGCGTCTCCCCCTCTGCGGTGGAACGGGAGGGGGACACCTTCGGGTGTGCTGATCTTTTTGGGTATCAGTCTGTCAACCCCTTTTCGTTTCGCCACCATTATTTGACAGTAATCTGGTGAAACTTCTTTATACCCAAAGGAGTCATTACCATGACTAAGCATTATCTTTCTTTACTCTTTTCTCTAAAGCCCTATAAGTTTGTTGCCCTGCATTTGGCATAGCACTTAGTTTTTCATTCAACAGACATTCAATCTAAGACTTACTTGTCCTTGGAATAGGACACCTTTGTCTTTTTAATTCGAACTACCGTTGAGATGATCAACTCTTAAATAAGCAAAAACAATAAATTAGGGGTAATGATGAAAATTCACACATCTATTTTAATCGTTGGGTGTTCATTCCTAACGCTTGGTTGTGCCAGTAAAGCTGAACGAGAGTTTCTCGGAGGATGTCAGTCTACAGGTATGGAACGTTCTGTCTGTAAATGCGTCTATAAAAAACTCGAAGGTAAATATGGGGAAGATGGTTTTAAAAATAACCTCTACACCCTGAGCCAAACCGAGTCTTTTCAAAATGACATGGTGCAAAGCAGTCTTCAGTGTATGAGGGAATAAGTCATGCGTGTCATTGCAGGCATTATCGTTGTCATCATCATCGTAGCATTTCTAGGCTTACCCTTTATTGGTTTTATGATTTTACTAGGTCTATTTATGTTGCTGGTTAACTTTGCTGTAGGTGGGGGTAAAAAATGAATTCAAATATTAAAACAGCTTTAATTGGTGGCTATCTGACCATCGGATTTTTCTTCGCGGTCTATCAACATTTTTGGGGGCAATATAGCTATAAGCCGTTTATGTTCAATATCGGTCAAGGCTTAGTTTGGCCAGCAATGCTGTTCCCATCAGTGGGTAAATTTATTGGTGGGGTTTTGATCTTGCTATTCATTGGTGCATTAACACTGCGTTCGAGATGATTCATTTTCACTTAAAACCTTTGGATAATTCAAATGATCAAAACCTACATCGTTCAGCCCTTATTACTTAGCAGTCTATTCTTGAGCAGTTCTGTTTTCGCTCAAGAGTGTGATAGTAAACAACCTTCGATTACTCCAAATAGCCGTTATCAGCTTTTAAACGCAGGGCGAGAAGTCAAAGACCTGAAAACAGGTTTAATTTGGCAACGCTGTCTTGCTGGGGAACAATGGAATGGTCGTGCTTGTACTGGTGAAATACTCGATTTCTCCAATTCAAGTGCCAAGTCATATATCAGTCAATATGCACCAAACTGGCGTTTACCAAGCATTGATGAGTTGCTATCACTGGATAGCGAATGCTGGCAACCTGCAATCAACACTACGATTTTTCCACCTAACCCTGAACGCTATGACCCCAAGGATACGTTAAGAAGTAGCACCGTCTTTGTGCCTGATAAGCGTGAAGCACAGGATTTGAAATATTTTGGTTACGATAAAATGGAATGGTATTGGGCATACGAAACGGCATTTGGACAAAAAAGCTATAAAGCATATGACTTACCCATGCGTTTGGTACGCAGATAGTCAGTCATTCTCTCAACCCGATCTTTCTATAAACCAAATGCTTTGATATGTGAAGCCTTTTTGTTCTACAGCTTATACATATCATTCTAAATTCAAGGAAAAAAATAAATGAAGAAACTTCTATGTGTCTCTTTATTGGCTGTATCTACGTTGACGATTGCAAGTGAACCAGTGATTACTTTTGCTGGCAAGCAAATTACCCCTAAAGACAATCGAACAACGCTGATCGCTAAATTAGGCAAACCAACCAGTGGAAATACAACTTATAGTTATTGGTCTAAACCCAATTACTCGATTAGTGCCAGTTATGGTCAACGTGGCTTAAGTAAATTTGGTATATCTCAATTGAATAATAAACCATCAACGACGTTTATCAAAACACGTGGTCAAACCATTACCATTGGTAAGGATACACTGAAGACAGCAGAGAAGAAACTTGGCAAAGGTTGCTTTAATATCCTAGATACTCAATACAACCAAAACTATTCGTTCTTCATTACCGATGGAGTTAACGGAGAGGTGTTTGTTAAATTCGATTCGGAATATGTCAAAAAGAACAAAGCTGCATCAATGAATCGCCCTGTGTTTTCATTGGGTTGGGATGAAGAATATTCAACACCGAGTGAAGGTTGCAATCACGGTTGATGAAGTACAAAGATTTAAACCAAAAAATAAGGGAAGCTGTTCCCTTATTTTTTTACAACCTGAACCCCCACGATCACCTATGTGATGGGGCTCAATAGCAAATAATTGTCAACCACATACTATTGTAGCAAATGTCAATTTTTACACTTCGTCCATTTCTATTGAATGGCACAAACTCTTAATCCTCAAGTTAAAAAATATTAAAAATAAAGATCAATATTAGGATGAGAGTATTTCATTGCCGATAAGACTACAAGCAGAGCTGTCTCAAATGCCCTTTCTTCTTCAATGAAGAGGGGGCGAAGAGAACGGCTCTGCGATTTTTTTATGCCACCCTATTTACTGGAACTTATTCTGACAGTGGTGACAGTGAAAATATCTAACTGTCGGTTGTGGGTTTGACGGCTGTACAAAGCTATCAATCAAACCACCAATCATCGCTCCTGCTAATCCCCCCAACAGTGGTGAAAATGGGGTAGGCAAATGCTTGGAGATGCTTGCACCAATCCCTGCACCTGCCATTGAAGAGAGACTGTTATTACTGGTTGTCTGTGTCGATTCACGCGTGACGTTTTCAGAATTGCAGTATGGGCATGTAAGAATCATAGAATATACCTGATAAAATGAAAAAAGGCTTATCGATTAATAAGCCTATGGTTTTGAATGTAAAGATGAAAAAGAACATTCAATCTTCATGTTAATGATGTATTGCTATGATTTTTTGGGATCGACTCCTACGTCTACGCTGATCTTTCTTAACCTGTCCCTTCCCAAACTCTCGCATACCCAATAATTTACCTCTTAAGTACTGATTGTCTTTTTCAGGTTTAGCCAAATAACTAATCGCGACAAGAGCATTCTCAATAGCTTTGGCATCCTTTCGTTCAATCATTCCTATACCAAGCCTGCCTGCCTGATGATATTCGCATTTATTCTTAGCTGTATTACAAATGTAATATGCTCCGTCACCACTGGTTATTCTATCTTGCCATAGTGTCCCAATCTCTTGTGCTAGATGACTATCCCTATAACGTTTAGAGCCATTGTAGATCACCAGTAAATGGCAGTGGTAACCTCTACTCTTTCCGCCTTGTTCAAGCCTATACGCATACCCTACCTGCCCATTAAAGATCGTATCCTTGTCCTGAATTCGTTTAACTAACTTTTTAATATCTTGATCGAATTGTTTTATGCTTGGACAAACATCTGTGGAATAGTGCAAATCAACTCTTACCAACAAAAGTTTGTAATGGTATTGAATCAATTTTAAAAAATACTTTTCTAAGTTTTTTTGATTACGTTTGTTTTTTTGTCTCAAGCTACGAATAGAATCTTCATGTTGATCTTGAAGGTCAAATTGATATTCTCCAAATTCATGACAGCTATCAAATAGCCCGTGTTCTCTATCTCTCATCCGCTTAAGCAATAAATCAAAGTAAGCCTGTACCAAAGGTGCGTATTGGTAGCGAGGATTATAGATTGCGTCAGCATCATGGAGCAGTTCATCAAAGTCATCTTCAAAATCACGCCAATAATAATTTGGTTTAATCACTCGTTTCATGAAGTTTTCAATGGCAAGTAATGTTTGTGCTTCAGTCATGTTTTTGTCCTAGGTAAGTAAATTACATAGGAGTGACTGATCTGTATTTTTTTAATTTAGGGTTTGATATTTTAATTATACAAATACCTTCATCATTTCTTCGATGATGAAGGTTATTGATTGATCTAAATACTTTATGGGTTAAGTGAATGTAGTAAGTAGATTAGTATCTTAAATGATTGATATGATTTAATATTAGATATAGATAATTATCAATAATAGATTAGATAATAATAGATTATATACATATCCTACTTGTTTTAAGAATGAACTAGATCAAAGCTATCTCATCCTGTTCATAATTTATACTTCTATAGCAAATAGTAAAAACTTTACAGAATTCATTATTTTTATAGAGGATATGGAAGCGTGAATTAAGTCACTTTTTAACTATCTTCGCTCTCATCAATTACGGGTTTAATCCGCTTTGGAATATTCTGCTGTATAGGTTGAATTAATCGTCCTTTAAGCAATAAATTCAAATTTTTTTCACTTCCTTTTATCGAACCTCGTTTCATAAGGCTATAATTTGAATAATATTTTGCAAGCAATCTAATAAACTTAAGTTTATATTTTTTATCTTTATAATCACACAATGAGTAATCACCTTGACGATTTCTCTTTTCCATAACTAGAGGTATTTCAGTTGATTCGAGAATCAAATTATTGAGTAAGCCTTCATAATCAACTGCCACCGTGTTTTCTGCCTGATTTATGTTGATCTCTCTTTTTTGAAGTTTACGGATTAATTGGGATTTTGTTTCTTCCGTTAAATAATTTCTCCAAGTCTCATTAATCTTATCAGGTGTACTAAATTCTAAATCACCAATATTTTCAGAGTTAAAGATCAATGTAACGTCTATGATAGGCTCTATCAAAGAGACATACACCCCAACATGTGCTACAAGAAGTTGACCAATAATATTGGGCTTTCTTTTCACATCCTTTATGAATGTTGTCCATATCTCGCTAAAGACTGTTATCAGTAAAGCCTCAGGTATTTCTTGGATGTCAATCTTGCAAGTCATTTTGAACCGATAAACATCAACATTCTGCTTAAACTGGTAGCGCAAATACTGATTTATAGATTTATCATTTTTTTCTCTCTTGGCTGACCTTTTTACTTGCTCTATCGCAATATCACATTCATGTAATTTATTTTTAAAATCACAGATGAATTTATGTAAATGTCTATAAAAAGCAAATGAAAAAACTTCGTAACTCAATAATTTATTAACATTTCGATCATTTTTAAATTCTTTCAAAAACACTTCAATATTAGGACTAAGTGTAGATTTAAGTATTTTAGCCAAATTATCTTTATTGCTCTGATTTAGCTCATGATCGAGCAATACAATCAAAGCAAGTTTTTCACTTAATGACAGATTCCCTTCAGGAAACCGAATAATATGTTCAAGCTCCTTATCTATATTACTTATTGCTGGAATTTTTTCCTGCTTTAAATATTGAATAAACAATTCCAAATACTTAAGACGTTCACTTGAATTTCTCTCAAACGGAAAAAAATGTTTTTGCTCGTCATAAATGTGACAAAGCCCCAAATACTCTTTTTTATTATCTAGTCGATAAAGCGCTTTTGCCCAAGTTCTATCCCCTTCCAACTCACCATACAGCGATATAAGACTAGATTCTTTAATAGGTTCTTTGCTATATGCAGGTCTGTATTCAGGACCAAGCTTTTTAATTTCATAGAACAACTCTGAAATTTTATACCCAAGGTCATAAATATCAAAGGATGTATACTTGAATTTCTCCCGATCTGTTGAAATGAAAAACGTTGAATATGTAAATAAATATAAATACCAAAAATTAAAATCTTCTAATTGTTTTTTGGGTCTGCATCCCAATACATCAGTAACAGTCCTTTGTTTAAATTGGTGCTTTATACGCTCATTCAAGTTTTTAACTGTGATTTCATATTTATTTAATGGGTTATAATCATTCCGCTTATTCAAGTGCTGATTAAGAATTCTCTTAATCTGTTCAGCAACTTCTTTAGAATCAAAAACAACATCATGTTTTAAAATAAACACGAGATGAAAATTCAGGCTTTCATTAACGCCCATGAATGTATTGACAAAATGAGCATATCCATAAAGTTGCGTAACAATTTCCTTATAACTCCCCCCCAAAGCATGTAATACATCCTCTACTGCTTTTTTATCCCACAATGATTGACCAATTAAAAAATTTGGTGATATTTCAATCATTAAATTTAAAACATAAACTTTTTTCGCTCTTTTAATTATTTTATTAAATATTTTTACAAAGCTAATATGTCGCTGATTACACTCGAGTAATTCATCCTTGTTTATCTTATATCGTGATTTTAATTCGTAGCGATACTTGGCAATACATGCAAAAATTTGCTCAAGGGGAAGATCATACTTCGTCCAATCATCACCATCAATATAGAAAACAGGAAACTCTTCAGCAACGATTCTAAAAAACAGACTGACTTGAATACTAAATCTAGCATTCGCATTTTCAGCATACAAAATAAGTTCTTCGTCCAAGCGCAATTGATTTAGAAAACGAATAATCTCTTCTTTTGCGTCATCGTCACTATCTTCATACGCGATCTGATTTGAAATGATATTGTCTTCAATCTTTGCTAAGCCTTCTTCTAGTTTTTCGATCATACGTACTGTTTCATAGAAAATACCACTTCGTATTTCTTTACCAGCCCTACGTACCTCAACTATTGATTCAGTATACAGGCAAGTTTTTAGATAGCTGAATATATCTTGAGGACTCACTATGTATAGTTGTGTAGCCACAAAAATTACCTCCATTAAATATTAATATATATTGTTTTAAATCGAATTTTACTATTTATAATAGCGTTAATATTTAGCATATCTAATAACGTAAAACCTAGTAATTTAGCAATATAGAGTATGAAAAGTTTATTTTTTTATAGCTATTATTCATAATACTTTATTACTACTATTCCAAATTTATTTAAAATAATATGCATAAAAAATCCGCTTTATAAAGCGGATTTTTGTAAAATAATTATGATGTTTTATGAATGGCTTAAATATGCAAATTGCTACTCTTTCGACTTAGTATTCGCTCGCTCAACAATCACCTGATCTCTAATTTCTTTATTATTTCTAAGGCAGTTTATTAGTGAAGATTCAATATCATCTGTATTGAATAGCAACTCCCGCCCCAAACTTACAAAAGGGTAGCCTCTATTTCTTGCATCAACATATTTAGTAGTTTGTATTTTCAGATGATGTAATTCTTCATCTAATTCATTTAATCTTTCTTCAGTTTCATTCAGAGTTTCATCCATCACTTTGCTTTGGATATTTGGGTTCTTCCTTGCTTGTATATTCTCCAAAATCTGCTTAAGCTCTTTTTCCTCTGCAATCAATATATTGATCTGTTCTTCAGCTTTTTTAAATTGCTTCTCAATATATTGCTTATCTATTTCCTTAAACTTTTCAAGAACTTCATCCTTTACATCTTGAACAGCTATACTAACACTGTTCCATTTACCATTATTTTCGACACGCTTGAGTAAAATATCAAAGAAAATCTTATGCTTAACTTCATGACGCTTATTCACAGCCACATGCCCTTGGATTCTTTTTCTCAATATCCGAAAGTGTATTAACGAATACGATACGAGATTTATTGGTGTTAACATTTCAACAAGAGTCTGAATCATTAACCGATATTCTTTTTGGAGAATATCTGCGCTTAAATTTAGGAAATTATCAATTAGCGAATCAACCTGATTAATTAATAATAAGATTTTCCTTGCAGTATATTCATTATTAAAAACAGTAGGTTCATCACCTTTAAAACATGGCGCATTTTTCCAAAACCCAACATTACAACTTGCATCTCCCAATCCCTCTAGTATCTCTAATAATTGTTCTTTTTCTTGGACTGATAAGCCTAAACTCTGATGAACTTCGTTATTTTCGATATCTACTTGCCACTGACTAGCTCTCTTAAATTCATCCATATGGAAATTCATAATCGCTTGCAAATACAATTCATCACTAAACAAATTCAAATCTTCAATTTTTAGTTTTTTCATAGCTATAAAATTCAATATGTTAGAAAAAATATTCAATATGCATTTTTTTACTGACCTAGACCTATTCATTTTAATTTAAGTCATACCTAAGCTTTAATACATCTAATCAAACATGACATTAAACAATAGTGAGGGCTTATGGAAATAATCAAGGTCAAACCAGATGAGAAATTAGCTCAATTAATTGCTTCTGGCACAAGTCTTGTTAGCAGTAAAGATACAGCTACAGTTCTTGGGTTAAAACCTAATACTTTAAGGGTTTGGGCAAGCACTGGGCGAGGTGACTTAGAGCCAGTTATGACATCCAGTGGAGCTAAATGGCGATTAACAGACATTAGAAATTTAATAGGGGCTTAAAAAGCCCCTATTATTATTGAACGACTTTAGCTTGTTGCAAAATCCATTCTTCAATTTTTGTAAGATATATCCTAAGAAGATCAACTGGGCGATCCTTATAATGCTTTTCTTGTGTTGCACTAGGTTTATGCCCCATTAATTGCGCAACGACACCCGCAGGAATTTCCAACCACTCTGTCAGATTACTAAACGAACGCCTCAAGTCATGAATAGTGATTCTAGGCAATTGCCTTTCGTCCAACTTCTCATGATATTTTCGCCGCACATCAGTGATGTAACCACAATCAGATTGATCCGTCCAAAATATATAATCTGATTTTGAATTAACAGGCAGGGTTCTTAAAAGCTTTTCAACATATGGCGTCATTGGAATCAATCTATAATCTTGTTCATACTTATCCCATATTTTTATTGTTTTCCACTTAAAATCTAAATGCTCATGCTTAACAGACCGCATTGATTCCGATCTCGGTCCAGTCAATATGGTAATTTGTAAAAATACTCTATGCATTATATTAGGTACTTCCCTGACAGCTAAGAACCAATCAGCTAATTGATCTCTCTGTAATGCTCTTTTCCTTGGTTTTAAAACAGGGACTGACTTACGAACTTTTTTTGCCTCATGAACATCTTTGGAAATAATTTTTGAATAAACTTCATGCTCAGCACACCAATTGATAAATGCCCGAACCAATCGAAAACATAGAGCTGCACTTCCCTTTCTTGTTTCTGATTCTTTTTGCTGCCATTGCGTTAATTTATCTGCCGTAATCTCGGAAAGTGGAACATCAAGCAAAGCAGCCATTGCCCCTGGTTGTGTTACCCCCTTTCCTCTCTTCTTAGCCTCTCCACCACGATGTATATAAGTAAAATGACTTTCTAAGTGAGAAATGCTCCATTCCGCTTTATTAGCCTCGATATATTCCATAAAAACAACACCAAATAAAATTGCTTCCAATTCAGTTCGTTTAAAAAACTCCTCATTTTTTAAAACCTCTTCAGCTTTTGTTCGCCTTGGGTCTATTCCTTGATCACATAAATGCTGTAATCGTCTAGCTTCTTTCCTTGCATCATCTAACGACCAAGTATCCACACTACCAATTGTAATTCTGATACTTTGCCCAAGAGATCGGCTTTGAAAAATATATGACCGATTTTCATTTTTAGTTACACGAACAGACAATCCCTGAGCATCAGTATCCCAATAAAATTTTTGATTTTTTCCATCTTCTGGGCTTTCAAGTTTAAATACTTTGGTTGTAGTGAACTTTATTTTCATTAGCTTACATCAAGTTTCCATGTAAGCACTATGTAAGCAAATTAATTCCACACCAGTCAACAACAATAAATACAAAAATAAACCAAGTTATTAATATTAAATATAATTTAACTTAAAATAAGCACCAATCAACACCAATAAATAGTTAAACCATTAGACTCTTAATCTATTGGTCGTGGGTTCGAACCCCACACAACCCACCAGATTTAAAAACGATCTATTCACTTTAATTATCAAATCTTTGTAATACATACGCTTTTGTTGGCGCAGTATGATGTTGGCTAAAGTACAAACGATTCTCTTCAGTTCCATTGAGAATTCTGTCAATATCCATAATCAAGTTGTTCTGCGCATCTACTTTATAAAAAAATTGAATCCCCTCTATTCTGTTCACAATGATTTCATGCTGAGCTTCATCATAAATCCATGTATTCTTTTGATAGCTTCGATTGGATTTTATATCACTGTTTTCATAGCTTATTTTGCCCATATATACAAAAGTACGATGTGCAGTTCCATCTGCAAGCAAGTTGATAATAAACTCTGCACTGCCCTGATCACACTTCGCAAATGGATCATCACAGCTGATTTGAACATGATAGCGCCCAACAAAGGCTTCTGCCTTGGATGGTAAACTTTGATGCTGTGGTGAAAAGCCTTTCACCTCAGCCATTGCGGGTAAGGTCGCCTGACCTGCAACCTCACTCAGTTTTTTACCGTCATTTGCAGGTACGGCTTGGGTTGCTTCTTGCAGTGCAATCTCACTAGATGAATGCTGTGTATCAGAAGAACTCTGCTGTTTATTGTTCGATTTTGAAGAATCACAAGCACTCAATAAGCTGCAGATACCTATACCTAAAATCCCAAGGAAGCTTGTTTTATGAACCATCAAATGCATAAATCCCAATAACCCAAATATACTGAGTAAAAACATGCAAAACATTCATCTGCATGCGCATATAGTATTGCGTTGTACCACTTCTCGAAATCTTCACGGTATTTTTTTTACAAAAGTATAAAAAACACATTTTTTTCAATTCGTCTGTACGTGGTTTACGTCCGCTTTTTTACAGTATTTTGAATAATTTAAGAAATATTGTTACACAGTATTAACAATTTTTATCGGCACTTTACTTGAAGAATTGTGTCATAACTCCATTATTAAAAGTACAGTGATTGTTTTTATATTGCTAACTCAAGACCTGTGACTGATAACTTTCTAAGGAGATTTAAATGACCAATTCTGGTTTATATCGTTCAAGCCGACATAATATGATCGCCGGTGTGATGGGCGGTATTGCTGAACGTTTTGGTTGGAATGTAACTTTGCTGCGTATCATTTTCGTGATTATTTCATGTATGAGTGCTGCATTCCCAGGTATTCTGGTCTATCTGATTCTTTGGTTAGTGATGCCTAAACAGAATTTACGCTTGAATGATCATCAAGCCTATCAGCGTCCTGTACGTACCATTTATGAAGAAAAAACCCATTAACTGAAATTTTTTAAACATTTTCCCTTTTCTGCTACAGCAGTTCCCCCAAACTGCTGTAGCTTTTTTTATTCAACACTGCTTCATTATTATGTTGAATTATTCAGCTGTTGTTGCAATGCAGCAATCATATCCGCACGACTGATAATCCCCACCAATTTCTGATTTTCAATCACAGGAATATAGTTAAAAGACCGCTCCACAAAATATGGTACAAGATCTTGAATCGGCTGAGTGGGTTGTACTGTCACGACCTGTCGATTCATAATCTGTTTGACGACGTGTTGCCATGAGGCTCTAGGATCAGTCGCTCGTTTAAACCACTCTACAATTTCATACAGCGCCAAGGTACCCACCAGCTCATAGCCGGCATTGACCACAGGTAAACTCATTAAATTTACCTGTTTAAACTTATCTAAAGCTTGGTGAATGTCATCCTGTTCATTTAGGCTAATCACGTCTCTACTCATAATATCCTGACAAAGAAATTCATGAACTGCGCGTGCATTGGCTTTCTCTTGCGCTTCTAAAATGATTTTTTGCAAATCATATTCACTGATGTCTAAAAGCTGGGTTTGATGCTCCAAGACCTCTTGGATATCTTGCGGTTGGATGGTGACTTTTTGTGTTGGCGTTGGGTCTTTAGATCGAACGTTGAGTTGTGCAGCTTGGGGATATTGTTTGCCTAACATCCGATTAAAAATAATCGCAATCACCAGCAAAAATACGGAGTTAATCAGCACTGGATAGAAAATAAAATGATAGCCCAGTTGATGTACCGAATCACCGCCCAATACCGCAGTAATTGCTACTGCACCACTCGGTGGATGTAGCGAGTCCGTACTCATCATCAAAAAAATCGACAATGCAACAGCAATACTGAATGCTTCAGTCGGATTGGAAATCAATAGCGCACATGTCACGCCAATCAAACCAGCTATGGTATTTCCAACCACCATATTCCAAGGCTGTGCCAAAGGGCTTGCAGGCACTGCAAATAGCAATACCGAGGATGCTCCCATCGGTGCGATATACCATGCGTTAAAGCCGCCTAATACATACCAACAGATCAGTGAAGATATTGCCAAGCCCAAAAGTGCCCCCAAACCGCAAAGTAAACGATCTTTTAGGGGTAACACTTTAAAATTAGGCTTTAAGGTATTTAACCATTCAAGTTGCGTATGAAACACGACAATCCTTTACTTTTGCGCTGTTGAAGTGCGAATTATACGTTGTTGTGATTATAAGGTGTATTTATTATCCATCTTAGATGTATAAATATTTCTACTATATTTCTCATAGAATGATTTTTTCATCGTGCATATTCAGTCAACTGCTCTAACCTTTTGCCATATTCTTGCATGGGGCAAAACTCGTACATGGGTGAACCTATATATCGCCCAGCGTTTTGACACTCCTGATCAACATAAGCTTTCCACAAACGTTGTGATTTCAGCACGTCTGTATAACGTTCTTGTTGATTGTCTTGCTGGCTTTGTTTTTTAATATGGTCTAATACTTTGACAATTTCTTTTTCATAGAATGCTTTGCCTTGGTGGCTACATATTTCTACAACAGCATTATTAATATTTCCCAATCCGAGCTCTTCAATTGTTTGATCAACACATTTGTTGTATATATCCGTTTTGATCTCGTGATTTTCTGCGTAAACCCCAGTGGAAAAAATCACGGTAGAAAAAATAATCATTTTTAGGCATGCTTTCATTATTAAATCTCATTTGTTGTTTTGATCATGGCTCAATATAGCAATAAATCTATTTTAAAAGCTTTATTTTTAGCGCCTAGCATGAGCTTAGTCGTATTGGTCACTTTTTTTCTTTTCATGAATCATCAATATGATGTGCAGTCCTTACTTACAGTGTTTGGTATCAGCTTAATGATTTATTTGATTTACTGTGTGATTGTCATTCCAATTGCATATGCACTTTCATTATGGCTTGCACACCAATATTGGCTCAATTTTTTCAGTATTTTCTTTGGCTCGATATTGATGTGGCTGATTGTTAGCATCATTGGCTATTTGATTTTTACTGGCTCACTGCCAACCCCCATCTGGAAATTATTCAGTGACTGGTTTTTCTATGCAATTTCAATCTTTTCAGGCTGTTGTTATTGGGGATTTTTAAAGCTATTTTCTTCTCAACCTAAACTTGATCAGAATAACTTAGAAAAAACAGATGCATAAAGACTGATAGTCGATGTAAAGGCTTTCTCGATCAAAATTCGGTATTCGCGCTTGCTCAGGTTAGTAAGTCACGAATCTGAGCAAGCGTCTGATTTAATACATTCGTTGCATTAATCTCAATTCTGAAGGTTTTGGAATTTTACCAGTTTGCCCTAAAGCACGATACTTTTGAGTTAAATCTTCGCGAACAATCTTGGCTTTCATCGGATTTTTAGTAATACCTTTAGCTCCATTTTCTAAACGATCCAAAAAATATATTCCGACCAAAATATTGTCTTGTTCATAATATTTTTGATATAACTCCATCGCCTTTTGGGGATCAGCTTTAATTAAATTTCCCTGTTCGTAATAGAGTGGTAAGTTCAACTGTGCGCGCTCATGTCCGGCTTCAGCTGCTTTTTCCAACCACATCATCGCCAGTTGAGGATTATAAATTTTTGACTGTTTCTGTGCATACAATTCCGACAAATTAAAATAAGCAGATTTTGGATCTTGATCATGTTTTGCATTTTCAGTTTCTTCAAATATCTCTATTTCATAGGTCAGATTTTCAAACTTTTTATCGCTTTTTAATAATCTTAAAATTGCCTGTTGTGCAGCAAGATTATGTTCATTTGCTCGGGTCGCAATTTTGTAATAATTCATGGCTTCACCCAAATGTGATTTTAAATAAGGTTTCTGTTCTGCCATTTGCCCCATCATGAAACCGATAAAACCATCAGCATCAAATTGTAAAGAATAGATGCGCCAAGCTTTTTTCCAATATTTGAGTGCTTTTTGCTCATCCAATTCAGCACCAATACCATACGCATATGCATAACTTAAATATGCCCATATTGGGGTTGGATAATCATCTTGGTCACCCATGTGCTTTTCAATCGAATGAAATATAGAAACTGCAGATTCTTTCCTGGCAGGATCAGCACAATGTTGATTCAGTACAGGATAAAAAATATAGGCATCGGCACTTCCCTTTTTAACAGCATCCAGCAACACCTCAAAAGCCTGAGCTTGGTCAATTTCAACCTGATCACCGTAATACAACTTTTGCGCGTTCACCATTAAGTTATAAATTTCCAACCCGTCGGGATCTACTTCAGATGCCTGTTTTGGTGTTGGCTGCATCTGTTGTTTTTGTTCCTCAGAAAGTCCCAGTTGACGAAATAAAATATTTAAAGCTTGATGCATTGCTTTGGTATTTGGGTCTTCATCAGTGGGTGATTGTACATAATGATCCCACAATAGTTTTTGGTTATATCCTTTATTTAATTCATAAAATTCTTTAAAAATAGGTGCTGTCTGTGGAGCAAAACAAGGAGCTTTCTCAATATTTTCCGCATAAGTTGCTGATACAAAACCCAAAGTTATAATATAGACTAAATAATTGAATTTTTTCATAAGCACTTTCTCATTTTGATATCAGTATTAAATTTAAAAATTTTTAAATTATATATCAATAATTCAAATATTTAACT
>NZ_JADVOP010000008.1 GCF_016508585.1 Acinetobacter baumannii
GATTGTTGCAATTGCAGCAGTTAAAGTTGTTTTACCATGGTCAACGTGACCAATTGTACCCACGTTTACGTGTGGCTTATTACGTTCAAACTTAGCCTTAGCCATGAGAGCTTCCTTTTTTAACTACTCATGCAGGGTCACTGCATGAGCACTTGGTTTTTAACTATGAATTAGTTTGGGCTTATAGTAATCGAAAGATTACTCGTCGTCACCTTTTTTACCGCCAGACTGGAATTTAGAAATGATGCCTTCAGCCACGTTACGTGGAGTTTCAGCATATTTAGCAAATTCCATAGAGTATGTCGCACGACCTTGAGACATAGAACGCATTTGAGTCGCGTAACCAAACATCTCAGCAAGTGGAACTTCAGCACGAATGGCTTTAGTACCGCCAGGTAAGTCATCCATACCCTGAACCATACCACGACGACGGTTTAAGTCACCCATGATATCGCCCATGTAGTCTTCTGGAGTTTCTACTTCAACTTTCATGATCGGTTCAAGCAAGATCGGATCTGCTTTCATGAAACCATCACGGAATGCGTAAGAACCTGCCATTTTGAACGATAATTCGTCAGAGTCGACATCATGGTAAGAACCGTCAAATAATGTCGCTTTGATACCCACAACAGGGTAACCAGCCAAGACACCATTCTTCATACGTTCTTGAATACCTTTGTCAACTGCACCGAAGAATTCTTTAGGTACAACACCACCAACAACTTCTTCAGCGAATTCGTATTCTTTACCAGCTTCAGGGTCAAGCGGCTCTAAACGTACGTATACGTGACCGAATTTACCTTTACCACCAGTTTGACGAACGAATTTACCTTCTTGTTCAACAGACTTTTTGATTGTCTCACGGTAAGCAACCATTGGTTTACCAATGTTCGCTTCAACACCGAATTCACGTTTCATACGGTCAACGATGATGTCAAGGTGAAGCTCACCCATACCCGCAATAATTGTTTGACCAGATTCTTCGTCTGTGCGAACACGGAACGATGGATCTTCTTTCGCCAAACGACCTAAAGCAATTGACATTTTTTCTTGGTCAGCTTTAGTTTTTGGCTCAACTGCAAGTGCAATTACCGGCTCAGGGAATTCCATACGCTCAAGTGTGATGACATTTTTCTCATCACAAAGTGTATCACCTGTAGTTACGTCTTTAAGACCTACACACGCAGCGATATCACCCGCACGGATTTCTTCAACGTCTTGACGATCGTTTGCGTGCATTTGCACGATACGACCAATACGTTCACGTTTAGATTTAACTGGGTTATAAACAGAATCACCTTGTTTAAGAACACCAGAATAAACACGTACGAATGTCAAGTTACCTACGAACTTGTCGTTCATGATTTTGAACGCCAATGCAGAGAATGGAGCTTCGTCAGATGCTTCACGAACAGCTTTAGTTTCAGCTTTATCGTCAAGTACACCTTCAATCGCTTTCACTTCTGTAGGTGATGGCAAGAATTCAATTACAGCATCCAACATACGTTGAACACCTTTGTTTTTGAACGCTGTACCACAAAGCATTGGTTGAATTTGACAAGCTAATGTTTGAACACGTAGACCTTTAACGATGTCTTCTTTGTCAAGATCACCATTTTCAAGGTATTTGTCCATTAACTCTTCAGAAGCTTCAGCAGCAGCTTCAACCATGTTTGTACGCCATTCTTCAGCAGTCGCTTGAAGATCAGCTGGAATATCGCCGTATTCGAACTTCATACCTTGAGAAGCTTCGTCCCAAATGATCGCTTTCATTTCGATCAGGTCGATAACACCTTGGAAGTTTTCTTCAGCACCGATTGGAACAACGATAGGTACAGGATGTGCACCAAGACGTGTTTTCATTTGTTCAACAACACGGAAGAAGTTTGCACCTGTACGGTCCATCTTGTTCACGAATGCTAAACGAGGTACTTGGTACTTGTTCGCTTGACGCCATACAGTTTCAGACTGAGGTTGTACACCACCTACAGCACAGTAAACCATACAAGCACCATCAAGAACACGCATAGAACGTTCAACTTCGATTGTGAAGTCTACGTGTCCCGGTGTATCGATTACGTTGATACGGTGTTCAGGGAACTGTTTACTCATACCTGACCAGAATGTAGTCGTAGCAGCTGAAGTGATTGTAATACCACGTTCTTGCTCTTGTTCCATCCAGTCCATTGTTGCTGCACCATCATGTACTTCACCGATTTTGTGAGATACACCTGTGTAGAACAAAATACGTTCTGTAGTCGTGGTTTTACCAGCATCAATGTGCGCAGAAATACCAATGTTACGATAACGAGAAATTGGGGTTTGACGAGCCATGATTTCTTGCATTCCTAAATTTTGTTGTTTAAAACAGGACGCACCAATGAAGCATTGATGCGTACGGATACTCAATACGTAATGGGCAACTTAAATACCCGCAAATCCCCCACTTTGGTAGAGGGCGATGTTAAATCGAGCTGCAATACGCATGAGTATTCTCCTGATAAGGGACTGTTTTAGCCGCTTAGAAGCGGTAGTGAGAGAAGGCTTTGTTAGCTTCAGCCATACGGTGCACATCTTCACGTTTTTTGATCGCTGCGCCTTTGCCTTCAGCTGCATCAAGCAACTCACCAGCAAGACGTAACGCCATAGTTTTTTCAGAACGCTTAGCAGCAGCATCTACTAACCAACGCATAGCCAAGGCAGTACGACGGGATGGGCGTACTTCCATAGGTACTTGATAAGTAGCACCACCAACACGGCGTGCTTTTACTTCGACCATAGGACGAACTTTTTCAAGAGTAGTCTCAAAAAATTCAACTGGGTCAACTTTGTTTTTTTCTTGAACGCGGTCTAAAGCACCGTAAACGATACTTTCAGCAATAGACTTTTTACCATCTTGCATTACGTGGTTCATGAATTTAGCGATTGTTTGGCTACTGAACTTAGGATCCGGAAGGATTTCACGAGCAGCAACTACGCGACGTCTTGGCATTTTAATCTACCTATAAATATGACACTTCAGGTTTATCCAGCATGAGCACAAAGTGTCATGTGCTATTCGCTGGCCTTACTACACGTCGCTTGAATTTCACAAAATTAATGCAGAAATCAGACAAGCGAGACGATAAAGGATTGCGGTTCTATCTGCTTAAGAAGCTAATCTCGAAAGATTATTTCTTAGGACGTTTAGCACCGTATTTTGAACGAGACTGGTTACGATCTTTAACACCAGCACAGTCCAAAGAACCACGAACGGTATGGTAACGTACACCCGGTAAGTCTTTAACACGACCACCACGGATAAGAACAACACTGTGCTCTTGCAGGTTATGACCTTCACCACCGATATAGCTAGAAACTTCGAAACCTGAAGTTAAGCGAACACGGCAAACTTTACGCATTGCTGAGTTAGGTTTTTTAGGTGTAGTTGTATAAACACGTGTACAAACACCACGACGTTGTGGACAAGCCTTCAACGCAGGAACTTTTGATTTTTCAACCAAAGTTGTACGACCCTTACGGATCAACTGATTTGTTGTTGCCATATGGCAATTCTCCCGTTAATAAAAAGCCTCAAAAAATTACCACTTTTTGAGGGCATGCAATTGTAAGCCAAGATGTAAAAATGGTCAATATTCAACGTACTGTCAAATATTGACCATTTCGAACTTTGCCGATAAAACCAAGCAAACTTAATTCAGCTTATTTTCTGATTTCTTATCAGTAGCTTCTAGGTTTTTTTCAGTGCTTTTTACCGTATTTTCAGCGCTGACTTTCGGTTTCGCAGGCGTACGCTTTTTTGTTACAGTTTTTGCTGCTGTGGTGGTCTTTACCGCAGGAATTGAGGTTGATGTTGCTGGTTTCTTCTGTACATTGCGGCGAGGTTTTGCTTGGATCGATTTTTCATCCGATTGTACAGATGCGTTCTTTTCAATATGCGTCTCAGCTAATTTCTGAATTCCCTGCTCAACTTTTTCGACAGGATTTGAAACAACATCCTTCTCACTGGATTTTTCTTTCACTTCAACTTGAGTAATCGTTTTGTTTTCAATTTGTGCATCAGATTTCTGTGGATCAGTCTTTTGCGAGGAGTCCGCTAGAAGCAATGGATTGGCATGAGACAACAATTGAGTAAACTGCTCATAAGCCTCTAGAGTATCGATTGTCTGATCAGGATGCTGAAGTAAATATTGACGTGCTCCCGAAAAAACAATTTGAGCTTGCTCTGTGGCATCATCCACCAGTTTCCAGCTATATACAGCGCTGATTCCCATCGTGGCCAAAGGTGTTAAACGCGTCAAAAGATTAAACTGAGGAAGATGATTCATCCAAGATAATTTGAATGAACCATCTTCATTGGCAATCCATTTTTTGAGCAGCTCTGCATCATTTGCTGAACCTAGTAATTGCTGAAGTTGATTGACATTATGAGTTTGCAAAACACCTGCAAATGTTCGAATCGCCGCAATCAATGCCTGCTTTTCAGCGACAGTCCCCAAATCAATCTGTTTAAAAATATATTCCACTACTGCATGATCTTTCGCCTGCAACTCAAAACCATATGCCCGACCCGTATGGTAAACACTGCGGAGTGCCAGAGCCAGGGAAGCAGGAATATCAATAAGCGTACCCACGCCTCCAACCGCACCCGTCAATGTACCTTGAATTGCGGCAATAATTTTATTTTGATTGGCTAATGCAGTACTGATCCGTCGTGAACGATCAGTATCTTGACTGAGTTCTGCCAGATTTTTTGCACCAACCTCTTTTAATACAGACTCGACAGAAGTCAACTCAGAGACGAAATCATTGAGTTTATCAAAAAGAAAGTCGGATAATTTATCGTTCAAGTCCGGTGAGATAAATGAAGCAACATGATTAATTTTTTTTGAATGCTTTCCTAAAAGTTTGCCAGTTACGTTGGGCAAATGCTCACGCATCATTTGCTGAGGGTTTTCATATTTTTTACGCTCAAAAGCGTTTTTTTCTTGCGCTGTACCTTGAACAACTGAGTCTGCTTGAGGGCTATGTGTAAG
Organism: Acinetobacter baumannii; assembly: GCF_016508585.1. GTDB lineage: Bacteria > Pseudomonadota > Gammaproteobacteria > Pseudomonadales > Moraxellaceae > Acinetobacter > Acinetobacter nematophilus. The sequence goes on from NZ_JADVOP010000008.1 coordinate 5,037, forward strand.
CTTGCTGACTGTTCCTGGCGCGACATGCTGAAGCACATTTAAACCCGTTTCACTGAGTTTTTTTGCTACACCAAAAGCATTTGAAATAAGTCCGCTTGAATGTTTTTTATTGGAATTTACCATCTGCATCCTCTGTAACTATGTTTATATTAAATATTAAGACATGTACCCTGAGTCTGCTGACGACTCACCTAAGATGAAATCAGCAACAGCCCCATACATTAATGTACCGAATCATTCACCAATACAATCACTATTTCATAAAATTTCAGTACAGATCAGTATACGATACAATTATAAACAATCTGAACGCCACCCAATGGCGATAAAATGAATTTATTTCAGGATAAACCATAAGATTAACAAATAGATGTCATAATTTGTCGCGAACAACAATTGTACGGGTGGTGATCTTGGCTTTTGCCAGTTATGATAGTTTTATTCTTTCAAATATATTTACTCAATGATTATGAAACAGAATTTACAGAATCAAATTAAATACAGTTCAGAACAAAAATATCAAGCAGAACTAGAACGTTTGAAAGAACAGGATCAGCATAGAAAACCAGCAGGCTGGCAACTTTCAGCTTATGCGGTTCGTTCATTTATTTTAGGTGATCACAAACTTGATATTCAGAAGAAGTTTTATGGTGACGATGCGCTTGTTGACCGTGCCCTAGTAACGTTGATGGGAAATCAAGGGCTGATGTTGGTTGGTGAACCGGGTACGGCTAAATCCATGCTTTCAGAACTGTTCAGTGCAGCGATCTCTGGAAACTCTCATCTCACCATACAAGGAACTGCGGGTACAACCGAAGACCACATTAAATACTCATGGAACTATGCCCTGCTGTTGTCAGAAGGTCCTACTGAAAAATCACTGATTCCATCCCCCTTATTCCACGCCATGAAAAATGGTCAAATTGTACGATTTGAAGAAATCACCCGTTGCCCGCCTGAAATTCAGGACGTTTTGGTGTCGTTACTTTCAGAAAAACAAATGATGATTCCAGAAATGGGACAAGATTTTAACCTAGCGGCGACTCAGGGTTTTAATATCATTGCCACAGCCAACTTACGTGACCGTGGTGTGCATGAGATGTCTGCCGCATTGAAGCGACGTTTTAATTTTGAAACAGTCAAAGCGATCCGTGATCGAAAGTTTGAGATTGAATTGGTTGGATTACAACTGAAACAGCAGCTTGCAGAGCTTTACCAAGAGATTCAGATTCGCCCACAAATCATTGAGCTGTTGGTCACTATTTTCAATGAATTAAGAACTGGGCAAAGTCTACAAGGGGCAACATTAAAAACACCTGACGCGGTCATGTCTACAGCCGAAGCAGTAAATATTGCCCATGCTGCTGGACTTCAAGCCCTCTATCTGAGTGATGGCATCCTAAAGGCAGAACATATCGCACAACAGTTGGTTGGTGTTGTATTTAAGGATAATCCAGATGATGCCAAACGTCTGCGTTATTATCTAGACACGGTAGTCAAAGAACGTGCACGTAAAGACGATGATTGGAAAAGTTTTTATGAAGCCAGTCGAGAGTTTTAATCATGCAATCACTGGACCCAAACACAGTCATTGATGAAATGCCCTCACGATTAAAACAAGCATTTCACCTAAAACAACAATTAGCACAGCAAAATGTGTTCTTTGCACCTATTCGCCATCATAGTCCAGCCTGTGCTTTTGCTTTGAAACAATACATCAATGAAATTAAACCCACGCATATATTGATTGAAGCACCCGGCAGTTTTGAGTTTTTAATCCAAAGCTTACAAGACCAAGCTACCGAACCACCAATTGCGATCTTTGCACAAGCACAATTTCACAATACGGTAACCCCATCTCGTTTGAAAGAGGATGAAACAGATCAAGCCAATCGATCTCAACCTGAGATTTTTTCTGCCTATTTTCCTTTTTGTGAATATTCACCAGAATGGGTGGCGATTCAGGAGGCAAAACAACAACATGCAGAGGTTAAGTTTATTGACTTGGATTGGGCTGAACAAAGCATTTTAAAAAGTCAGCAAAAGAATGTTGACTGGCAACAAAAAAGTTTGATGTCTGAACGTTATTTTGCACATAGTCAATATATTCAAAAACTGGCTGAAAGCATGCATTGTCGAAACCATGACGAGCTGTGGGATCATTTATTTGAATTGCAAAGCGCCAGTCAACTACAACAAGCACAACAGTTTTTTGATGATGTGTTTGTGTGGTGCTCATTGGCACGACTGGACTACGAACGAGAGGTTCTATTACAAGAAGCCTCCTTACACCGTGAAGACGTCATGTGGAATTGTATCCAAAAGGCGATGAATCCAAAACACAAAGTTTTAGTGGTGACGGGCGGGTTCCATAGTATTGCCTTAATTGAAAATTTGAGTGACAGCGCTCAGGCTGAACGTTTTATTGTTCAAGCTTCAACCCAAAAGTGGCAAGAACAAGCATGGCTGATTCGCTATAGTTTTGATCGTCTCGATGCGCTGAATGGTTACGCTTCAGGAATGCCCTCACCTGCCTATTATCAACAACACTGGCAACATTTAAATACGCAGAACGCTCCATCACAGACAGACCCACAACAACATTTTTTTCAGTACCTAAATGAGTTGTGCCATTTTTTAAATCAACAGAATGCACTTGATGTCACCCCCTATATCGCACTTAAAAATACCGCGGAAATCGCATGGCAATTGGCGGTACTGCGTGGGCACAATCAACCCAGCCGTTATGATTTACTCGATGCATTACAGTCTGCACTGATCAAAGGTGAAATGGATGACGGACAACAACATCTATTTACCCATATTTTTCAGTTTTTAGGTGGACAGCGACTTGGCAAAGTTGCGCAGAATCAACATAGCCCAGCTTTACTTCAAAATACCTATCAACAAATTAAGGCTTACCGCTTTAATATCAATGACACCATTTTACGTCATCGAAAACTGGATATTTATCGTAAGCCACTGCATCAAGAAATCAGCCAATATCTGCATTTATTGGCGTTTGTCGACTGTCATTTTGCGCAACGTATTTCAGGACCTGATTTTGTGCAAGGCGCAAGCTTGGATCTTCTATTCGAGGAATGGCGTTATGCTTGGACACCTAGTGTTGAAGCACGCTTGATTGAACTGGCTGAAATGGGCAATCAGCTTGAACAGATTGCATTGATTAAAATGCTCAAGTTGCAGCAAGAAAATGAGCAACAGGGTATGGGGCAATCCGCATTTGAAACTGCCAAATTGCTGGCTCTCGCCTGCCGTTTGGGATTAAAGCAGCATTTGAAACTGTTGAATCAGCAACTCGATGGATATCTTGAAAGCGATCAAAACTTGGCTTCAGTGATTGGTGCAGCACAACAACTCTATTATTTGTGGCATGGTCGCAGTCTGCTCAACCTCCCCGAACAGATGCTATTGAAAAGTTTAAGTTTTGCTGTCTATCAAGCCTGTTTTTTACTTGATCAACTTTATGATACACATGAAGAAAAAATTGAACAAAACCTGAAAAGTCTGAAAACCTTACATCAACTGATTTTAAACATCCGACAACAGAAGATGCAGCTTGAACATCATGCATTTAAGACTCAAACCTTCGATTTATTGAGTTTGATGTATGAACAGATTGATCCAACAAAACTGGATGAATTCCATCTTAACGCGCTGAAAGGTGCGCTGCATACCTTACAATTTTTAGATCATCAGATTGAGCAACAACAGCTGCGGCAATACTTACAACTGGCTTTTGCTGTAGGCAGCTCTCCAGAAGACTCGGTGCAGTATTTACATGGCATGTTTTTTATTGCACCTGAGATCTTTGTACAATCAAAAGTAGCAATTGATGCATTGCATCAATTGGTCAGTCATTGGACTGAAGAAACCTTTATTCAGATTCTACCTGATTTACGTTATATCTTTAGTCAGCTCACGCCTAAGCAAAGTACTCAGGTGTCTAGATTTATCGCTCAAACCACAGGGCTTGGCAATGACACCATTCTGGATCAGGTGTTGAGTCATATTAGTGAACAGGATGTTTTACAAGGCGTTCAACTAAACCAACAACTTCAGAAAATATTTACATATGACCATTTAGAGCACTGGGCAACCCCCTCAAAACAACACTCGTCTAAACAGCAGGGAGCAAACTCATGAGCCAATTGCCTCCTGAACAAAATCAACATGACAACTCAGACACTCAGCTTACTCTCGATGCAGTGGATCAAGCTCGCCGATGGCGCCTGATGTTGGGTCGATATGCAGATCAAAATTTATCTGCTGCTACGCTGTCTGGTGAGCAATTGAAGCTTGAACGCAATCTCGATTATCTCTATCAAAATGAATATAAACGTCGAGGCATCCAACAGGGGAAAAACCGTCATGGTGGTTTAGAAGCATCCCAATTGAATGCGATTAATTGGCTGAATCAAAGTCGTAAACTTTTTCCAAAATCAACTTTTGAACGCATGCAAAAGCAAGCGATTGAACGTTATGAGCTGACTGAGTTATTTAAGAATCCTGAACATGTACGACAGCTTGAACCTAATCCAGCGGTAGCCAAAGCCTTGCTGAGTATGCGTGGTCGTTTAAGCACAGAGATGAAAGAGGCGATCCGTGAATTAATTCGAAAGGTGGTTGAAGAATTACTTCAAAAAATTCGAGCTCAATTTCTACAAGCCTTACAGGGTCGTCGTAATCGTTTTAAACGTTCACACCTCAAACAAGCACAGAATTTTGACTGGAAACGCACCATCCAGTCCAATCTGAAAAACTATCAACCTGATTTACAGAAACTGATTATTCAGACCCCTTATTTTAACGCACGCGTACAGAAGCACTTAGCTTGGGAAATTGTCCTGTGCGTAGACCAAAGTGGTTCAATGATGGACTCCATCATGTATGCCGCGATATGTGCCAGTATTTTAGCTGCACTGCCTGCGGTCAGTATCAGCTTGGTGCTGTTTGATACTCAAATCGTTGATCTTAGTCATTTGGCACATGATCCTGTTGAAGTGCTACTGACTATTCAGCTGGGTGGGGGAACCAATATTGGTCAGGCATTACACTATTGCCAAAACAAAATTAAACAGCCTCATCGCAGCATTTTAGTTTTGATCAGTGATTTTGAAGAAGGTGCTTCAGTTCAACAGATGCTGAATACCACCAGTCAACTTCATCAACAAGGCTGTAAATTACTTGGACTTGCTGCACTTGATCAGTCTGCCAATCCCGTTTATGACATCAATATGGCACAAAAACTTCAAGAACGCGGCATGCAAATCGCAGCAATGACTCCTGAACATTTAGCAACTTGGTTTGCAGAGGTAATGCAATGAGTTGGCAGATATATACCCAATACGATGAAGACAGCCTGATCATGCACAGTAATGCAGGCTTATTAAGACGGGCACGAAAAGCACTCAATGATGTTGAATTACTTCGACAAAGTGCTGATCAACTGTTATTTAAAGTGGAAGAATGCGAAGTTGAGCTGCCTGAGGCAGGCATCACCAAGGCTCAATGCAATTGTTCTGCCCAAGGTTGTTGCAAACATATTTTAACCAGTATTTTATGGGTTCAAGAAAATGTCTCACACTTTTCAAGCATTGACAGTTCGCAAGACTGTTCATCAGATTATAAGTTTGAAAATTCGACTGAAAGCCCACCTCAGCAGCATACGCACTCAGCAACTACAGCAGTCGGGCAAAACACACCATCTGCAAAAGAAAAACTTCTAAACTTTGATCCAAACAAAATTCAAAAGCAGGCAGGCAAAGCCAATGTCCGTTTGGCTTATGAATTTATTCAAAACTGGTTGGCACAACCTGAACAGTGTCAGATTGACATTCAGACCAACAAAATTTCTTTTCATACCGATTTAAGTTCCGATCCCGTTCTGCTCTACCCTGCAACTGGATTTGAAGGCATCTTGTCAGAAATCAGTGACAAACAAAAAATTGCAGCACATTTAGCATGTGTTGCCTACTTCTTTCTACAACATGCACCAGAAAAATGGCAATGGTCGATCGAGTTAAGCGAACAGCAATACCACTCGAGCCAACACCTTTCCTTAGATGATCGTGAATTCATCGAAGAACTTAAAATAATTTGTCAGCACTTTATTCAACAGGGTTTATCCCATCTTGCAAAAGAAAGCGTCATGTCACTGCATATTTTAAATATGCAGGCACGTGCTCAGAATCTTCCTCGCCTCGGGAGTTTATTACGTGCACTACATGGCACTATGCGACAATTTTTAGAGGATGATGTACAGGTTGATGAGCAACAGATTTATAATCAGTTGGCACATCTATATGCTTATCTGACCGCACTTTCAGAAATTGAGTCTTTAAAGCCGGAGTTTCAAACAGAAGCTTTAGCCAAGCTGCGTGGGGTTGTAAAGCGTGATTATCAAAATGAAACGATTGCACATTTGATTCCACTCGGTTGTGAATGGTGGAGTACCGAAAGTGGTGCGCATGGCTTAACCGTCTGTTTTTGGGATGTTTCTGAACAACAGCTCAAAGAAGTCACTCAAGCCAGAGCCAATCATTTAGACCGCACTTTTGATATGCACAGTGCTGCCAATACTGGAATTTGGGGAAGCTCTTTGAGCTTTTTATTGCAACATCAGTTGGAGCTGACGCATGCAAAATCAAGTTCAGAGACTCAGCTCAGTGCAAGTACGGATACCCGCTTTTTACAGAAAGGTTCGTTTAATGAGTTGACCATTTCTGATCTGGACCAGATGAATATTGGCATATCTCAATGGGAAACTTTACACAAGATACTTGTCCCCCACTCAAGTCTTGAACAACTCAACTCACGTTATGTCCTGTTGCGTCACCACCATATCAATCCACCTGAACTTAACGAGCTTGAACAGTATTTTGAATATCGTGTAACCGATCAACAAGACATTGGATTGAAATTAGTGATCCCGATCGAACCAGAATATCGTGTTCGAATTAAAAATCTGACTCATCTTATCCAAAATGAAAAAATTCTTGCGACTTTGGTACGTGTTGAAACAACACAGCAACAGTTGCAATTCATTCCATGTAGCGTGATTTGGCAATCCCCGAAAGGCTTAAAAATTTTTAGTCTCGACTATGACCATCCTATACAAAAGAAAAGTAGTTTGGCTGAACTGATCACAGGGCGAATTGAGAAACTTCTGGAACAAAAAAAACAATGGCAAAAACAACAGCATCTGTCTGCTTTAGAGATTTTGGTTTTAGAAACACAGTCATTACTTGAGTTTTATGCCAATACCGGGCGTTCTCAATTTGATCGCGATGACCAAATTAAACTCAATGATCTTGCCCAACAATTTGCAGAGTTGGGTTTAAGTTTTATTTACAACACATTACAAATGGATGCCACTGAAGAGACTCTTGCAACGCAGCTTTTAAAATGGCGACATGTTTTATTACAACTGCAACGCTTAAATCAAAGGATCGCTTTAGAAGGACAAGTTACGTCGTGATAAATTAGTCGTGGTATTTAAATTGATGATATTTTTCTATAATTTTGCTGAATAACCAAGCGAAGTATTAAAGACTATAGAAAAGCAACTCTCAGTTGCTGAAAAGGAATGTATATGTTGAATCAACTTTTTTCAAAAATAGAGTCTATGTTTTCGAAGCCTGAAGATAAAAGTATTCAAGCACAGCAGGCAAACCCATCTCATGCCGAGGAGATCCAAAAATATAATGAGAACCTTAAAAGCAAAGTAGAAAAGCTTTACCATATTTTTAGTCCTTTGGCTGTTATTGAAGAACAACTTGATCAGCATGTTGTTTTATTTATTTTGGATGGTGAAAACCCTGAAATTCTTATTAAACTACAACAGTACACCGACGAAAAAGCTTTGCTTTTATTGGGCAAGCCAGGTACCTATAGCTGGTATTGGCCTCAAAACAATCAAGCCTTGGATAAAAAACAAAATAAGCTTGCTGACGCAGCATTAAAACTGCGCCGTCGCTATTATGGCGAGATCTTTGATGAATTAAACTTTGATCAGATTATTCGTTTTGCCAAAGTGCTTGAAGCCGCTACCAAACAAAAAAATTTCACCAATATATATGAAAAAGTACCTTCTTGGTTTATCTATCTTACCGTAGATGCATTTATCACTGCTTTTGATAGTCAACATTTTAGTGAAACTGATCCAAATAAACTCTTAAAGCAGAATTGGACACAACAAAAACTGGTCGATTTACTTGAAAGCGATCAGCAAGGTTTGGGACAAGAGCTATTAGCTTATTTATTTGAGCGTCAGAATATAGACAGTTACCATGCCAATAAGTTAGAAAAAATATTGTTATTGAAAGATACCAAAGAATTTATTACGGAACGCTTGGAACAATTAAAAAACATCATTCCAGCATTGAGCATCATCGGACAAGAAAACTTTTTAGATTATATTGTTAAACAGCCTTCTCTCATCAAACAAGTGCCGGACTTGATTGTAAAACTCGCCATCGGCAAGTCTAAAACAATCCGTACAAAGGCAACCAGTTTACTGAGCAATCTGAATGCTGAAGATAGTCAAAAATATTTACAACACAGTTTACTGGAAGGTTCTAGCCAAGAGCGTGGTTTTTCAGCAGATTTATTGGCGCGTTTGGGCGCAGACAACCTTGCTGTCTTAGAACAAGCTTTTGAGCAAGAAAAGCAAAAGTCAGTACAACAAATCCTACAAATGGCAATTCAACGCCTAAGATCCGTTGACAGTGCTCAGCTTCAAGAAAATATTGAAACACCCGAATTCAAACCCTTTACCGAACAAAAAATTCCGCAGCATTTTTCAGAAATTATTTTAGAAAATTATCAGCAGATTTTAGCAAAAGCTGAACAAAATGCCGCAGATGAAATCGAAGAAAATAAAACCGCCAACTACAAGCGTAATTGGGCGCAAGATCATTTGAAACAACTGAAAAAGATCAGCCGAGAGAGTTTATTGGCACTTGTAGATCAATTGAATGGGGATGCGCCATTTAAAAATTTCCACAACCTAGAAAATATTATTACCTATAAAAACAAATATAAAAAATACCCAGAATTTTCGATAATCCATGCGGCTCGAATCGTTTCTACACGAAATCGGGACTGGATCTATTGGCCAAATTTATTTGAAATGCTACGTCCAGAAGAATATGCACAATATGAGTTGCGTCATATTGTCCAAGCCCTAGAAGCCGCTAAGTTTTTCAGTCCACAACGCAAAGTTGCCAAAGGTATTTTATCGTCTTCATCCTACTATGAAAGTTTACAGGATTATATTTACGAAGCAGATAAAATTTGGCCATTCTTTGCGGAACATCAAGAATACTTAACTGAAGCTTTAGGACTTTCCCCCTCATTGGAAAAAAATGAATATCAAAGCTTTACACCGTCTGATGCGATTTTTGTATTGAAATGCTTTCCATCTCTGCCTACTCAATTTATTCCACGTTTGCTGGAATTTGCCTTAGGTGAGAACAAACGACTGCGTTATGAAGCACAAGAAACCTTACAACACCTTCCTGATATTCATCTTCGCGCGATTGAAGCACTAGACTCAGGCAAACAAGAGATTCGAATTACAGCCATTGAATGGCTCGCACGATTACAGAATCAAGATGCAGTAAAACCGCTCAATACTTTATTGAAGAAAGAGAAAAAAGAAATTGTACGCGCAGCACTATTAACTGCACTGGAAAAATTAGGGCAAGATATTAGTGCCTATCTCGAACCGGAAGTATTACTCAAAGAAGCAGAAGACGGACTCAAAGGTAAACTATCGGCAAGCTTTACCTGGTTTGATTTTGAAACACTGCCAAAAGTGAAGTGGAAAAATGGCAAAGTTGTCGATCCCAAGATCATTCAATGGTGGGTGATTTTGGCAGAAAAACTCAAAGAGCCAAAAGCCAACGAATTATTGCAACGTTATACCCATCTATTGGATGAAAAAGATCAAGTTCAACTGGCAAATCATTTACTGCACAGTTTTATCCATCAAGATACTTTGCAAACACCGCTTGATGAAGCGACACAATACGCGACCCAAGAAGCACCAAGTCGCTTGAATTCTTATCGCGATGCGTATAAACGCTATGGTGAACAATATCCTGAATATTATGCCAAATACGCAACCATCACTTTAGAAGAAGTGATTGATGAAATTAAGCGTGAACGTTTAGGTCTCTACCTGGGTTCTGCAATCAAGAGCAAGGGTATGCTTTCACTGACCGCCAATGCACAGGGCAGTTTTGCAGTCAAACAACTGCAAAACTATATGAAACAGCACTACCCTCGTCGCTCGCAAATTGAAGCGATGATCAGTGCATTGTCCATCAGCAATGATCCTTTGATTATCCAGCTATTGCTTTCACTTTCTCGCCGTTATCGTACTGCTTCAGTACAGACCCTTGCGAATCATTTAGTGGCTGAAATCGCAGAACGCAACCAATGGACCAGTGATGAGCTTGCTGATCGCACCATTCCAACTGCTGGCTTAGACGAAAATGGTGTATTACAACTGCAATATGGCTCACGTAACTTTACTGCGTTTGTAGATGATAAAGACAAATTTATCTTAAAAAATGAAGAAGGGAAAGAAGTCAAAGCCCTACCTGCTGCGCGCCAAAATGATGATGAGAGTTTGATCAAAGAGGCTAAATCACTGTTCAGCACCAGTAAAAAAGAGTTCAAACAAGTGGTGGATATGCAAACCGGGCGTTTGTATGAAGCAATGTGCAGTGAACGTCAGTGGAATGTTGCTGAATGGCAAGAGTACATCTTTGCACATCCGATTATGCGTCGCTTGATTCAACGTCTGACTTGGCTCGAAATTAAAACCACCGGTGAAAAAGTCAGTTTTAGACCAAGTGATGATGGTGCATTATTGAATTTGGACGATGATGAAATTGAACTCAGCCCCGAGAGTAAAATTCAAATTTCACATGCGGTTTTAGTTGGTGAAGATGAAGCACAGGCTTGGATTGCTCACTTTAAAGACTACAAAGTGAAGTTTTTATTTGAGCAAATGACACATCATCTACCACAATTTGAAGATGAAAATGCCACAGAGATCAGTGATCATAAAGGTTGGCTGACTGACACATTTACCTTACGGGGTGTGGTAACCAAGCTGGGATATCAACGTGCCAGCATTGAAGATGGTGGTTCTTTTGATCGATATACCAAACCGTATAAACAACTGGGTATTGAGGTCGAAATCACATTCAGCGGCAGTTATGTTCCAGAAGAAAATATTCCAGCTGTACTCTATGAATTGGCATTTAGTAAAAAAGGTAGCCGCTCTTGGAACAACAATGAACTTCCCATAAAGGAGATTCCGCCTATTTTATTGGCAGAAAGCTATGCTGATTATTTGAAGGTTGCCGCTTCAACATCAGGATTTGATCCTGAATGGGAAAAGAAAACACCGTGGTAAGGCATATTTCTTTAAAGTTGATTTAAGAAATCATCGCTATAAACCGTCTATAATGACTTGTCGTTATGGATGGTTTTGCCTAATTGAGGTAAATATCCATGATTCATTAAACTGCTACGGCATGGCATAAAAGCATGGATATTCAAGTAATTAAGCAACATTTAATCCTTAAAGTTATCTGTCTAAATGATGCTTAAGAATCAGTATCTTTCGCCATTGAACTGAAAAACTAAACGCGTTTAAATGTGACCATTCATTCTGTATTCTAAAATAAAGGACTTTGCATGAACCGTCGTGTTGTGATCACTGGTATGGGTATTAACTCATGTATCGGTAATACATTGGAAGCTGTTAAGCATTCTTTGGAAAATGGTATTTCAGGAACACGTCATAATTCAACTTACGAAGAACTTAATTTTAAAAGTCATGTCAGTGCCGCCGCTGAACAGGATTTTGATGGTATTGACCGTAAGCTGAAACGCTTTATGGGTGTTTGTGCCATGTATGCATACAATTCAGCACTTGCAGCCGTTGAACATGCAGGTTTAACAGCAGAACAAATCGGTGGTAACCCACGTTATGGTATTGCAGGCGGTTCAGGCGGTAACTCAACTGCTTCTGTCGCAGAAATGGTTAAGCTTCTGGAAGAAAAAGGCGCACGTAAAATCGGTCCTTTCTTCGTACCGCGTAATATGTCAAACACCATCACTGCCAATGTCGGTGTTGCATTCAAACTACAAGGTGTTGCACATTCCATTACCAGTGCTTGTGCAACTTCTGCTGATGCGATTGGTTATGCTTACAACCTGATCCAATTGGGCAAACAAGATTTAATGCTTGCTGGGGGGGGTGAAGAAGATCACTGGTCACAAAGTTTATTGTTTGATGCAATGGGCGCGCTTTGTTCTAAATACAATGAAACACCTGAAACAGCTTCTCGTCCATATTCAGCCGATCGTGATGGCTTCGTCATCGCTGGCGGTGGTGGTTTCGTGGTACTTGAATCGCTTGAACATGCCCAAGCGCGTGGTGCAAATATCCTTGCTGAAGTTGTTGCCTATGCGGCGAACTCTGACGGTGCGGATATGGTTGCACCATCAGGTGAAGGGGCAACACGTTGTATCCTTATGGCACTTGAAGAAGCCAAACAACATGGCGTAGACAAGATCGACTATGTGAATACGCATGGTACATCTACCCCTGCTGGTGATGTGACAGAGTTACTTGCCATGGGACGTGCGTTCGGTGAAGGCAATGTTCCTCCACTCAGTTCAACCAAATCGATGACAGGTCATAGCTTAGGTGCTGCCGGTGTCCAAGAAGCCATTTACTCTGTGTTGATGATGCAAAACGACTTTATCGCACCCAACATCAATGTAACTGAACTTGATGAAGGTGCAAAAGGCTATGACATCGTACTTGAAAAACGTGACGCAAAATTGAATACTGTAATGAGTAACAGTTTCGGTTTTGGCGGTGTAAATGCTTGTCTCATTTTCAAGAAATGGGAAGGCTAATTTAAGCAATTCTGATCATTCATGGTTTTCTATACTGTGAATGATCAAGTTTTCGCTCACTGCCCTTAAAAGGGTAAATTGATGGATGCTCCTTCTGAAGCTTTCCTTTGGGTTAAAGCTTTACATATCATAGCAGTCGTATGCTGGTTTGCTGCACTGTTCTATCTTCCCCGCTTATACGTTTATCATGCAATGAGTGAGGATACAGTCAGCCATCAACGTTTCGAAATTATGGAGCGTAAGTTGTATCGTGGCATCATGTGGCCATCGATGATTGCAACATTGATTACTGCGCATTTTTTAGTGGATTGGGGTGATGCCACACGTCACTACCATGAAGCATTGTGGTTTTATCTCAAAGTTGGCTTGGTGGGTCTGTTGGTGATTTACCACTTTGTTTGTGGTTATTACCGTAAAAAACTGATTGGCAATGCCCATTATAAATCACACAAGTTTTGGCGTTTTTTTAATGAGATGCCAACATTGATTTTATTTGCCGTGATTATATTGGTGGTGGTTAAACCGACGTTTTAGTCTCAAAACTATATTTGCCTCACATTCACTTAACTGACTGGCATGTTTTTATATTCCATGAAGTCAATCCATGAAAGATAATTTTATTGTATAAAAGAATAGCCTCTTCAAATATAAAGGGGCTTTTTTAATTCCAACCTATACGTTTATCTAACCATGTTTAGCTTTTGAACGTTGCACACGATTAATCAATAAATCCATAAAATTTACTTTTTTACCAACCTAATCAACTGGCATAGAAAAATGAAAACGCTTGGTGTATTTCCTCTTTTGATTAATTCCAAACAGCATTTCTCAAATAAACATAAAGTGCTTTATCTAGCTCTCTAAATAAAGACTCAGCATCAACTTTTTCACCTAAAAGCTCAATAATATCATCTTTATAATTAACCCTTTGTCCAAAAGGTCTCTTACCATCAGTGTATGGTAAAGGTAAGGGATACCCCTTAAAGAAAAAATCAACAAGACCATCATTGATCTTCATATCGTACCATATAAGTAGTTTAAGCAGTTCTATGTGGTGTTCTGTTAAATCAAATACTTCATTTTCCTTATAAACATAGCGATTAGCTAAACACGATGAAGCTGCAAACCATGTTGGAAAAGCACATAAAGCTTCACTCATGATTTTTTTAGTTCATTAGAATTTTTAGATTTCTTTAAAATCTTAGATATTTCATCAAAACGAGGTAAATATACCGCTAAAGCACCATTTTCAATATTTAACCATGCAACATGTAAATTTTGAATAACAAGTATATGCTCTTGTGTTAAGGGAATATTTTCTTGCTCATAAGCATCTTTAACATTATATTTTCGAGGAATAATAGTTTTTATAAAATCTAAAATAACTTTCATTTTTAATTCCAATCTATACGTTTATCTAAAAAAGCATACTGACTATTTAACTTAGGCTCATCTTGTAACTTTGCAAAATATTCAAGCTTTTGATCATCTTCTATATCAAAACGAGCTAACCAATGATTGGCTAAATAGCCTTTAATCAGTGGAATTTCATCTGTTGAATAATTACCACGATGTAAATCACCTATTTTTTCAACACGTAAAGGCTTTAACACTCTATTTAACAAGACATAAGGCGCGGGTAAGGGATCACTTTCAACAGAGCCCATTAAAGGTAAAGTCCCCGCTTGTATCACAACCCCTGTACCATAGTCATAACCAATGAACCAATTCATCGGTAGTTCACTGTTTAATGCTTCTTCTTCCTTAATCGAATTAAACCACCCGTAGCTGATTGCAGTTAACCAGTTCACAGTTTTAATGCCTGTTATTAATCTATTAGATAAAAGTCCTGGATTTCCTACATCCATTGCCCAAGCTTTACGAGCCATAAACGCTTCAGTCGGTTCATTCTTATCACTTCTTATTCTAGAAATGAGACAAGCATAACCTGCATAACCATGTTTGGCTTTTAAACGTTGCGCACACTTAATAAATAAATCAATAAAAGCTTTACTATTTTCGCCCACCCAGTCGATTGGCATAGAAAAAGTTAAAGAGCTTTGATATTTCCCATTCTTCACTTGCCATTGACTAGATCCTCCTACATAAAACTCCCATGCACCAGTGGTAAATTTCTCTTTACCACTGGTATATAAAAAATTAAAAGCTTTCATAGGACTATAAAGTTTTAAGATATTTCGTATAGGTTTAACTTTTTCAAAAGCTAAACTAGCACCACCAGCCCCGTTAGGTGGCTCATCCTGCCAAAGCCAAGTTAAATGCGCTTTGGCATATTCTTGATAATCATCAAAGCATTGAGCAATCGCTTCACGCATGTCATCGCTATAACCCTCTTTAAAGTATAAAACCGCACGAATCGCAGGAATCGCACCGACATAGTCTTCTCCACCTTGTGGGGTGAGTAATCCACCACCAATTGCGCCTTTTTCTTGTGTCGCAACCCATGCTTTGTAGTCTTGTTCTTTTTTAAAGTGCATTGTTTTCTCCAAGTTAAAATGCTGGGGCTGGGAATTTTGGCATTTTTGGTAGTTTGCCTTTTCGCAACTGTGCCAAGGCAGCTAATGTCGCAATTGCTGCAGTTGCCCATTCAGTCACTGTGGATTTTTTACCATCATCATCACCACAACCACATTCATCAGGGTCGAGCACTTTTAACTTACTGTAGTCGCCTGCTATTTGCTCATAAGCCTTTTCTTGCTCAGGACCAAAAACATCCGTACCAAACTTAATTTCCACCACATGTTTAATATTGTCTTGGGTTGGAGGTGCATTGGGGTCTTTAACAATAACCAAATCAGGACGACGAGTCATTCCCTCCCCTTTCTCATATTCATAACCCTTATCCTTTAACCAATTTTTTTTAATCCATCCCCAAACATATTTATGCCCTTTGGTGAGTATATTTTTATCCATGATCGGTTCAGGAGGGTCTGTATGCATATCATAAGTGATTTCGGGTTTATATGGACTTTGATTAAACATCATTTCATCCATTTCTTTTAATCGCTCAGAAACACATGATTGATAAAGGTTATTTTGCTTTTTCCCTTTGTTTGGATTGTAGTTACAATAACAAATGGCACTGCAAAGAATTTCTTTGTCTTTGGGATCAAGTGCCGTACTGTCAATTGCAACAACTTTAATTGTTGGATTTTGTGTTGGTGTAGTTGTTAATACTCCTTGTGGTTTTCCCTGATCAGCCATTGTCTAACTCATCCACTAAATTGAGATGAATTTCTTCCTCAGACGGGGTATAAATCCAATCAGTATAGCCTTGCGTATCACTTGCATAAATGGTACTGGTACCATCTCCCATGGTTACACGGACTCTACGGTTGGCGATCGGTTCACCAGTATTTTGGTCAACAAGCTGAAAACGACCTGAATGGTCTTGTGGTGGCGGTATTGTTTCTTCACCCTCATCGTTTGGATTACCCATCAGTTGGGAACCAAAAGGTGAACTGGCTTCAACAACCACTTGAAATGAACTTGGCAATAATTTCGCACCACATGCGGTTTTCATTCCCGCCAAAGCAACCTGACTATTATCAGGAAGAATAAAATGAGGCGCACCTTCTGCGATTGGAAAAATGCCTTTACATTTAGGACAAGCAACCATATAGCCTTTAGCAGCCATACCGATTCCATTGACTAAGGTCGATGCATTGCTTTGAATCACGACACCACCATGATCGGTTTTACAACCTTGGATAATAACAGCTTGAGTCATAATTATTCTCTTATTTTATTTAGTAAAATTTAATAAAAATGTTTATATAAAAATAAATAAACCGCTCAAATATACCTTAATTATATGCAAGTAACAAATTTTCAAACTAGAAACCTAGCCAGCTATTCATTTCATATTAGGAATTAAAAATAAAAAGCTCATTCTAGATTGGATTAAAAAATAGGAATAAGGTAAAACAAAAAATTATTTTATATTAAAATTCAATTAATTAATTTCATGAAAATATATGTGATTATCTTTCACAATAGACTTAATCACTACATTTTTTCAATTATAGATTTATCCACTCTCTAAAGTATATAACTGATCATAGATACATATTATATACTTTAAATATATTTTGAGAATTTAATTTACCTATCTATTATTAAGTAAAAATTGACGTATTTGTCGATTCAACGGTGCTGAATAATACTTTTCGATTGCCCAACTCAATATAAAAACACCTATAAAATAAATGGGCAATAGCATCAATTTTTCAACAGGTAAAGTTTCTTTGGGAAGATAAAAAACTTTAAACATACCTAGAATAATCAGATGAAATAAATACATCTCATAACTACGCTGCCCTATCCACTCCATAGCTTTGGAGAGGATAGAGGATGGTTCAGCCTGCGGATGTTGAGCAAAACAGAAAATTAAAATTGCAGACAATAACGCAAAAATAGACACTCCCCATGTACTGACCTCTTTGATCGGGGCATAAAGGTACAGAATAATCATCAAAATACAAACCACAGGTACAATGATTTTTGGAATATCAAGCGTTGTCCCTACCTTTTGAACAAGCAATGCAGTCAAACAGCCGATTGCAATGCCATCAAAACTTGAAAAATAGTGATATAAGTACGCTCCACTTTCCTCTGCAAAGTGTAAAGAACGAAAGTAAGTTGCATAACAGATAATAGCCAACAACAATGCAATAAAACCTTTCCCCCGCCCTAAAACCAAACAGAGTATTGGAAAGGCTAAATAAAACACCTCTTCAACCGACAATGACCATAAAACCCCAAGTGCATAATTCACCCAGCCATTTTCAATGATCAATATATTCATCCAAAAGGTAAAAGCAGAAAATACAGTAAGTCCATAAGAAACTTCGATATCATTTGGAGCCTGATTCATAAAGGGTTTAAGTCCCATTGCTCCGAATATCGTGACCATGGCAACAAGTAGAACCAAGCAAGGCATAATTCGCGCAATACGGCGAACATAAAAGTCTTTAACTCTGATATGCCCTAACGAACCACTTCTTTGTAAGGCGTGCTGGGTAATCAAAAAACCTGAAATAACGAAAAACATCGTCACTCCGTAATTACCATTACGCGCAATCAAATTGTTCAGGCTTTCACCAAAAATTTCTACACCTAAAAATGTGTCGTGTAATTTATAAGGAATATTAAAATGATGAATCAGCACCAATAAAATTGAGATGCCACGTAATACATCAATCTTGTAATTGCGCATAGATATTATTGTCTACCCAAATTGGTGCTATTAAACGTGTTTTTTATTTTTATTTCAGTATTTTATTTTGAACAATTTGTTAATGCATTGATGATCTAAAAACACTTCAATCAAGATGCGATTAACTAGATAAAATGTCTAAGAAATGAAGCCAATCAGAAAATATACAGGAGATGACCGAAAACCATCTCCTGATCAGTTGAAGATATCCAACATCAGCCTTGTTGATGACTACGCTTTTTCATACGCGGTTTATACATTAACTGATAAGTGACTGCTAAAATGATCACCCATAACGGACTGATGATGAGCGCTTTTAAAGTATCAGGCTCCAAGCTGAGAATCACCAATGTAAATGCAAGAAAAATCAATACAATATATGACATCCATACGCCACCTGGCATTTTAAAGTTCGATTTTGCATGAAGCTCTGGGCGTAACTTACGATAGCGTATATAACATACCATGATGATGCTCCAGATGCTGATGAACAAAATCACACACAAAGAGCTTGCGAGTGTAAATGCTTCGACAGTATTCGGTACAAAATACTGTAAGGCTGCACCCGCCATAATGAAACCACAAGAAAACAACAGTCCTTTTGCAGGCACAGCACGCTTTGACAGCTCAGCTAACTTTTCAGGTGCTTGACCTTCTTTGGCTAAACCAAAGAGCATGCGACTGGTTGAAAACACACCACTGTTCATTGATGACATCACAGAAGATAATACCACCAGATTCATAATGATGGCTGCTCCGCCAATACCTGCATGCATAAATAACGATACGAAAGGACTCTGGTCTGCGGGAATTTCTGTCCACGGTGTTACAGACATCACAATAAACAATGCCAACACATAGAACAAAATAATCCGTGTAGGAATGGCATTGACCGCTTTAGGTAAGTTCTTTTCTGGATCTTTGGTTTCAGCTGCCATCGTACCAATCAGCTCAACCCCCACAAAAGCAAATAACGCGATTTGGAAGCCTGCTAAAAAGCCACTGCCACCTTTCGGGAACATCCCCCCATATGACCAAACATTGCTAAAACTTGCAACTGAACCACTTGGTGCTTGAAAATGGCTGAATACCATATAACCACCAATGAGAATCAAGCCAAGAATGGCCAGAATTTTGATCAATGCAAACCAAAATTCAATTTCACCAAACAATTTTACCGTGAGCAGGTTAATTCCAAGCACCAAAAGCACACAACCTGCACTAATCAGGGCTTGTCCCATGGGCGTAAAGGCAACCCCATCGGGTAACCAAAAATTCAAATAATTAATAATTGCAGCTAAATCAGCAATGCCGACCAAAATCCAACCCAGCCAATAAGACCAGCCGATGTAATACCCAGCACCAGGACCGATTAAGTCATGAGCCATGTCGATAAATGATTTGTAATGCAGATTGGAAAGTAGAATTTCGCCTAATGCACGCATCAAGAAGAAAAACATGGCACCAATAATCATATAGATGATTAAAATCGAGGGACCTGCTAGAGAAATTGTTTTCCCAGATCCCATAAATAAACCTGTACCAATCGCACCGCCAATGGCAATTAATTGCAAATGACGATTTGATAATTTCCGTTGCAGCTCATGTGGCGACGATGGTGCGTCATCTGTATGGCTTGAAGTTGTCATAAAAATATCCTTTTTGACAATTTTTTGGAGGTAAAACTTGCTTGTGGCAACAGAACATTCCCGTTCTGTTTTGTTTTACCCAACTTGAGCCAAAGCACATGGTTTACATGTGCTTTGGTTTTGTTTCCAAATAAGTACGATTTAATTCATGCAGTGATCAATGCATAGACATTAAAAAGCTTATTTCTGTGCAGCCGTGACCGCAATTTCAATCAACCAATCTGGATTTACCATATCTGCTTGAATTGTGGCACGAGAAGGTGCAACACAGCCTTTTAACCAATCTACCCAAATAGCATTGAATGTTGGAAAGTCAGATAAATTCTTAATGTAGACATTTGCCGACAGTAGACGTGATTTATCCGTATTGGCTTCAAGTAACAGTTGATCGATGGTTGCCAGAATATCTTTGGTTTGACCTGTAATATCAAGTTGCGTATTTTTAGGCACTTGACCAGATAAATAAACCACTTTATTAAAAATTGTGACTGCACTCATCACGTCATTACTGTTCAGTTTCTGGATATCTGCATGTTGAAGATTATTTGACATCTGTATTTCCTTATTTCGAAATTTTGAAATTTACCCGTGCAGTGACACCGCACATGAGTTCATAACCGACTGTGCCAGAACTTGCGGCAACATCATCGATTGCAAGTACAGTACCATCGGAAGATTGTCCCCATAGCACCACTTCACTGCCAATATCAGCATCAGCAATATGAGTTAAATCAACTGCAAGCATGTCCATACTGACTCGACCAATGGTTTTTGTAAGTACAGAATTGACCAATACAGGTGCATCCATAGAGATACGCTGATAACCATCGGCATAACCACATGCAACAATACCGATTTTCATGGCATGGGGTGCTGTGAATTTTGAACCATAACCTACTGTTTCATTTGCCTGTAAATCTTGAACTGCGATAATTTCACTGCGCAAACTCATGCTTGGTTTAAGATTCCAATCCTGGATTGAATGGCTAGGATAGTCAGGTGAGCTACCATACAGCATAATCCCGCTACGAATATAATCTGAATGTAAGTCTTGTGAATGTCTCAGGATGGCTGCGCTATTTGAGACAGAGCGGTCACCTGCTAAATCGTGAATGGTATCTTCAAAAACACGTTGTTGATATTCAATTCCTGATTTTCCTAAACGCTCACCATCGGCATCAGAAAAATGCATCATATGGGTAATGGACTTAACAGCTGGACACTGTTGCAATCTTTGCCACATCGTACGATAAGCATCTGGCTTAAATCCCAGACGATTCATACCCGTATTCATTTTTAAAAATACATCGAATTTAGCCTGTGATTGGTCTGATTGAGCCTGAAACTGTTCCAACCAATTGATTTGTGCAATATGATGCAGACTAAAACTTAATTGATATTCTTTACAGTCCAACAAATCTTGCGCTGAAAAAATACCTTCTAAAAGTAAAATTGGACCTGTCCAGCCTAATTTTCTTAATCTTTTTGCTTCATCAATATCCAATAAAGCAAAACCATCTGCGGATTTAAATGCTTCATAGACACGTTCAATTCCATGCCCATATGCATTGGCTTTGACCACTGCAAAAACTTTACTTTGAGGCATAAATTGACGAGCAACATTTAAATTATGCTGCAAGGCATCATGATGAATGACAGCAGTAATTGGTCTAGGCATGTTATTCGTCCCTGAATACGAATGTACAATTAAAGCGTTTATCTCTAAACGCTTTAATGCAATGTGAATGATAAAAATGAATACAGTTTTTAAGCTGCGTGAGGATAACGCTGAATAGATAGACCTTCTGTACTAATGTCAGTTTGATGATTCAATACAAGATCACTGATCAATTTTCCTGAACCACATGCCATAGTCCAACCTAATGTACCGTGACCTGTATTTAAGAATAAGTTTTTAAAACGTGTTGCGCCAATAATTGGCGTACTGTCTGGCGTCATTGGGCGTAGACCTGTCCAGAACGATGCTTGTGCCAAATCGCCGCCTGGGAATAAGTCTTGAGTGACCATTTCTAGCGTGCCGCGACGGTCAGCATTTAAACCATGGTTAAAACCACTCAACTCAGCCATTCCACCCACACGAATACGTTGGTCAAAACGCGTGATCGCAATTTTATAGGTCTCATCCAAAACTGTAGACTGCGGTGCAAATGCAGGATCAACAATTGGAATAGTTAATGAATAGCCTTTTACAGGATAAACGGGTAAATTCAATTCAAGTGGTTTCAAGAAATCACGTGAATAACTACCGAATGCCAATACATAACGATCAGCTGTCAGCACTTGACCATTGACAAGCACACCTTTGATTTCATCCCCTTCAACCACAAGTTTTTCAACATTTTGATTAAATTTAAAATCCACACCCAGATCTTTGGCTAAGTTGGCTAAGGCATTGGTAAATAGATAGCAATCACCAGTTTCATCATTTGGCAAATGCAAACCACCCACCAATTTATCTTTCGCATGTTCAAGCGCAGGTTCAACTTTAGCGAGATCATCTTTAAGCAACAACTCATGCGGAACGCCACACTCTTTCAGTACAGCAATATCGCGTTGAACCATCTCTAATTGTGCTTCATTACGGAAGACTTGCAGGGTACCTTTTGAACGGTTTTCGTATTGAATACCTGTATCTTTACGAAGTTCTCTTAAACAGTCACGGCTGTATTCTGCAACACGCGTCATACGTTCTTTGTTGATGGCATAGCTTTCTGAATTACAGTTTTTAAGCATTTGCGCCATCCACTGTAATTGCCACATACTGCCATCGATATTGATTGCGAGTGGAGCATGATGTTGAAACATCCACTTCACTGCTTTAAATGGAATACCCGGTGCAGCCCACGGCGTAGAGTATCCAGGAGAAATTTGACCTGCATTGCCAAAACTGGTTTCTTCAGCTGGACCCGCTTGGCGATCTAAAACTGTAACTTGTGCTCCTTGCTGCGCGAGGTAATATGCACTTGCTACACCAATCACACCACTACCCAATACGATTACACGCATTTCTTATCCTTTACGCATTTACTAGTTTATTTCACTAGTATATTTTTGGTTCAATAGTTTATTTCACTATTTTTGATGTTAAAATTTAGGTGTTTTAATTTTTTGTCGTGAAAATTGACTAAAAAAAGGAAATTATTGATGCGTAAATTAGACCGTATAGATCGAATGATTTTAGAAATTCTTCAGAATGAAGGTCGCATTGCCATCAGTGAATTGGCTTCGCGCGTCAGTTTGTCGACAACACCCTGTTCTGAGCGAGTGAAACGTTTGGAACGTGATGGCATCATCATGGGCTATCATGCACGCCTTAACCCCAAGCATCTTGACCGTAACCTATTGGTTTTTCTTGAAATTAGTCTCTCTGCAAAATCTGGTGACGTTTTTGAACAAGTGGCGAAAGATTTAATGGAAATACCGGAGGTGCAAGAATGCCATCTCATTTCTGGGGACTTTGATTATCTGGTCAAAGCCCGTCTAAAAGAAATGAGTGCTTATCGCCGTCTACTGGGTGACTTACTTAAAAAACTCCCCTCTTCCGCATCATCACATAGTTATATTGTGATGGAAGAAATCAAAGAATCACTGTACCTTGATGTCAAATAAATAAATTAACCTGAGTTCGATAAAAATTCTTGATGAAATATGATACTCGGAAACGTCATCCACAACTGTTTGAGGCAGGACTACTTCTATAAAGTATTGTTTCTGCAACTGATTAAAGATGTTGCTGGTCGTTGACGAATTTTGCGGTGAGCAGCGATACCGCTGCGCAAGATGGTTGCCCTTGCGGAGCTTCGCTCCTCATGCCAAAAAAAGTATGGCGAGCCGCAGGCTGATCCTGAAATTGGGTAAAAACTCAGCACCCCCTGAAAAATATTTATTTTTCAATGAATTGAAGAAATGATTGCATCGAAATCATGCTAGATTATTTTAACAACTTACAAGGATTCACTTAATTTAGCTCGTCAACATGGAACGCATCAAACAAAATCGAGCAGTTCGGCAAAACTTTTGATCCTAGCCTTTGGCTGAGCGAGATCCAACTCCTGCTGACTTCCATAGCCATATTCAACAGCAATCGTTTCGATACCGTTTTTGCGAGCACCCAAAATATCATGTTCTCGATCTCCGACCATTAAACATTGTTCTGGATTGAGCTGTTCTTTATCTAAAATATACGCAATCAATTCAGCTTTATTGGTTCGCTCACCATTGAGTTCACTTCCATAAGGATAGTCAAAATAGTTCAATAAATCGAAATGATCTAAAATTTGACGCGCATACACTTCAGGTTTTGCTGTCGCTAAAAACAGTCGATAACCTTTATCTTTTAATGTGGCTAAGGTCTGAGCAACATCCTCAAATACATGATTTTCAAATAGCCCAGTAACAGCAAAACGCTCTCTATACCCCAGTAAAGCTTGCTCAGCCAATACATCATTTGCTTCAACATTCAGCAATTTTGCTAGGGATGCCTTTAGCGGTGGACCAATAATCCAATCAATGTTTTCAGATTCAGGAATAGGATGCCCAACTTTTGCAAGGCCATATCGTGCAGATGTGGTAATCCCTACCTTTGGGTCAGTGAGTGTTCCATCCAAATCAATTAAAATATTCTTTATCATGGTCCAATCCTTTAAATCTGCATTTCAAACAATTATCAAATTACTATCGAGTGTTCTCTCAAAGTTGCCTATACTAACGCAAATTTGAGAATTAAGGACATCATCGTGCGCCCTACTGTACTTTGTTTTTCAGGTCTAGACCCTTCAGGTGGAGCTGGCTTACAAGCTGATATTGAGGCAATTGGTCAAAGTGGTGCGCATGCGGCAATTGCTTGTACAGCATTAACCATTCAAAACTCTCAACAAGTCTTTGGTTTTGAAGCAACCTCAAAACAACTCTTAATTGCTCAAGCCAATGCTGTTGTTGGCGACTTACCGATTAAAACGGTAAAGTCTGGGATGCTAGGGACGACAGATAATATTGCAGCTTTGGCTGAATTTTTACGAGAACATCCAGACTACCTCTATGTGCTTGATCCTGTTTTAGTGGCGAATAGTGGTGGTTCTCTAGGTAATCAAGAAACCTTGGTTAAAGCCTTTGTTGAACTGATTCCTTTAGCAACTGTCATTACCCCAAACACAGTTGAATTACGCGCCTTAACGGGTGAAGATGATTTAGAACAGGCAACCCAGAAACTCTTTGAAATGGGGGCAAAAGCCGTTTTGGTCAAAGGTGGACATGAAGATACCCCTGACTATATTCGCAATGCTCTATATGTAAATGGTGAAATGATTGCAGAATCAAAATGTCCGCGTTTAGCAGGTGAATATCATGGCTCAGGTTGCTCACTTGCGAGCTTTATCGCTGGGCGCTTGGCACTGGGTGATCAACTTAAAATTTCGGTACAACACGCTGAAACATGGTTATTTGGCGTATTGAAAAATGCGGAAATGCCTGTTGAAGGCGGGCAAAAAATTCCTAAACGTTTTTAAAACCTAAATGGCATGTCCAAAATTTTATCCTTGCTTTTTTAAAGGTGAAGTTTTGGACATACATAGAAAATAAAGAGAATAACAATGATTAAAAAATACTGGTTCATCTTGGTGGGTAGCACAATTTTCAGCCCATTCACGTTTGCCTTCCCTCAACAACAGACGGTTACAGGCAATTTAAGCTACACTGTAAATGGGCAAAAAACCCACTTTTTATTTAAAAATGGTGATGAAGAATCAGGGCAACTCACCATTAAAACTGCATCAAAACAGCAAACTTTTCCGCTTCAAGAATTGCCTTATCAACGTTCCTATCAAATCTATTTTAATGATTATAATTTTGATGGATATACAGATATCGCTGTGTCTGCTCCAGATATGGGCATGGGCGTTTATGCAGTCTTTGATATTTTTCTTTATCAGCCCAAAAGCAAAGGCTATCAGGCATTAGATCAAAGTAAAATTGATTTTAGCCATGCCCAATGTTCTCTATTGGCAGATCTCAAGCTGATTCCTCAGAAAAAACAAATGACCAGTTCATGTCGAGGTGGCGCAAAATGGTGGGTTGATACTTTTCAATTTAAACATGGGCAATGGCGATGGTTAAAATCCAAGGCAGAGGATGAGTGATTTTATCATCATCCTTAAAGTTGAGTTTTTTATCAAACTTTTGGATTTGTACAGAACTGCACGCTTAATAAAATGCACCAATCCTTTACGATTTGATCAAAGCCCTTTTAAACATGAACAGCCAATATTATTGAATACTCATAATCTTCAACTTTCAGTAAATTTATCCTTAAGGTTCTGTACATGTTGGCGATTGGTTTGCCACGATTTTTCTAAGATTTCTTTTTCTAAACGATATTGTATACGTTTTAATTTCATAGGAGGAATGGTGCTTTGATTAAATTGTTTTACATAGTCAATCCAACCAGCTCCACGAAAAACATTGCTTGGCATTGTTGTTTTAAATTCACAATCAGGCATAAAGACAATCACCGAATGAATTTGATCCGCATCGACAATATCAGCTAATACATATTCTAAAACTTTTTGATGTTTATAATTTTGATGTAGGGGATTTTGAAATTTATAGGTTTTTTTAAAAATTTTTTGTGTCCAGTTCTTTTGTCGCTCACTGCCAAATATCCATCCTTTATAGTTCTTTGTTTCTATCACAAAAATCCCAAAAGGACTTAATAGAATGTGGTCAATTTGAGTCGTCTGATTTTGCTCATCGAGCAAAGTGCAATCATTTAATAAGCTATAATTTTGCTTGTCCAAGTAGAGTTTTACATGCGCACTGACTGCAAACTCGCCTAGTTTCCCTTTTAAAAATGGTTTAAAAAATTTAATAAGTGTAATAACAATTAAAACTAAGACAAGCCACCAAAAAGTGGATAGCAATGGAATAAAAATTTGGTTCATCATTTTTAAATTTTAATCTTTATAAAGAATACTCTAAGTGTATGAGCGTTTCTCAATTTTTAAAAGAATATCCTTATTTTCCAAACCTCCGGCAAAACCCACCAATTTACCATTTGCACCCACCACACGATGACATGGCGCAATGATAGAAATTGGATTTTTACCATTCGCAGCGCCGACTGCACGAACAGCTTCCACATTGCCAATCTGTTCAGCTATTTGCTTATAACTCCGTGTTTCACCAAATGGTATCGTGAGTAGAGCTTGCCAGACTTTTTGCTGAAAATCTGTTCCAGCAAAATCTAGGGCTAAATCAAATTGGGTTCGCTGTCCTTGAAAATATTCGTTCAATTGCTTCTGTGTTTCCAACAAAATTGGATGATTTTTATTTTCGATCAATTGTGCTAAACGGACACGTTTAGGATTTTCATTTTCCCAAAGTACTGCAACCAATGCTTGATCATGCGCAACGAGTTTTAATATTCCCACTGGCGAATTCATTTCCATAAATGAAAGCTGCATCAATTGACTCACTGTTGCTGATATATGTTTCCCCAGATTAACTTAGCTTGAAGATAATTTCATCAAGACTAAACCAGAAATAATCAGTACAGCTGCCAGCATTCGCATGGCAGAGGCGGGTTCACCTAAAAAGAAAATACCGACAGCAAATGAACCCACAGCACCAATTCCTGTCCAAACCGTATACGCTGTACCAAGCGGTAAACTTTTCATTGCATAGGATAATAAGGCAAAACTTGCGATCATAAAGACAAGGGTTAAAGCACTAGGAATCAGTTGACTAAAACCATCTGAAACCTTCATAAAATATGCCCAAACCACCTCAAATAAACCTGCAACAGCCAATAACACCCATGCCATTCGATATTCACCACTTTCTATATTTTATTAGATAATATGATTACACAAAAAAGTGCCAGCCCTGCACGGAATGGCACTTCAATTTTTCAATTAACTTGATGAAAGCTTCATCAGCACTAGACCAGAAATAATCAGTACAGCCGCCAACATTCGCATTGCTGTTGCAGGTTCACCCAGAATAAAGATTCCCACTAGGAATGAACCAATCGCACCAATTCCTGTCCAGATGGTATAAGCTGTTCCCAACGGTAGGGTACGCATAGCATATGCCAGTAGACCGAAACTTAAAATCATGAAAAATAAGGTAATAATGCTCGGTGTCAGTTTTGTAAATCCTTCAGACATTTTCATGGTATATGCCCAAACGATTTCAAAGATACCTGCAAAGACGAGAACAATCCAAGCCATGACCAGCTCCAAATTTAAATTAGAATCAGGTCGTCCTGACGATTTTTCTCAAATTGAGGGAGGTCGTTCCTCCTAAAGAATCATAATTATATCAACTCATCTGGCTAAATTTATTAAAATTTACAAAATTTGACCTTATTTACATTTGAATGGTACTTTTTCGTCAAGCTTACTTTATGATCATTCACAGTCATTATAAAAGCGGAGTAAATACGCCATGAAACATGATTATTGGGGTGAAATCCATCCAAGTTGGGCAGGATTTAGTTCAGAAACTTTTTTTTCACATGCTTTTTTCAACCAACATGCAGATCGAGAAATATTTTTGGGAGAAGAGTTTGATGAAGAAGGCAATGAAATAGAACAAGAACCTGATCAAGAACAACTCAGTGCATTCGCCCGAACCTACCAAAAATTCCTGCAAAATTTTGACCAACACCTCAAAACAATACAACAATATGCTTTTGAACGTTATCAAAAACTTTATGCACATCACTATGAAAATCCTGAAAAATCAGGAGAAGCCGCTTTAAATATCCATGATGTCGAGGCGCATAATTCCTATATTCAAACCATGTTAAATTTACGAGTCAGCTCTCCAGACACACTAAGGCTATGCATTCACTATGATTTGGATACTGAGCACGGAATGGAGTTTAAGTTCGTCAATGACCAGCTCGAAAGTGTGGCAGGTATCGCTGAAACATAAAAGGTCACCTCCTCAAAAGTGACCTTTTTATTTAATTTTAAAAATAAACGATTAGAACCTTAAGCGCAGCCCTGCACCATATAACCAACCGTTTTCTGAATCAGTTGCGGTTTGCCATTGCGTTTCTTTATTGCCTTTAGAGTAGGTATAGGCAACACTGACATAGGGCATGACTTTTTTGGTGATTTCATAGCGTGTTTCTAAACCTGTTGTCATACTGTTTAGACCTGATTTTTTGGCATAGCGAGAGTCATCACTAAACACAACATTCAGATCCAGATAAGGTTTTAAAATCAGTTTTTGAGTTAACAGTAAATCTCGTTCGGTTTCCAAACTAAATGCCACTCTGCTGTCTTGACCGACATAAAGATAAGCATCCGTTTCAAAGAAATACTGCGCCAAACCATGCAGACCGAATGCAGCATCCACACGTTCTTGATCGGTTTCTCGTTCAGGATTATCACTATAACGCACACCCGCTTGGACATCCCAAAATGCTGCGATATTCCGACTGTACAATGCACTCAGATCATATTCAGCTTTGCTTGATTCGGCTTTACTCGAACTTCCTTTAACAAACAGTTTATTTTCATCAGTTCCCACTCTGAGTTCGAATGAAGAATCCAGAGTACCTTTACCCTCCTCATCCAACATCCAGGCATTGTCGATGGTGACCCGTTGATAAACTTGTCCGCCATGCTCCTTTCGATGGTCATGTGTATCATGGGATGAACGAGTATTTGCTGATGCATTGCTCTGATCTGCATCCATTTGATGTTGAGAATGATCAACTGTCTGGTCAGCATTTTCCACTGCGTTCATTTTGGAGTGATCCATGGAGGAATTGCGCATCGTCATGCTTGATTCAGTGGCTGCATTGGTTCCAGCTTGCAGCTGATGACCTTCATGGGCGATTGCTAAACCACTGACTGACAACAATGAAATACTTAAAACTGATTTTGAAAAAAGATTAATGATTCGCATGTTCGCCTCCTTTCACTTCAGTTTTCTGATTTGTTTTTGTTGCTTGAATGGGTTGTGTTGACACTTTGCCATCACTGACATTTGCCACAATCAACTTATTCATCATGCCTGAGCTCATGTGATACAACAGATGACAGTGGATTGCCCATTCACCCAACTCATCAGCAGTGAGCAATGCAGTTACTGTTTTACCCGGAGGTACAACAACAGTGTGTTTATTTGGCATATCTACTGGAGCTTGACCATTTTCCAACTGCATAAACATGCCATGCAAATGCATTGGATGCGCCATCATGCTGTCATTAATAAATTTAATACGAATGCGCTCACCGTATTTCACTTTAAGTGGTTCAGCCTCACTAAATTTTTTGCCGTTAATCGTCCAAACATAACGCTCCATGGTTCCGCCTAAACGGACCACCAGTTCGCTGGTCGCCTCACGCGTGTCTGGTTGTGGTGTAAGTGACTTTAAATCACTGTATTGAAGCGCTTTATCTCCTTGAGGGGTTGAGGCATTTGCCCATCCATAAACCACTTGGTCATTCTTGGACTTTATGGATGGGTCATGCTGAGAATGATCCATGCCCTGCATGCTGTCTGCACTCATCTTCGAGTGATCCATGCCCTGCATGCTGTCTGCACTCATCTTCGAGTGGTCCATACCCTGCATGCTGTCTGCACTCATCTTCGAATGATCCATGCCCTGCATGCTGTCTGCACTCATCTTCGAGTGGTCCATACCCTGCATGCTGTCTGCACTCATCTTCGAGTGGTCCATGCCCTGCATGCTGCTGTCTGCACTCATCTTCGAGTGATCCATGCCCTGCATACTCCCTCCTCCCATACTGGAGTGGTCCATTCCCATATCTTCCATGGTCAACAATGAACGTGGGCGAGCATCAGGCATATGAATTCCAGAGGTTTTAGGTGTTAATTCATTATGCAGTGTCCCTATTGCAAATCCTGAACGATCAATCGACTCAGCCTCAATTTGATAATGATTGTCTTTGGGTTCAACAATCACATCATAGGTTTCAGCCGTTCCAATACGGAATTCATCAACAGCAACAGGTTTTACTGGTTGCCCGTCTGCACTGACAACCGTCATTTTTAAATGAGGAATTCTGACATCAAAAAATGACATTGCTGATGCATTTACAAAGCGCAAACGTACTTTTTCGTTTGGCTTAAACATACCCGTCCAATTCTGCTCAGGAGTTTTCCCGTTGACCAAAAAAGTGTAGCCCGTCACATCAGACAGATCTGTTTTTAACATACGCATCTGATTCCACATTTTTCGATCAGACCACGTTGCTTTCAAACCATCTCGTTGCACTTGCTTCCATACATCAGAAAGCGTTTCTCGTCGGTTTTGGTAGTATTCCGCTGAAACTTTTAAATTGTTTTGAATTTGATCACTGGTTTGTTTATGAAAGTCCGACAACATGACCACATAATCACGCTCTGTTCGTTCATGCGCTGCCAGCGGCTTTCTATCTTTTGGATAAATGACCAAAGTGCCGTATAAACCATCTTGTTCCTGTCCTTTTGAATGCGCGTGATACCAATAGGTTCCACTCTGACGCACCTTGAATTTATATACATATTCTTCGTTGGGTTTAATTCCATTAAAACCATTAAAACCTGGAACTCCGTCCATAATTCCCGGAAGTAACAGACCATGCCAATGAACTGAGGAATCCTGATTTTTTAATTTATTGGTGACACGAATAACAGCATCATCCCCCTCTTCAAACTCAAGCAATGGAGCGGGAAACTGACCATTCACAGTAATACGTTTTAAGGGCTGGCCAATAACATTGACCATACCTTCATCAATCGTCAATCGATACTCTCTCACTGCCGCCATTCCCCATGTTGAGGAAAACAAACACAATGACACGAGCAGGCTTTTCGCCAAATGCTTTTGAACTAAATAAATAGACATAACTTAACCTAAATTTTAAAAATAACTTTACGGATACAAAGTTTCTAAAATCAGATTAAGCTTTGGGGGGGACGTAAGATTTCTTGCCAAAAACCCGCAAGATGTTGTGCTTGGTAGGTCGCTTGATAAGAAGCACTATTTTGATAATGATCAGGGGTGATCATTTTAGGGATATCACTATTAAACCAAATCACTGAAGATTGACATGAAAATAATGCACAATCCTGACATTCAGAATCTTGAATCGACTTGGAATGTCCTACTTGCGTATGACAATTTTGCAAGTTGTTAACGTGTTGATCGTGATTTATAGACTGATTATGATCATTGTTATATTTTTGCCTATCTATACAATGATTTTTTATCAGTTGTAGAGATGCTTTTTTCATCATTGCCTGATGCTGAGTTGAACTGAATGAAGACATCATTTGTTCATGCTGCATACTCATCTGCATGACTTTTGCAGAGGCAATAGACACACTGCTCCATCCTATGGCGAAAACCATAAGACAAACAAACCACAGTTGTTTGCAGAGTCGTCTAAACAAAAGCAGAACCTTGTCAGCCCATGATGAATTTAAAGCATAGCCAAAAATCTCATTTTTGGCAAATATCCTACATTCAAACAAAGATAAATATGGATTGGATAAATCTTCGGCACACTATTTTTATACAATGTACGATCATTGACCGCATAAACAAATCGCAGTTTCAATAAAAAAAAGAGCCCATATGAACTCTTTTTAAACGATTCCAGATGAACAACTAAGCAATTGACAACAAACTGTTTAATCTATACCCAGCTTATCCATATGCTTATCAACATAGTTATCCATATAGTTAATCACAACTTTATCCACAGGGTGTCGTCAACTTTTGTAGCAAACTTTTTAAGCTGAGACCTGTCCGACTTTGGCTAGTTCAGTTCGCATTTCATTGATTACCGCTTGATAGTCCGGTTTTCCAAAAATCGCTGAACCTGCCACAAACATATCTGCACCAGCCTCCGCAATTTCACGAATATTGGCAGGTCCAACACCACCGTCAATTTCTAGACGAATGTCACGACCTGAAGCATCAATAATTTTACGTGCCTCACGCAGTTTTTCTAAAGTCTTTGGAATAAATTTTTGACCACCAAAACCTGGGTTGACACTCATCAATAATACTTGATCCACTTTTTCCAATACATAATCCAGATAATGCAATGGTGTTGCAGGATTAAACACCAGACCTGCTTTTGCACCACCATCCTTAATCAGTTGTAATGAACGATCGATATGATGTGTTGCCTCAGGGTGGAAGGTAATAATATCCGCCCCTGCCTCAAGAAAGTCACCAATCATACGATCAACAGGAGAAACCATGAGATGCACGTCAATTGGTGCTTTGATGCCATATTTTTTTAATGCCTTACACACCCCAGCGCCAAAAGTTAAGTTCGGAACATAATGGTTATCCATCACATCAAAATGGACAACATCTGCGCCTGCAGTCAATACATTTTCAACTTCTTCACCTAAACGGGCAAAATCAGCAGATAGAATTGAAGGAGCAATCAGAAATGGCTTGGACATGAAACAACCTGGCAGATATAAAAATTTTATCTATTATAACAAACTAAACTTACAAAGTTGCTTTAAAAGTAGACAGCTTCAACCCAGTTCACTCTTTATAAAATAATTCCAATCAATACTATTGATGAATCCTTTACAAATTTATTCCATCTAAAAATGATCTGCAAAATTACAATGCGTTCCTGATCGAGTTTTGCATACCCCGTAAAATGCAAGGGCTTTAAAAAGCCCTTGATCAAATCAACAATTATCTAAAAATAAAAGATCATTTTGACTGTTCATGTTTTACCTGCTGTTTTTTCTCAAAATCACGAACCATTTGAATACGTTCTTCAGTTGCAGGATGCGAAGACAAAGCATCCAGAATTGCTAAAGACTGATTTTTATCCGACTCTTTTTGAGATGAAGGCGAACTAGAAGATGCCTTTTTATCCGCATTTGCAGTTTGATTCGCATCGCCGGCTTTATCTGAATCTTCCGTTTCATCACTTAAACGTTGCAAGAAATTAGCAAAATGTGAGACTTCAATCCCCTTTCGATCCATCAGTTCTAGAGCATACAGATCAGCTTCAGATTCAAACTTACGTGAATAGTTCGCACCAATCATTGCTGCAGGTAATGAGGTAAATAAATCTGAGCTATCGCCCGTCATGGCAATATACAACACACTCAACCCCAAACTGGTTAAACCTTGTTGCAAGCTGTGACGCTGAATTAAATGACCTTGCTCGTGCGCCAAAACCCCTAAAATTTCCTGATCGCTATGTGCCATTTCGATCAGTTCATCCGTGATAATGATGGTATTGTTTGGCAATGCCACTGCATTTGCCCCCAAACGCCCTCCTTCACGAAAAACCAATTTGGCAGGTTTACCTTCAGCTACAGTATTTAAATATTGCTTGGAAATTAAATCCCTCTGACCTTGAGCCAATTGACTGGGCGCTGTCCAATTATTTAAAACATAGGTTTCGGCTTCATCCCCTAATTTCTTCAAGCTATTTTCGGGCAATTGAAAAGCCACATAATGTGAAGCAGCGGGAACCCCCCATTTGACTAAGGCAATCACAAAAGCAACCACAAAAATCACGCTAAAAATGATCAAGCTTGGTGAACGTTCTAATTTCCAGATTGAATGCTGAACTTTTTTGGTTCCATAATTAAACCATTCAGGTAATGCACCACGAAACTCAATCCGTGCATCATCTTTCAACTCAATCACAGGATGTAATTGCCCAAGCGCACCAATCAATGCCATATCTGTATATTGATAGCGACGATGTTGCTCTAGACGATCGCCATAGCGAATCAGAACTTCAGACTCAGATTGAGCTGAAATCTGTGCCGGGTGCGGTTTAGATACCACACCATCATAGAAAATAATATCTACTGGTTGTGACATAGACTATTCAACTCATACCCTTATAAAGAAACATCAATGTCAAAAATATCACTGATTTCTTCTGCTAAAGCACTTTGTTCCTGCTGCGCCAGATTCATCATTTGATCTGGATCATCATGCAAAATTAAGCTCATCGACTCAACCTGATATTTGTGAATACGAATTGCTGCCCAAGCTGACATTAAACCTATGCTTAAAATTTTAACGATCCAGTTTGAGGCAATAATCCATGCATAACGCCATTGATTACACTCTGTTTTAAACTGGCTATTACCAACCGTTGTATTGTTCCATGTGGTAATAAAAAGACGTGCAGCGATTAATGGATAAATAAATAATCCAACCACTGCATACATGATAAATATCCCGGTCACAAAAAAGCTTGGCGAGAACCCGGCAACAGTACCAATGATGCCGAAATAAACCACTGAAAAGGCAATGATCACACCAATCGACATAAAAATCGGCACATATACAGCTGCCATGTATGCAGACCAATCGGCATTTAATTTAAAGTTTAACTGCCCTGCATATAAATGATTCAGATAATATTTTTTATATAGCCATATCGCTACAGGCGAAAAGATACCCAAGGTAAAAATATATACCAATATACTCAAGAAAAAGACTTTATAAGACTCTTTCGTGGTTCCTGCAAAATAGAATCGGCTGTTTCCAAATTTACTGTTTCGTGCAGTAAAACGCATCGTTGCACGAATCAACCACGGAACCGCTGCATATAACACAACCAACCCAACCACAGTCGCAATCATTGAATACCGTGATGAAATGGAAAATGCGGCATAAATACCCAGTGCTATCAAACGCCCAATTAAAATTTTGGTTGGGATACCGGTAAAATCAAAACGGCGCTTAAAAAATTCCGTGTTCCCATAAAAATAACGTAAGCGACGGACCTTTGCCCAAGGTGCATACAAGCTTAAAGTCACAATGGTCAATAGGATATTGACAATCCAGATTCCAAAATACTCCATTGCATCACCATGAAACTTAAAGCGATGAACTTTAGGATATTGTAAATCTGTAGATTGCGGAATACTCGGCGGTGTAATGTGCTGATCCACACTCAAATGATCAGGAAATGGGGGTGGAATTTGATCTTGCATATTATTCTCTTTATTCAAATTATGATGATGAACTCAAAGTTTTCATAATAAAAAATTTCAGTGTCAGTGTATATTTTTTCTAAACTGAAAGAAATAGAGTAAAAGCAAACAATAATTTACTTTTACTCAGCATCAATTTGCTATTTTAATATTTTGGAATAAATCACATTCTACTTTTGCAATTGTAAAGCGTGGAACTGCAAATGATCATCCATAAAACTTTGGATAAAATAATATCCATGATCATAGCCTTGGTGAAATCGGAGGCTGATTTTTTGCCCAACAGCATTACACGCCTGCTGGAATTTTTCGGGATTCAATTGACTATAAAACTGGTCTTTTAAGCCTTGGTCGATCAAGACCTCATCAAAAAGTGCCCCCTTGCTAAGCAACAGTTGCGTTGCATCATGTTGCAGCCATACTGATGGGTTATCTCCTAAATAATGGGAAAAAGCTTTTTCTCCCCAAGGACATTCACTTGGTGCGCAAATTGGCGCAAAGGCAGACACAGATTTAAAATAATGTGGATATTTCCATGCCAATGTTAAGGCACCATGTCCCCCCATGCTGTGTCCAAAAATACCGATCGCATTTGATTGGATTGGGAATGTTTGAAGTGCCCAAGTATAAACTTCATCAACAATATAACTTTCCATTTGAAAATGTTCAGCCCACGGCGCCTGAGTTGCATTGATATAGAAGCCTGCACCCTGCCCCAAATCCCATGAATCGCCTTGAGCAACATTATCTCCCCGTGGTGAAGTATCTGGCGCAATCAATATTAAGCCAAGTTGTGACGCCAAGCGTTGGGCATGTGCCTTAATAATGAATGTTTCCTCGGTACAGGTTAGGCCCGCCAAATAAAACAGTGCTGCACACTTTTGCCCTTTCAAAGCTTGAGGTGGCATATAGACAGCAACTTTGCTTGTACTTTTTAAATAATTCGACTGAATCTGATAAATTCGTTGTTCACCATCAAAGCAAATCGTACTACTTAAAAGTTCCATTGCCGTCTCTCCCCATATTTGGATTTATAAATTGTTTAAGGTTAACAGTCCGCCATCAACCTTATTGATATTGATGGCATCTGTATGATAATACCTTTATTTTTTCATTGCCCTCTTAGAGGATATATCACAGAAAATGTCCTCAACAGAACATTGATGGAGAAAATACACTTTTCCTCCTCAATGAATCACCGACCTGATGTCTAAATGACAGCAATCATCAGGGCTTAGCTGGATCCAACTTTTCATTCTGACTTTGTGCGGAAGCAATCACACCTTGTTGTGGAAATAAATGCTGCTCCAATTGAGGCAACATCAATTCCATATTTTTTCCAATTACCCACTGGGGTTCAGATGGATCAAAGCCTTGTGCATTTTCCCATTTTGCAACAGTTTCGGATGCTTCTTTAAACGCAGCTTTTAATGAGCCTTGTTCACGCATTGCCTGATCAAAGAAGGCTCGACCGAAATAAGTATAATCCGCTTCATTTGAACAGCCAAATGAGGCACGATCAGCTGCAGAAGCAGTGATAATTAAAGTATCTGGTGATTGCAGTGCTGAAACAAAACTACCTGAATAGCAGGCTGATATAACAATCACTTTCCAACGAATGCCCGATTTATCTAAACTTTCTCTCAGCCATTTTGGATCAACATCACTTAAATCAATCGGTTCATTTTCCAATTCAAAACGATTGGGTAAACCGTGTGATGTCATATACAGAAACAACACATCACTTTCTCGGTTCATTTTCTTAATGATACGGCGTAATGCGAGATCTATACTGGTTTTTGAAGCGATTGGGGTCTCGTTCATACTTGCAGGATTATTCACCAATTCAATAGAGCGCCCGAATGTCCCAAAACGTGTATCGAACTGTTCTTTGATTCGATCGATCTCAAATTTAAATACATCCTGATAACTTGCCCCTGCCACACCTAAAAAGTACCAGTGTGTTTTGGCAAACTCACCAAACTGAATCTGTTCCAATGCTTTATTGAGTAAACGACTTTGGGCATAGAACGCATTTTCACTGATACTCGGTGGAACCTCTTCCACTTTCCAAATCGGCTGCTCTTTAATAGACACTTGCCAAGTAAACAGCGTCGCAACCGTAGCAAACATAATCAATGCTCGTTCCCACCACGGCCATTTTAACTCTCTCGAAAACACCCAGACGACTGCAAGACTCTGCCAAATAAATAAAGCAAAGAACAACAGCGGAATCACATCATAAGTAAAATATGGTAAGAGATCATGATTGCCCAGATACTGTAAAAGACACTGAAACAACATGATATGGGTATCAAGCACCAACCATAGTAGTGCAGGCACTAACATTAAGCGTGGATTGTTGGTTCGTTGGGAGAGGAAAATCCCGACAATCAAAGCAATAAACGGCCATAAAGCATAACTGACTAAGCCTTGACGATTAAATACCCCACCATCACCTGCCACCAGCCAACTAAATAATGTATTGGCACAAGCCCCCAACAGCCCCCAAAAAATAAGCTGTAAAATCGACGGCCGAACGATTTGTAAAGATTTTCGCGAACCCAAAAATAACCAAATCCCTGCACGTTGGTTACTTTTCAAATCATGCCAAAAGTTAATTGAGGGTTTAAGGTCTATCATATAGATTCTGTTAAGGCAGTCGCTTCAATCAGCCTATCTAGTTTAGGCTTGGCTAAAAAATTATCAATGTTTGATTTAACTATATATCAATAATTCGACTATTATTGAAACAGTTACCAAACTACTCAATAAGATTGCTGTTAAAATAGGCATCAAATCGGCAGGCATCGCCTTGCCACTGATAATCGGTGGGTTGATCATTTAAAAATACAGCCAGTCGAGGACGTTTTACCACGACCCGTTTGGCAATATGTTGGGCTAAGACTAAAAGATGATCTCCTAAATCCATCTCACCATCTTCAGGAAGGAGCATGTGTAATAACTGCATTTGCTTTTTGACTTGCGCTTGTTTTTTCACTGCCTGCTGATGTTGATCACGTTGTGGAAACATGGGATCTAAATAAACCACATCGACTACTTTTTTATCCTGAATCAACTGCTCTAAATAGACAGTGGAGTCTGAAAAAATTAAATCAATCCGAGCAACGACTTTTGCAAGAAAAGGATCATTTTCAGCTTGTGATTTTGCATCCTCAAGCAAAGTAAATAAAATGGGGTGTCGCTCCACCAAGCAGATATTGGCGCCAAGATATGCCATTAATAAGCTGTCATGCCCCAAACCGGCGGTAGCATCGACCAAGCTTGGTTTTTCTGAAAGATGGCAAGCACGAGCGATCATTTCTGATTTTAAACTGGCGCGTTTTAGACGTGGTATTTCAGCTTTCCAGTCAGGCTGCATTTTCATGCCATTGGCACATAGACTCAAACCTTGCTCATCTACACACAGTGCAAGCTCGGGGTTTAACCTTAAAAAGCGCGAATTGAGTTTTTCAATCACTTCTATGTTGACCACAACTCCACGTAAAGAAAGCACAGTTTGATAAGACTGTGCTTTCTCTAAAAAAGTGGATGTTGTGAATAAGCGAATCTCGCTTACCATAATTTCCAACCTGTTAAAGCAAATAATAAAATGACTAAACCGGATGCAATACGATACCAAGCAAAGACCATAAAATCACGTTTGGAAACATAAGCCACCAGAACACGAATCAGAATTAATGCAGAAACAAAAGAAACAATCAAACCTACAAAAAATACCGTCCAATCCTGGGTAGTTTCATAGATATGATAGTTTTTAAAAAGATCCAATAACCCTGCACCCACAATAACAGGAATACCTAAAAAGAAAGAAAACTCAGTTGCCGCCTTACGTGATACCCCAAGCATCATCCCCCCAATAATCGTCGCGCCTGAGCGTGAAGTACCGGGAATAAGTGCTAAGACTTGAATCAAACCAATATAAATCGCTTCTTTGATCGAGATATTGTCTACTTCAACCGCATTGACTTTAGGTGGATTTTTCTCAACCCACCAAATAATTAAACCACCAACAATTAAGCCAATCGCTACGGAAATATCATTAAACAAAAGTTCTTTTACGAGATCGCCACAAGTCAAACCAACAATCATGATTGGAATAGAAGCAGCAATAATGCTCACCCCAAGATGTCGACCTTTAGGTTCACCCGAGAACAGACCAATAGCAGCTCCCCAAAGTTTGCCCCAATATTCATAAATAACGGCTGCGATCGCCCCCATTTGAATCGCAACAACAAATAAGTCGCTCTTCTCTTTGGTCCAGAAATTCATTAATTCAGATGCAAGAATTAAATGACCTGTACTTGAAATAGGTAAGAATTCGGTAATACCTTCAACGATACCCATAATGGCTGCTTTGAGTAGCAGTAAAAGATCCATGTTAAATCCTAAAAAATTAAATCCTAAAAATTAAAGCGAAAAACGATTATGACTTGCCTTGTTCTGGAATTTTTTTCCATGCGTTATCACGTAAATATACCGGTAATGCCTGCTCAGCACTGAGCCATTGCTGTTTCAATGCATGTTGTCTTGCAATTGTCGCAATATCGTTGGCATTTGCAGTAAGCTGCTGAAATTCAGTCGCCTCACCGTCAACCAGTGTTGCCCCAGAACCAATCAAAGTATATTTTCGATATGCTGCAGCCTGTTGATAGTCTAATAATTGTTCTTCATCTACAAGTTGCATAATGTTATTTTGGTCAAGCTTGAAACTCGCCATATAAACTTCATTCATACGTGCATCTAAAACAGCTGTCACTTCTGTCAATTGAGCATGTTGGTATGCTGACTGGGCCAAAGCTTGCAATGTTGACACAGGAATAACCGGAATATCATGCGCCCATGCTAATGCTTGGGTCACTGCCGCATTGATCCGTACACCACTGAATGAACCAGGTCCACGGCTAAACGCGATTGCAGTCAACTCTTGATTGCTGATTTGATTTTGCTGAAAGCCTTGCTCAATCATTGGCAGAATAGTTTGAGTCTGTGCCTTTGCTCGCGTATCAAGTTGAAAATAGAGTGTTTGAGTTTCATCAACAATCGAAACGGAACACTGCTCATTGGCAGTTTCCAATGCCAGCAATTTCATGCACAACCTTACTGTATTAAAAATGCTGACTATGATACTCCACTCATTTCATTAGCGCGAGGACTAAGCGCTAAAGCCGGTCAGATAAAATTGAATGCTCTAAGTCATCTATAAAAATATCAAGAGAATGAATTTCTTTCCTAAAAAAACAAAGCCCTCATTTCAAAGGGCGGTATTCATTTTTAAATCATGTGCTTCACTTTGAAACAACTGTGCTAATCAAACTTGAATTCTTCTAAATCGATAAAATCTTTGTAGTGTGAAGCATAATGCAATGCACTCATTTTTAATAAGTTGGCTGCATTTTCATCTAAAGTTCGGACTACTTTTCCTGGAGAACCCACCACCAAGGAATTATCGGGAATCACTTTACCTTCAGGAATCAAGCTATTGGCCCCAATAATACAGTTTTTACCGATGACAGCATGATTTAAAACCACTGCATTGATACCAATTAAACTATTCTCACCGATGGTACAACCATGCAGCATTGCTTGATGTCCAATGGTCACATAATCACCAATATTTAGTTCAATACCGG
The DNA here is from genome assembly GCF_016508585.1 of Acinetobacter baumannii. Lineage (GTDB taxonomy): Bacteria > Pseudomonadota > Gammaproteobacteria > Pseudomonadales > Moraxellaceae > Acinetobacter > Acinetobacter nematophilus. Next base: position 46,541 of record NZ_JADVOP010000008.1, read on the forward strand.
CATCGGTGTGTAACACCGCATTCTCTTGAACATTGCTAAAATTCCCCACATGAATCTTCGCATTATCCGCACGAATAACAGCCCCAAACCAAACGCTGACTTGTTGTCCCAATTCAACTTGACCTATTAGCGTCGCATTATCAGCGACCCACCCATCAAAAGGTTCATGTAATGCTTTGGGTGCTTGTCCTTTAAATTTATACATCATGGTGCGATATTCCTTTCAATTTTTCCCTGTAAGCATACTTTCAAATATAAAATTATTTTCGATTCAGGATTTGAGATTTAAATGATGGAGAATTCAATAAAAATGGCCAGTTTTTCTGATAGTCCAATCCATATTTAAATAATGAGATTAAAATTCTGGCTGTTAAACCCCAAATAATTTCATTTTCAATTCGTAGACTTGGAAAATAAACTGACTGATGCGCCAAACGCACTTCGTAAGGAATGGGCTGTGATTCCATCATTTTTTTAATGGGTGCATAAAAGATACGATCAATTTCAGTAGGCTGTGGAATCAATTGAATATCAGGCGGAATCAAACCCACCACGGGTTTTACTGTAATTCCACTTTTTGCCCGCTCCATCGGCAAATCACCAATCAGCTTAACATCAAAAGGATTTAATGCTGTTTCTTCCCAAGCTTCACGCAGCGCCACAACAATATTGCTGGTGTCATTTGGGTCGCGTTTCCCCCCGGGAAACGAAACCTCACCGGCATGATTTGATAGATATGCAGAACGTCGGGTCAATAAAATTTTAGGATCGGCTTCCTGAGTAATTGCAATCAGAACCGCAGCATTGGCAGGAAATATTCTTCTGCCAAAACGTAATCTGTTTTGCAATATTTGTGTTAACTCATGATCCTGCATTTATCTCACTCAATATTTTTGTTCTGTTTCTATCATATATGAAATTTTATGGATAAGGCTATAAATGATGCGAAAGTAGAATTTTTCAGTTATGCTGAGTTATCTCACATTTTCAATGAAGCTTATGAGTTTTTGCAGTGTTTGTGGTCATTCGACAATCGAAAAAATTCCTTTAGGTGATCAAAAAATCCGTAAAGTTTGTACGCACTGTGGCACCATTCATTATGTTAATCCTAAAGTTATTTGCGGCGCACTTGCCCTCTGGGAAGGTAAAGTTTTACTTTGTCGCCGTGCAATAGAGCCCCGTTATGGACTTTGGACATTACCAGCTGGATATATGGAACTGTTCGAAACCATGGAGCAAGGTGCAGCACGTGAAACGCGTGAAGAGTCAGAAGCAGAAGTGGACATCGAACAATTGTACTGTATGTATAATATTCCCCGTATTGGACAGATTTATGTGTTGTTTAAAACACAAATTAAAGATGGTTTTTTTGGTGCTGGGGAAGAAACACTCGAAAGCCGATTATTTGAAGAACATGAAATCCCTTGGAATGATTTGGCATTTCCAAGCGTTGAACGTACATTACGCCATTATTTTGAAGATCGAAAAAATAATGTCTTTCCGATGCACCTCGAAACATTAGGAACACGTCTAGACCAAACAGGTTGACTATCAAAGTATTTTATTTAGATTTACCTATACAGACAGCATAAAAAATCCCCCAATCTCTATTGGGGGATTTTTTGTCACAGTGAGATTATTTGGTTTTCACTGTATAACATTGTGGCAAACTTACCGATAAAGTTCCTTGTTGACGCTTCGCCAACTCTTTTTGTTCAGGCGTGAGTTTATCTTTATTCGCATCTGTATTGTTATAGATTGCCTGATAAACTGCCTGTAAATTGACCCAAGTTGCCGTAATGGTTTTGTCTCCATCCCAACTGGTAATATTGACACCACTAGAAGTATTTTGCTCATTGATCAATCGTTGAAGGTTTAAACGGATACCGCCAGACGACACTGAAGCTTTATTTAAATCATCGGTTGTGGTGCCGCTTGTTGGAGTAACGACCAATCTCTCATTTAATCCCACCAAAGCACCATCAAGACTTCCAAAAACAGGATTCGCCAGAATCATACGCATTGTAATTGATTTTTCAATATCACCATTGATATAAGCCGTACCTGTCGTTCCCAGTCGATATTGTTGAACACCTGTTTCTTTATCAATGTACGTATTCGGATCGACATCCGAACAGGTATTTGAATTTAAAGCACCATTTCGCCCCAAGTTAGTACGGATATCCCCATTTTCATCAATTACAATCCCTAATGTTTGGGTATTTGGGTTGACTTCTGGATTGGTAAAGTTAAATGTAATATTGGCATAGAGCGGGAAGTAATATTTTTCACCAGTTTTTACTGTATTTTTAGTCAGGAAAACTCTTCGGTCCAAGTAGTTCGCAGGATTGGTTTTATAAATATCAATGCCACCTGAAAGCTGATCTCCAGCGAATGTCTGGCGCCACTTGCCATAAACCGTCGTATCTGTCGGTGCAGTGGTTGCACCAGTCGCACGCTTATACATATATTCGGTACCCGCCACATTGGTATTGTTCAGTAATGTACCTTGATAAATGCTCAGTTGATCTGTTGTTGTTTGATCTTTTTTGAATATCAATGGATTGCTGATTTTTCGGGTTAATGGACTGATCCAACCTTGCTGTGGATTGACATCTAATTTTTGTGGAACCACTTGATTAAGTAACAGGAACTTTAACAATGAATCAGCAATGGTGCTACCTTCGACTTTTTGCGGAACACCTATCCATTGCATTGCATAACCTGTGGTATAGCCTTGGCGATCCGTCACGAGATACATATTGGCTATCGATTCGTTCTTGGTATTTAAGTCACTCTTCCCTGTAAAGCCTTGGATATCAACATTTGCTCCACTAAAAATCAGGAAGTTTGTAGAATAAATATTAACCAGCGACTGTTGAATCAAACGCTGGGCTGTTAACTGTGCCGAAGCATTATCGACAGTTTCAAGATTGAGCCATGGTTTTAATTTCTCGATGTAACTGCCATCAAGAAAATCGGCAACACCAATATCCGCAGGTAAATCTTTAAGGTTATTTTTTAAATTATCTGATAATTCGATAGGTTGAATATCCCCAACTTGGTGAGTATTTTGCTCTACACCAATCGCTTGGAAAACGCGAACCAAGCCAACCATGACTTTAAAGGTGTCATCATTCATATCCATATTGGCTGGTGCTTTACCAGTCATGGCAGTTGCAATATCAATCAAACCAATTGCAGCAGGTTGTCCATTGACTTTTAGAGGGCGAATTTTGTTTAAATCTACCTCCCCCAAAACAATTTTACGTTGTGATTCAGAACCCTGAATATAAAACTTTGCCTTGTCACCAATTAAGCAGCCTCCAGAAGCCAAACCACCTTCTAATTTGGTGGTGAAATGATTTCGGGTATCTGTACTACAATCAAAATTTAATCCAGTCACTGGATAATCAACATAAAAACCTAAACATTTTTCATAAGATGCATCACAGCCATTGGTATAAGTTACAATACCTTTGTACGGGTCTTCATTGACTGTTGAACTTTCACCACCACAACCAGTAAGTGCTAAACCTAAACTCGTTAAAACGAAAGGGGCTAATAATCTTTTTTTCATAATCTCGTCCTTACTGAATAACACTCAGCTTAATTTGTCCATGATTTGTTAACTGTTTATTTTCAACATCTATAGCTGAGGATAACGGTGTTAAAAATAGATAAGTCGCTTTTTCGGGTTTTCTCAACACACCTTCCATTGCGGCATATTGTAAATTGTTGTCATGAGATTCTTCATTTTTAAAGCCACTCACACCTTCGATTACACAGCCCTGTTCATCTAGAAATACAACTAAAGGCCAATAGTAGCTCTGTGTCTTGGAAGAGGATGCATAGGAAGTTAAAAGGATATTTTGTACCTGAGCATCTAATTTCACTACCTCATACGCAAAATGCTCTTTAATCGGAGCAACTGGCCATAAACCAATCTCTTGATTTTTAGATGATAAAGCTTTTGCTTTAAGTATTTTTTTACCTGAGAAACAGGCTTGTTCTAAATTATGAACCACTTCATCTTTAGGTAAACGGAAATAAGTTGAAGCGAGGACCACTGGTTTTTTTTCATCAGTTTCTGGATTGCCTCGAATACGGTTTAAGAGACTTGTACTGAGTCCTTTTTGGCGTTCAATGGTTTCATAACGTCCATGTACTGCGCCAATCTCTGGGGTCATATAAAATCGCTTTTTCCCCTCTAGGTTAAATTCACGATCTTCCAGATATTCATTATTTACATACTTTTCGCCATCAATGATGGTAAAGTTTTTGTCTTCAGTCTCTTGAATACTCTGCGTTTTAAGCACAGCTTTGGAAACTGGTGAGTTCTGAGTCGTTAAACTCTTTTGTTGTTTTTCGACTTGTTTAGCTTCATGTTGTGATTTAGCTATTTCAGCAGTTTTGGTTTCTGGAACAACTACAGCCTTTTTTTCTTGTTCATGTTTCTTTACTGAGGACGGAACAATCTGTGATGGTTGTGGTTGTGGTTGTGGTTGTGGTTGTGGTTGTGGTTGTGGTTGTGGTTGTGGTAAATCCTTAACCTTTTTTTGTTGCTTTGCTTGGATTTCCGATGAATGTTCAGTGAGGGATACGACTGATTTTTTTTGCTCTGGAGCACTTGTAGAAAGACGCTCAGGTTGAGTCATCTTTTCATTTTGTGCTGTATTGGATTGAGGTTGAATAGCCTCAACAGACTTTATCGTTTTGCTTTCATTCTTATGATTATTTTTTTGCTTAGTTTCAGGTTGTGTTGGTGATTCAGGTTTTTGAATAATCATCGGATGCCCATCAGGTCCGATAATGGTATAGAAACTGGATGCATAACAAGCTGATGTGGCTAGGCTAACAGTCAATGCTAGCCACAAAGAATTCAAAACTATTTTTTTTTCAGCTTTTAAACGCATTACCATCTCGTTCTGTAATTGAGCCCTAGAATTGTGACTTTGGTATTTGTTTTTACATTCAATCCAGCATATGGATTGAGCAGTAAGTTATCTACCCCTGTCTTATTCGATAAACTACTGGTGTTTGCAGGAATATTATCGCGGCTGCGTAGAAAGCCCACAGATAAATCAATATCGGTATCTTCATCAAAACGGTAACCCAAACCTAAACCGAATAACTGGGCATTATTAATCGGTACCATGGTATTTCTTTTATCATCAGGAATCGCACTTGCGCGAGGTTCATAACCTGCTCGAAGTTTTAAACGGTCATTTGCTGAATATTCCACACCAATTCCCCAACTCCATGGTGACTTAAAGCCAAGAGGGAAAGCCAATGAGGTATCTGTAACTTGATTGGATAAAAGTTTAGCAATTTTTAATGCTGAAATTTGGCGATCAAATTCAAATTGGAATTTTTCCCACGCTTTAAAGTCCGTCCATCCAACATCAAAATTCACTTGTAAATCGGGTAAAACCTTATATTTTATCCCTGCTTGAAAATGTGCTGGATATTCCAAATCCATTGCGATCAAACCAGATTCTGTCGGCGGTATATAACCAGGGAATCCTAGAATCGCAGCAAGAATCTGTCCGGTTGCAGAGGAGTTCAAACCTTTAATCAGTTCGCGTGGTGCGTTGGCATTGTCAATGAAATATTTACCTTTCATACGCATTTTTGCCGAGCTTTGATAGACCATACCAAAACCGAAATTCTCAGTTGGCTCCCACATGAGACCCAGGTTATAGCTTGGGCTAAGACTTTGCTCCAAAGACACCTGCATCTTTCCGAACTGCCCAAACGGATTCATTCCCTCATTGGCATTACAAATACCAAATAGCAAGAGATCGGTGATCATATTGGAGTTATTTCGGAATGGACCACAAACAGACTCATCCACCATTCGCAATACACCGATCATTTCATTTGGGAAGCGTAAATCGGTCTTCAATGCCATCGCATTATATGACATCCCAATAGAAGCCCCCAAAGAGAGTTGATCATTGACTTGATATGCGACAGAAGGTGATAGATATGTAATACGTTCAATGGCAACCTGTTGACCCATAAAGTTGCCGGGATTTTTATCTTCTGAACCAAATCCCGCCACCATAGGTGCATAAGCTGCCGTTGCATACGTTAATTTTGAACCTGGTGGATTATAGGAAACCCCACCTGTAGGCGCCAATACCGGCCAACCTGGTCCCAAATCCACAACTTTCTTTAAAATAGGAATATATAAACTTGCATATTCAACGTCACCACGTACAGAGTCTTTATAGTCCGTACATAAGCTGGAAGGATTATCGGGGGCATCATTACAGATCAAAGGATCATCAGAATAACCAAATACGTTGTAGCCTGGTGGAGCAGAAAACTCCCGTTGAACATCAAAATTAGCAATGATGCCCTGTACGTCTGTCTGTAGACCTTTGAGTTTAGTCAGCCCGGCCGGGTTAAAATGAATTGCACTAATTCCTGGCGGATCTGCGGTAACGGCATTCCCCATAGTCAATGAACGTATGTCTACAGATAGGTTAAGCCCTAAATGCGCAAATACTTGAGTTGAACACCCTGTTAATAAAATTGCTGTTACTAATGGGCGCAAACGTATGTTTTTCATACCTTACACTCCTTAGCGAGCTTTTTTCTTACCAAAGCCAATAATATCTAATGGGAAAGACAACCCAAGTGAAATATCTGGTGAATCTTCAGTTAAACCAATTCCCAACGTACCATTCACAATGGTTTCAGGATTTACACGCACACCCAGAGCAATCGAGAACATACCGCTTGACTGATTAGCAGCATCATATTTTTCACGTCCCCTTTCTGGGGTCGATGGATTTGCCTGATATGTAAATGAAGTATTCATATTAAATGATTGTTGATATGACATGGTCATGGAGACATCATAGTTAAATGAATACGCGAAACCGAATGAGAAACCGCCTGTCATTCCAGGATCAAATTCTTCCAACACCCTTTGACCAAGCTGTTGCCCCCCCTGACCATTGGCATTACCACCGCCACGTACTTGATTTAAACCGGTTTCTTTAAATCCATAGTTGGCTGAAACTGAAGCAAATAATACAACAGGGTCAATATATTTTCGGGTACTTGCGCCAACACCCACAGAATAATAGCCCTTACCTGTGGAAAGGTCTGTATTCGGATTAATCTCGTATGGGCTATCACCTGTTTTTGTCGATACACTACCAAATAAAATCAGTGGTAAACGACCGGCTTTAAGCGGAAAAGGTTCCCAGCGCGCGCCTAGGTTGATATCTCCCAGACCTGCTGCCGTTGCATCTTTTAAGCTGTCTGATTTGGCAATAAAGGGCAAAGAAGCCGTAAACGTTAAGTTGTCTCTGACACCATATTGCACTGTAAAAGTATTGGTAATGGTATGACTTGCATCTTCATCTACACGAAGTTGGTAAGCAGTACCTTCATTAATACCCAAATTCAGTTGTGAATCGCGATAGTATGAATAATCCAAATCATAGAAAGTTGATATTTCACCTTTTTTAATCAAGGAATACTGACGTTCATTGGATGTAAAAACTTCTTGCAAGTTCGTTTCTTGAGAAGCATCCCCTTCTTTCTTTTGTAATGCTTCAGCGGCTTGAGAGCCTGACTTTGGTGCTAAAGATTTTGTTTCATCCTTATTGATCTGTACTTCTTCTTTAGCTGGAACAGCTTGATCTACTGCTGTATCAGCACTTGCATCAACCTCAGTATTTGTTTCAGCCGCATATAAACTTCCGATTGCAAACTGAATACTCACTGCAAGTAAAGTTCTTTTCATCCATTGATTATTCATATTATTCCTATCCCAAAAAATCCAATTCAGTTATGTAATTTTTAGTCCATCTTTTACTTACGTTTATAATAGAGTCGTAGGTAGGTTGTAATTGGCTGATTATAGGTTGCTGACTTGGTATCTAGGTCAATTACTTTACGCATGGTTGATGCTTTATCTGCCAATCTATTGACGTAATCTGTTGAATATTGAGCTTCTACCAAGGCATAGCGATTAATTGTTGCATCATCAACATGACGCATATCCGCCTCTTGTAAAGCCAACATATTCCGTTGTTGGTCTTTGGGCGCATTAATCATAAATAAAGTATTATTTTCCCAAACTTGCTTAAAGCGCTCCTGGTCAAAACTAATATTTCCTAATGCAGGGTCAGCCACATAGACTCGACCATCTTTATACGCTTTAAATACGACAAAATGTTTAAATCCTGCATAAGAAATCGGCACAATCACAGGTTGATTCTGATTAATTAAGTCTGTGAATTCTCCTCTAAAGCCTCCACTTTCATAACCAATTGCTGCAACAAAACGTTTCATGTCCAACAGCGAAAAACTTCGACGTTCGATAATACGATTGTATTCCCCAAAACGTAATAAACCTTCCATGGTTTGCTGTTCTGTCAAATTTGTCCCAACATATCCATTCAGCAAGGTTGTGAGTGCCGCAGAGCCACAACTATAGTCATATGCCTGACGCACGATACCTCGGAATTGATTTTCTAAAGCAGGTTTAATATGAACCATCTCACGATGATTTCGTGAAAATGATGGGTCCCGAGAATCCGCAAGCTCAGTGTAATAGACAGCATCCTTTGGCTTGGGTTTTACATCTAGTGCATGGTTGGCAAAATAGTACATTAATGCCGAACCTAAAGTAATTTCTAACATAATTTTAACTATCAAGTATCGGCAGTATTTTGCCTAAAGTGCTGATTTTATTTTTAGAGTGAACACTCTACTTCCCTGAAACTAGAAGATACCGTTTTTTGAAAAAAAAAACAGTCTTTTTTTGAACTTTTGTCGCTTTTACAAGGTTTTTTTGTAAAAAAAAGACGCATGCTCTGCATGCGTCTTTTCATATTTCTAGTGTTAACTTAGTGACCAGCAATTGTAATCACAGCACCAGGTGTTGTACCTGCAGTACCGTTATAAACTTTCAAACCACTGATTGCTACATCACCGATTGAAGCGGCTGAAGAACTACCCAATTGAATTTTTTGGATATAAATATCAGTCGGTTTGGTCATCGCCGTGATTTGCAATCCGTCAGCAGTTGCACCATTCACACCTGCTGCACGAACAGCAATCGCAGCATCTGTAGATAAATTCGCAGAACCTGTATCTGTTAATTTAATAGAGCCAAGAACGATATCACCGCCACCACCAGTAGATGCATCATGTAATGATAGATTACTGATTGTTAAACCACCAGTCATGCTACCAGCCAGTTTGATCATTGCGCCTTGTGGCGTATTACCCAATTGAATGTTTGCAGCAGTTTTACCAGTCGTTAAAGTTAAACCATTTAAGATGGTCGCAGTACCAGTACCAACTTTATAAGGACTATTTGTAGTTGTAGCATCTACATCATTAACTTCGATTTTGCCCAAAGAAATATTTAGACCAGAAACCGCAGCACCAATATTTAGGAATGGACTACCACCATTACCATCAGTATCAATAGTAATATCAGCTAAGTTATGGCTGCTTAACAAAGAGGCAGTATTTGCTGTTAATACAACATTGTTAATCGTGATTGCACCAGCTTTAGCTGTACCACCTGTAATTGGTGTACCATCAGTAGCACCATTTACACCATCTGAAAGTTTAGCTGTTGCAGATAAGCCATCACCATCAAAAACATGAACTTTGGCAATATCGACTTTCGATATCCCAATCCCTATGGAAATACCATCCTGACCAGTCGTTGCACTCAGTGCTGCATCATCCATTGCTTGCAGAGCCATTGCATTTGAGCTAACAGCAACAGCAGAAACTAAAGCAAGTTTAGTAAATAATTTCATAGTCCGTACTCTCCCAAGAGCATTTTTTTTCATTTTTAACCACTCTCCGTAGTTCCCTGTTGTTTTTAGTTGTTTTACAACTTAGAACACCAATCCTTGAGTAGTCCGTTTTGCCCTTTTAAGTTAACTGGATGTTACTTTTTGTTCAACTGCTGTTTATCAAAAAGCTGATGAAACCGATAAACGGTAAACAGTTTTTTCACCTGAGTTTTCAGGTAGAATATCCCTGACCAATCTCTTTTTCTTTTTGAGTTCAATCTCCCTATGTTTCGGAAGTTATTAGATTTTCCACCAAACAGTATTGCTACACTATTACATCGACTTCACTCGCTTTTTGGTTGTGTCTATTTAAAAAATTCAGGACAAGATATCATCGCCTTCTTACCTGAAAAGTATTGTATTTCGACTTCACAGCAATATGAAACTTATACACGAAGCGGCTTTACGAATTATCAAAAAGTTCAAAATACCAACAAGCTCAATAATTTTTTTTATTTCAATCCACTTAGCTCCGCAAATAGCGTTGAAAAGTTTCAAGGTGGCTATATTGGGTTTATAGACTACAATTATGCCAGCACTCAACATATTGATTGCACAGCTAAAGCCCAACCAAATTTTTATATGGGTGTGTATCAAACTTTTATTCATATCGAAAATCAACAATTGGTTTTCTATAGTGCGGAATCATGTGCAGAAGAATTTTTTAGATTCATACAAAACCTTTTAAATACAGATCATGCATTAAGCAAATTTAAACTGGACACGCTCTGTAAGGCGACATGGACAAAACAAGACTATGCACGCGCCTTTAGCCAAGTCCAAGAATACATCAAGGCGGGTGATTGCTATCAAATCAATTTGACTCAAGAATTCACTGCACAGGCGCAAGGGCTACTTTTAGATACAGCTGAACATTTCTGGAAATTGACCGACGCCCCATATTCGGGCTATTTAAAACTTGATGATTTTGAATTGTTGAGTTGTTCACCTGAATTATTTATTGATTTTAAAGCTGAGCGTAAAATTATCACCAAGCCGATCAAAGGCACGATGCCTCGTTATAATGACCCAGTTTTAGATCAACAGTCCAAGGATCGATTAATTCATTCTCAAAAAGATCAGGCTGAAAATGTCATGATCGTAGATTTGTTACGTAATGACTTAAGTGTATATGCTGAAACAGGTTCAGTGAAAACACCTCAACTGTTCAATATTGAATCTTTTAATCAAGTCCACCACATGGTGAGTGAAGTCACAGCAATATTAAAACCTGAAGTCAATCCATTTGATGTACTTTTGACGGCATTGCCTGGTGGGTCAATCACTGGTGCACCGAAAATTCGGGCAATGCAAATTATTGAGGAGCTAGAGAGTGCTCCACGTGGCGCTTATTGTGGTTCTTTGGGATATTTTAATTTTGATGGCACAGGATCTTGGAATATTTTAATCCGTTCTATTCAAAAATTTCAGAATAACGTTTCTGTATGGGCAGGTGGTGGAATTACCATTGCTTCTGATTGCGATGCTGAATATCAGGAATGTTTTGATAAAGTTTCTGCAATGCTTGATTTACTCAATACTTGGTATCAAGCAGCTTCAGAAGATCAATAACCTGGGTCCCAGATAAAACGCTTGGTGAACATGATACTCGAAAACATCCCTCGCGCGACAGTTTGGGGGCAAGTCTTCATTTATACAGTGTTTTTCTGTAATTCATTGAATGCGAGCCAAGTCAGCAAATGTTCGTTGGTTTTTTTTAGATGAGGGGAACATATGTTCCCCTCTCCCAGATATTCATTGAGATGGCGGCTTCAATCTCTACCGCACTTATTACTAAGCTTTAAGTCAAGATATCCTGCTTTAAAGTATCGACAAGCCGTTGATTCTGTTCGTCTGTACCAATCGTAATTCGTAAGAACTGGTTAATACGAGGCTTATTGAAATAACGTACAATAATTCCCTTTGCACGTAACGCTTGTGCAAGTTCACCAGCATCTTTAGAAGGTAAAGATGCAAAGATAAAATTTGCTTTAGATGGCAGTACGTTAAAACCTATCGCCTCTAAATCTGCCACAAGTTTATCTCGGCTGAGAATCACTTTTTGACACTGGGCTTCAAAGTAATCTTGATCTTCAAATGATGCAACAGCAGCAGCTATGGCAAAACGATCAATTGGGTATGAGTTAAAACTATTTTTAACAGCTTCTAGTGCTGCAATCAGGTGCGGCTGTGCAATCGCAAATCCAACGCGTAATCCAGCCAGAGAACGAGATTTTGAAGTCGTTTGACAGACAACCAAATTCTCATATTTCTCAACTAACTGCACGGCAGACTCTGCACCAAAATCAACATAAGCTTCATCAATCACAACCACAACATCTGGATTGGATTGCAGAACCTTTTCAATGGCATCCAAACCTAGTGCAATACTGGTGGGCGCATTTGGATTGGTAATAATAATTCCACCATTGGGCTGTTGATAATCATCCACCACGATCTCAAACTGGTCATTTAAAGGAATGATTTTTGTTTTAGCCGAAAGCCCAAAAAACTGACTGTAAACAGGATAGAAACTATAGGTAATATCTGGATAGAGGATGGGCTGATCTTGAACGAAGAAAGCTTTAAAAATATGGGCGAGAACTTCGTCTGAACCATTACCGACAAAAACATTGGCAATATTGACATGTTGTTGTTGAGCAATTGCCTGTTTCAGTGCAGTTGCATCTGGATCGGGATAGAGTCGCAGCGCATCTGCAGAATTTTCCAAAACCGCCTGAACCGCTTCAACCACTTTCGGCGATGGCGGATAAGGATTTTCATTGGTATTCAGTTTTAATAAATTTTGAATTTTCGGCTGTTCCCCTGGAATATACGGTTCTAATTCACGTACTTCAGGGCTCCAAAAACGCATTTGTTCAGGGCTAATCTTTGACATTTTCTTATCTCTTATTTTCCTCATCCATCCCTTTCAATACTTTAGCAGCAAATCTAAAGGTCCGTTTAGAGCAGGTAATTTAAACCTATCCAAAGGAATGCTGCATAGCCAGCATTCTATTTTAGATAATTTCCACCCTTTTGCTTTGAGAGGAACATGTATTACATGATCAATGAGGTATTCAATTTAATTACTGGTAACGGTATCGTGCAGATCTCGCATGCGCATCCAAATCTTCTTGCTGAGCAAGAATATCTGCAGTTTTCGCAAGTGATTTTACGCCTTGCTCAGAACACATGATTAAACTTGAACGTTTCTGGAAATCATAAACACCCAAAGGTGATGAAAAGCGTGCTGTGCCCGATGTTGGCAATACATGGTTAGGACCTGCACAATAATCACCAATCGCTTCTGGTGTATAACGCCCCATAAAGATCGCACCTGCATGGCGAATCTTTTCTGACATCAACTGGGCGTCATCCAGACACAACTCCAAGTGCTCTGGCGCAACCTGATTAATTAAATCAATCGCTTCTTGACGGTTTCTCACCAAAACCAATGCACCACGATTGGCAATTGAAGTTCGCGCAATTTCCGCTTTTGGCAAAGCAGACAAATGAGCCTCAATTGCCTGCTCCACATCGTTTAAAAGCTGTTCATCTGGTGTAATAAAAATCGCCTGTGCCACAGCATCATGTTCTGCTTGCGACAATACATCCATCGCTAACCACTGGGCGTTATTCTCACCTTCTGCATAAACCAGAATCTCAGAAGGTCCAGCAATCATATCAATACCCACTTGTCCAAAAACCGCACGTTTTGCAGCAGCAACAAAACGATTGCCTGGTCCAGTGATTTTATCCACCTGTGGAATAGTTTCTGTGCCATACGCCAATGCCGCAACAGCCTGAGCACCACCAATGGTAAATACACGATGTACACCTGCCAAATATGCAGCAGCCAAGACCAAAGGATTTAATTCACCGTTTGGCGCAGGTACAACCATGATGATTTCTTTTACACCCGCAACATGTGCAGGTATGGCATTCATCAGCACAGAAGAAGGATATGAAGCCAAACCGCCTGGCACATAAATCCCAACACGATCTAAAGGTGTCACTTTTTGACCGAGGGTGTTGCCCAACTCATCAATATAAGTCCAACCTTCTTGTTTTTGTGCTTGATGAAATGAACGAATGCGTTGTGCCGCCATTTCCAAGGCTTCGCGGATTTCAACAGTTAAGCCTTCAAATGCTGCTTTTAATTGGGTTTGTGACAGTTCTAAATCTGAAAATTGATGCGCTGGATGTCGATCGAACTGTTGAGTGAGTTTTAATACATGTGCATCGCCATGCTGACGCACATCTGCAATAATTTGGTCTACTGTTTTTAAAAGCTCAGGATCACTCACTGTTTCAAAAGCTAACAAGTCAGCAAAGACTTGTTTAAAGTTCTGCTCTTGAGTCGATAAACGTCGCATCAATTTACCCACAAGGTTGTTTAAGAAAGATTTAGTTTACCTTGTTTTGAACATCTTGTGGGCAAAGATCACATGGTCAATTCAACTTAGTTTGATAGAAAAGTCTGATGAGGAATTCTGCTGATCAGACAAAATCTGATTTAAGTACTCACATCTGGATAATCCCAGTCGCTTTCAGCCTGAATTAGCCAATTCAATGCACCGTGTCGTTCAACCACAACCGATGAGTTTAGATTCGCAGGCGCTTGTTGTTGTTTTAAACGTGCATCGACACATGCCCAGTCATAACGATAAATTAAATCTGCTTGATCTAAAATTTCGTCAATCTCCCGTAATTTTACTTTTGCCATAAATGCCTCAAATGTTTCACAAGAGGTCACCGCCTGAATCGCAAAATCACAATCAATAATATGATCAGGATAGCTCAGCTCATCCACGATGCCTAAAGCCCATAACAAAATCCAATAGGCTTCATATTTCCAAACCATATTGACAACATCTTGTTCGGAAGCATCACGATTTAAAATCGCCCTTTCTTTTTCGGTCAATTCGCCCAAAACTTGCATCTTTTTTAAAATATCAAATACAAATTCCTGAGTTTCATCATCGTATTGATCATTGTTTAGATCACAGGCCACCTGAATTACCCATAAACAAGCAATCGCTCGTTTTGCAATTTCTTCGGCGGTACGCATTTGCGCTTCTTCCACAGACTCGATCACAGGTAAGTGATCAATATGTGGAATTAAATTTTGTTTAAGGTTCTGAATAGATTCATTTTTACGTTGTTGAGGCGTTTTCATCTGAGCATTTGTATATGAATGACTATGATGTTTTATCATAAACAGAATTTTCGTTATGCCATAATTTATTAAAATTTTGATTACAAAAAAAACACCACGCTCGTAGAGTGGTGTTTTTTGATTGTGTATTGACTGGAGGGTGCTACTTTTGCTGTTCACGCTCTTCCACTGCTTTTTCAAGCTGTGCAAGAATGGGATTTAATAAAGTTTGCTTACGCTTAAAGCTTGCTTTGTTCACAATCAAACGTGAAGACACTTTGCAAATTTCTTCCAAAGGCTCTAAACCATTGGCACGTAAAGTATTGCCAGTATCCACGACGTCTACAATATAATCACCCAAACCCACTAAAGGCGCCAATTCCATTGAACCATAGAGTTTAATCACATCCACTTGCTCACCTAGGCTTGCATAGTATTGACGAGTTAAATTCACATATTTTGTGGCAATTTTTAAACGCCCTTTAGGACGCACCATCCCCACCTTACCTGCAGTCATTAACTTACAATTGGCAATTTTTAAATCTAATGGTTCATAGACATTTTGAGCGCCATGCTCCATTAATACATCTTTACCTGCTACACCAATATCTGCTGCACCATTTTCAACATAAGTGGGCACATCAGAAGCACGTAAAATTAAAATACGGACTTGTTTATGTGTGGTTGGGAAAATCAACTTACGCGATTTATCTGGATCTTCCAGTAAGTTAATCCCCGCCGTTTCAAGTAAAGGAAGCGTTTCTTTAAGAATACGCCCTTTACTCAATGCCAAAGTCAAACCATGATCAAAATTGCCCATAACGTCAAAATTTGGATCATCGTTTCTCATATCGCTCATTAACTTGTCTCGCTCACTCGCTTAATTTGGGCACCCAGACCTTGTAATTTTGCTTCGATATTCTCATAACCACGATCAATATGATAAATACGATCAACAATGGTTTCGCCTTCAGCAGCCAATGCAGCCAAAACCAAAGAGAACGAAGCACGCAGGTCGGTTGCCATTACAGGTGCAGCAGATAGTTTTTCTACACCTGTTACAATAGCATCATTACCTTCAACCTGAATATTTGCACCCATACGTGCCAATTCAGGAACATGCATAAAACGGTTTTCAAAAATCGTTTCGGAAATTGTTGCAAAGCCACGGCCAATTGCATTTACAGCCATAATCTGTGCTTGCATATCTGTCGGAAATTCGGGATGAGGCAAGGTACGGAAACTGACTGCTTTTGGACGCTTGCCCATCATATCAAGCTCAATCCAGTCTTCACCACGGGTTACTTCAGCACCCATTTCTTCAAATTTATCTAAAACTGATTCAAGCAGATTCGGGTCAGTATGGGTGGTTTTCACTTTCCCCCCAGTGATTGCCGCTGCCGCTAGATACGAACCCGTTTCAATTCGATCTGCAACTACTGAATATTCACAGCCGTGCAAGCTTTCAACACCAGTAACGACCAGAGTATCCGTATCCAAACCTTCAATTTTTGCGCCCATTTTAATCAGCATTTGCGCTAAATCTGTAATTTCAGGTTCGCGTGCAGCATTACGAATCGTCGTAACCCCATCAGCCAAAACAGCTGCAGTTAAAATATTTTCAGTTCCACCTACCGTCACCATATCAAAGACGACTTCACCGCCTTTTAAGCGACCATCAACTTTAGCATGAACATAACCTGCTTCGACCTCAATCTGCGCACCTAAAGCTTCCAACGCTTTTAAATGCTGGTCTACAGGGCGTGAGCCAATCGCACAACCACCTGGAAGTGAAACTTTCGCACTGCCATAGCGCGCCAATAATGGACCAAGCACCAAGATTGATGCACGCATAGTTTTGACCAGTTCATAAGGTGCAAATTGATTGTCTAGCGTAGCGGTGTCGGCAATGACTGTTTCGCCCTCATAATTCATGGTGACGCCAAGACCACCAATCAATTTAACCAAGGTACGAACATCTTTTAAATTTGGGACATTTCTTAAAGTAATAGGCGTATCTGCAAGAATCATTGCAGCCAATAAAGGCAAGGCCGCATTTTTTGCACCCGAAATGCGTACTTCACCTTCGAGTTTTACACCGCCTTGAATGACAAATTTATCCATTGACGCTTAAGCTCCAAACATACTGGCTTTGCGCCATTCTTCTTTAGTCATTGCACGAATAGTGACCGCATGTACCTCACCACTAGCAATATAACTGTTAAGTGGTGCATAAACAGCTTGTTGACGAGGAACAGGACGTTTTCCTTCAAATTGATCATCGACAATACGGATATCAAATTTACCTGCTTGTCCACTGACAGCAACCTCAGCATCAGGAAAAGCTGCTTTTAAAATTTCAGTGAGCTGTTCACTATTCATTGCATCGACCTCTTTATAGGACTGACAGTGTAAAAACTGGCTATTTTACTATAACTCACTAAAATAATTCATTAGCTGGTACAAAAAATATAGATAAAAAAAAGAGGTATTTTCAACCTCTTTCTAAAATGCTTAAAAATATTGAAGCTTAACTTGCTAAAATATTCATCGGCTGGTAATCCAACTGCATTTTGCGATGCTTATCTAATTGTCTTTTTAATTTATCAGTCAGCTTAGTAATGGCATTATACATATCGTCCGCAGTTGCTTGTGCAAAAAGCTCAATCCCGGGCAAACGGACAATTGCTTCCGCAATATGATTTGCACTGCCTTTTTTTGATCTTTTGTCTAATTGATGATCTTTACTTAATTTCACCTGCATACTGTTTACTTGGTCAATATGCTTTGTCATCTGTGAGAATCTATCTCGTATATTTTCTTCTATCGCAGGTGTAATGGTTAAATGATGTCCACGAATTGTAATTTGCATAGCTTCATCCCTCTCCTTTTATAGGAATATGAAAGTCATAACCAAAACGATCCCATGACAGAATTCACCAAGGAAAAAACTGTGCTGAATATCATGCAATCATTTAAGTTACTCCAAAAGACAAACAAGCGATTCATTATTTCGTCATAATGAATCATTAGAATAGCCACACTTTAAAAACTAGATCAAGACTTTTCTGTCTGATGATGATGGAATATGTAACGATTCACGATATTTTGCGACAGTACGTCGCGCAACATCGATTCCATCCTCTTTCAACAAATTGGCAATCGTATTATCAGACAATGGCTTACGAGGATTTTCATCTGCCACCAATTTTTTAATTTTGGCACGAATTGCCGTGGATGATGCTTCACCGCCAGAAGTAGTCCCCACATGACTTGAAAAGAAATATTTCAACTCAAACAAACCAAGTGGGGTCAACAAAAACTTATTGGTCGTGACTCGCGATACTGTTGATTCGTGCAATTCAACTTCTTCTGCAACATCTCTCAACACCAAAGGCTTCATGCCTTCTGCACCAATTTCTAGAAACTCACGCTGATGCTGAACGATACAGCTGGCAACTTTTAATAACGTTTTATGACGCTCATCTACACTTTTGATAAAGTTTT
Organism: Acinetobacter baumannii; assembly: GCF_016508585.1. Taxonomy (GTDB): domain Bacteria; phylum Pseudomonadota; class Gammaproteobacteria; order Pseudomonadales; family Moraxellaceae; genus Acinetobacter; species Acinetobacter nematophilus. The sequence goes on from NZ_JADVOP010000008.1 coordinate 65,054, forward strand.
TAGCTTCCAACATTTGATTACGCAAATATTGGTTGTCATCACTTTGATCAGCACGCTTGATCATGCCTGAATAGAAAGAGTTGATTCTCAACTTTGGCAAAACATCTGGATTCAGTTGAACATGCCAGTGATTATTCTTTTTGGAAACCACCACATCAGGAATTTGATAATCTGATTCTTTTTGCTCAAACTCTGCCCCTGGATAAGGCTTCATGGTTTTCAGCAGTTCAATTGCTGATTTCAATGACTCAGCATTCAAACCTGTCTGTTTAATCAATTTATTGAGATCATTGCTGACCAAAAGCTCATAATGTTTTAATAACATGAGAGCTTCTTTTCTAAATAGAGTGTGAGCAGGTAAAGCCTCGATTTGCACAAATAGACATTCTGCAAGATTACGTGCGCCAATACCTATCGGTTCAAGCCGCTGGATATACTTCAAGACCACCAGAACCTCGTCTTCTTCAACTTCAATGTCATAGTCCATTTGCTGTAGCAAATGTTGGACAGAACTGACGATTTCATCGACATCTGCTTCCAAAAAACCTTTTTCATCAAGCGCATCGACAATACAGTAGGCGATCAGTTTATCGACTGGGGAAAAATGCAGTAAATTCACTTGCCCCAGCATATGCTCTTTTAATGATGCATTTGAATGGCGGTTATCTTCACGATCTTCAAACTCTGGACGCTCCATTGCAGTAGATTGATGGGTATATACGTCATCCCAATCGGTATCTACAGGCAACTCATCAGGTAAATGATTGGCATTTAAAGCATCGGAAAGCTCATACTCTTGTTGTTCTTGTTGTACGCTTTCCAAACTTTCATGTGTTTCTTCTTCAACTTTTTCAAGCAAAGGATTACTGTCCAGTTGAATTTGAATTTCCTGTTCAAGTTCTAAACTCGATAGTTGCAGCAATCGAATGGCTTGTTGCAGTTGCGGCGTAAGCGACAACGAGTTTGCAACTTTTAATCCAACCGATAACTTCATACCTTTACTTCCTCACAGTGCTTCATTTCACTTTGTTCTGCTTCAATAAATTAAGCAAAATTCATGCCTATTCATTTTTTATACCACAGTAAAGAGGGGACGACTAGCAAAAAAAATGAATAGATTACATAAAAATATTTATTATTTATAAGCTAAAGTTAAATTTTAAAAATGTATTATTTTTATGAACAACTTACCAAATTGTCAAAGTTAGGAATTGGTGAAATAGACATCAAATATCTAAATATAGATTAAAAAACTATAAGCAAAAATAAATGAGCTTAGGGCTATTTATTTCAAAATATTTAAATAAAATAGGTTTCGCTTTGTGATACCAATCACATTTCTAGTTTTGCTAAATTTATTATTTTTATCCTTTACTTATTGGAATAGTGAGTATAAAAATAATGATATAAAGAAATATGATGGATCATTCTTTCAAGGAAAAGCATTGGCACGATAACTGCTTAATTTAAGGACAAGCACTATTGTAATGCCAAAATAATCATGTAATGGAGAACTCAAAATGACACAATCAACTAAAGCACTATCAAAAAAGGTATTTACCACTGCACTTGGCGTACTTATGGCAGGTGGCGCTTTTTCACAAGTTCAAGCTGCTGATACTTTGGCAAAAATCAAGCAATCAGGAAAAGTCATCATTGGTTATCGCGAGTCTTCGGATCCAATTTCCTATGTTGTTGGCGGCAAGCCTATGGGCTATGCTGTTGATATTTGCAACAACTTTGCCAATGAACTGAAAAAAACTCTCAAAATGCCTAACCTTAAAGTGGAATATAAGGCAGTTACCTCATCAACACGTATTCCAGAAATGTTGGCAGGTAATATTGATATGGAATGCGGTACGACAACTAACTCTGTTCAACGTCAACAACAAGTGAGCTTCTCTACCAACTACTATGCTACAGAAGTACGCATGGCAGTAAAAGCAAATGCACCAATTAAATCAATTGCAGATTTAAATGGTAAAGCTGTCGTGACGACTCAAGGAACGACTTCTGATAAATACATCAAAATGGGTGAAAAAGGTGAAAAGGTCAACGTAAACAATGTTTACGGTAAAGATCATTCTGATTCATTTGCAATGGTGGCTTCAGGACGTGCTGCAGCATTTGTTATGGATGACAATATTCTTGCAGGTCTCATTGCTAAATCTTCAAATCCGAAAGACTTTAAAATTGTAGGTCCAGTACTTTCATCTGAACCTTACGGCATTATGCTTCCTAAAGGTGATGCAGCATATAAGGCAATTGCGGATAAAACTGTCACCACAATGTGGAAAAACGGTCAAATGGCTGCTTTATATAAAAAGTGGTTCCAGTCTCCAATTGCACCCAAAAATGTGAACTTAAATATGCCAATGAGTTCATCATACTTAAAACTTAAAGCCAACCCTACAGACGCTGGCATTAACTAATCCCGTGCTCAAATCACAGCTTATAGATCAGGCTTAAAGCAAAGTCTGGTCTATAAGTTTTTTACAAAATTAAAAATACAAAGGAGCACACATGTCAGTAGGCTCACTTAACTGGACAGCATATTGTCTCCCCTCAAATGAATATAGTTTGGACAAGGCTGCATGGGCTGAATCCGTCTGTAAAGCTATAGGTGGTGAAAGTTACTCTCCTGTTGCTGATGCACCAACATGGTTACAACTGTTAGGTTCAGGTGTCTGGACCATGGTTTGGACTGCGGTACTTGCATTTTTTATCGCTTTCCTCCTGGGTTCGTTAATCGGAATCTTACGCACGATTCCAAACAAGCCCCTTGCATTTATTGGCACCTGTTATGTCGAACTGTTTCGAAATATTCCACTGATTGTACAACTCTTTTTCTGGGCATTCGTGTTTCCAGAACTACTTCCACTCAGCCTAAGCACAGGAAGTGGTGAAATGGTTCATGGTGGATGGTGGCAAAATATTCTCAATGACAAGCCAGCAGTAGTTGGTGTATTCGCTTTGGGTCTATACACTGCTGCCCGTATTGCAGAACAAGTTCGCTCAGGAATCAATACTGTTTCCAGAGGTCAAAAAAATGCAGCTTTTGCGATTGGTCTCACCCAAAGCCAAAGCTATCGTTATGTCATTCTTCCTGTTGCATATCGAATTGTATGGCCAACACTCACTTCCGAAGCAATGAACATTTTCAAGAACTCTGCCGTGCTGTATGCACTCAGTGTTTTAAACTTCTTTGCTTATACCAAAACGATGCGAGAAGAAACATCACAAGATATTGTGATCCTTATTCTTTCAACACCAGTCTATTTGGTCATTACCTACACCATTAAGCTCATCATGGCGTGGATTGAAAAACGAATGGCTGTTCCTGGTCTTGGTTCAGGAGGTAAATAGTCATGGATTTTAGTATTTTACAAAATCAGGATGTGATTCAAACACTGATTGCAGGGTTTAAGTTTACCGTTACTGTGACGATTTTATCTATTATTGGTGGAATTCTGATTGGCACACCTTTAGCCATGATGCGTTTATCCAACAATACAGTCGCCAGTAATTTTGCTAAAGCATATGTTGACTTTTTCCGTGGCGTTCCACTGATTCAGGTCATTTTTATTTTCTATTTTTTATTGCCAAAGTTCTTTGAGTTTCAATCTGATACCTATTATGGACCACTCTTTTCAAGTGTGGTGACCTTTGCAATTTTTGAAGCTGCATTCTTTTCAGAAATTGTTCGTTCAGGTATTCAGTCTGTCTCAAAAGGTCAAGTCAATGCAGGTTATGCCTTAGGCTTCACTTATGGACAAACCATGTCCAATGTCGTACTGCCTCAAGCATTTAGAAATATGCTGCCTGTTATATTGACTCAATCTATCGTACTTTTCCAAGATGTCTCATTGGTATATGTGATCAGTGCGCCAGACTTCCTAGGCAATGCAAATACTTTAGCAAATACTTACGGTGCTGAAACCAAAGCAACATTCTACCTTATTGTAGCAGTTGTTTATTTCTGTATCTCCTTTGCGCTTTCTAGACTTGTGAAGCGTTTACATCAAAAAATAGCAATAATTCGTTAATTGGAGAATCAATATGCCAATGATAGAAATACAGCATATCTCAAAATGGTATGGAGATTTTCAGGTTCTCACAGATTGCACCACATCCATTGAAAAAGGTGAGGTTGTGGTGGTTTGTGGACCATCTGGTTCTGGAAAATCTACACTGATTAAGACAGTCAATGCATTAGAACCATTTCAAGAAGGCAATATTATTGTTGATGGAACAGCGCTCAAAGATTCAAAAACTGATCTCGCCCAGTTTCGCTCTCGCGTAGGCATGGTATTCCAACACTTTGAATTGTTCCCGCATATGACCGTTTTAGACAACTTGACCATTGGACAGGTCAAAGTACTGAAACGTTCTAAATCGGAAGCTGAGAAAAAAGCTTTACAATACTTAGATCGTGTGGGTTTAGCAGCACATAAAAACAAATTCCCCGGACAGCTGTCTGGTGGTCAGCAACAACGTGTTGCGATTGCACGTGGTTTGTGCATGGATCCAGTATGTATGCTATTTGACGAACCGACTTCTGCACTTGATCCAGAAATGGTTGGAGAAGTTCTTGAAGTCATGAGCCAACTTGCAAAAGAAGGTATGACCATGATGTGTGTAACCCACGAAATGGGCTTTGCACGAAAAGTCTCGTCACGAGTGATTTTCATGGATCAAGGTAAAATTTTAGAAGACTGCGCAACCGATGACTTCTTTAATAAGCCAGATGAGCGTCATGAAAGAACCAAGTTTTTCTTAGATAAAATTTCCATGGTGCATTGATATATTGTTCTTGTTGAAAAATAAAACCCCAATTTAAATTGGGGTTTTAGAATCTGGAGACATTTCAAAAATGGCTTGCGTTGTAGGCTGAAATTGAGCATGTCTGAATTTCGTATTGGCGTCTAGTCTCGCCTAAAAACATACGTAGTCGCGAACATAGACGAATCATCAACAGACTCTATCAATTGCGGTCAAATAAATCGTTAAGGTTTTACTGTATTTTGAGTAAAGTTTGGCGATCTTGGTCCGTACAGCAAGCCTTTTTGCTGGTTTAAATTAGGTGAATACAACTGCGAACTCACCACACCGGATAAGGCGTAAGCTTTATCAGACAAGTGATTAGAAATCTGATCCACCACAGCACCTACTAAAGCCCCCAGTAAACCTGCGTTGCTATTATCATTGGATTGTTGAAGCCGTTCCCCACCTTGCCAAAGTAGCGTTCCAGATGCGAGGTCCACCAGCTTTGCTTCTACAGCAACTGTAGAAACAGATTGAATCACCTGATATTTAGAGCCATATTCGTTGACTTTAATATACAGTGCAGCATCTGCCCCAAAAATCTCTTTTAACTTCTGGGGAGCTACAGCTTGTGCATCAAACCCATTGGTGATCCCATTCTCTTTAAACATGGTATCCACCACAGAAATCGGAAACACATAATAACCTGCCTCAGCAACTGGAAGTGTCACTGTTGACCAGTATCCATAAGTCGCACGCGTATCAGGTGAATTATTAATTGGTGGCAGTACCAAAATCGACTTGGGTTGATGCGCATGATATGCAGCCAAATCTCGATGGGCTTTTGGGGCTACAGCGCAGCCAGTAAAAAGCATTCCGAAACAGCTTAAAGTCAGCAATTGCCTCATTTTCTTCATGGCGTTTTAACCTCAGCAGATCGAGTGGTCATTTTCTGAAGTAAACGATCCATCAATACTGTAGACTCAGGATAAACTTGACGCTCCAATTCAAAATATTCAACTGCACGAGGCGCATTATTGATATTCAAGTTTAATAATCCCAAATGTGCATATAAACCAGGCGGTACTGCTTCGTTTCTGGCTTTTGCTTTTTCAATATCTTTTTCAAGCAGCGAAATTTGTTGCTGCGGTGATGTCTTTTCAGGAGTACTCAACATCAGGTAGGTTTGTTGAGGAAATTCTCCCCAACGGTATAAAGGCTTTGGTCCAGATGAAGCACAACCGACTAAACTGAAGGTTGCCAAACAACTGATCAAGAATAAAACAATTTTCATGGGTTGATTCAAACCTATTGTGTTGACCACTTATTGGTTTGAATATCACTCACAAGATTATTGACCGCTTCACGAACAGCCAAATCTAAAACCTTGCCATTGAGTGTTGAGTCATATGATGCTGTTGATCCAAAACCTAAAACTTCCCGTTCACTAAGCGCATATTCACCTGCCCCCTGCACAGAATGTACAACTTCAGCAGTTTTTACATCCACCACATTGATATTGACTTTTGCATACGCAATCTGTGTCTTGCCACGACCAAGTAAACCAAATAATTGATGATCACCTACTTCTTTACGACCGAACTCTGAAACATCTCCAGTCAGTACGAAACGTGCACCTTTAATCGCTTGAGAAGACTGACTAAATCCAGCTTCTTGCTTTAATTCAGAGAGATTCTCTCTATTCAATACAGAGAAGTATCCTGTTTGCTGTAAATGCGTCTCTAAAATGGTTTTTGCCTGTCCACCCAAACGGTCAACATTGTCAGAAAAAATGCCACGCATATAGCTTGAGCGATTATCAAATTTACCAATTGAAATAGGCGTTTTAACTCCAGCATATTTAATTGTTGTCGTTGCAGCAGTCACTTGTGGTGCCTGAATCGTTTTAGAGGTTTCAGTCGTCGAACAAGCAGTCAACGCTACCGCATTCAAGGCAGCAATAAGTAATATTTTTTTCAAGGTTACATCTCTCTACGGTCTAAGCCCTTATAATTTGCAAGCCGATTATAACAAGCAAACAGCGTTTTAAATAATTAATTTAATTCACAAAATAATCATGCTTGAGTTAAATACTTAATTTTCATGGAACAATCACTTGATTATTTCAGTCCAAAAATTAACTTCAGACCCAGTACAGTCATTACACCGCCCGCCACTCGATCAAATAGTTTTTTAAATTTTAAATATACACGGCGCGGCTTTTCTGCAGACAATGCAACCGCAACTAAGGAATACCAGCCGACATCGATAAAAAAACACAAAATGGGTAAAACAAAATAATAATAAGTTGGAATTTCTTTGGGTAAAAGTGCAGTAAAAATACTCGCCAAAATAATGGCGATTTTAGGGTTACTCAACTGTGTGATTAATCCCAGACGATAAGCGTGTTGATAACTCATACCCAATGCAGAACCACCTGCCTGTTCAATTGGGTCTTTGGCATGTTTAATAATTTTATAAGCCAGCCAAAGTAAATATAGTCCGCCACAAATTTTTAACATGATATATGCAGAGGGTACAGCCAATAAAATCGCCTGTAAGCCCATGACAGCTAGAAGACCAAACAGTGCAGCACCTGTTCCAGTTCCCAGTGCTGTAAATAACCCGTGCTTACGAGAAATCGCAATTGAATTTTTAGCGACATACACAAATGTAGGACCAGGACTGATTGCACCCAACATCAATGCTAGCGCAATAGAGCCTAAAATCAATAACGATTCCAAGTGTTACCTCGTCACAAAAAGTATTTAAAGAAAGCTTATTTTAAGCTACAAGGGTTTTTTGAAGATACAAAAAAAATGATTATTTCATTATGAAGTTTTTCTATAGTTCAAAACGATAGCGATTTCATCTATACACTTCTATACAGTTGTGAATTATTCTCAAATACAATAGCTTCGACTAAATTTAGAGCAAAAACTCAATAAAAAATTATTTTTCAATAACTTGAATCATATCAAAAAATTAATAGATCGTATTGAGACATCCTGAAAAACCATAAGACTGAAGATTTTAATCACAAAAAATAACTTCCCTTTTCACTCTTTTTTAAGATATAAAAACCCATAATAAAACTATGGTTTTAATTTATACATCATCAAAATTTCACATTCAGGGGTAAAAATGAACAACTATAAACCTAATCATTTAGATGCTAAACAAGCACATCTTTGGATTGTTGGCGGTGGAATCGCAGGTATGGCTGCTGCTGCATTTGCGATCCGCGATGCCAAGGTTCCTGCTGAAAATATTCATATTCTGGAAGAACTGGATGTATCTGGTGGATCTATGGATGGTGCCCACACCCCCAATACCTCTCAAGCATGGGTCACGCGTGGTGGACGTATGCTGACTGATGAAACCTATTTGTGTTTATGGGATTTGTTTTCCAGTATTCCCGCTTTAGAAAATCCTGATATTTCTGTTCGTGAAGAGTGTCGTGAATTTAATGAACAGGTTAAAACTCATGCCCAAGCGCGGTTGATCAATGCACAACATGTGATATCCGATGCATCCAAACTGGGTTTAAATACATTACATCGTGCACAAATGTTACGTTTATTGGCATCAAAAGAAGAAAAAATTGGAAGTCGTCGTATAGATGAATTTTTTGATGAAACATTCTTTGAAACAAATTTCTGGCGTATGTGGCGTACTACATTCGCTTTCCAAAAATGGCATAGTGCAGCAGAACTGCGCCGCTATTTTTTACGCTTTATTCAAGAACTCCCTCGTATTCACACACTTGCAGGGGTAAAAAGAACCAAATACAACCAATATGACTCAATGATTTTACCGTTACAGCGCTGGTTGGTAGAGCAAGGTGTCGATGTTCGCTTTGGGCATTATGTGACTGAGGCTGATTTCCAAACAGATGATAACACCTCAGAACGACGAGCAACGCGCCTATATGTCAACCTTCCGGAAGGTACCGAGCAAATTGATCTCAAAGACCATGATCTGGCGATATTTACTTTAGGTTCGATTACAGCAGACTCCCGTTATGGTGGCAATGATGATGTACCGGCACTCATTCGCGATCGTCAAGATCATGGCTGGACGTTGTGGGAAACTTTGGCAAAAAAAGCGCCTGATTTTGGTCGCCCAATGACCTTTTATGGCAACATCGACGAGCATAAATGGGAATCTTTCACGCTGACTATGCATGATGATGTACTGTTAAATCGCATTATTGAATATACCGGTAATCAACCAGGCACTGGTGCATTGATGACTTGGTTTGAGTCTGGTTGGCATTTATCTATTGTTGTACCAGCCCAACCTCATTTTGCTGATTTACCTGAAGGCACATTTACACTTTGGGGTTATGGTTTTCAAATTGATCAAAATGGAGATTACATCAAAAAACCAATGTCCCAAGCCACAGGCAATGAAATCCTCACTGAATTGATCCAACAACTTGGCTTTAACGATATTCTCGAACATGTATTGGCTCATACCACAGTGACAACAGCAATGATGCCTTATGCATCGGCCTTATTTGCTTGTCGTAAGCCTGGAGATCGCCCTCAAGTGATTCCTCACGGCGCTAAAAACTTTGCATTCCTAGGGCAATTCGTTGAAATTGAGGATGATGTTGTATTCACTGTTGAATATTCAGTTCGTGGCGCCATGATTGCAATTTATGAGTTTTTTGGTGTAGAACGTGAAATCCCTGATATCTATAATGGTCTACTTGATCCAAAAGTCGGCTTAAAGGCATTAGAAACCGTCTTTCATTAAGCCGGTTTAATTCAGCCCGTATATCAACTTTGGTATACGGGCTGAAAATTCTTGCATCAAAACTTATGGTTGTAGTTCACTGGATGTATCACGAGCAGTTAAACGGTAATCTTTTTCATATACAGGCATTCCTGCAATATGAATGGAACGAACTTCAGTCTTGGTCGGTGTGGGAGGCTTTTTTTCGCATCCAACTAAAAACGCCACCAATATTACACTCAAACCCACGGATAGCTTTTTCATAGCATCTCCTCTACTTTTTGTTTTATTTATCTTTTGAGCATAACAGTTCTGTCTAAAAAAACAGCTTTTTTTTATTTCAAATGTTTTCTAATGCTTTAAGCACTTTATTCTTTACAAGGTTGATTCAGATAGGCACTTATATCTTCAGCATTTTTATTGGAATAACGATAATTAAACCGCCCTCTTTCATCAAATTTCATATCACTAAAGTACTGCGAAGCATCCACCCATACAGATTCGGCTTGCGGATATTCATTTGGTTTTAGTTGTATTTTACTATGGGTTTTCGAGCCAAACATTTTCTGAAAAACTATTGCAGGCGTATCTCTAAATTCAAAGCGGGCGATACACCCCGTCTTTTTATCTACCGCAACAACATCATCCAAGGCTTGAACCAGACCATCTTTTGAAATAAACAGGCTATGATGAAGATTAAAAGTATAGCCATAACTTAAATGCAAAAAATCGCTGGTCTGATGTTCAAGATTCAAACCTCGCTCCCAATCCACCACCAAAGGTAGTCTGTAACGGTCACCTTCATATAGCACAAAATCACAATGCTTATTCGTATCCTCATCGCATGTTTCCTGAACAACAGAAAACTGCCCAATGTTTGCCACAGTATGATGGATTGGTTCAGCATCGCTATTCACTGTAAAAAGCATCAGGATCAATATCATGACAAAAGATCGATTGGTTGTTATTTTTAACATGATTTATTCATCAAATTTTACTCAATACCAAATATACCGTTTCACTGGTGAATGTGCCATCTTCCTGAATTTGATAATATGAGCGTACTTGATCGGATATTTTGGATTGCAAATAACGGATCGTATGGATGCCCTCTTCAGGTGTTTGCATCCGCTCTACCCAACTCTGAAAATTTAACACTAAACTTTGTTTCTCAATGATTTCGATTTTAAAGCCTGCCTGTTCAACAAAAGCCATCCATTCTGACAAATTATAGTTTCGAACATGGCTGGGATCACGGATCGTTTCAATGGTTTGAATAAAGGTATCTAAAATAGGATTGGCGTTACCAATAATATCAAACATGATCACTTTGCCATTCACACGCAATACCCGGTAAATTTCATGGAGTGCCTGCGTGATATTTTGCCAATGATGTGCAGAATAACGACTGATCACACAATCGAAATGCTCAGCAGGAAAATCCAATTGCTCTGCTGCACCCACCTGCCCTATGACATGATCAAATCCCTTTTGTTGAGATTGCGTGGTCACAAGATTGACCATTTCAGGCGTAATATCATAGGCAATCACTTGCTCAGTGAATGCTGCAATCTGATAAGTGACATGCCCACCACCACAGCCTAGGTCCAAAACTTGCTTGAATTGATGCTGTTGGATTAAATTTTGCATTTTTTTAAACTCAATGCCTTGAGCATGTACTTTACTATTTAAGTATGCTTCTGATTTATTTTGATATTGTGTCTGATTAACTTGCTGTTGAGTGGTCATTGCAGTGTCCTTCTTGTTGAATAGAACTACAATAGACAACTCAATTAAAAAATAAAAATGATGTATTTTGATTAAATAAATAACTTTATTTTATCAATATTAACTCATGATAACCCGATAATCAGACTGACAAGGGCTTTGAATGATAACATCCTGTACTCCCATCTCGTTTCCGATCTTAATATTATAGTTAAATGAGAAATCACCGTTATCATTAAAATTTGCAGTACTCGGATAGCTGAACTGTTTGAATTGAGGCACTTTATTATTGAGCACTAAACGAACTCGAAAATCAGGAACACTATAAAAAACCAATGAATTTGGCATATTCTTTAAATTTGATTCATAGGTGACGAAACAGCTCTGTGAACCATTCATGGCAAGAAAACTGCCATAATCTTTTTGCTGGTTTTTATCATTTACCACCATGAGATTATGGTCACCCCCTGTAGCCCCCATCAGAAAACCCATCAAGTATGGATTGAACTGATAAACATGTGCAGTTTTACTCCATTGTTCAAGCAATACCTGACGCTTCCCTTTCGCGTCATACAGTACATAATCACAGGTATAACGATTCTTAGCACATGATTCTACTTTAATTTTTACCTTTCCTGCATGTCCCAATATCTGATCCTGTTCAGTATCCACTTCGACAGCGGCATTACTCTGTGCAAAAATCGAACCACTGGTTAAAATACTGATTACAAACAAACTCTTCTTTATTTTTTTCAACATAAAAATTTTCCGGCATCTAAGCATTTTTCAAAATATAACCCGTTGATCATGCTTGATTTTTAAAATCCGATCACTCACTTTTTAAACATGGTGAACTTTTCGACTTGTGGTCTTTCCCCCAGGTTCGAAAGCCTTGGGTATCAATATGGTAACGGTTATTCCCATATACCCCTAATCCCATTTTATAGTTTTTGCCTTCCACTTTCCAAAAATGGCACATTTTTTTAACCAACATTTCGCGATCACTTTCAATTGTTTCTTTAGGAGACAAGATGTGAAAATCTACAGCATAATTATTTAAATGCTTGCTTTTCCCAGCACCACCGACACAGTGATTTAGTTCAGGTGCACGATAGATCGCTGAGATTGTATAGGTTTTAAAATATCCATTGCGATTTAACTTTTCCACCAGTTGCAAACTACTCACCACGTTTTTCCAATAAGCTTTAGGAGGAATGGCAAAACGTTTGGAATAGCAGCGTTCAGGCATATAATTTCGAGTCGTGGTGAGTTCCATTAAGCTCGGCGGATGTTTTAAATACTGAGACATAAATTGATAGTAATCCGCTAGTAAACGGGGGTCTTGTTGAGCCTTCCACAGCTTGAACTGCTGTTCGATTTGTTGCTCTGATGCTTTTTTTGAAGATGATGAATGTTCTGCATTTTTTTCAGATGGTACACAGCCATTCAAAGCCGCGAAACTGATACAGCCCATGATGAATATTAATTTAGAATTTTTCACAATGACAGCACACGTATTGTTTTATTTTATAAACTGAATAAATCAAAAACTGGATTTAGGATATTTATGATTTCTATCACAAAGATATTCTAACCAATCCCATCTTTGATAACCGCTCACTTTACAAAAAATCACACAGATAATGATTTACAACGGACAAAAATGTCCGTTAAATATCACTATAAAATTAACACCCTCTCAAGCTATGCGAAAACGCCAACAACTGGCAGCACAAAATCGTGAAGATTTACTCGATGCCGCCCTTACTATTTTCCGTAAACAAGGGATTCGTGCGCCTTTACAACTCGTGATTGATCAGGCAGGAGTAGGCAGAGCCACTTTTTATCGTAATTTTCAAGATCGTCGAGAATTGGTGATTGCGTTAATGGAACAAGCTTTGACTCGTTTAGATGAACGGGCAAAAAGTTTTTCCCAATACCCCGATGGTTTGATTCGCCTGATTCGAAATCATGTTGAAAATTTGCCCTATCTGACTGCATTAATGGAATATTGGCGTGTGATAGATCGTAACGACCCTGTCATGGTGGATATCTACCAACGGCGAGATGCGATTTTACAACCGTTGATTGACCAAGCCATTACACATCAAATTTGCCGCCCAGATCTCACCCCCAAAGACTATGCACTGATTACCGGAATTTTGCGTGCTTCATTTCAAGGTCTGACGGATGAAGAACAAGTTCAACTTGCCACAAGAGCTGTAGATTTGCTGATTGATGGTATCAAGGCGTAATTGGGACAGTTATGGATAAATCACCACGTATACTTGAACCGGCACCCGATTGGACGCCTGAAGAACGTCCAACCTTGCCTGGATCTCCTGCAGTTATTGCACATCCAACTTATAAGAAACTGATTTACTTTTTTATTGGGTTATTTGTGGCAATTTCAGGAAGTTTAAGTAATGGATTTATTACTGCAAACCTCCCCTTGATCCAAGGTGAATATTCACTCACGCCATCTGAAGCTGCATGGATTCCTGCTGCTTATGTGATGGCAAACATCAGCTCCAACATGATTTTATTTAAAGCAAGACAACAATATGGTCTTCGGCTTTTTTCAGAAATCGGGTTGATTTTGTTCATCTGTGTTTTGGTTTTACACATTTTTGTTCATACTTTTGAAATGGCACTGTTTGTCCGTGTCATCAGTGGTCTCGTTGCAGCACCGCTCAGTTCACTGGGTATGTACTACATTATGCAAGCCTTTCGACGAGAAAATTTTGGTCGTGGAATTTATCTTGCGCTGGGCTTCCAACAGTTGGGAATTCCGCTGGCTTGGATCATTTCTCCTTCACTGGTCGATGTGAATGACTGGGTGGTGTTATATACCTTTGAACTGGGTTTAGCGATCTGTTGTTTGGCAATGGTGGTGTCTTTAAAGTTACCCCGCAGTTTAAGAATTGAAGTATTTGAAAAGCAAGATTTCTTGACCTTTGCCTTATTAGCTCCGGGATTTGCCTTACTCTGTATCGTACTTAGCCAAGGTCCTATTCTTTGGTGGTTTGAAGTCAAGTGGTTGGGATATGCCCTCATTGCAGGATTTAGCTTAATCATGATTGGCTTGACCTATGAACATTACCGGGTTAATCCATTGATTATTACCCGTTGGCTGGGTTCAGCGAGCACACTAAAATTCGTGTTTGGTGCTTTGGCAATTCGTTTGCTGATGTCAGAGCAAAGTTATGCAGCGGTAAATTTCTTAAAGACCATGGGCATGGGTCCAGATCAGTTCGTTACACTTTATAGTGTGATTTTTTTAGGCATTGCGTCGGGTACAGTTTTTAGCGCACTGACCTTTAAACGTGAGCGAATTTCATGGCATCTGGTTGGTGCAGTGATTTTGGTTCTGATCGCTTGTGCTTTGGATTATCACCTCACCAGTGATGTACGTCCAGAAAACTTCTATCGCAGTCAGTTTATTGTGGGTTTTGCCAGCGGTATGTTTATTGGTCCTTTATTATTGACGGGTTTTATCAGTGTCTTACAAAAAGGTCCAACGCATATGGTTACTTTTGTGGTGCTGTTCTCGGCTACACAAAGTTTTGGCGGTTTAATTGGAAATTCATTTTTTTCAACCTATCAACAATTGCGTACCCAAAATTACCGAGCAGAAATAGTCAGCGATTTATCTCCAACAGACCCGCTTGTTGTACAGCGCCTCGCCTTATATCAACAAGCAGCCAATAAATATACAATTGATAATACTTTGGAACAGAATCAAGCTTATCGTAATCTTAATCAGATTGTGACACGTGAAGCTCAGGTACGCGCATACAACGATGTGATTGCATTAAATGGAATATTCGCCATTTTACTGCTGATTTGGAGTAGTTTAAATATTACATGGTCACGTTACCAACTCAAAAAACAGCAACTGGCCCTCAATAGCAGCTAGACAACGCTCATGATTTTTTATCGATTAAATACCCATGACGTCATTCTATGCATTAAAAATATTTGAGAATTCTTATGTCACAAGATCAAAAACCAACTGAAACGGCAACGCCTGCACCTGCACCTGCACCTGCACAGCAGACATCAGGAGCAACTGTAACGCCACCGCCATCAAGTAAATTAATTCCTACAGCCAAAAGAACATTGTTGATTATGTTTTTGGTATTGCTGGTGGGGATTGCGGTGATTATGCGTGCTTGGAAAATTGGTCCGTTTGACAGTGCAGTAGAGTCAACCGACAACAGCTATATCAAAGGTAAAACCACTGTTCTATCTTCGCAAATTAATGGTTATATCAAAGATGTCCTAGTCACCGATTTTGATCATGTCAAAAAAGGTCAGCCGTTAATGCATATTGATACCACCACCTATGATCAGAAAGTTACTCAGGCTGAAGCGGGTGTTGACCAGGCCAACACGACTTTAGCCAATCAAAGCCAAGCCATTGAACAGCGCAAAGCGGATATCGTCGCAGCACAGGCCAAAGTTGAACAAGCCAGAGCAAGCTATGAGTTATCTACAGCACAACTTCGTCGTTATCAACAACTGGGCAACAGTGGTGCGACCTCTAAAACCGAACAAGACAAAGCCGCAGCAGATGTAAAAAATAATTTGGCATTATTAAAGCAGGCTGAGGCAAACGTTTTAGTCGCTCAAGAGGCCTTGAAAACAGCACAAGTTGCTGAATCTGGACTTAAAGCACAAGTCACCAATGCCAAAGCACAATTTGACCAGGCAGTGACCACTAAAGACTACAGTATTATTTCAGCACCGATGGATGGACAACTTGGAGAAGTAACACCGCGTGTTGGACAATATGTTTCAGCAGGAACACAGTTGATGTATCTGATTCCACAACAGACCTGGGTGATTGCCAACTTTAAAGAAACTCAAATCGCGGATATGCGTATTGGACAGAAAGCAAGCTTTACTGTGGATGCAATGAAGCATCAAAAATTTACTGGACACGTTGAACAAATTTCACCGGCTGCCGGTGCTGAATTTAGCGTATTGAAACCAGACAACACTACAGGAAACTTCACCAAAGTTGTGCAGCGCATTTCAGTGCGGATTGCAATTGATCCAAATCAAAAAGGTTTAGAGTTCTTACGACCAGGAATGTCTGTAGTGACTTCTGTCGATACACAATCCTAGTTGATGCTGGCGACCGAATGGCGTTTCGCAGAGTATGTTTACTCAAATCTTTATTCCTTGACAGATTTGAGTAAACTAACCTGTAAATACATTTCCCTTTACGAAAGATTTGCTCAAGATGACGATGTTTGATCCCATTGCCCAAACAATTTCTGATCAGCACTTAGATTTAGATTATTCTGTGCAACTCACGGTTAGGCGTCTTGACCAAATTCATCCAAACATTTCAGGCAATAAATTTTTTAAACTTAAATATAATTTTATAGAAGCTCAGCGTCTTGGCTTTAAAAAAATTCTGACTTTTGGTGGCGCATATTCCAATCATATTGCTGCAACAGCGTATGCAGCACAATTCTTCGGCTTTGAAAGCATGGGAATTATTCGTGGAGAGGAATTAGCCAATAAAACGTATAACCCCACCCTCAAGCTTGCCCAACAAATGGGCATGGATTTAAAATTTGTTTCACGTGAAAATTATAAGCTAAAGCAAGATCCTGAGTTTAATCAGCAACTCCAAGTAGAGTATCCCGATAGTTATATAATTCCTGAAGGCGGTACGAATGGCTTGGCGATACAAGGCTGTCAAGAAATTTTAAATCCTCATGATTATACTCAGTATGATGTAATCTGTTGTGCTGTAGGGACAGGTGGAACAATTGCAGGCATTATTGAAAGCAGCGCGCCTAAACAACATATTCTTGGCTTCTCGGCACTAAAAGGTGATTTCCTTAAACAGGATATTCAGCAGTGGACACAGCGGACCAATTGGTCACTCACAGATGCCTACTGTTGCGGTGGTTATGCCAAGACAACACCTGAATTACTGTGCTTTATTGAAAATATTGAGCAACAATTTCAATTGCCGCTGGAACATATTTATACAGGCAAAATGTTCTACGGCGTTTTTGATCTGATCTCTAAACATTATTTTGCTGAAAATACTCGCATACTCCTGATCCACAGTGGGGGCTTACAAGGTCGATTACAAAAAATCTCGATCAATCAAAAAAAGTGATGTGTCATCATTATATTGATAATTTCAGTGGCTTTGACAGAAGCGAGAAACAGAACTGTTGGATAATGTCTCGCATATAACCAGATAAAATAACTCTCATTCTTACTGAATAATTGTTCTGAAAATTCATCTAAATTTGTCTATAATCCCCTGCTGATCATTATCATGAGTGTGTTATGTCTTCGAGCCAATACGATGTTGTAGTCCTTGGTGCAGGTGCTTCAGGTTTAATGCTTGCAGCCAAAGCTGCTGCACGTGGACGTAAAGTTTTGGTCGTTGAGAAAGCCAACAAAGTGGGTAAGAAAATTCTCATGTCCGGTGGTGGAAAGTGTAATTTCACCAACCTCTATGTTGAGCCTGATCATTTTATTTCACATAATCCTCATTTTGTTATCTCAGCCCTTACACGTTATACCAATTGGGATTTTATTGGTATGGTTTGTGAATACGGTATCGACTATGAAGAACGTAAACATGGGCAGCTGTTTACCCTGAATGGTGCCAAAGAAATTTTAGCCATGCTGCTCAATGAATGTGAAAAAACCCATCTGGTCGACATCAAAACCAGTTGCGAAGTCAAAGGCATTACATGTAGCGCAGAGGATCATTTTCAGGTTGCAACGAGTCTCGGCTATTTTCAAGCGCAATCCGTTGTGGTTGCTTCGGGTGGTTTATCCATACCCACTTTAGGTGGGTCAGGGATTGGCTATGAAATTGCCAAACAGTTTGGTCACCACATCTTCCCAACACGAGCAGGCTTGGTTCCTTTTACTTTCTCCGATCAATTTAAAGAAGTGACAACACGCCTAAGTGGTAACGCAGTCGAAGCAACACTATCCAACGATCTCAACAGTTTTACTGAAGCCCTGCTGTTTACCCACCGTGGTTTAAGTGGTCCAAGTTCGTTACAACTGTCCAATTACTGGAATGCAGGACAAACCTTTAATATCGATTTTCTACCGAGTCTCGAATTATTTGATTTTTTCAAGGCAAAAAAACAAACTCAAGCTAAAGTTTTGCTGAGAACTTTATTGACTGAACATTTACCTAAAAGTGTAGTGCTTGAATTACAAAATCTGATTTGGTCAACATGGGCAGAAACAGCAATTGGACAATTAAGCGATGAAAAGCTTGAACATATCGCCAAGCAATTACATCAATTCGAAGTTAAACCTTCCGGTACAGAGGGCTATCGAACAGCTGAGGTCACTTTAGGTGGAGTGGATACTACTGAGGTTTCTTCCAAAACCATGGAAAGTAAAAAGCAAAAAGGTTTGTTTTTTATTGGTGAAATTCTGGATGTCACTGGGCATCTCGGTGGATTTAATTTTCAATGGGCATGGGCTTCAGCACATGCCGCATCTGAATATGTTTAAACCCTCTACACTTGGAGTTTATCCATTTACTCCAAATAGTCTGTTTGAAATAAAATAAGTTGGTTTTGGATTTGCTGTTTTTGGGTAACGCGTTGAATCGCCAAATCCATACGATTCTGTCGGTCTTTTCTAGCAAATAAAGACTGATGAATTTTTTGAACAAAATGGATTAATTTCATTTCTATTTCCTTTAAAAATGACTTTTATTCAGCTCGATTGATGTTTTACTTCTTACATATGAATGACTTGAATTTAGACAATAAATCAGTCGATGTCTATCTTTTTTCAAGAAAAAACATCATATAAAGCACTTCACTTATACCGAATCAATCACGGTTGGGATTTATTTTGAGATTCGTCTTGTTTTTCAACAAAATCCGCTTGCTGCTTCTTGGGCTTTGAAAAAACAAATTTATATGCACTTGCCAAAAAACCAACCGTAATACCGGCGATCACAATTGGAGCAATAAAATTATTTGGCTTTTTCTTTGACATCTCAATCTCCCTTATTTTTTGACCTTAAAATAAAAAATCGATCAAGCTTTCATCCTGATCGATCTTTGTCAGGATTTACATGTTAATTCGGGTCATCTTTATCCTCTTTAAAAGAATCGGTTAAAGATTTATATTCATTTTCGATCGCAGGTGTATCTGCTGTAACTTGGCTCGAATCTGCTACAGGAGTGACAGCTGAATCTGTATTCTTCTGATTTAAAGGATTTGGTTGAGTTGCCTGTTGTTTTGCTTTGTCAATCAAATCTGTTAAAACACGTTCAGCAGGTTGACGACCACCCAGACCAAACGCCAAGGCAAATGCCACTGCAACAGAACCCAAGGTTAGACCAAATGCAAGGTTAACAATTGAATCTGCAATACCCATGGCTTTTAAGCCCATTGCAATCACCAACCCCATGATCAATACACGAACGAGATTTCCCAACCATCTAGAACTGTTATATTCTCCACGTTGTACAACATTTGCCACGATATTGGCCAGCCAGAAACCAATAACCAGTATGACGGCACCCAAGAGAATATTCGCACCAAAGTGGATGAACATCGAGATCAGCCCACTGACCTGCTCAAAACCGAGTCGATTCGCAGCTTCTGAAACTGCAAATAACATGGTAAAGAACACAATTAAATATCCAATGATGCAAGAAACTTTAGTTTCACCTAAAAAGCGTTGTACATCTAATTTAGCAGGAATTGAATCTACGCCTGTTTCTGCAACAACTTCCGCAACCAAACGTCCTACAAAACGGGACACCACATATGCAACAATTAAAATTAATCCTGCTGCAATAATATGTGGAATCGCATACATAATTTCACCCAACATCATTGTTGCAGGTTGTGAAATTGCCTGTATACCCAAAGCTTCAAATGCCACGATTAAAGCAGTAATCATGACCACAGCAAAAACAAATGAACCTAAAAACTTAGACAATCCCTGATCTGAATTTTTAAATAACCCCACTTTTTCAGCTTGGCTTTGTAAATTTAAACTACTGATTAAGCCCTCAACAATCCCACGAACAATTTTCGCCAAGATATAACCAACAAAAATGATCACACCCGCAATAAAAATATTAGGTAAATAAGAAATGGCTTCATTCAACATCGATTGAACAGGAACCAATAATCCCTGCAATCCTAAGATTGACAGAACAATTGGCAGGAACAACAATAAAATCAGCCAGTAAACAATATCGGCGATATTGTGGCTAATTGGACTGACACCGACATCTGCACTTAGCTTTTCATCCAGTTGAGTACGATCCAAAGCTTTTTTTAGCCCGACTTTAACGAGATTTGCTACAATCCATCCAATAAATCCTATCGCTACAGCAGCCAGCAATTGCGGGATAAACAACAAGAATTGTTGAATCATCAAACTAAATGGACTACTCACACTGTTCAGGTTCAATACATTGAGCGCACCAATTACAGCAATGACCATAACCACCCAGAAAATAATTCTGGAAAGTATACTCTCGATGTTTGAACGATGCCCTGTAGCAGAAGATAATTTCGAATTCGTTCCCAGTTTCTCTAGGATCTTTCTAAAACCTGCTGCGACAATCAATGCAATAATCCATCCAACAATGAGGATAGCTACAGCGGCTAAAATAGGGTGAAATTGATTCCAATAATACATGGCATCAAAATTCCCCTGAGTGTGTAAAATTTCATTCATTTTTATTCCCTCAAGTTATACATTTATAACAATTTGAGTGTGCTCAAATGACTTCAAGCATCATTCTTATTTTCAACAGAAAGCGTGATGAACTACTCTTTTACTTTATAATTTGCTTATATAACGATCAATTTTTACTGCATAAATACAACAAAACAAAGCATAAATGCTAAGCAGAATCAAAAAACCCCAGCTTACTGGCTAGGGTTTTTGCTTAAGTTATCATTTAAATTATTGATAAATTTGAAATTAGAGCCAATCGGCTATCATGTAAACAAGCAATGATAAAAGAAATAACCCCACAAGAATAAGCATATAAATTGGTAAGCGATTCTTATGTGTGATCTCTTCATTACTGGTTACATAAGATGGTTTATTGAAATCGTGTCTCATGATATCCACCTCCATCAATTTGATGTATTTTTATACTACCAGTCTATTCATCAACTTTGTGTAAAATATTTTAAGTAAAAGTAAATTTTAATCTAACGCAGTACGAGACAGATAAATGGGCTATAATATGTACCCCCATTTTTGTTGACTATTGTATATATGGCATATCAACGACAAAGTGTCGCACTCGATCTAGACACCGATGTCACTCATCAATGCTTCTTACATACATCTAGAGATGATCATTTAATCGGAATCATTGAGTTTAGTAAGCCTAGCTATATTTTAAAGTGGGGAGATCTCGAATATTTCCGTAGACGTACTGATGAATTTTCAGTAATGCCTTTCCCTGAATGTGTCAATGCGATGATTATTGATATTCGTAATGTCAGTTCATTTTTAGACAATGATGTTCCCATTATTCCCTGGCGTTTACTTGAGGAAGATTGCCCAATACGACTCGTCGTTCCTCAAGATCGCTTGGAACATTATGCGGGAATTTTTGAGCCCACTTGGCTCACCTCTGATATTGAAGTCGCAATTCATGAGTTACGAGAGTTTATGGATATGTTTGTCCACTAATCGATCAGCAAATATGACTGATGCTGGATTCTATTCTGCAAACATTTTTGCCGCCATCCGTTTTGCCTGCTTTCCATAAAACCAATGGGTAATTAAATAAAGAGGAATGGCAAGCAGGAGCAGCATAATGGTCATTGTGCTCAAAAATCGAATATTTTGCATATAGGCAAGGAATGTTTGCCAAATTTCAGGGTCGTTGCGGGAAAAAAACCAAACGCCTGCAAAAACACCCAATAAATTATAACTCCAGAAAATGAGCGTGAAACCTAAGGTTAAACTTCTACGTTCTTTATCAGTAGGTGCCCGACGTTGTTGTTTGAGAAAACGATGCAATACAATAATCATGGCAAGTAAATAAGGTATTGCTGTTAATACACCAGCAATCTCATTGGGTAAAATTGCTGCCAATACACCAGCAATCATCGTTAACACTAAACAGAGTAGAAAAAACCAGAAAAAATATTTGTTTAAAGAAACCATAGTGTCGACTTAAATTGCAATCAGAACCGCATTATAAAATTTTTTAAATTTTTTTTCATTTTCTTGTCAACCAATCTGAAACTGTTGTCGTTATATAAGTATAAGGTCTGCAGCAACCAAGTTTATTGCACGGCATCCGCAGTTAAATTTGGAGACCTTAACTCCCCCAGAGAGACTAAAAACTTATGCTTCTTCAAGATTTAGAATAGCAGCCTGAATCTTTACACATGAAGTATTTTGGCCGACGATTTACTCATCACTCGAATCGTCGGCTTTTGTTTTTTTGATCTTTGGTATTTTTCAATGCCTCATTTCTGAATAAGCGTAATATTCTGATCAGTCGAACCAAGCATTGTTCTTTTATTGAATGCTGATCAATGGGTTAATTTACTTGATATAGTCCAACCAACTCAATCTTCATACTTCGTGCCTCGTATCGACTCAAAAACACAGCGAGTTGCAAACGTCAAAAGACGCTATATTTGCTCTATGATTTTTCAACGGATTGACTATAAAGACTACTTCAGTCTAAGTTGTTGTGATACTTTTAAAATGGCTAAAAATCCCGCTACAGTAAAAGCCAACATCAATATTCCCATATTGAACAAATGATTCCAAACCAGAAAGTTCAGTACGACTCCCCCCAGAAGACCACAGGCGAATTGCATACTGCCCATAATCGCACTCGCTGTACCAGCTCTAGAACCTTGTTCAGACATTGCTAATGCCATTGCATTGGGTCCTGTAAAACCAATTCCTGAAACGGTGAGGAATAAACCCAGCATTACAACGACCAAAGGCGCTTGAAGCATTAAACCCGCTCCCACGATAATCAGTGCACCTGTGACCTGAATCAATCCTCCTAACGTTAAACGGTGGATCACTGAAAAGCGATTGGCTAAGCGTTTGTTGATTGAAGACAGTAAAATAATACCAAAAGCATTAAAACCAAAAGCAATTGCGAACTGTTGCTGTGTTAAATGATAGCCATCCATCAGTACCGCTGCCGCAGAACTGATATAACAAAAAAGGGCAGCACCAGTAAAACAACCTGCCATCATGGGAAAGCGAAAACTTCGATCTTTAAAAATAGCAGCATATAAAATAAAAACCTGACTAAAATTCAATTGAAGTCTACGTGAAGGTGCCAAGGTTTCTTTAAATAAGAAATGAACGCAGGCTAGACAGATCAAGCCAATGATAAATAAAGCAACAAATACCGCTTGCCAGTGAAAGAAATTCAGAATTGCAGCACCTATTGACGGCGCGAGAATCGGCGCTATCCCCATCACAATCATCATGCTGGCAAAAGCTTGAGCCGAGCCTTGCACATCGAGACGATCACGAATGGCGGCACGTGCCATGACCACACCAACGCAACCGCCCAGCGCCTGTAAAATTCGTGCAGCAATCAATGACCAATGATCAGGAGCTAACACGCACAATAAGCTGGCAAAAGCGAACAGGGTCATACCAAAGTAAAGTGGTTTTTTACGACCGATGCGGTCGCTGATTGGGCCATAGATCAATTGCCCCACAGCCAAACCAAAGAAATATGCAGGTAAAGTATTGGCAACTTGCTGGGTGGAGACATTAAAATCTTGCGCCATTTGTGGGAGTGCTGGCAAATACATATCGATAGATAAAGGACCTAACGAGGTAAATAGCGCCAAAAGCATAATCCAACCTGTTGAATACTGTTGACCAGCGTTTTTTTCAGACATAGATCGTTTATAATTTCATACTAAATATTGCAATCAAGTTTACACTGTCCGTTGTAAGATGTGTCACAAAGATCAGTGAAAAATCAGCTCAGCAATAAAACAATCACCCCAGCAATAACACCGTATCGATTGAATAAGGACTTTCTTTGAACACATGGCTGTTAAAACTACGAAAAGCTACCTATAACACAAGTTTCATGTATAACTTGAGGATGATCATCGCCTTTACGGGCACTGCTTTTGTTCCTTATTTATTGGATCAACAGTTGATGACCATTCCATTGACCTTGGGTGTAGTTGCAGCCGGTTTGAGTGATATTGATGACCGCTTTTCAGTGCGGATCATGAATTTGATTTATACCTATATCGGATTTTTTATCACCGCTGCCTCAGTCAGTCTGCTGTTCCCCTATCCCGTGCTTTTTGCATTAGGTTTAATTGTTTCTTGTATTGGATGGATTTTACTGGGTTCCTTGGGAAGACGCTATGCCACCATTTCTTACGGTTGCTTAGTCGTTTCAGTTTATTCCATGCTTGGAGTTCATCTATTTGAGCAATGGTATATCCAACCCAGCTTATTGGTTATTGGGGCAATTTGGTATGGTCTCATTTCTACCATCAGTTTTTTGCTCTTTCCAGTGCGCCAGGTTCAAGACAAACTGTCACAATGTTTTTCGTCGTTGGGCAATTTTCTTTTTTCTAAATCCAACTTGTTTGATGTCGATATGACACCGACCAGCTATCAAGACAGCATGATTAGCCTGTCCATGGAAAATGGTCAACTGATTAGCATTTTTAATGATATGCGTACGGCATTGCTCACCCGTCTAAAAGGTGACCGAGGGCAACGTGATACACGACGTAGTTTACAATACTACTTTGTAGCACAAGATATTCATGAACGCGCGGATTCAGCGCATATTGATTATCAAAAACTGGCAAAAATGTTTGAACATAGTGATGTTTTATTTCGCTTTCAACGTATTTTGGCTTTACAGGGTAAAGCGTGCAAGGATTTAAGCGACAGCATTTTACATCGAACCACTTATCAACATAATGCCCGCTTTGAACATGCCTTTAAAAATTTAAAACAGTCGCTAAACAAACTTAAAAAAGAAGAACATTATGATCTCATCTGGATCAATTCATTATTCGCACTCTATCAAAATTTGAAATCGATTGATGCTCAATTGCAGAACCTAGAAACTGAACGTCACATTATAAATGATCAAAATAAAAACGTTGAACAACAACTGAAAGATGATGATTTAAAAGGCTGGGATGATATTGTCATCCGCATCAAACAAAATTTAACACCTGAATCAGTCTTATTCAGACATGCAATTCGGGTTTCTGTGGTTTTATTTATCGGTTACGTTTTTGTGCAATTAACCAATATTCAATATGGTTATTGGATCTTATTAACAGCACTCTTTGTCAGCCAACCAAACTTTAATGCCACCAAACGCCGCTTAAGATTACGCATCGTGGGAACTCTCGGTGGAATTATATTAGGTTATGCGATCTTATTCTTTGTCCCTTCCATTGAAGGACAGCTCTTGTTGCTCGTGATAAGTGGCGTGCTATTTTTCGACCTCCGCAGTAAACAATACGCCCAAGCAACAGCCTTCATTACCATCATGGCACTGATCAACTTTAACTTAGATGGGCTGGGCTTTGAAGCAGCTCTACCGCGTATGATCGATACGGTAATTGGATGTGCCTTAGCCTGGTTTGGGGTGAGCTTTATTTTTCCAGATTGGAGATTCCGTCGTTTGCCTAGAACCATTCAACGTTCTTTGGAAGCACAATGTAATTATCTGGCTGATGTGGTTACCCAATATCATCAGGGGCGTAACAACAGTCTGAACTACCGTATTGTACGTCGAGCAGCTCACAACACAGATGCGGATGTTGCATCATTGATTTCAACTTTGGCAACAGAACCGGATTTTGATCAAAGTCAGAAAACATTGGCTTTTGAGTTTTTATGTTTGAATCATACCTTCCTCAGCTATATCGCGGCATTGGGTGCACACCGTGAAAAAATCCAGGATCAGCAGGTTTTAAATCTACTGGATCAAGCTTTGGATGATATTCGTGGTGCCTTGTTACGGGATGAAATGCCTGATTTAACAGCACATAATATGCTACAAGCGATTCGCACTCGCTTAGGTCAATCGGAAGCAGATGACTCTAAATCATTGATTATTCTTCAACAACTTTCATTAATGTTTAGTATTCTCAAACAACTGAGTACTCTCAAACAAAATTTAAGTCATGCCCGTGACGATCAATCTACGGAATTAGCTTCTTTATAAAAGAGCATAAAATTTGCCTAGATATTTGGTACAATAGGCGCACTAAATCTTGGGATTTAGTGCTAAACTCTGACTAGATTTACATACATTACTGACACTATGACTGCCAAGAACATTTACGCTTATACCTTACAACCAGTTCCATACGAAGTATCGGAAGCCGAACAACGTAGTGCTCAACTTGCGATTTGGCGCAGTACCAATAAAATTGGGACTAAAGCTTGGGCAATCATGGGTGTCGCTGTTGTCCTTTCCATTCTGGGTATTGCCTTAATTAAAAACTACTCCACCATTATTTTTTGGGTCATTCTTGCCTGTGTGGCGATTTATCTTTTAGTACGAAAATTTGGGCTTGAATGGTATGTAAAACGTAAGATGAATGAGTTTCCAGTTCAAGAAATTAAAGGTGTCAAATTAGGTGTACAGCCAAGTGGTATCGTGATGCGCCAGCAAATGGGCGTACAAGAAGGGGTGGGTACAATTGGCTGGAAAGATGTTTATGAATGGTATAACACACCAGAATTTTTACTTGTGAATTTTAAAGTAAAAGGTCAGCAAGGTGCCTATATCTTACCTAAGCGTATGGACAGCAAAAATTTCCCATTCGAGACTTTGCGTAAACATCTTAAAGAAACAGTTGGCGAAGCAAAAACACTGTAAACGTTAAAGACTTCATAAAACCTCCATTGTTGGAGGTTTTTTTACATTTATGACGACTATTTTAATAAAAATGATAATGAGAATAAATATTATCTGCAAAATTCATTATCTCTCCTAGATATTCAGCTATAATCTACAATCAAACAATTCTTCCCTTTCCATCACCATGTTTAAAAAGACTTTTTTCCAAATACACTGGTTTTTAGGCATTACAGCGGGCTTGATCCTTTCGATTATGGGGGTTACAGGTGCGATCTACTCTTATGAACAACCGATTCAGAGATGGTTAAATCCAGACAGTTATACTGTAAAAGTTGAAAATCATGCGAAATTAACCCCTGCTGAAATTTATCAACACTTTCAAGTTCAAAATCCTGAAATGAAGATCAACAGTATTACTGTTGCCAAAGTGCCTGAAGAAGCGTCAAATATCAATATTGTTAAAGAAGGTGCACGTAGAGGGTATACCATGATGGTCAATCCCTATACGGCAGAAATCCTGCCTGAAGTTAGAGGCAAAGATTTTTTTCAATTTATACAACAACTGCACCGCAATCTTACAGTAGGTGAAGTCGGTAAACAGATTACTGGTGCAAGTACCTTGATGCTTATCTTCTTTGTACTCAGCGGTTTGTATCTTCGTTGGCCAAAAAAACATTCTTTTAAACAGTGGTTTGCATTAAAGCCTAAACTCAAAGGTCGCAATTTCCTTTGGGATTTACATGCAGTGGTCGGAACTTGGGTGGTTATTTTCTATTTGCTTTTAGCATGTACAGGACTGTATTGGTCATATGACTGGTGGCGTGATGGCATGTTTAAGGTGATGGGTGTTGAAAGACCTCAACCCGAAATGCAAGGACCTCGCATGGGTGAAGGCAAAGAGCGTCAAGGCAATGCCACACAATTGCAACAAGGACGTGATCAGCATCTACGTAATGGACCACGACAAGCAAAAGAAGGTCTAAAACCTGAACAGATCCAAAAAGTTCTGACACAGACATGGAATGGCTTTAATTCACAAATCAAACGGGATTACTCGACGCTGACGATTTCGATTCCGAAAAAAGCCGATGGTAAAGTCGAACTCACATTTGTTGATGCAATTCCGCAGCATGAGCGTGCACGAAACAAAGCGATTTATGATTATCAAAATGCTCAAATTGAAAAAATTGATTTATATGAAGTTAAACCGTTGAATGAAAAAATCATGAGCAGTATGTTACCTGTTCATCGCGGTAGCTTTTTTGGTCCAGTATTCCAATTTATTATTATGCTTGCCGCTTTGGCAATGCCATTGTTCTTTATTACAGGATGGATGCTCTATTTAAAACGTCGCAAACAAAAGAAATTAACCCTTGCAGCGAAACAGTCTGGCTCAGCAATTCAAATTGATCCCAATGCAACACCATGGTTAATTGCTTATGCTTCACAGACAGGTGTATCTGAACAATTGGCATGGCGCACTTCTATCAGCCTGCAAGAAGCACATCAACCCACTACTGTAAAATCTGTCCAACAGCTTTCTGAAGAAGATTTAAAACAAGCGAAGCAAGTTTTATGGATTGCCAGTACTTATGGGACTGGTGAAGCACCTGATCTAGCATCGCATTTTGAGAAGAAGTTAATGAGCAAATCATTAGACCTGTCTCATCTCAAATATGCAGTTTTAGCCTTAGGCTCACAAGACTATCCAGAAACTTACTGTAGCTTTGGTCATCGTATTGACCAGTGGTTACAACAATCTGGAGCACAGCAATTATTTAGGACCATTGAAGTCAATAATGGCAGCAATAGCGACATTCAACAATGGAATAAGGCTTTGACACAAGCCACCAAACTTGACCTGCAAACCATGTCGATTGATAAAGTTTTTGATCAGTGGCATTTGAGCAAACGAGAATTACTCAATCCAGACAGTTTAGGTGCACCTGCATTCAATATTGAACTCCATGCCTGTCATGAAACAGTATGGCAAGCAGGTGATATCGCAGAAGTTCAAACGGGAAACAGCCCAGAACGTATTCAAAAATTTTTGGATAAATATCAAATTGATCCCGATACACCAGTCGATTCACACGAACAACAGCCGATTAAAAATATTCTTTGGGATCGAGATTTAACTGTTGAAGTTGAACCTTTTGCCAACATGGAACATTTACTTGAACAGTTAGCAACTTTGCCTACTCGGGAATACTCGATTGCCAGTATTCCAAGTCAACAAGTATTACGCTTGGTGGTTCGTCAACAGCGTGATGCTCAGGATGAACTTGGTTTAGGCTCAGGCTGGTTGACCTCACACTTAAAATTGCGTGACAAAGTTGCGTTAAGAATTCGCAATAATGATTCATTCCATTTAATCACGGATAATCGCCCGATTATCTGTATTGGGAATGGGACAGGGATTGCTGGTTTAATGAGTTTAATCCATGCCCGTGTTCGTCTGGACTATACGGAAAACTGGTTAATTTTTGGTGAACGCCAGCAAGCACATGATTTCTTCTTTAAGGACACCATTCAAGCTTGGCAAAATACAGCAATGTTACAACGGATCGACTTGGCTTTTTCCCGTGATCAAGCAGAAAAAGTCTATGTTCACCATAAACTACGTGATCATGCTGATGAAGTTCGAAAATGGATTGCAAATGATGCTGTGATCTATGTCTGTGGAAGCATTGACGGAATGGCAAGTGATGTTGATCAAGCTTTGATTGATATTCTAGGGCAAGATACAGTTGAACAATTACGCTTAGATGGGCGTTATCGACGTGATGTTTACTAAGCCGGACATAAGGTCTAAACCATCCTAAATAAGCCTATAAAACCGAGCAGAATTGCTCGGTTTTATTTTCACTACCCCTCATTGCCTGAGATCGTTTACAATCAATGTTGGATGACATTACTTCTCATAGACCATGAACAAAAATAAATTATTGCGTTTGAGCCTATTCATTAGTGGTGGGTTATTATTTCTTGATGGCTTTATTTTGCTACTGTATAAAAAGATTCATTTAGGCACACTCCTTCCCTTATTGATTGGTTTGGTCTTTATCTGTACCAGTATCTGGGGAAAAGCAATTCAACACCGCCTGGCACAACATTCCAAACTTAAAAAACTCTGGCGTCTCGGTTGGTCTCTGTTTGGGATTTGGCTGATCAGTCTCATTGGCTTTTTTACTTATATCCAATTTAACACTCAGCACAATCATATAGAAAATGGTTTAGATGCAATCATCGTTTTAGGCAGTGGAATAATACAAGGTAAGGCGTCTCCCACACTTGCCAAGCGCTTGGATCGAGCAGGCAATATTGCAGAACTGCAACCACAGGCATGGGTTATTGTCAGTGGAGGAAAAGATTTTGGTGAGATTAAAACTGAAGCTGAAATCATGTCAAAGTATTTGGAAGAGAATTATAAGATTCAACCCAATAGAATTCTTCAAGAAAATGAAAGTACCAGTACAGATTTAAACCTCAAGAACAGCCAAGCCATTTTGCAACAGCATGATGTATCTTTAAGTTCAAAAATTGCAATCGTCACCAGTGATTTCCATACCTTACGTGCAGCAGCAATCGCAAAAAAACAAGGTTATCGCAACTTTATGACCATCGGTGCTGAAACACCCCTGAGCACCCGATATAACGCATGGTTAAGAGAATATTTTGCATATATCAGCGGTTGGGTACTGGGAGAATATTAAACTGAATACAGCTCCATTCATCCTCTCCCTCAAGGATGTATCCGAATCTTGCGTGGTAAAGGGAGACGGGTTTGATCTTGAAAAAGCTCAGGTTGAGCTGTATAAAGCTGATATAAATAGCTTTTTATGTCCAGTAAGAACTTACGTCCTGAAATCAAAATATTCTGCCCTTCAGGGGTTAAATTGATTGACAGTAAAGTATCATTCTGTTGAATGAAAGGAATCATTTGCTCGATAAAAGAAATAAAATTGATTTCCTGAACATTGAAACGACTCCAGTTGTCTTTGACCAATAACTGCGCCAAACTTCTACTTTGCCATACCGCTACAGCTTGTTGTCCTGTAGGGGTTGCACATAAAGCCCAACCGTCATCATAAAGTGCAAAAACTTTAGCTTCAGACACTATTTTTTCGAGAAATGCTTTGTATTGATCTGTAGCTTGAGCAGTATTTTTCTGTACTGAAGACGCAGCCTTGCGTTGATATGGATTTCGCATAAGATACTTATTTTTAAAATAATTATATAGTTATTCTACACAAAATTTTAAAATAAATAAATAGAAGAAAGGAAATTTGGTGGGCGCTGACGGGATCGAACCGCCGACATTCTGCTTGTAAGGCAGACGCTCTACCAACTGAGCTAAGCGCCCTGATGAGAATAAACAATATTGCATTGCTTAAACTGAATGAGATGTAAAAAGAACAATCATTTTACATTTACATATCTTAATCTCAGGATATCAAGATAAATGGCGCAGCGGACGGGACTCGAACCCGCGACCCTCGGCGTGACAGGCCGATATTCTAACCAACTGAACTACCGCTGCACTGTATATGGTGGGCGCTGACGGGATCGAACCGCCGACATTCTGCTTGTAAGGCAGACGCTCTACCAACTGAGCTAAGCGCCCTGAGTGAGGATTAACAGAGATCACCCTGTTTAAACTTCAATAATGATGAATTGAACAAACGAAAGCGTTATATCTAAACATCTCCATTCATCTTCATCTCAGGAATCAAGATAAATGGCGCAGCGGACGGGACTCGAACCCGCGACCCTCGGCGTGACAGGCCGATATTCTAACCAACTGAACTACCGCTGCGTTTTATATGGTGGGCGCTGACGGGATCGAACCGCCGACATTCTGCTTGTAAGGCAGACGCTCTACCAACTGAGCTAAGCGCCCTAAACGAGTCAATAAACAAAAAACTTATTTAAACTCTGATTAGGTTATTACACCTGTTCACAATTTTTCTGTAAAGTGGCGCAGCGGACGGGACTCGAACCCGCGACCCTCGGCGTGACAGGCCGATATTCTAACCAACTGAACTACCGCTGCACTTTAACATATTATTGCTATACAAACGATTTTTGAATTTAATGGCGCAGCGGACGGGACTCGAACCCGCGACCCTCGGCGTGACAGGCCGATATTCTAACCAACTGAACTACCGCTGCACTAAATTCAACGTTAAAGCTTGGTGGGCGCTGACGGGATCGAACCGCCGACATTCTGCTTGTAAGGCAGACGCTCTACCAACTGAGCTAAGCGCCCTAACGACTTCATCGTTTGTGAGGTGCATTATAGAGAATCTTTACTGTGTGTCAAACGCTTTTCTCTATGTTTTAAGTATTTTAGGTGTGAGTGATTAAAAAATAGATCATTTTAATTTAATTTATTCTTTTTTGTTTATTATTTATCTATTTATCAAATATCCATTCCACTGCTTTTATGCTCTTTCATTCGTAAGTTAAGTCATATTTCTGCTATTGCAGCTTGCTTATATCGCGGCTTAAAAACTCTTTGCAGATGATTGAACATATTTAAAATCTGTCCAATCACGACTGATCCTGTTGTCTACCCGTTGCCACAGAACGGGGTTCTGGACGCAACCACAACCAGACTGCAACAATAAACATGGTGAGATCAGTGAAAATTTTGACGGCCAAAGGTGCATTGGTAAAGAGCATAATAATACCACTGATCAGCATCATGATACTGGCAATCCATTTTGCTTTACGGGGTACAGTACCATTTTCTCGCCATGCTCGAAGGGTTACGCCATATTTAGGATGATTCATTAACCACGCATCAACCTGAGGCCAACCTTTTGAGGCTGCCCATGCAGCTAAAATAAGAAAAACTGTGGTTGGCATTCCAGGTAATAATGCGCCTATAAATCCAAGCACAATAAACAGCACCACCAATGTTCGCCAAAACAAAATTTTCATAGCTTCACTCAACCTACGCACAGCCCAGTATACCGTTCAATTGATATACGCTGTATATTTTCAAACGATACTGCTCATTTTATTTTAGAATCATGTTGTTCATTATTTTCGATACCCAGCAAATTAAACTTGCATCTTGATCATCTTGTTTGCTTGAATTACCGCTTTATCCCTTCTTTCTTTATTCCTGAGTTTCAAGCTGAGATGTAATGCAATGACAGATTATTTTGAGCCTTGGTTAAAATATCACCACCCAATTGTCCGCCAATTGGCTTTTTGCATTGCCAGTCCAAATATTATTCAAACGCTCCCTGATGAATTGCAGATTCACCATCATTTTGAATTACATAACACTGCGTTTTGGCAACAACAATTCTTCGCCTATAAATCCCGCCTAGACGACTTGGATCAAAATCCAACCGCATTAATTGAATTTGTACAACAACTCAAAAGTACGCGTTTAGGTTTACGTTTTGAATATTTATTCTGGTTTTGGCTACAGGATGAAGCCAATCCACATTACCAGTTGATTCAACACAGTATTCAAATCATTGAAGGAAAACACACCAAAGGAGAAATTGATTTTTTAGTATTGAATCGTATAACCCAACAAACTGAACATTGGGAAGTTGCTTTAAAATACTATTTAGGTGAAGGAGATTTACATTTAGCACGTTGGTATGGCTTAAATCGTAGTGATACTTTATTCCGCAAACTAAATCATTTCTCTGAAAAACAATTTCAATTTAGCCAGGTTTTAGACCGAAACATCGAAAAAAAATGGGCTGTGCTCAAAGGACAATTGTATATTCCGTGTTTTAGAGATCCTGCCCCGCTTCCCATATGGATGAATCAACAACGTAGATTGGGGCAATGGGGATACCACTTAAAAAAAGATTTATATCGCTTACAGCGCCACGAATGGATTTGTCCAGATTTGAAGCAAAGTTCAACAACCGCAAAATGGTGGTGTAATGGCTTATACCATGATCGTCAGACCCAGCAATTCTATATGTATCGTCAAGCACCTTTATTATTTTCTCTTGACATTAATGTTTAATTATTCACGTTTTCTATACAGTGTTTTACGAATACACTCATAAAAGCATAACGATATATTTCAAATAATTTCGTATAGTATAAATGTAATTAACGCGTGAAACACGGAGATAGTAATGAAAAAAATTTTAGCAGTTTCAATGTTATTCGCTTTTGTTTTGTCTGGCTGTAACACTTTTAAAGGTGTTGGTAAGGATGTGTCTAAAGCGGGGGATGCGGTTACGAATTCTGCAGAAAAAGTTGAAAATAAGATGTAATTCAACACCATCAAAATTTGATTTTTGGAAAGCCTTATCTGCCACAGATAAGGCTTTTTCATGCATATTTAAAAGCTTTTGGACTTTCTCCACTTTTAGGTTTTCATTCAGTTTTATCTTCCTCTATTATATTGTTCAATTTTCTTACTTGATCAATGTCCATGAATCGCTCGGATACCTTAGAACTCAGTTTACAACTTCTTCGTCAGCCCTCAGTGACACCTGTCGATCATAATTGCCAAAACATCATGGCTGATCGCTTATCTGCAATTGGATTTAATATTGAAAATATGCGTTTTGAAGATGTAGACAATCTTTGGGCAAGACGTGGAACCAGTTCACCTGTTTTCTGCTTTGCAGGTCATACAGATGTTGTACCCACTGGTCATTTGGATGCCTGGCAATCAGATCCATTCTTACCGGAAATCCGTGACGGCAAGCTTTATGGTCGCGGTAGTGCTGACATGAAAACAGCTTTGGCAGCCATGGTGGTGGCCTCTGAACGTTTTGTTAAAAATCACCCTGACCATAAAGGATCTATTGCATTTTTGATTACCTCTGATGAAGAAGGTCCATCGATCAATGGTACAGTCAAAGTCGTTGAAACATTAGAAGCCCGTAATGAAAAAATGACCTGGTGTCTGGTCGGTGAACCTTCAAGCACCTCCAGCCTTGGTGATATCGTTAAAAATGGACGTCGTGGTTCATTGAATGCGGTCTTGACGGTAAAAGGCAAACAAGGTCATGTTGCCTATCCCCATTTGGCAGTTAATCCGATTCATACCGCATCTAAAGCTCTAGCAGAACTTTGCGATACTGTTTGGGACAACGGCAATGAATACTTCCCTGCAACTTCTTTCCAAGTGTCTAATATTCAAGCAGGCACAGGCGCAACCAATGTTGTTCCAGGCACCATGACGGTGACCTTTAATTTCCGCTATTCTACAGAAGTAACAGCGGATCAACTCAAAACCCGCGTCTTGGAGATACTCGATCGCCATCAAGTGAACTATGATATTGAATGGACACTCTCAGGCTTGCCATTTTTGACTCCTGTAGGTGAATTGGTGAATGCTGCGCGTACTGCAATTAAAAACGTCACAGGTACCGATACCGAACTTTCAACCAGTGGAGGTACATCTGATGGACGTTTTATCGCTCCTACCGGTGCACAAGTGCTTGAATTGGGCGTGCTCAATGCAACCATCCACCAAATTAATGAGCACGTAAATATTGATGAACTCGAGCCTTTGGCTGAGATTTATGAACAAATCCTGGTTGAATTGCTGGCTTAATGCCTTCACACTTTTTGATCAAGATTTTAAACCGTTTCAGCCTGTAATAGGATGGTGCACGCAGATCACAGGATCATTCCTTGGACATGATTGGTGACGTTTGATGATTTGATTCATGTATCGATCATCATTGATACCCTGAAAAAAAGCATCGAGGCTAAAGCAGGAGTCATAATGTTGATCAAAACAGAATAACTCGAGATTGCTGATATGGCAGACCTTCAATCCATAAGGTAACAGACAGAATTAAAACGACAACAGCGCCATAAAATCCAGTCAAAAGAACGCCCAATCAACTTGATTGGGCGTTTATATCAATATCTGTCAACCTATATAAGCAACAAGCTCAGCGTCTGTAGACATGTCAAAAATGACTTGCATCATAGATTGACCAGCCATAAAGAATATACACTGTAAGGAAACTTGAAAATAGCGAGACTATTTTCAAGTTTCATGACTTAGTCCGAGATAGTTCTAGCCCCAAGCAACAACAAAGCATGGCTTTGTTGACAAACCAAGGCAAAATGGAGGGACTCGTGTGTTTTTTGCCCTTTGGGTTAGCTTTAGAAACAGTATTTCGCTTCTTTCTAGTCCTGCCTAAAACACACATAGTCGTAAACATAGACGAATTTCAACGTCCCCCATCATTATTTACTTTTTAAATGTGACATATCAAGCAACACCTGAGCAGCCTCATTCACAAAAGTCTCTTCCTCTGGCAACGCTGGACGTTGATTTGCTTTCATTTTTGCTCTGGACTCTGCTAACGCATCCAAACTGGCTTGATAACTTTCCCAATTCGAATAAGGTTTCAAGCCTGTAGCAGCACGACGTTTGTTTTCGGCAGCTAAAGTTTTCATCTCAAGCGCAATCAATTCTGCTTTACGTTTATCAATATCCAAAGAAATGCGTTTTTGATCTTTAGTTTCCTGAGCAATTGCCTTACGTGTTTCTAGATATTGGAATTGAGGATCCTGGCTTACACGCGCCTTGGATTTTTGATCTAGTTGTGCAACATAAGGTTGAATTGAACCTTCACGCTTAAATGGTGCAGTTGGAATGGTATCCCATTTTAAAGCATTCTTTGCTTTACGCTCACCAAACTCTTCATCGTAGATATCAACCAGCTTAATGTCAGGAATTACACCTTTATTCTGCGTACTTCCCCCCGTCACACGGTAGAACTTGCGTTGCGTCAATGTTGCTTGACCATAAGCCAAACTATCCAACTGAACTTGTGCTGTTCCTTTACCTGTTGTGGTACTTCCCAGAATAACGGCGCGATCATAATCCTGAAGTGCAGCAGAATAAATTTCACTTGCAGATGCAGACGCGAGATTAACAAGTACAGCCAAAGGTCCTGCATAGGTTTGCGCACCACCATCAGTGTCTTCAAACACGCTGACATTGCCGTTGCCATCACGAATTTGTACGACAGGTCCTTCTTTAATCACCTGTCCAATCATTTTGGCAACCTCTTCTAGAGAACCGCCTGGATTATTACGCAAATCAATGATTATACCTTCAACATTTTGTGCAGCGAGTGCTTTTAATGCTTTGTTGGTATCTTCGGATACAGAACGATATTCTGTACCTGCACGACGAGCACGGTAGTTCAAATAGAATGATGGAATTTCCAATACGCCGAACTTGTGCTTTTGCCCATCACGACTGATTTCAACTGTTCGTGAACGTACCCCTGCATCTTCTTCCTGGATGACATCGCGAGTAATGGTGACAACACGTGCTTGACTCATAGAGGCGCCAGCACCAAGTAACTTCACTGAAACTTTGGTTCCACGTTTGCCACGGATCAATCCCACGATTTCAGAGCTTGGCCAACCAATAACATCGACCATTTTTTCACCGTCTTGGGCAACACCAATAATTCGGTCTCCCGACTTCACTTGCCCTGTTTTACTTGCAGGCCCACCATCTACGATAGTTTCAATCTTCGTGTAGTCCTCATTACCACGCTCCGGACGGATCGATACACCAATCCCCTCCAGTTGCAAGGTGGTTTGGCGATTCAACTCCATCGCATCAACAGGTGGGAAATAATTACTATGTGGGTCATAGGTCAATGTCATTGCATTGAGGATACGTTCAAGAACATCATCGCTTTTGGTTCGACTGATTCGTTCCAATTGACGTGTATAACGTTTCGTTAAAGTCTGAACAGGTGTTAGATCTTCAGATGCAGCTAAATCTTGCCCATTGGCAAGCGTTGGATCGTCTTTCAATGCTTTCTGTTTGGCTTGATCTTCTTGCTTGGCAATCGTGAGATTAATCAACTGCGAAACCAGCATTTTGCGCCAATAATTCTGTAATTCAGCTTTGCTACCAAAAAATGCAGCTTTTTCACGATCTGTATCGATAAATTCATTCGGCTGATTTAAGTTTTGTGGTTTTTTAAGCTCAGCCAATTCAAATTCATAAAATTCTTTTAAACGTGTTCGATAATGCGCATGAATTGCAAACGGTCCAGACAAATCGCCCGCTTTGAGCTTCGCACCAAGCGTTGCACCATATTGTTTTTTATATTGCTCAATTTCTGAAGCTAAAAATAACGTGTGTTCAGGATCAAGGCTGTCAATATACATATCTAGAATACGATTGGATGTATTGGCATCTAAGCGCATATTTAAATAATGCTGACGATCAATTAATGTTGCCAGTTGACGAGTCACAAGTGCTTGTTCTTGTGAAGGATGGATCGATTGAGCAACGTTTGTAGCATTGGTTTCCGCCATTGCTTGATTGATGGTATGTGTGAAGAACAAACCACCTGTTGCAAGTGCGATAGCGCAAGCGAGAGTTTGAATTTTCATAAATTCTTAATATTTCCTTGGGTTTTCCAATTTCTCTATCGTTTTTCAATCTGAACTCAACAGTTTCAACATCTTAAACGACTTTATCTGTGTATGTTGTGTAGTTTTATCATAATCTGTACTGAGTAAATGTAGCAAATCATTGCAGAAATCGGGTATTGTTTCCAAGTTTATATAAATACAACCGTGGATTCCTATGATCGGCGCATTGATGCTTGATATTGCAGGCACAGAACTTACTCAAGAAGATATTGAACTATTACAGGCTCCGCAAGTCGGTGGCATGATTTTATTTTCAAGGAACATACAATCTCCTGCTCAAGTTCGTGCCCTCACTGACCACATGCGCACAATTCGACCAGACATCTTGATTGCTGTCGATCAGGAAGGCGGTCGTGTACAACGCTTAAAAAATGGCTTTACTTTACTTCCAGCAATGGGGCATTTTGGTCAACTTTACTTAAGCCAACCTGAAAAAGCCATAGCATTGGCTGAGCAATGTGGCTGGCTGATGGCGATAGAAGTGCTTGCTGTCGGGATTGACTTTAGTTTCGCACCAGTCTTGGATATCAATGACATCAGTGATGTGATCGGTGATCGTGCTTTTGCAGAAAATGTGCAAGATATTGTTCCGTTGGCAAGTGCATTTATGAAAGGAATGCAGCGTGCTGGTATGGCAACCACTGGCAAACACTTCCCCGGGCATGGTTCAGTCAAAGCAGATTCACATGTGGCTGCTGCAATTGATCAACGAGATTACCAAGAGATTTTTGACAACGACATGCAGAGTTTTATCCAACTCCAGGGACAATTGGATGCACTTATGCCGGCTCATGTGATTTATGAAAAAGTTGATCCAAACCCAGCTGGATTCTCTGCATATTGGATTCAAAAAGTATTACGTCAAACTTTAAAATTTGATGGGGTACTATTTTCCGATGACTTGAGTATGCAAGCTGCCTGTGTGGCAGGAGGTGCAGATGCCCGTATTCGTGCCGCCCTCGAAGCCGGTTGTGATATGGGACTCGTTTGCAACAATCGTGAATCCGCATGTATTGCTTTGGCAGGTATTGAAAATTTACCTTTCCCGAACCAAATACGTTTATCACGTATGCGTGGCAAAATTCCCAATCTCACCATCGGTGAATCTTTTGATTTAGGTGATGAATGGAAAACTGTCAAAAAAGTCATTGAAGAATTTAGAAATTCTCTTTAAAAAGATAGATAGGACGTCCCTGCAATGTACAACATATTGTAGGGAGAGCAACTTAGGTTTGTTCAACTTGCTTTGTACCCTTTAAGATAACACCATGAATGCTGTGTAAATATTTCTCACTGTTCAGGCTGCTTAAAAGGTACGCTATGGCATGGAATCAGGAAGAACAAATAAGAGAACCATCAAATTCAGTATTTGTGTTTTCGTATTTGATGACCCAATTAAAAAAACAATAGTTAAGGAAAACTATGTCAGACCAACAACTTTCTAAGCATCGGCATATTTCATTTACCGCACATTATACAGGTTATATCTGGTATAAAATGGGTATTTCCCACCCTTTGCTTGCTACATCTAAAGGCAAAAGACTGGCGATGATTGCTCATCCCATCGAAAGTTGGGGAGAAAGATTTGTTGGTGGCAGTATGCGGACCACTTTAACACAACGTCACACCATCCTAGATGATCGTTTACATCAACTGATTGCACAATTTCCTGATTTACAAGTCCTTGAAATCGCTGCGGGGTTGTCTCCGCGTGGATGGTGGTTTAGACAACAATACGCTCAAATCGATTATCGTGAATTAGATTTGCCTGAGATGGCGAAAACCAAACAAGCTGCACTAAAACAGATAGATCCGAATAGCCCTGAAGTTTTATCAGTCGATTTATTTACCCATGACTTTCAAAATGCATTCAAAGTCTTTGATCCTCAAAAACCTCTCGTTGTGATCAGTGAAGGTTTAATCAATTACTTCAATAAAAATCTTTTAAAGCAGTTGATTCAATCCATAGCAGATTATGGGAAAAATTTTAAAGCTTTACACTATCTCACGGACATATATCCTGAACCTGTCAAAAACAAATTTGCTACCGTCATCTGGAACAGCAGTAAATTACTGAAATTGATGTCCAGAAGCGCCTTCACTTTTCATTTTACCTCTCCCGAACACGCCAGACATTTTATATCTGAAACTGGTTTTAAAAAAATTGAAGTGATTCAGCCTAGTCTGTATTTCAACCAGAATAGTAAACAAGATCCTGAACAGCATCTAGGTGATTTAGTCTGGGTCATTGATGCACAATTATAAATGATAGAAACATGAGATAGTGTTAAACCGTCTCATTATCCCTACAAGTTTGTGGACATAGATCAATCATATTCAATGAACTTTATGCTTGTTCCGAACATTCATTTTATTGGTCAACAGAAATGATGTTTTACGATGAGTTTTTCAACAGATTGACTGCATGAAAAACCAGTTCAATTTGAACTGGTTTTTTGTTGCCTCAATTAAGCTAGAGCTGTATCTTCTTCTACACGACAAACAGGCGTGAGTGTTTGACGGGTAATAAAGCGCAATAAACGGTCTGCATTTTCAAAACTGCCATGTTTAAATAAGGCACGAACACGATGCTCAGAAGTTTCAAAAATCAGACACTCAATTGCAAATTCACCTTCATCATCACTGAGATTCAATGCCAAGTCACGAGTATGTTCATTAACAAAGCTTAAATCACCGATATGATCGAGATTCATGAACAGTCCGAAATAATTCAAATCGACAACGTGAACGGGAATTACTTTATTGGAATGACGATGCGTCAATTGACGTTGGGGATCAAGCACATGAATCCGAGCCTCTCCGCGACGTTCAATTTTGTGCATTTGCTCGCGTGTTAAATTGATAATCCCATCCAATCCCTGAATAGACTTACCCTGCAAGTAGGTAGTAAATAGATTCATGGTTTCTTTACGGCGTTGCAATTGTGGCACATGATCCGCATTGGCAATCATGGCAAACTGCATATCTGGACACTGCAAAGCAAAATGAGCATTTTCATGCGGTAATGTGAAACTGTCATACTGACCACAGGCGACAAGCGTATTTACACGTGGAACGGGAACATGGCTCAAACGCAGTAAACGATTGCAGTTGATTTCATAACGTTCTTGTTCAGTATTTGAAAACTCTGCCATTTGTTTGAAGAACAATCTTTTCGCTGTAGGTGACATCCGCGTTTTATCGAGTTTGGCATGGTTGACCAAATAAAGAATAACGGCTTGACCAAACTCATCCATCCGCTGCTCTTTCATCAACATCAAAGACTCTTCCAATAACATGCGCCAGCTCTTGCGCGTTTCCTGCATGACTCCCATTAAAATCATCTTTTCAACCAGTTCCGGACGTTGATCAACAAAAAAGGATGCGATCACTGACCCGAGTGAAATACCGACAACTGCAACTTTCTGAATATTCACGATATCTAGCCACTGACCCAACATTCGTGAAAGATCAGGAAGCTCCAATGTACCTGCAGATAGACCAGAATCAATATTGGTAATTTGCTGATTCGCTCCCATGGAAGGTAGATCAATGAGAATGACTGGACCACTTTCAAAGAATTGCTCAACACAATATTTATAGGAGTTAAAATTTTGAAATGCGCCGCCCACAATCACAATCGGTGTATTGTGAATAGTTCGCGCATCAGCAATCGCCATATACTCAACTTTCCAACCATCAATCCAAGTTGTCCTGGGTTCCTGTTTGAAACTATTTTTGTGGTATATGTCGAAAAAACCAAAGCTTGATAAAGATTGGTGTGATTCTGTGTCCATTTGGATAATGGAATTCATATCCTTCCTCCATCCTTGCTTTATTCTTTTAATATGCAAGATTTCGACCCGCATTATTCTTTCAAATTTGTGATACGTATA
The DNA here is from genome assembly GCF_016508585.1 of Acinetobacter baumannii. Lineage (GTDB taxonomy): Bacteria > Pseudomonadota > Gammaproteobacteria > Pseudomonadales > Moraxellaceae > Acinetobacter > Acinetobacter nematophilus. The sequence goes on from NZ_JADVOP010000008.1 coordinate 107,484, forward strand.
TGTTCTGTATCACATCAATGTCCTTATTGTTTCATTCTTACAGATGTGTGATTTATACGCAATCGCTAAATTGACCGTCTGTCCAGTTTAAATGGCAAAAAGATTGCAAGATATTTAGCGACCCTGCACAGGATAGATAAGTTTATTTCAATGAAATACTTCCTTGCTTTTGCTTAGACTGCTACTATCAAAGGGAAATTTTTAAACGATCAAATAAACTGCTATGCAAGATTCAATTGAACAGTATATGCAAACTGTAGGAATTCAAGCTCGTCAAGCCGCTAGTGCTTTGGCAGGTGCGACTACACTTGTAAAAAATAATGCCTTATCTGCGATTTATACTGCTTTGGAAAATAGTGAACCGCAAATCTTGGCTGCTAACCAAATTGACATGACCAAAGGTCGTGACAACCATTTAGATAGCGCTTTACTTGATCGTTTAGAACTCAACCCCACACGCTTCAAAGGCATGTTACAAGGCTTAAAAGATGTAATCGGACTGGTAGATCCTATTGGCGAAATTACCGATTTGGCTTTCCGTCCAACCGGAATTCAAATCGGTAAAATGCGAGTACCCTTGGGTGTCGTGGGTATGATCTATGAATCACGCCCAAATGTAACCCTTGAAGCAGCATCACTGGCGCTAAAATCTGGCAATGCCATCATTCTACGCGGCGGTTCTGAAGCGCTTAACTCGAATCAGGCAATTGCTCAAGCCATCCAACATGGTTTAAAAGCGGCCGGATTGCCTGAAACGTGTGTACAGGTCATCAACACCCCTGATCGTGCAGCAGTTGGTCAGTTGATTACAATGTCTGAATATGTCGATGTGATTGTCCCTCGTGGCGGGAAAGGTTTGATTGAACGTATCAGCAATGAAGCAACAATTCCCGTGATTAAACACCTGGATGGTAACTGTCACGTATTTGTTGAAGCTCAAGCAGACTTACATAAAGCGCTACCGATCGCATTAAATGCCAAAACGCATCGTTATGGTGTGTGTAATGCCATGGAAACTTTATTGGTAGATGAAAGCATTGCTGAAGAATTTTTACCCCGTATTGCTGAACTCTATGCGGAGAAACAGGTTGAATTACGGGGATGTATCAAGGTTCAGAAGATCTTAGGCAATACCGTGAAACCGGCAAGCGAAGAAGATTGGTATGAAGAATATCTTGGTCCAATTTTGGCAGTGAAAATTGTGACAGGGATTGAAGAGGCCATCCACCATATTAATAAATATGGCTCACATCATACGGATGCAATCATTACTGAAAACTTTAGTTTGGCACGCCAATTCTTGACACGAGTCGACTCCAGTTCAGTGATGGTCAATGCTTCTACCCGTTTTGCAGACGGTTTTGAATATGGTTTAGGCGCTGAAATCGGTATTTCAACCGATAAGATCCATGCACGTGGTCCAGTAGGACTTGAAGGTTTAACTTCGCAAAAATGGATTGTATTGGGTGACGGTCAAATTCGTCATTAATCACATTTTAAAAAATTTGCAAACTCAGCATTGTCCTACGTCTTACAATGCTGAGTGTTACAACTGCTTGCCCCTATTCGCCACAAAGCTCACTCAACCCCACAACAAGTAAAATACCTTGCATAAACAACACATTATAAACAATACCCTATTTTAAACCATTGCCAATGATGTTTTTGAGTATCCTGTTTCATCAGCTGGTTTACTGGGTAAAATTTTCATAAATGATCAAGTTGAACCATTAAAAAACCATAACCCATCTTATTTTCTCAAGAGTTTGAATCATCAAAAATTATTGAAAACTAAAACAGCTATATCCTCGGACCGATTGATTGTCATAAACTCATATAAGTTTGTTTACAAGAAACTGCACAATGCAGATAGATTAAAATAAAGATGAATGATAGTTTTTATTAATCAACTGATAAATATTAAATATTAATCAATATCAGGTCGATAGTCCGAAAGTCTAATCACCTAAAGTCTATCTAGGACAAAAAAACTACACATGGTACAACATCACTACTGATCTAATTTGCCCTATAAATAAAGCGTAATCAGATCAATCAGGATGACTTTTTCAAATTACAATTTGGGTATTAAAACGTGTCTACATCAGTATTAGTAATTAACTGCGGATCTTCATCAATCAAATATGCGCTTGTTTCTGAACGTCGTGAAGATCGGATCTTTGGTTTAGCGGAAAACCTTGGTTCTGCTGATGCACGTATTAAGGGGATCACGGCGGGCAATCAGCCACTCGAACTCTCCATCCCGCATGCAGACCATGAAAAAGCTTTAGAAACCATTTTAAGTCGTTTATCACAATACCAACCGAAAGCCATTGGTCATCGTGTTGTCCATGGCGGCACATTGACTAAAGCAGAATTACTCACACCTGAAATTGTAGAAAAAATTCGTGAAGCGACTCCATTAGCTCCGCTGCATAACCCTGCTCACCTGGTCGGTATTGATGCAACAATGCGTCTATTCCCTGAACTGCCGCAGGTTGCCGTATTTGATACGGCATTCCATCAAACCATGCCTGCCCATGCCTATCGTTATGCATTGCCGAAATTTCTTTATACACAGCACAATGTCCGTCGCTATGGTTTCCACGGCACTAGCCATGCCTATGTTTCTGAACGCGGCTCTGAACTTGCAGGCAGCTATAAACATGGTGGTTGGTTAACAGCACACTTGGGTAATGGTAGCTCAACTTGCGCAATTTGGAATGGTCAAAGTGTAGATACCTCAATGGGGCTTACGCCACTTGAAGGCGTAGTGATGGGTACACGTAGTGGTGATGTAGACCCAAGTATTCATAGTTTCCTTGCTTCTAACTTGGGCTGGGATATTTATAAAATTGATAAAATGCTGAATAGCCAATCAGGTCTACTTGGCTTATCTGATCTTTCCAATGATATGCGTACATTGATTGAAGCTTCGGAGCAAGGCAATGAAGATGCTACTTTAGCAATTGAAGTATTCTGTTACCGTTTAGCAAAATCACTCGCGGCACTGAGCTGTGGCTTACCTCGTATAGATGGTTTATTCTTCACGGGTGGGATTGGAGAAAATTCTGCATATATTCGTGAAAAAACAGTGTCGTATTTACCACACTTCGGTTTCAACCTAAGCAAAGAACAGAATGATGGTTTAAAACGTGGCACTGAAGGTCGTATCGACGCAGGAACAGGTCCGCAAATTTGGGTTGTTCCAACAGATGAAGAAGGTCGTATTGCCAAAGAAACTGTACATGTTGTTGAACATGAGGTACAACAGGCTGCAAAAAAGCCTGAATCAGATGTTGCGGCAGTTTAAACTGTCGTTGCGATGATCTGAGCCAAGATAATCCATTGTGAATCATGTCGTTCTAAAAACATGATTCACAACAGAGCATAGAATTACACCGCTTAGAGTTTCTGCGATCCTTGAATAAAGGTCATACAAGCATGGACCTGATCATAGAAATTCTTAATATTTGACTCGAATGTATTGATAAATAAAGAACTTGTGTCAAATAGTGTACTCTGCTTTGTTGGCTTCTCTGTATATACAAATTTCAATCTTTTTATTTATTAAAGAATAGTCTATGAAAACGATTCTGTTGGTGCCAACTGGGGAAGGTGTCGGACTAACCTCCGCATGCCTAGGTTTAGTCTATGCTTTGGAATGCCAAGGTGTTAAAGCAGGCTTCGTCAAGCCATTTTCACAAGAGTTACAAGCAGAACCAGATCGCACAACGGCTCTGTATCGCCACATTTCAAAACTGGATACTGTCGAACCTATTGCGTATACCAAAATTACCCAACAGTTGAATGACGGTGAAACTGATGAGCTTTTAGAAGAAGCGGTAAGTTTACAGCGTCAAGTGGCTAAATCACATGACATAATTATTGTAGAAGGGTTAGTCCCAACAGCTCGTGATGCTTTTGCCAGTGATCTAAATGCTTCTTTGGCGCAAGCGCTAGATGCAAAAGTTATCTTTGTCAGCAATGCAGACATTAATCGACCTGAATACACAGCCGAAAAAGTCGAAGCACAGTTACGTAACTTCGGAGGTGCTTCATCCACCCGTAATGCGGGTGTATTGTTTATGCGTACGCGCGGCTTACCGGCCGAATCTGCTCAAATCCCTGTGACCATTGATCCTAGTTTACGTTTGATTTCAGACACAGAACAATTCAAAAAAGAAATTCAAAAAACCCATGCTCACATCGGTTCTACAAATTTCCCGATCATCGGTTTGGTGCCTTTCAGTGATACTTTAAGTGTGCCTCGTGTTTCTGATCTTGCAAAACAAATTCAGGCAACATGGATTAATCAAGGTAAAGCCTCTACACGCCGTGTATTACATAGCAGCTTGATCGCTTCAAACATTGAACATGAATTACAAAAATTTGTGGCTGGGGAATTAATTATCAGTGCATCTGATCGTATTGATGTACTGTTGGCAAGTAGTTTAGCGACCAGCAATGGTATTCCGCTTGCAGGATTAGTTCTTACTGAACATCATGAACCTAATCCTTTGGTTTTGGAATTCTGCCAAACTGCAATCAAAAATGGTTTACCGATTTTACATACGCCACTCAGCACCTTTGAAACAGCCCAGCAACTGGCGAATCTAGGCAATGAGATTCCTGTAGACGATACCGAGCGAGCAGATCAAGTCACCCGTTTTGTATCCAGTCATATCGACCAAGACTGGTTACTTCAAATCCTCAATGGTGACTATAAACCCCGTCTATCTCCATCTGCCTTCCGTCATGAATTGGTGCAAAAATCAATTGCAGCCAAAAAACGGATTGTACTTCCCGAAGGCGATGAACCACGTACCATTCAAGCAGCAGTCATCTGTCAGTCCCGTGGAATTGCGCAATGCGTATTGTTAGCAAAACCTGAAGCTGTTCTTGATGTCGCCAAAGCTCGCAACATCGAATTACCTGCTGATTTGGAAATTATTGATCCAGATCTGATTCGTGAAAATTATGTCGCACAAATGGTTGAACTGCGTAAAGGCAAACTCAATGAATTGCAGGCGCGTGAACAACTTCAAGACACAGTAGTATTAGGGACCATGATGCTGGCGCTGGATCAAGTGGATGGCTTGGTATCAGGTGCAGTACATACCACAGCCAATACTGTTCGCCCCGCTTTCCAGCTGATTAAAACAGCACCGGAATACTCTTTAGTATCCTCAATCTTCTTTATGCTCTTGCCTGATGAAGTTTATGTGTACGGAGACTGTGCGATTAATCCTGATCCTGATGCTGAACAGTTGGCAGAGATTGCGATTCAATCTGCAGATTCAGCAAAAGCCTTTGGTATTGACCCACGTATTGCCATGATTTCCTATTCGACAGGGACTTCAGGCGCTGGTGCAGAAGTAGAGAAAGTCGCTAAAGCGACCGAAATTGCAAAACAACGTCGTCCTGATTTACTGATTGATGGACCATTGCAATATGATGCTGCATCTGTTGAAAGTGTCGGGCGCTCTAAAGCACCAGACTCTCAAGTTGCCGGTCGTGCCAATGTCTTTATTTTCCCTGATCTGAATACAGGAAATACCACCTATAAAGCAGTGCAGCGTTCTGCAAATGTGGTGAGTGTTGGTCCAATGCTGCAGGGTTTAAACAAACCTGTAAATGATTTATCGCGTGGAGCATTGGTGGATGACATTGTCTTTACTATTGCACTGACGGCGATTCAGTCAGAACAGCAAGCAGCACAATAAGCTTTTACATAAATAAAAAAACCACTCAGATGATTTGAGTGGTTTTTTTATTTTGTTGTTCTTATAGTTTATTGATCAACATACCGCATGATTCAAATAAATATGAGTACACAGCAGCACTTAAAAGTAATAATTCACACGGAATAGATAGTTTCTTGGTGTACCAGGCATCGCGTTTGAACGCCAATATTCTTTGTCGGTAAGATTGTTTACCGCAAATGTTGCCCCCCATCTATCATCCTTATAACCCACTGCTGCATCAACACGAGTCCAGTCTGGCATTTTTGTGGTGTTTTCATCAGAGGTATAATAAGACCCCATGTAAGTTGCACCGACTTCTCCATAAAACTTTTCTGTAGGAAGGTAGCGTACAAACAAATTACCCGTATGTTTTGAAACGTTTCTTAAATCATTATCCACCAATTCAGGTTTTAAATCATTTTTAGCGATTTTGGAATCTGTATAACCATAACCACCACGAATATAAAGGTTATTGAGTGCTTGACCAATAAAGCTAAATTCAGCCCCAGTAGATTCATGTTTACCAACAACTACATAAGGTGAATTATTGTCATCAGGGTCCTTACGAGCACGAATATTATTTTTATTGATATTGAATACAGAAAATTGTGTATTTAACTTAGAATCAAGCCATTCGCTTTTTATACCAATTTCATACTGATCAAGATACTGAGGCTCGTAATTGTATGCATTTAGATCATCTGTTGCATTAACAACATTGACGCCCATGTTTCCACCAAAAGGTGAAAAACTACGACTATAAGATGCATATAAGCTTTGTTCAGGTACAGGTTGCCATACAAAGCCTACATTCGGACTAAATGTTTCATCCTGAACAGTTCTTGATTGTCGATAAGAAGTCGAACTCTCTAATTTATTTGTAGTTTTTGCTTCATAATAATCATATCTTCCGCCCAACATTATTTTAAATTGGTCATTAATACTCATTAAATCTTGAAGAAAAAGTGCATAATTCGTCCCTTCATTATAATTATGAGAGGTCATGATATGCCCTGTGCCACGATTACTAAAACGATCCCCAGTCAATGGATTTACAAACCCATAAATCAATGACCCATCCGAGTTTTTATTAGATAATAACGGCTCTCGTTGTTCATAAGACCAATCTGTACCAACCAAGATATTGTGTTTGATTGCCCCAGTCTTAAATTCTCCTGTTATATCCCAAGTATTGGCAGTAGTTTTATTGGTCGTTTGTTGCCAGTAATAGATTTGATTGATATAGCCTTTGTAACAGCCTTTATTTGTATTCGTTGGCTTCACGTCAGCTGTACACATAGATCCTAAATAAAAATGATCAAAATTCTGTTCCGATTCACGATGACTTAAACTCCAATGAAATTTCCAATTTGGTGCAAATTCATATTTAACATCTGTACGCATTGTTTGAAGAACATCTTCTACATAGTCACCGGGTTGAGAAAACCCCATCTTGATTGATGTTCCTAAAGGCAAGTTATCATAGGAAGGTCCACGATCAGGTACGCGTTCTAAATTGTCATATGTAAATTCTGTGGTCCAAATCAGTTTCTCATCATCACTGCGATAGGTCACGCTTGGAGAGATCATTTCTTCTTTCGAACCGATCCCTGAACGAAAACTATTGGTATCTGACTTTTCTCCAACCAAACGCACAGCCCAGTTATCATTAAGTACTTTATTTAGATCAATAGTTCCACCAACATTGCCATAAGACCCAGCGTAAGCACCAATTGAACTTGGTGAGTCAAAATTTGCGTATTTGGTGACCATATTAATCACACCACCACCACCACTACGACCGTAGAGTACAGATGCTGGTCCTTTTAAAATCTCAATACGTTCAACATTGGCAGTACTACGACGAATCTGTCCACTTTCACGCACACCATCACGGTAAATATCACCTGAATCAGCACTGAACCCACGCAGCATAATGCCATCACCACGCATGTCATAGCTGGTTGAGACACCTGGTGTTCCCTGTAACATCACACTTAAATCATTTGCGCCGTACAACTTATATTTGGACACATCAATTGTATCTACAGTTTGTGGGATATCTTTTTTATCTAAACCATTTCGCGTGACATTGGCTTGTTTATAGTCCACATACGTTTTAATGGGGTCACCATCAGCCATTGCTTCAATCGCAATGGTCGGAAGTGTGGCCGTATTGGCTCTTTGCTCTTCCTTGGCAATATCAGAATTAGAAAATACCATAGGAGATACAAACAGGCATCCCGTTGATAGCATCATGAGTGTTAAACTTTTTTTGACAAAACGCATTCCATCCCCCAAAAAATCGTAATGATAATAATTATCATTATAATACAATTTTTCATAAAAATTTACACAAGTATGCCAATTCCTTCACACAATGGTCTATATTGCCTTCGTTCAAAAGTATTTTTATTGAAAATAATCTAATCACTCTCTTAAATAAAAACTAAATAATTAAAAAAAACATCATTAAAATTCAAAAAAATAATTAAAATGCCATATATGGTTCATGAAGTATTATTCACTTGAATATTTTTTTAATTATTTGATTCAATTGATTAAATTAACAGCAATTAATTTTTTTGAGCCAACCAAACGGTATGACCTGTACAGTTAGGATCTTCGGCTATCATTATGATAACTTTAAAACCAAAGCGATTAAGCAATTGGGTATATTGTTCTGAGGACAAACTGGCATGGTATAGAGGTTCTCCGAATAAATCGCCAATCTGCTCTCCATATGCTGGACCACTAGTAAACATTAAAACGGTATCCTGCATTGAAAAATGATCAAATTGCTGAAACATGGCACTTTGATGTTCCGGTGATAAATGAAAAAAGCTGTCCCAAATTAAAATTCCCTGAAACTTTTCAATCAGTTTAACTGTACGCATATCCCCTTGAATCCAATTACATTCTGGAAACAAGTGTTCTGGAAAATTCTGCCGAGCCATCTCCAACATTGCTTTTGAACTATCTACACCCGTAACACGATGCCCTTGCTCAATCATATAAGCCGCTATGGGTTTTGCGGAACCACAACCTAAGTCCAGTATATTTGAGTGTTGTGGAAGTAATGCCGAAAACCGATCCAACCATACTTTTTCATATAGGTACGTCCCTCTTAACCCAACCCATGCATGAGCTTTCTTTTCATAAATTTCAATAATATTTTCAGCCAGATGAGTATGGTCTTTCATCATGTAGCAAATCCCTTTCAAAGATTTCATTGTCAAATAAGTATAGATTTTTTAGCTTGAATAAAATCATAAAACTTTAGCCTAAAAATCCATCAAAGCCACCACAAAACAGGCAATATCACGTATAATTCTGCCCGCTAGCTAACAGCCCGCTCAAGAGATTTTTGATATGACAACTATTATCAAGCAAGATGACTTGATCACATCGGTCAAGGACGCGCTCCAGTTCATTTCGTACTATCATCCACAAGACTTTATCCAAGCGATGAGCCGTGCTTATGATCGTGAAGAGAACAAAGCTGCAAAGGATGCAATCGCACAAATTTTAATTAACTCACGTATGTGTGCAGAAGGTCATCGTCCAATCTGTCAAGATACTGGTATTGTTAACGTATTTGTTGATGTGGGCTTAGACGTTAAATTTGATTTAACCATGAGTTTAGACGATGCAATCAACGAAGGTGTACGTCAAGGTTATTTAGAAAATACCAACGTACTTCGTGCATCCGTCCTTGCAGACCCTGCTTTCGGTCGTAAAAATACTAAAGATAATACCCCTGCTGTGATTCACTATAAGCTTGTTCCAGGGAATAAAGTGGATATCACTGTTGCTGCCAAGGGTGGCGGTTCCGAAAATAAATCTAAACTTGCGATGTTAAACCCATCCGACTCTATCGTAGACTGGGTACTTAAAACTGTACCGACCATGGGCGCAGGTTGGTGTCCTCCTGGTATGCTGGGTATTGGTATCGGTGGTACTGCTGAAAAAGCCATGATGCTTGCAAAAGAATCGCTCATGGAAGAAATCAATATGGATGAATTACTTCGTCGTGGTCCACAAAACCAGATTGAAGAACTTCGTATTGAAATCTTTGAAAAAGTAAACGCTTTGGGTATTGGCGCACAAGGTCTGGGCGGTTTAACCACAGTGCTTGATATCAAGATCAAGGACTACCCTTGCCATGCGGCAGGTAAACCAGTGGGAATGATTCCAAACTGTGCTGCAACACGTCATGCGCATTTCCAATTAGATGGTTCAGGTGTTGCACATATCCAAGCCCCGAAACTTTCAGACTATCCTGAAGTGACTTGGGATTCTTCTACCTCTAAACGTGTAGATCTTGATACTATCACTCAAGAAGAAATGAATGCTTGGCAACCGGGTGATACCTTGTTGCTCAATGGTACAATCTATACAGGTCGTGATGCTGCCCATAAACGCATGGTTGACATGCTCAATAAAGGCGAACAGCTTCCTGTAGATTTAAAAGGCAAGTTCATTTATTACGTTGGTCCTGTTGATCCTGTTGGTGATGAAGTGGTCGGCCCTGCAGGTCCAACGACTGCAACACGTATGGATAAATTCACCCGCCAAGTACTCGAAGCAACGGGGCTATTTGGTATGATTGGTAAAGCTGATCGTGGTCCAGCAGCGATTGAAGCCATCAAAGACAATAAAGCCACTTACCTTATGGCTGTAGGGGGTGCTGCCTACCTTGTGTCTAAAGCAATCCGTGAAGCTGAAGTTGTCGCATTTGCTGACTTGGGTATGGAAGCAATTTACAAATTCAAAGTACAAGATATGCCTGTATCGGTAGCTGTGGATGTAAATGGTACTTCTGTTCATGCGACAGCACCAAAAATTTGGCAAGCCAAAATTGGAAAAATTCCAGTCGTTGATGCTGCACAATAATATCCCATAAAGCTTAGATTAAGCTTGAGGATCACTGGAAAAGCACTCTATGATTAGAGTGCTTTTTTATTTTGAGCCAGATCATGAACTTTATAAAATATATTATTTTTTCTGTGCTGTTTTCATCTTCGATCTCTATTCAAAGTTTTGCATCAACAACTGAGAGTCAAGCACTTGACCAACTCGCGCAAGGTATCATTGTCAATCAAATATGGCGTCTACAATACAGTGAAAGCGTAAATGAGATTTATCAGCATCAAGCAGAAAATCTAATCAAAAATGGCTTAGGTACGATAGAACTCACAGATCAAGAAAAACAACTCATCCCACAAATTGTAGAAATCTATCAGGCAATGCCCGAAAAAATTCTACGGGATCCACAATTTATCGCCCAAACCAAACAAATTCTTTTAGAATCGTTAAATCCTCAAGAGATTGAAATCTTATATGATAGTGCTACGACTCCAAGCCAGGAGTTATATACAAAACTGGCAAATGCTGACACGAAAATATTCCTAGAAAGCAATGCTGCGATTTCTAAAGCAGTCAACGATCCTCATTTTATCCAACCATATCGCAACAAAATTGGACAAATTATTCAACACCTGCCTCAGTTAGATGAAAATAAATAAAGGAAAATCCATGAAAATTAAGCAGTTCATTTTTACTTTAAGTTTATGCTGCATCACAGTGTCAAGCTTTGCATCTCCAGCAACAGATAAAAGCGTCGACAAATTGATGCAACTTTCCAATATCACTGAAATATTCAGACAAAGTACTCGTGATATGCAACCCTATTTTGATGAGCAAGCTGAAGATCTTGTTCGCCAAGTGACTGGGGCTCAGACTCTCAATATTGATCAGCAAAATGCTGCACTGCAAATTAGTGCCCTCTATAGCGATGTTCAACAGAAACTGATTACAGATCCTGAATATCTTGATCTATTCAAATCACTTTTTAAAAAAACCTTTACTGAAGAAGAAATCCAAGCCAATATTGCGTTTCTCAGTACACCTTTAGGTCAATCAATTAATCAGAAGATGAACCTATTAATGACTGAAGTCATGCAAGAAACCACTCAGTTTTCACAGAAACAAATGCTCAAAGCAGAAAATCAAAAAGTGATTAAGGATAAAATGGAAGCCATTTTAAAACCGATACTGCAAGCTCAATAGAGCTTTATATTGTTTTCAGTGTGAGTCCCCCCTTGTCGTATAAATAACCACGTTATCCTATAGGTATATTATGAAATTATTACAATATTTAGTGCTTCTTGGTTCATGTATATCCGCCAATTTTGCTTTTGCAGCACAAGCATCAGATCAGCAAGTACAGCAGTTGCTAAAAGTGATGAATATTGATCAACTTTTACAAGAAACCATGCAGCAGATTCGCCCTCAATTAGACCAACAGGCATATCAGATCATTCAAATGACCGTAAAAAAGGAACAGTTGAGTCCACAAGAACAAATCGTTGCCAATGAACTGGCAGATAAAATGTATGCCCAAAGTCAAAAAACAGTATCTTGGGAACAGATCAAACCGCTTTATCTAAAAATTTATAAAGATGTTTTCAATGCCGATGAAGTACAAGCACAAATCGACTTTTATTCAAGTGCTATAGGTCAGTCCATACTGAAAAAATCGCCTCAGGTTGCTCAAGAAACCATGAAGATTATGAATGCTCAACTCAGCAGAACGCTTCAAAATACTGAACAGGATTTTAAAGACATCAATAGAAAACTCGCTGAGTTGAAAAAAGCAGCGAATACACCGTAAGCATTAAAAAAGAGAGCTAGGCTCTCTTTTTTACATCTGGATGTTTGTTAAAAAAGCTTACCAAGTCGTTGGATTCCAGAGCTTAAAAGGTTGCCCTAAATGTACATCATCACTTACCTTATATGGTGCACCTTTAATTTTCTCTTGCGGTTTAATTACCCGCCCATCCGCAGTCACCTCAGCAACAAAATTCAATCCAGGTGTTTTAAGTTGCGTCATGGCAATTTCTTTTAAACCCTGTCGTGTTGGCATTTGCATCAATGGTCCAACTCGTAATAGCCCAGCCTCACCGTTTGGCCCACCACGGAATTTCTCTTCCTCGTATTTAACAAAATATTGCCCGCCTGCTTCTACAGAAAAATAGGCAACTTTAGGCTTCTGAAAATGAAAAACTGTTAATGGCCGACTTAGACTTAATTTATAATCACCTTCAGCAAGCTCAATCCAATAGTAGTGATTGCTGATTAAACTGGGAATACGCTTACCATTTAAAAAGAAATTGGTGGGAATGATTTCCTGTCTGTTCCAGCGACTGTCTGGACGATAGAAATAAATCACAGCAGCTTGAGGATTCTGTGGTTTCACCAAATGAAAGTATTGACCGGGTTTTTGATTGACCCAAGAACCGGCGGAAAAAGATTTCACTTTATATTGATCCAGCTTTTCATGAACCAATGATTGTTCTTTTTTAAAATCAATAGGATCTAAAGTTGAAACAACTTTGGTTGATTGCTGTTCAACAGATTGATGACTTTGACAAGCTGCTAATCCACAACTCATCAAAACGAATAAACTGATGTAACGCATGATTTTCCCTCACCGCGTATTTTTTATTTTCATTCTTAATAAACAATATTCTGCACAGTGAGCTTAACATTACAATGACAATTTAAAAATAAAAAAACGTGTAAATAGTCAAACTACTTACACGTTTCAGATAAGATGCAAAAGTGATGCTGAGTAAAATCCAACATTTAAGCCGATTTACTGTCTAAAACCTTTAGATCTACTTTTTCAACTTCATTGCTTTCTTGCTTGGGCTGTCGTTCAGGTTTGAACTGAGGTACAGCTTTGTCATTAATCACAGCTTCGTTGATGATGACTGTACCAATATCAGAGCGACTTGGTAAATCATACATCGTCTCTAGCAGAACGTTTTCCAGAATAGAACGCAGACCACGCGCACCTGTATTGCGCTCTAAAGCCTTTTTCGCAATCGCACGTAATGCAGAATCCTCAAACAGAAGATCAACATTTTCCATTTCAAATAAATATTGATATTGGCGTGTTAAGGCGTTTTTAGGCTCAGTCAGAATCTGCATTAGTGCTTCTTCATCAAGCTCTTCCAAGGTTGCAATCACAGGTAAACGACCAATAAACTCTGGAATTAAGCCAAATTTTACCAAGTCGGCTGCTTCAACCTGTCGGAACAATTCAGAGACTTTTTTAGTATCATCCTTATTCTTCACATCTGCATTAAAGCCGATTCCACCTTTCTCTTGACGTTGCTGCACCACTTTCTCAAGACCTGAGAATGCACCACCACAGATAAACAAGATATTGGCTGTATCCACTTGAATAAATTCTTGCTGTGGATGCTTACGCCCACCTTGAGGAGGAATGGATGCAACTGTACCCTCAATCATTTTCAACAATGCTTGTTGTACACCTTCACCAGAGACATCACGTGTAATTGACGGATTTTCAGATTTACGGGTAATCTTATCAATTTCGTCAATATAGATAATGCCTTTCTGGGCTTTCTCTACATCGTAATCGGCTTTTTGCAACAGTTTTTGAATAATGTTTTCAACATCTTCACCAACATATCCTGCTTCAGTCAATGTTGTTGCATCTGCCATTGCAAAAGGTACATCCAGTAGACGCGCCAGCGTTTGCGCAAGTAATGTTTTCCCCGAACCTGTTGGTCCAATCAGCAAAATATTACTTTTCGCAATTTCAACCGCATCTTTAGGCTTATGTCCAGTTTGAGCAACTTTCAAACGTTTGTAATGGTTATATACTGCCACTGAAAGCGTTTTCTTCGCAGTATCCTGACCAATCACATATTGGTCCAAAGCCGCACGGATTTCATGGGGCTTAGGCAATGGACGTGATGCCCAATCGCCAGTTTCCACTTGCTGACTCGTTTGCACTAAGTCTAGACATACATCCACACATTCATTACAAATATATGCGTCCTCGCCTGCAATCAGCTTACCGACTTCAGACTGCGTTTTACCGCAAAATGAACAATGCTTTTGTCCTTGAGGAAGATCGGACATTTTCACTCCAAATTCTTAAATCGTATCTATAAATGCTTAGTTTTGTGGTCGTTTACTTAATACCTGATCCACTAAACCATATTCTTTTGCTTGCTGTGCGGTCATGAAATTATCACGATCTGTATCTTTAGCAACAGTTTCGTAATCCTGACCACTATGTTCAGCCATTAAACGGTTTAAACGTTCTTTGATGAATAGAATTTCGCGCGCATGGATTTCAATATCCGATGCCTGACCACGGAAACCGCCTAATGGTTGGTGAATCATCACACGGGCATTTTCCAGGCAATAACGTTTACCTTTCGCACCTGCATTCAATAAGAATGCACCCATTGATGCTGCCTGCCCCATACAATATGTCACAACATCAGGCTTGATAAACTGCATGGTATCGTAAATTGCCATCCCTGCAGTCACAGATCCACCCGGCGAATTGATATATAAATGGATATCCTTGTCTGGATTTTCAGCTTCTAGAAACAACATCTGCGCAACGATAAGATTCGCCATGTTATCTTCAACTTCACCCGTTAAGAAAATCACACGTTCACGTAAAAGACGCGAAAAAATATCGAAAGAACGCTCACCGCGTGAAGATTGTTCTACGACTACTGGCACTAAAGCGCTTTCAATTGATGGAACATACATACGTTATTTATTCCTGAATTTTTGTTACGTCACTCATGTTCACAATATGAGGGATAATTGCTGAAAATGCAAAATATTCCCAACTAAATATCCGATATTTTTTGCATAAGTATTGTGAACAGATTGACTAAGCCAATGTTTAAACTCATAAAAAAAAGGCGCCAAAGCGCCTTTTTCAACATCAAACAGCTTAGCCTTGTTGACGTGCTTGTTGCTCTTTTAACAAATCTTGGTAGCTTACAGCTTCATCAGTCACTTTAGCGCTAGCCAAGATGTGATCAACCACTTGATCTTCTAACACAACGCCTTCAATTTGAGCACGTTGTTGCTTGTCATTTTTGAAATATTCAATCACTTCAGCTGGATCTTCATAAGAAGAAGCCATATCTTCGATATAAGCATCAACACGAGCTTGATCTACTTCAAGTTTAGCATCAGCCAATACTTTACTCACAAGTACGCCAAGCTTCACTGCTTTTTCTGCTTGCTCTTTGAACAATTCATCTGGAAGCATGCTGCTGTCAAATGCTTTTGCACCTTGAGCACCAAACTGCTGAGTAAATTGTTGGATCATTTGTTGACGTTGACGGTCAATTTCTTGAGCCAACATAGACTCAGGAACTTCAACTTCGTTTGCCGCAACCAGTGCATCAAAAGTTGCACCTTTCACTTGGTTACGCAAACCATTTTTCACTTCACGTTCCATGTTTTTGCGAACGTCAGCTTTTAATTTTTCAACGCCTTCTTCTTCAGTTAAACCAAAGATTTTTAAGAATTCAGCATCAATTTCAGGAAGTTTTTGTTTTTCAACAAGTTTAACTGTGATTTTGAATTGAGCAGCTTTACCAGCCAAGTTTTCAGCTTGGTAGTCTTCAGGGAAAGTAACATCAATCACTTTCTCTTCACCTTTCTTCATACCAACGATACCGTCTTCGAAGCCAGGGATCATACGACCAGAACCTAAAACAAGTTTAAAGTCTTCAGCAGCACCGCCTTCAAACTTTTCACCATCAACAGTCCCTTCAAAGTCGAAAGTCACTTGCATGTCTTTCTTCGCCATGCCTTTAGTTTCAGTCCACTCAGCGCGCTGCTTTTGAAGGTTTTCAAGCATTACCTCAACATCTTTGTCTGTCACTTCAGATGATTTACGAGAGACTTCAAGACCATCAAATTTAACTTCAACTTCAGGGTAAACTTCAACAGTTGCTTGATAAACTAATGCATCATCTTTATTTTCAACTTTGTCGATATTTGGCATACCAACAGCATTGATTTTTTCTTGTTGAATCGCTTCGAATACTGTGTCACGAATAATATCATTGACAACTTCTTGATAAATACCCGCGCCGTACTCACGACGTACAACATTTACTGGCACTTTACCTTGACGGAAGCCGTTAATCTTCACAGTTTTAGCAGTGCGTTTCAAGCGAGCTTCAAACTGCTCGTTAATACGGCTCGTCGGTACAGATACATTTAAACGACGGGCAACGCCCGAAACCGCTTCAGAAGTTACTTGCATGGCTTCCTCGATAGAATTTAATAATTACAGTTTTTAAAAAAGTGCCACATTATATGACAACATTTAAATATATACAAAATACCTGTGTAAATCATTTTATTTCGATGATTGTTATTGCCTTTATGCTCATATTTTAAACAACAAAAAAACAAATCAATTGATTTCTTATGCTCGATTACATTTTGATGAATTTACCTAAGTCTAAAGTCCTATTCACAATCACTTCATTTTTTTTACATCTTGAAATATTGAGGAGATATTATTAAATTTATTTTTTTCATATGATTAGGCTAAAATTTCCAATAAGACTAATTTATTTTTACTTAAAAACTCTTTAACTCAATCGACAAATACAATAACAAATAGATGCATAAAAAAATAAGAATCATTATTATTCGCATACAAATTTGCACTACTCTTTGTGAGTTAAAGTATGTCATTTATCAAATCACGCAAAAAAATTGTTTCTACAGCAATTGCTTCATCACTTTCTGTTATTGCTACGTCAGCCATTGCTCAGGACGAAATTGCAAAACTGCCAACAATTAAAGCGCAAGCAACTGCAGAACAAAGTTTAAAAGTAGATGAATCTGCCAATAAAAAATTCGTTGCTCCACTTCTCGACACTCCTAAGTCGGTATCAGTTATTTCAAAAAAACTCATTGAAGATACGCAAGTCACCACACTTGCCGATGCACTTCGTACTGTGCCAGGAATTACTTTGGGAGCTGGTGAAGGTGGCAATCCAAATGGTGATCGTCCATTTATCCGCGGATATAATTCTGAAAGTTCAATGTATGTAGATGGGGTTCGTAATTCGACCTCACAAAACCGTGAAATGTTTGCTGTAGAACAAGTTGAAGTAACTAAAGGTTCTGCATCATCATTCGGGGGTGCTGGCTCTGTCGGTGGTAGCGTCAACATGATTTCTAAAGTCGCAAAAAAAGGTGACTTTCTAGAAGGTTCCGTGGCTGGTGGTACAGACAATTACCAACGTATTACTCTAGATGGCAATAAAGATTTTGGTAATGGCATTGCTGCACGTGTTGCAATCATGGGGCATCAAAATGAAAAAGCTGGTCAACATGATGGTGCGGAATATAAACGTGCGGGGATTGCACCCAGTATTACTTTTGGTTTAGACACGCCAACTCGTGCAACATTGAGTTATTATTATTTAAAATCAGATGATACACCTGATTCAGGTGTACCATATAACTATGATGCTTCCAAGAAAGCAACTTTTGGAAAACCTGTAGATGTTAAACAAGGCATTTACTATGGATTACATGATCGTGATTTCCAAAAACAAGAAAATCAAATTGGTACGATTAAATTAGAACATGATTTAAACGAGAATTTAACGATTACCAATACTGCTGTATATAATAAATCAACAAACGATTATCTTTGGACTCAACCCGATGATTCAAAAGGTAATGTATTAAATGATAAAGTTTGGCGCCGCATCAATTCACGTATTACTGATACGGATATTTTCACAGATCAGCTGGCATTGACAGGTAAGTTTAATACTGGAGAAATCAAGCATAAATTTAATGTGGGTGCTGAGTACAGTGATCAAAAATCAGACAAAGGCAGTTACACAATCACCTATCCCGGTTATACAGGTACCACGACTGGTGGTTTTAACAGCGATTGTAAAATCAATGATGCATGGTGTACTTCTCTAACCAATCCAAATTCAAAAGAACAATGGTTAGGTTCAGCGACTGCAAATCGAAAGACAACTACAACTACAACAAAAGTGACCTCAATTTATCTACTCGATAATATTGAATTTAACCCACAGTGGTTACTCGATTTAGGTGTTCGTTGGGACAAATTTGACACTGAACAAGTTACAAATGCTACAGGTCTAAAGCTTGAAAACAATAAAGATTTTTTCACTTATCAAGCTGGACTAACATTTAAACCAATGAAAAATGGTTCAATTTATGCCAGCTATGCAACATCTGCCAACCCAGTGGGTGTAGATGGTGGTGATGGTTCCGAAGCAATTGGTCAAGCTTATATGGATTTAAAACCAGAAGAAGCACGTACCTATGAACTTGGGACAAAATGGGATTTCCTCGATGAACGCTTAAACTTGACTGCTGCAGTATTCCGTACTGAAAAACAAAATACCCGTATTCAATTAGATGCTGGCACCTATACCAATGGCGGCGAAAGTAAAGTGGATGGTATTGAATTGACCGCAACAGGTAAAATCACGGACAAATGGGACATAACTGCTGGATATTCTTATCTAGATAGCGAACAAACCAACCCAGGTCCATCATGTACTCGTGCTGGCGTTTGTACATATCCAAATGCGGCAAAAGGCAAACAACTTCCAAACGTTCCTAAAAACAGCGCAACACTTTGGACAACATACCAAGTCCTTCCGCAGTTAACTTTAGGTGCAGGGGCTTTAGCGATGGACAAGGTTTATGGCGATGCTGCCAATACCAAGTTTGTTCCAGGCTATGTTCGTTATGATGCAATGGCACGCTACAATGTTAACAAAAATGTAGATTTGCAATTAAATCTAAATAACCTTTCAGATAAACGCTATTTTACTAAAGCTTATGCATCACACTATGCTACAGAAGCGGAAGGACGTAGTGCTGTACTTTCATTGAACTTTAAATATTAATTCAACGAAATAAATCCAGCATAATTTTATGGATTTCATTTAAATAATATAGAATAGTCTCTTCCAAGAGGCTATTTTTCTTTGTATACAAGACTCAAGTATTTATTGAAGCAAAAGGATTAGAGATGATTCACCATATTCCTCATGTACTGAGTAAAGAACAAGTCTTGTATTTTCGAAATGAAATGCAGAGTGCAGCTTGGGTGAATGGTCAATCTACCACAGGCTCTTTGTCGAAAAACGTAAAACAAAATCAGCAACTCCCTGAAAATCATCCATTAACTCAACAATTAGGCAATATCATTCTTGAAGCTTTAGGAAATAATTCTATTTTTCTATCAGCAGCATTGCCCCTAGAAATTTTACCGCCCTACTTCAACCGCTATGAAAATAATGAGTCCTTTGGTTTTCATGTCGACAACTCGATTCGTAATATTCGAGGTACTCAGCAACGCATTCGTACAGATCTTTCTTGTACTGTGTTTTTGAGTGAGCCAGAAGAATATGAAGGCGGTGAATTGGTCGTTGAAGATACATATGGTTATCACGAAGTTAAACTTCCAGCTGGCGATATGATCCTTTACCCTTCGACCAGCGTACATGAAGTAACACCTATCACCCAAGGTACACGAATCGCTTCATTTTTTTGGGTTCAGAGTATGATCCGTGATGATGCTAATCGTCATATGCTGTTTAATCTGGATCAAAGTATTCAGCGTTTAAGAATTGAGCTCAGTGATCAACATCCAGAAGTGGTCAAACTCACCAGCCTATATCATAATCTTATACGTAAGTGGGCTGAGCTTTGAAAGCGATTGCTTTAATCATGTCTATATTTAAATGACAGGGTCATCCATGAATAAAAACATTCTTCCTCCTCTCTCTCAAATTCCTCCCCATTTACAGACTATTGCTGATTATGAAAAACAGGCTGAACTGCACTTGGCTGAAAATACCTGGCACTATCTTCAAGGGGGAGCGATGGATGAGCAAAGTGTCCGAGACAATATAGAACAATTTAAAAAAATTCAACTCATCCCCAGATTACTGAATGATCTAACTCACGGTTCAACACAATGTAAAATTTTAGAAGAAACATTTCCTCATCCGATATTTCTTGCTCCGATTGGACATCAGCAACTGTTTCATCCAGAGGGTGAAGCAGCAACAGCCCTCGCCGCTGAGGTACTCGGAAGTAACATGCTGCTCAGCACATTTACCAATACCGATATGCGCTCAATCAAAAAAGAAAACCCTTTGAAATGGTTTCAACTGTATTGGCAAGGTGACCGAGAAAAATCACTCGCTTTAGTGCATCTAGCACAACAACAAAACTTTAAGGCAATTGTGATTACCGTGGACTCTCCACATACAGGTATTCGTGACCGTGAGCGCCGTGTGAACTTTCAGCTACCTGAAGCGATGCAGCATCCACATACGCCGACACACATTCCTTTGCCAGAAATCACTGACAATCAACATCCTGTTTTTCAAGGCTTAATGCAGATTGCTCCGAAATGGGAAGATATTGAATTTATCATAAGGCATACATCCCTGCCTGTAATTTTAAAAGGTGTCCTACATCCACTTGATGCTCAAAAAGCAGTCAATATTGGGATAAAAGGACTGATCATTTCCAATCATGGTGGACGGGTACTTAACACCTCCATATCCCCCCTCAAAGCACTGGAAAAAATTCGCAAAGTTGTACCTACCGACTTTCCCCTGCTTTTAGATGGCGGGATTCGTCGTGGTACAGATGTCTTTAAAGCATTGGCTTTAGGTGCCGATGCAGTGCTGATCGGACGTCCTGCAATCTATGGATTATCTGTTGCGGGCGCTTTAGGCGTAGCACATGTTATCAAGATTTTGAAGGAAGAATTCGAAATCACCATGGCATTAATGGGAACTGCTACCGTAAATGAAATCAATCAAGAATATATTTTTCAAGATTGAGTCATTCAAAGGAAATTTTTCTCTCAACTGATATTTTTTGTGCAAATTAAGGAAATTATTTCCAAGATAACTGTTTTAGAATTAATCTCAAGTTAAACCATTTGCAAGTCTTCAGTGTTTAGATTTATATCGTGATATCCACGTTTGAATTTATGAAAATTTACATTATTTTCACCATAAAAATACTTGTAAATTGAACAGATAGACACAATCTATATTTGTAGTAAGTTGCCTTTACCCAAGAAGCGAGCAACGACAACTACACAAGGAGTTCCCTCATGATGTTGGCTGATCCAAGTAAAAAATACCGTCGCATGTACCAACGTGTAGACTTGCCTGACCGTCAGTGGCCAAACAAGGAAATCAATAAAGCGCCGATTTGGATGAGTACCGACCTCCGTGATGGTAACCAAGCAATTTTTGAACCAATGAACATTGAACAAAAATTTAAAATGTTCCAAATGTTGGTCAAAATTGGCTTTAAACATATTGAAATTGGTTTTCCTTCAGCATCTCAGATTGATTTTGATTTCACACGTAAATTGATCGAAGAAGGTCATATTCCTGATGATGTTTATATTGAAGTTTTAGTACAGGCACGTGATCATTTGATTGCACGTACCTTTGAATCTTTACAAGGTGCTAAACGTGCCATTGTTCATATCTATAACTCAAATTCGCCGACCTTCCGTAAGAAAGTGTTAAATGTCGATGTGAATGGTGCCAAACAGTTGGCCATCAATGCAGCAAGCAAAGTCAAGGAATACGCAGCAAAACAACCTGAAACCGAATTTATTTTCCAATACAGCCCAGAATGCTTTACCGCGACTGAATTAGAAGTGGCAAAAGATGTCTGTGATGCCGTAACAGAAATTTGGGAAGCTTCTCCTGACAATAAAGTGATCTTAAACTTGCCTGCAACTGTGGAAGTATCTGGTCCACATGTCTATGCTGATCAAATTGAATGGATGCATCGTAATTTAGCCCGTCGTGATGGTGTGATCATTTCAGTTCACTGCCACAATGACCGTGGTTGTGGTATTGCTGCATCTGAGTTGGCAATCATGGCGGGGGCTGATCGAGTCGAAGGTTGTGTATTTGGAAATGGCGAACGTACAGGTAATGTCGATGTCGCTGCAATTGCATTAAACATGTATACCCAAGGTGTTGCTTGTGAATTAGATTTTTCCAATATCAATGAAATTATTGCGACTATAGAAGAATGTACAGGTTTGCCAGTACATCCGCGTCATCCATATGCGGGGGATTTAGTATTCACTGCGTTCTCGGGTTC
Source organism: Acinetobacter baumannii (assembly GCF_016508585.1). Classification (GTDB taxonomy): domain Bacteria; phylum Pseudomonadota; class Gammaproteobacteria; order Pseudomonadales; family Moraxellaceae; genus Acinetobacter; species Acinetobacter nematophilus. Next base: position 130,271 of record NZ_JADVOP010000008.1, read on the forward strand.
ACATCAAGATGCGATTAAAAAAGGCTTTGAATTCCAAAAAGATGAAGAAATCTGGGATATGCCTTATTTACCCATCGATCCTAAAGATTTAGGTCGTGACTATGATGCTGTCATCCGTGTCAACTCACAATCTGGTAAAGGTGGTATTGCGTACTTATTAGAATCAAACTACAACGTCGTGTTACCGCGCCGCTTACAGATTGAGTTCTCACAAATTGTGCAACAAGTTGCCGATGAAGAAGGTGTCGAAGTTTCAGCACAACAGATCTGGACTCTATTCAAAGACACTTATGTTTCTGCAAAAGATGCTCATTATTCAGCGAAAAACTACAGATTATCGGATGAAAATGGCAATCAGGTCATTGAGCTTGATGTTGTAGTGAATGGTGAAAGTCAACGCTTACGCGGCGAAGGCAATGGTCCAATTTCCGCTATTTTAAACGCGCTTCAATTACCGATTGATGTCTTGAACTATGAAGAACGCAGTATCAGTTCTGGTGCGCATGCAAAAGCTTTGGCATTAATCGAACTTCAAGTTCAAGGTACAGGCAAATCAGCATTTGGTGCAGGTGTCCATGACAACATCGTGACCTCATCTATTGAAGCGATTATTGCAGCGACCAACCGTTTAATTGATCAAGGTGTACTCAGCACAGATCAAGTAATTGCTGCTGCCGTATAAGCTATATCAATTAAATGACTTTAGAAAGGATACCCCCTAATGGTATCCTTTCTTTTATCTATTGATATTGATTGATGTTACGAATCAAAATGTTTTGATGATCCCTATCATCAAAATGTGCATTGAAAATGCCTTAACAGCGATAAGCGACATTTCACAAACTATGTTTTATTGATCCTGCCAACAGATTGCAAAACAAAATCTGAGTAAAATTAAAGTACTGGCTGAAGGATCATCACATAAGACATTGAGATCTATTCGTCACACCAGCGCTATGGTCATATACAGTTGAAAAATCACTTTCGTATCATTCATTTATTAGCAATAATCATGATAATGTAGGTATTCGTAACATCAGTTTATTCTTCTTCCTAAAATTTAAGGCGAACATTTCCAGTGTCTTTTCCAGCTGATTCAGTGGGGCTTGTTACTCCACAAAAGTTTGAATTTGAAGAACCGTTAGAACTTGAATGTGGTCGAGTATTGCCACGCTATGAAATCATGGTGGAAACATACGGTGAGTTGAACACGGACAAGTCCAATGCAATTCTTATTTGTCATGCGCTTTCAGGGCATCATCATGCTGCGGGTTATCATCATGATGACGATAAAAAAGCAGGTTGGTGGGATGCCTGTATTGGACCAGGAAAAGCTATTGATACTTCAAAATTCTTTGTTGTCGCCTTAAACAATATTGGTGGTTGTAGTGGTTCAACAGGTCCCACATCACCTAATCCGGAAAATGAAAACCGACCTTATGGTCCCGACTTTCCTTTAGTGACTGTCCGTGACTGGGTAAAAACTCAAGCTCTTCTCTCTGATCGTTTAGGCATACAGGTTTGGTATGCGATCATTGGTGGCTCATTAGGTGGTATGCAAGCTTTACAATGGTCTGTCGACTATCCTGACCGTTTACAGAAATGTGTAATTATTGCCAGTGCACCCAAGCTTTCTGCCCAAAATATCGCTTTTAATGAAGTCGCTCGTCAGTCCATTTTGTCTGATCCAGACTTTCATAACGGCCGTTATCTGGAATTAGATAGTTATCCAAAGCGCGGCTTGATTTTGGCGCGTATGGTTGGGCACATTACCTATCTTTCAGAAGAAGCCATGAAGCAGAAATTTGGTCGTGATTTAAAATCTGGCAAATTTATGTACGGTTTTGATGTTGAGTTCCAAGTAGAAAGCTATTTACGCTATCAAGGTGAACAATTTAGTCGTAACTTTGACGCCAACACTTATCTAATTATGACTAAAGCCTTGGATTACTTCGATCCTTCTCGCGAATACGAACAATCATTAACCAAAGCATTGTCCAATACCAAATGTCGCTTTTTAGTGGTGTCATTTACAACGGATTGGCGTTTTAGCCCAGAACGTTCTCAAGAAATTGTCAATGCATTGATTACAAATCAAAAACCAGTAAGTTACCTAGATATTGATGCAGAACAAGGTCACGATTCTTTTCTATTCCCGATTCCGTTGTACGTCAAATCCTTACGTGCATTTTTAGGTGGTACCGAACACCTCAATTCAACACCTAAGGAGGCTGTGTAATGCGTATTGACCAACAATTGGCTGAAAAATGGATCAATGCTGGTGCAAGTGTGCTCGATTTAGGTTGTGGTGATGGTGAATTATTGTCACAAATGAGCAAAAAACAGCAAATTCATGCTTATGGACTAGAAATTGATCAAGAAAAGATTGCAATTGCTGTCAGCAAAGGGTTAAATATTATACAACAAGACTTAAACCTCGGTTTGGGACGCTTTGCTGACCAGTCTTTCGACTATGTCGTCATGGCACAAGCGTTGCAAGCTGTAGATGCACCTGATGTGCTTCTGCGCGATATGGTGCGTGTGGGGAAACAAGCAATTATTACGTTTCCTAATTTTGCGTATTGGAAAACACGTTCATTCCTTGCGCTGAAAGGAATGATGCCTGTTTCTGATGCCTTACCGTATATGTGGTACAATACACCTAACATCCACTTATGCACTTTTCGCGATTTTGAAGCCTTATGTGCTGAAAATCAGATTCAAATTATTGATCGACTCGCTGTAAATGGGAACCAACAAGGGAGCTTTTTAAGTAAAACTGTCCCGAATTTGTTCGGCGAAGTCGCTATTTATCGAGTGAGCGCTCTATGAAGAAATTATTATTAGGCAGTACATTATTTTTTGGGCTGCTCAGTATTCAAGCCCATGCGGACTATGTACCGCAGCAGCAACAATCTGTTTCAGCAATGGCAGCCCAATATGCACATATGAATGTTTCAGATTTACAGAAAGCAGCAAAAGCCGGGCAACCGGCAGCACAGTTTTATTTAGCGACACATTTCCAAGCCGGTACCGGTGGTGTATCTAAAGATCTGAAACAGGCATTTACATGGTTTAAAGCAGCAGCTGATCAAGGTATCTCTGCGGCTCAGTTAAATGTGGGTCGTATGTATGCGGACGGTTTGGGCGTTGCTAAAAATGAAACGTCTGCACGCCAGTACTTTGAAAAGGCAGCAAGCCACGGCGATAATCGTGCGAGCTTTAATCTTGCTGTAATGGAAGAACAAAAGAAAAACTATATGGGTGCATACCAATGGTATGAGCTTTCCACACGTGATGGCATGTTGGACAATAAAGTTATTAACATGTCTCAAAGTAAAAAAACTGCTTTGGCTGCGAACTTGACTCAAGATCAAATCCGTACAGCTACACAACGTGCAGATCAATGGATTCAAGCTCAATAAGCTTGAAAATATTTTAAAGCACCCTCGGGTGCTTTTTTTATGCAACAACGGGGAGTTGCCAATGACATATATGGTCCAACTTTTTCATGGCACACGAATTTTAATTATTCCTCAAAACGAGCTTACGGCTTATTCACTACACAATATCAATGACCTGTTGAGTTTGGCATTTGTGGAAAATACTGAAAAATATACTCACAACAGTAAAGCACTCACAGATTTTGTTTACGAATCAAATCATGAAAAAGCATGCTGGTTTATAGCAAATCATGTTGAATTGGAGCATAAACTCAAAGCAGAATTAAAAAACTCGTTTAAGTAGATACCCCCTCATGCATAACAAGGCTCATTTCAATCAGCAATGATGGTCATACATTTGAATACTTGAATAGGCGTTCAACATCATGCAAAAACGCTTCAGGTCGGGTCATGAACAAAAGTCAAATGCTGGATGCACTTTTAAATGATCTAGACACAGATATGATTCATGCATAAGACTTCGATCTACAGCAACTCTCTGCTCATAGTGCTTTGTTGACTTGCCTCAGCTATCAAGTCGACACCAATACTCAAGTAAAATATAATTCGGCTTTACGCACTTCAATCTGGGTAATGAATGATCAGCAAGTATGGCAAATGATTTTTCATCAAGGCACACTCTGCTTGTCAGCCATCTGATTGAGGTCACAACAAGTATGCGAAACATGGATAAGAAAAACTATTATGCTTCACGTCGGCAAATCCTGCCACTATCAATTTTTACAGGTATTTTTGCATGCCCATTTTGGTTTGCTACCCTACTCTTCACTATTGAACTATTTGAATTTAAGTATGGTATTAAAAGTCTTTTTTTGATTATTTTGATCGCATTATTGGGAAGTTTTTCATATTTCTTGAGTCGAAAAGCCATTTTAATATTTAAAAATCAATCTCCTATTCTGGTTTTAACGCAAGATAAAATCCAAACCATCGAATTCAAAGGCAGAGGCGTCACTAAGAAAGAAGTTTTTTTGCGTGATATTGCTCAAGTAGAACTCAAAAAAACATTATTAGACCGTCATTATTATTTACGCTTGATCATGAAAGACCGAAGTATTCAAAAGCTCAATCTTGGCTTAGGGCTGATGCATAATAATGACATTTTTGATCTTAAACATTCACTAGACCATTACATCCCGCCTAAAGCTAAAACTTATCCAATGATCGATATATGATGATCAAATTTAGCCATATTTAAAACCACAGATTCAGTTAAAATAAGCTCATTTTAACTTTCTGAGTTTGGATCATGTCATCTAAAGATTGGTTATCCCAAGGAACTCTGGTACTTGCCAGTAATAACAAAGGCAAGATTGCTGAATTTGAAAAACTGTTTGCGGAATTGGCATTACCTGTGGATGTAATTCCTCAAGGTCAACTGAATATCGAAGATGCAATTGAAGATGGTTTAAGCTTTATTGAAAATGCAATTATCAAAGCACGTCATGCAAGCCGTATTTCGGGTAAACCTGCGATTGCAGATGATTCTGGGATTTGTGTTCCTGTATTAGGTGGTGCGCCAGGAATTTACTCAGCACGCTATGCAGGTGAACATGGTGATGACGCAGCAAATAATGCAAAACTACTTGAAAACCTCAAACCTTTGCGCAAAGCGAATCAAGTGATTGAAGGCATGTTTGTCTGTGTTTTGGCATTGGTTGAGCATGCCGATGATCCTTTACCGCAGATCTTCCAAGGTATTTGGCAAGGGGAAGTACTAGAACAAGCCCGTGGTGAAAACGGCTTTGGTTATGACCCTCTCTTCTGGTTACCAGAGCTTGGGATTTCCAGTGCAGAAATGAGCAAAGAAGACAAAAATAAAATCAGTCATCGTGGTCAAGCAATGCAGTTATTTAAAGCCAGTTTGAAATAGCATTTATTTCGTAGATTCCTCCCCCTTCTTTTAAAGCGGGAGGAACACCATGAATAGACGCAAAAATTCATGATGATGTCTTCAAAGTCCATCTAAATTAAAAAAAGAAGGAAAACTATAAAAAATGAATCAACACGCCATATAAGACACATACTACACAACTGACGATGGTTCCCGAAGCAATATACTTTGCGGAAACGCCAGTGCCTTGATAATGCGTTTCCAATGCCACAATATTAGCGGCAGGTGGCAAACAAAAGAGTAAGAACATCACGCCAATATAATCATGAATTTGTGGAACAGGTAAAAAGAAATAGACCAAACCACACAGTATAAGCCCACAACACAGTTTCAGTATTGCAAGTCGGGTACTGATCATTAAATCATCCATATGCACTTTGGTTTTTCTTAACCACATTCCCAATACGCACATCCCAGTGAAGCTCATGCTCCATTTAGAGGCGTTATATATCCAATCTACCCATTGTTGGGTTTGAAATTGTTGCACATCAAAACAGCGTAAAAGTCCTGCAATGATCAATGCAATCACAGGTGGTGATTGGAGCACTTTTTTGAAGAGCAAGGTTTTAGATTGTGGCTCAGAACTGACAGAGGTTACAGCCCATGAATTGCCAAAAATCGAAACACCAATATACAGTGGAATCATTGCCATACTATGCTCAGCGCCAAAAATTGCCAAAGCAATGGGAAAGCCCAACCACGCCATATTCGTATAACTAAAACACAGTGATGCCAAGCGATCTTTAGAACGTTTTAAATAAACAAAAAAAAGGATAAAGCAGGAGACAAAAGCAAATAGAATTAAAGCAATACTGCCCGATTTATAAAAAACCATATTGTAAACGATGACAATCGGAATAAAGACACGTGCCAGCAATAAGGACATCATCGTCTTTAAATTGACTGAAAATTTGCTATTCGCCAGTATTAACCCACAAATAAATGACAGAACTGGAAATAACAAAGCCACAATATATCCCTTATTCTCAAATCATGATCATACTAGCACTTTCCAAAATCGATAGCGTTTAACATCGCAAAATATTTCAAAAATATTTTCTGTCTTTAAATTGAAATATTAATGTCACTTTTCTGTCACGGATAACTGTTGTTATAGCTCTAAATAAAATAGGAGTTAAAACTATGGCTGGATTATCGATTTGGCACGTACTGATTTTTGCAATCGTTGTGATTTTATTATTTGGTACGTCGAAACTGAAAAATTTAGGTAAAGATGTGGGTGGTGCAGTAAAAGATTTTAAGAAATCAATCAAAGATGAAGAAGCGACTCAGGCTTCAATCACTGAAACTCGTACACTAGAACATCAAACGACCAATACTGATGTGAATTCTACTGTAAAGCACTAATCGGTGAGGCGTAGATCATGTTAGATGTTGGATTTTCAGAACTGTTAGTTTTCGGGATCATTGCACTGTTGGTATTGGGACCCGATAAGCTTCCTGAAGCTGCTCGTTTTGCTGCCAAATGGTATAGTAAATTTAAACGAGCGATCACAAGTGTCCAAAATGATATCGATCGTGAGTTACGTCTTTCTGAATTTAGAGAACAGATGCAACAAGAGATGCAGAAGATCCAAGAACTTGAACAAAAAATGCAGGCTCAGATGCAAGAGTTACAACAACAAAAAATTGCGATAGAACAAGAAACCCATGCAGAACAGTCAGGTCAACAAAATCCTTTTGCAACATATCATTACCACAAACTGGATACCCAAGTTCCTTATATTTATATGTCAAAAAATTGGTTAAATCAGCAAAGTTGCATAATGACCACTTCACAGATTATTCCCATTGAAACAGTAACCATTCCAAAACTGAAGGTGGCGGTATGACAGATTCACTCGCACCTCAAGTACAAGACAACGCATCAACAGATCGTCCGCCTTTGGATGCAATGCCGATTACACAGCACCTGATGGTGTTACGTAAGCATTTATTTAAAATTGTCGGGGCGCTCATCCTGATCTTTTTTTGTTTATTGCCTTTTGCCAACAAGACCTATATTGCCCTCTCAGAGCCTTTGAGAAAACAATTGCCGGCAACATCCACCATGATTGCTACGGATGTTACTGCAACATTTATGGCACCGTTTAAGTTGAATTTTTTTATTGCGCTGATGCTGGCAATGCCCTTTATTATTTATCAACTTTGGGCATTTATTAAACCTGCCCTGTACGAAAAAGAAAAAAATCTGGCATTCCCGCTGTTATTTGGCAGCATTATTCTGTTTTATTCGGGTATTGCATTTGCCTATTTCATTGCTTTGCCGTCAATTCTACATTTCTTCATCAGTGTCTCACCTGAAACCGTTGCACCAATGACCGATATCAATAGTTATCTCAGTTTTTGCTTAAAACTATTCTTGGTGTTTGGCGTGACTTTTGAAATTCCAATTATTACTTTAGTTTTAATTCTTATTGGCTTCGTAAGCACAAAAACATTGGCCGAAAAACGTCGTTTTATTGTGGTGGGCTGCTTCTTTATCTCGATGTTCATTACCCCGCCAGACGCTATCTCAATGATTATGTTAGCCATCCCAATGTGGATGTTGTTTGAACTCGGCTTGTTGCTCGGTAAAATGATTGAAAAACGTAAAACTGTAGCTGTCTAAATCACAAGAATAAAAACATATTCAACACTCAAATGGCTTTTTAAAGCCATTTTTTATTTTCAAAATTTATCTGATCAGCTCTTTATAAAAAAGATATATCACTTGATTTTTATTACTCATATTTAAAAAAATTTGATTAAAATTTAGTGAATACGGATATTTAACCCTCTACTTATTCTCACAATAAAATAT